>NZ_SSDJ01000152.1 GCF_004794465.1 Microbacterium sp. K24 | reverse complement strand
GTGCCGCCCATTCGTCTGCACGCCGTTCCTGTTTAGCGTTCACCGGCCCGAACTTCGAGCGTACGTCCCCGAACACGGCGTGGCATAGCTCGTGGGCGAAGACCGATCGGAGTAGACGGAGAGACATTCCGCACTGGAGGCGGATAGTGTGCGTGGCTGCGTCATAGTCGCCATCACGGTCCATGTCCGACAGGTCGGCGAACTCCACGGTGACATTGAGTGCCTCAGCGATTTCGAAGAGCGCGGCCGTCATACGAGATCCTCCCCCCTGTCCCGGGACTTGAGTCGAGCAGCCCGGGCGTACTGGTCGCGAGTATGCCCGGAAGCACTGACATCGGATTCCGCATCCTCGTCATCCCCGGGGGCAACAGCATTCAGGCGACGCGCGATCTCTGCCAGGAGAACCGACGACGGAACGTGGCTGAGGTTGTTGGCGTCCATGGTGCGCAGCTTCTGCATCCGCTCCTCGTGGACAGCCGCGTTGGCCTCTGAGTCGAGAGTCAGGTCGTCAAGGGAGGCGGCATAGCCGGCAGCGAACAGTGCGCGCTCGCGCGTGATGCCGAGGGTATTAGCGGCGACGATCGCGAGGCGATGGCTTGGCCGCTCGTTTCCGTTCACCCACTTGCTCGCGCGATCGCGCTTGATGAGTCCCTCGGACTCTCGCACGAGGTCCGCCTGTCGCCATCCCCGTTCGGCGAGCTGCTCGCGCAGCCATTCGCCCCACTTCGCGGCAAGGTCGCTCTCTGTCATGACACTAGTGTTGCGTGCGCGCAACGAAAAGTCAATATCTTGAATGTTGCGCGCACCAGACACTGTGTGTATCGTGGACGCAACAAGTCCAGTCGAACCCCTTACAGGAGGCGCAATGTTGCGGATCGAGCCCGAAGTGCTCTGCCGGTTAGCTGCCGAGCGGGGATGGATGCACAAGACCGGTCGCCTGGCGGGCACCCTGAACGCCACGGCAATGGCGCAGCAGCTCGGAGTCTCTGTCTCGACAGTGACACGGGCATACGACACCGGCGCGGTCGGCGTAGTGCTTCTGGGGAAGCTCAAGCTTGTGAGCGGATGGTCGCTAGACGACCTCGTCAGCGTCGTCGAGGCGACAGCGGCATGAGCGCCCTCGACGAGCGCATGACGCCGGAAGAGACTTCCGAGCTGACCCAGCTATCTCTCGACCGGCTGAAACAGCTCCGGTACGAGCGGCGCATCTACCCGTTCTACAAGGTGCCCGGCACGCGCGCCGTGTACTACAAGCGGTCCGAAGTCGAAGCGATCATCGACGCAGGACGCGTGGAGGTGCGGGCCTCATGACTCCCGACACTCTTCCTCTCTGGTTCTGGCTCCCGGCCTTCCTCGTCCTCGCCCCACTCGCACTCTTCGCGATGACCATAAAGGTCTCGAGCACCGAAGATCCCTACCCGGATGAGAGCACGCCGCTCGACATCCTCGAGCAGACCGGCATCTACCCTCGGTAGCTCCCCTGACCGCCCGCGTCACAAAACCGGGTCGCTTCTGGAGTCCTCACCGACCCCAGGGGTACTTGTCGCGCCCGATGCCTCGCCAACGGGCCGCGATCGCACCAACAGAACTCCACATTGAACAATCCCGCACAGGGATACGAGGGGCCAGTCGAAGCCACGATGCTGCGACCCCTCATGCACCCGCGACGGCGTGCAGTGGCATGCACGTGCTGTGAAAGGCGCCAGACGACGCGGAGGACGACTGTGTGGGGGAGAAGCGCACCGAAGGTGAAGCCGAGAAGGTGCGCTCGAGCGGGGATGACGCTATGTCGCGTCGTGGCCCCGTAGCGAACGTGACGCGCTGAGCGCTGAACAACCGCGGGTGACTCATCGAAGGGAAACCCAAGACATTCCGACCGGCGACGAGATATCGCCGGCGCCCGAACCAGGAAGTACACCGTGGGCCAGTCCACGGCGGGCACGCAGACCGACTGCACGAGAGAAGGGAACACCATGTCGACACGAGCACGCAAGGACCGCAAGCGCGCAGGAATCAAGTTCACGCCGAAGCCCCAGAAGGTCGGCACCCCGGTCGCGAAGCGATCGTTCGTCACCCAGCCCGTGGTCCGCGTGACCGGCGACGCCGTCCCGGCCGGCTTCGACAACCTCATGGCACCGCGATCGCCGAAGCGCATCAAGCGCTTCATCGCATCCGGCGGCATCGTCCGCTGAGTAGACAGCCCGCTGAGCGGGCACCACGGCGCAGAGCAGCGCCGCACCGAAGGGAAGCGAGGCCCGGGCGAGTGGAACCGCCCGGGCCTCCTCATGTCAGAAGGAGAACCGATGGAACGCCGATCGTTCGTCAAAGGGGCCGCATGGTCCGTCCCTGTCATCGCCGCGGCGGTGGCGACTCCGCTCGCGGCCGCATCCGGCCCCCATCCATCACCCGAGCCGACGAAGCCGCCGATTCTGGTCTGCACGCCGCCGAACCACGACCCCGACGTCGAGTCCGTCAGCATCACCGGCAACCTCATGCTCATCAAGTTCCGCCCCGGTGCGCAGAACAGCGTGGACGTCACCGTCCGCATCGCCGGGCAACGCGAGGTGCACCTCAACCTGGTATCGCCCGGGACGCCGACGAACGGCGTCGCCCACATGAAGAACTACCTCCCCGGGCAGGTGTTCACCGTCACCCTGCCCGACGCCTACAACCGCCGACGCGGCGACTGGCTCCAGGTCAAGACGGTCCACAACGAGAACTGCGTGGACGCCTGATGGTCGACGAGATGCTCGCCGCGCAGTACGACCACGAGTGGGACGAGATCTGCGCCAACCTCGCCTCTCTGCCGAGGCCGATCCCCATGATCGCCCCGACCGCGATCCTTTCGGGAGACAACCGTGGGATCTGAGTTCTTTCGCCAGCCGTCGAAGCGACTCGACCGGGAGTTCCGGGCCATGGGAGCCACGCGCGAGAGCCGCACGTCGGACCACGTGGCCTACCGATTCCCGGATGGTGCTCGCCGCCTGGTGCCCACCAACATCGCTCCGGGCCGCGCTCGGCAGATGCTCGCCGAGACGCAGGAGCGATACGGCACCGGTCGATACCGCGCCAACACCGACCCGCTGCGAAGCGCGATCGAAAAGCCCGGTGCACCTGTCGTCGACACCGCCCGCCTCGCCCTGTCGCGGCACGCCAGGGAACGGTTCGAACTCATGGCAGACCAGGCGAACCTCCGCGCGCTCGAACTGCGCGATGCCGTGCAGTACCCGGAGCGGGTGCTGTGGTCACCGATGCACTGCTCATGGCTGTGGGTCCGCGGCCGCATCATCGTCGCCGTTGTCATCGGCGACGACGGCGCGTTCGTGATCCGCACCCTCCTCTGGGCAACTGAGGAGCTGTGGGAGCAGAACCCGCGGCCGGAACCGGAAGCCGAGCCGGCATGAGCCGCAAGCCGAACCCGGCGATCCGGGACTACTGCCGCTCGTGTCTCGGATGGGGCTTCTACCTCCGATGGAAAGACCCCGACGACGAAGAGGAATGCATCGACTGCGGCGGCACCGGAAGGCGCCGTCAGGAAGGACAACCATGAACGCCGCAGGGCTCGCACACAAAGACGACCCCGAAGTCTCACACCTCGCCGCGACCGGCCTCTCGCGAACGCGCACCGAAGCCGTGATGCACGCCGTCGTCGACCTTCTCGACGAACTCGGCCCGCGGACGCCGGCTGAACTCGAGCACGAGTACGACGCACGCCGCGCTCGCATGGAGTGGCCGCGGATGGCGCCGTACAACGTGCACAAGCGCGTTTCCCAGATGAAGAAGCACCTCAGGGTGCTCCGAGGAAGCGGCATCCGCGATGCCGGCGCAGAGCGCGTCGAGCTGACCACCGATGCCCTCCGGGCGCACGGACTCATCAAGGCCCACATGCAGGAGGACGAGGAGTGATGTCGCTCCGGAAGCCGAACGCCAACACGTTCCGCGAACGGCCGATCCGACGCGGATGGGTCGGTCAGGCATCCGCCTCCCAGCCCGCGGTCAACGACCGTTTCCTGTCCCTCGTCGACGGAGGCACCCAGATCTCCCTCGGCCACGCCGCCCGCATCGTCCAGATCATCCATCACGAGTCGCAGACCGTCTACGAACTCGCTGACCGAACCGTCATCACCGCGGATCGCGGTGCCCGAATCTCATGGGAAGAAGCATGACTCTCACACCTCTCGACCTCATCTTCTGGGCGCTCGCGCTCGTCGTCGTCGTCCTCGCCCTCCTGTTCCTCGCCGTCGGCACCTGGATCGTCGCAGTCCTCATCCGGCTCGTCATCCGTTCGCAGCGCGCCAAGGCATCCGACGGGAAGGGCAACGCGTGATTGAGAAGCCGATGGATTGGGAGCCATCTCGCCGGAATCGAGCGCGCTCCGCCGCCGAAGTCGTCGGGATCGGCTCGCTCATCGCGATCGTCGCGATGGCGGCGGCCTACATGCTGTCCGGTACGCCGTGATGGCCGGTCCCGTGCTCGCCGGCCTCACCACCGAGCAGTTGCGCATCCTCCGCGATGACCGCGCTGCGATCACCGATGAGGTCTATCGAATCATCGAGCAGCCGATCAACGAGTTCGAGCTGCGAAGCCAGGTGTACGCGCACCTTTCCAACCGCACCGCGGAGGCGTTCAACGAGAACCTCCAGCGCGTGACAACCCCGACGAAGCCCGAGGAGTCCGGCCAGTGATCGAGTACTTCAACGCAGAGACGAAGAAGTGGACGGTGAGCCGATTCCCGTGGCTTCCCGAGGACATCGAAGAGCTCAACTCGTTCGTCGGGTGGGGCATGTACCGACAGATCGGAGACGCAGCGTGACTGACATGAAGCAGCTCATCGAGACGGCCTTCACGGCATCCAACGGCGTTCGCATTCTCGAGCTTGCCGAAGGGGTCGGATTCATCCTTCCCGATCAGAGCGACTACTCGAAGTTCGGCATCACCGCCGCGAAGGCAGAAGCCATCGTCGAGTGGGGGCTCGCCAAGAGGGACGCCGAGATCGGCCGTTGGCGCTGGGCTGAGAACCCGAATTTCGTCGTCTACCCGCACGAACGAGGTGTCGTCGTCGTAGACGAGAAAGCCGGCACCAACGGGTACTACCAGCGCGGCGAATACACGCGGAGTCCCGATGCTGATGCCGCCCACGCCTACTTCGAGGCGCACCCGGAGCCGAAGCCCTGGGAGGACGCCAAGCCTGGCGAGTCATGGAAGCTCCGTGAAGAAATGGCCTATCCCGGCATGGCTTTCCGCACAGAGGAGATGGGGTGGCTGTGGGCCACTGGCCGTCCGGTCGATCTGACCCGCATCGTCGATGGCCAGCGCGTTTGGCCGGAGAACGCATCGTGACTGAGACGAAGCTCGAAGGTCTCGTGCTCGGCATGCCGGAGCTGGACTATCACGCTAACCCGGCGCTGTCGTCGACCGGAGCAAAGCTCCTCCTCGAATCGCCCGCCAAGTTCGACTGGGTCATCAACAGGAGCAACCGCGTCGAGAAGAAGGCGTATGACGTCGGCTCCGCTGTGCATGCGCTCGTACTCGGCACCGGCTACGACGTCGCGATCATCCCGGATGACCTGCTCTCGGGCGCGAACAAGGCGATCTCCTCCGACAAAGCGAAGGCGTGGGTCAAGGAGAACCGCGACGCCGGCAAGATCCCGATGAAGGAAGCTGAGTACGCGCCGGTGAAGGCCATGGCCGACGCCGTGCTCATGCACCCGACCGGGCGCGCTCTGCTCGAACGCGACGGCGACGCGGAGGCGTCGATGTTCGCCACCGACCCTGTGACGGGGATCGACCTCCGGTGCCGGTTCGACTTCCTGCCGGCGGATCGCCGCGTCGCGGTCGACCTCAAGAAGACCCGGCCCGGTCACGCGCGACCGTTCAAGTTCGCGTCGACCGTCGTCGAATACGGCTACGACGTGTCGTGGGCGCACTACTTGCTCACGGCCGAACTCGCGGGCGAGCCGGTCACCGAGATGGTGTTCCTAGTCGTCGAGGACGGTCCGCCGTTCCACATCTTGCCCGCTCGCCTCGACCCCGACTTCAAGGAAATCGGGGAAGCGAAGGCGCGCGTCGCGCGCGACCGCTTCGCCCGCGCTCTCGACACAGGGGAGTGGCCCGGATACCCCACCGAGATCCAGCTCATCCGGCCGCCTCAGTTCGCCATCTACGACCACATCGACTCTCAGGAGACAGCAGCATGAAGATCAAGAAGACCCTCGCCGCGGCCGCGGCCATCATCGCGGCCGGAACGCTCCTCGCCGGATGTGGCATCCAATACGACGGGGAAACGACCGGATGCACCGTCACCGACAAGTACGTCACCGTCTCGAAAGACAAGTCGGAGAAGCGCATCGCGACGTCCTGCGGCACGTTCAACGTGGAAGACGAGCTGTCTCAGGGGCAGTGGAACTCCGCCGACCTGTACGCCCGGATCGAGGTCGGCAAGACCTACGACTTCGAGGCATACGGCTTCCGCAACGGGTTCCTCTCGGCGTTTCCGAACGTCTCTGACGCCACGGAGGTGAAGCAGTGACCATCGCCGAGGTCGCACTGCCCGAACCGGAGACGCAGTCCCGCATCCATCGAGCGCCGAAGAGCGAGTCGCCGGACGACTTCACGACGGCCGCGGAGCGAATCGCGGCGTTCTGGGAGAAGTACCCCGATGGGAGCATCCTCCCCGAAGTCGAGGTCGCCACGATCGCACACGCCTCCCACATCCCGTACCGGGTCTATACGGTGCGGGCGTTCATCCGGAAGGACTCGCAGTCCGAGCGCCCCGACGCTGTCGCCCACGCGACGCGCGGCGAGAACGACGAGGACGAGCAGACTCGACAGTTCCCGCAGGAGACGGCCGAGACCTCGGCGATCTCCCGAGCGATACGGAACCTCGGCATCCTCGTGGGGCCGAAGACGCCCGTGGCGGCAGCGACGACAGTCCCGGTCGAGAAGGGGCACCCTCTCGCCGTCGCTCGACTCGCGGCGAAGATGAGTCAGCGGAAGCTCGCCGAGAGCATGCAGGGCAAGGGGTTCGACTGGTCTCAGTCGCTCGTCTCGAAGGTCGAGGGCGGCAGTCGCCCTCTGAACGGTGACGAGATCCTCGCGCTGACCGAGTTGATCGGCTTCAAGAGCACGTGAGCGGGCAGATCACCTGCCAGGCCGAAGAGTGCCAGCGTGACGCGACGTCGCACGCTGGCACTCTTCGTGTCTGCCTCCTCCACTACAAGCGGTGGAAGCGCCACGGCGACGTGAACGTGCAGGGTCGCCGGTACTCCCCGCCAAACCCGGACAAGGCTGATTGCGCGCTCAGTGATTGCGCCGAGCGCGTCGATGGGGCGTCCGAGTGGTGCAAGCTGCACGGCTCCCGGGTGCGCCGCCACGGCGATCCGAGCGTGGTCATCGCCCCATCGGACCGGGCGACGCCGACAGGCATGCAGAACGGCGCGTGGAGCGGCGACGACATCGGATACTCCGGCATGCACAGTCGTGTCCGGCGCCAGCGCGGCCGGGCAAGAGATCACGCGTGCATCGACTGTGGCGGTCCCGCCTCGCAGTGGTCGTACGACAGGCGCGACGAAAACGCCCGAGCGAGCGCGTTCGGACCGTACTCGCTCGACGTCGCGCACTACGAACCGCGCTGCGTGCGATGCCACAAAGAGTTCGACCTCACGGCGATCGCGAGAGCGGCCGCGTGACCATCCCGAAGAAATCGCGCGACCTCGTCGAAGCTCGATCGGGCGGCATCTGCGAAGGGTGCGGCGCACGCCGAGCGACAGACATGCATCACCGGAAGTACCGCTCTCGGGGCGGCGATCACAGCCCGGCGAACCTGGCGCATCTCTGCGGCGGTGCGTCCGGACTGGCCGGCGGGAATCATTCGGGGTGCCACGGCCTCGCGCACTCCGCCGACCCTCCCGAGGGCTGGTCAATCCCGTCCGGCATTGCCGACCCCGCGACGACAGCGTTCCGCACGCTCGCCGGCCTCTGGCTGATCTTCACCGCCGCCGGCACGGCCGAACCCACCACCCCACCTACTTGAGCCGGGCGCGCCCGGAGAACGGGACACCATGAGAATCCTCACGGTCCGACAGCCCTGGGCATGGGCCATCATCCACGGCGGCAAAGACGTCGAGAACCGACCGCGGAACATCGCGGGCAACTACCGCGGCCCCGTCGCCATCCACGCCGGGAAGTCCTTCGACTACGAACGACCGACGGACCGTTTCCTGGCGGAATACTCGCGGCTTCCGGTCGCAGGGCGTGAGACGGGATACATAATCGGCGTCGTCAACCTCATCGAAGTGCACGAAGAGCGCGACTGCTGGACTGCGATGGCCGGCCGCGACGGGGAAACCCACGAAGAGCACTGCTCATCTTGGGCGCACGGCGGCGACGTCTTCCACCTCGTGCTCGAGAACCCTCGCCCGCTCGCCGAGCCGATCCCGTACACCGGTGCGCTCGGCCTCCGAGACCTCGCCGTCCGCGACCCGCAAACCGTACTCGCCATCAACCGACAGATCGGAGCGACAGCATGAGCATCGTCAAAGAGCCCGGTACCATCCGCACGGTCCACTACAACCGCGCCAAGGGGGAAGACGGACGCTTCCCGGTGACCTACTGGGGGACGCTCGAGGAGCAGATTGCCGAGGCCACAGCCGCCAACGCGCGATCGACCTCAAGCCACGACCACCGGATGCAGTCGCTCTACACCTACGTGGAGGACTGCGGCCACCTGAACCCCGAAGATGACGAGCGCTTCGAGCACGTCGAGGATCTCATCGAGGCGTGGGTGTCTCACAACCTCCCGATGCTCGCGTGGCAGCGCGGCGACGAGCACGTAATCCACACCCTCCGGTTCAAGAACAGACAGCGCGCTTACGGCGTCATCCCGATCGCCGCTGAGTGGCACCGCGCGCAGGAGGACTACGACGACCAGCACGTCGGCACCGTGTGCCTCGCGTCCCCGATGGGGGAGTGCTGCACCGAGTGCACCGAAGGCGACGAGGACTTCGGCTACGAGCCAGAGGGATGCCGGCTCGCCGAGCGCGTCCGCGAAGAGTACGACGACTTCTGGGATCGCGCGTCGGCAGACTGGCGCGACTACCGGAAGAAGCAGGAGGCATCGTGACCGACGAGCAAAGCGCGAACGAGAGCATCGACGCGGCGCTCGCGATGATTGAGGCCACCGGCAACGTGGTCGGCCTGCTCGACGGTCTCAAGACCGGACTCGAGGAACGCGGATGGGGGCCGTCGGCCGCATCACACGCGGCCACGACGATCGGCAACACGATGATGCTTGCCGGCCTCGCGACCAACCAGGCGAAGCGATGAGCTTCCGGGCGATGTACGACGGCCACTGCGCCGCCGAGTGCGGGAACCGCATCCACCCCGGCGACGAGGTCGAATACGACGAAGACCGGAAGCTTCACCACCTCGAATGCACCCCGAAACCGGACCCGACAACGCTCGGGCCACAAGAGATCGTCTGCCCGGATTGCTGGCTCGTGAAGCCATGCCGGTGCGACGACGACTGAGAGAGGAGCCGCGATGGCTCAGATACCCCGCACTCCGGTGCATTTTCCGCGGATGAAGGTCCGCGGGCGCCGGAACAAGGCGAAGCTCGCGCAGCGAATCCGCCGGGAGACGTTCATGCCCAACGTCATCGCAGTCCTCAACCCGGACGGCACCGTTGGGATCACGCCGTCACTCGGCCGGCCGCAGATGGGGCTCATGACCGTGCGAACAGTCGGCATCGTCGATGGCTACGGGCGGAGCGTCGAGCACACCGGGCTCCACGAGTACCGGCTGGAGCCGGTGAGGCCGAAGCCGAAGCCGACGTACAGGGTCGAGTTCAAGGTCGAGAACACGATGAGCGACGAGCTCCGGGATCTGCTCTTCGGGAGGGAGCGCCGTGACGAAGGATGAGCGCCTCTACATGACCTTCCCGAACGACTTCCACCGGCATCCGAAGCTGAGGAATCAGCCTGCCGAGGTCAAGTGGGCGTTCGTGGAGATGAACGGTGAGGCGCGCATCGCAGACAACGACGGCCGGTTCAGCGCCGAGGATGCCGAGTTCCTCTGGACGCCCGAGATCCTGGCCGCACTCATCGCCTCGCACCCCGTGCGACCGCTGGTGATTCGCGACGGCACGGACTATGTGATCCGCGAGTACTCGAAGCACCAGCAGACGAAGGCCGATCGCGAAGCCCTCACCGCGAAGCGGGCAGAGGCGGGTCGTAAGGGAGGGCTTGCCAAGGCCCAAGCAAGTGCTAGCAACGGCCAGGCCGACGGTGGCAAACAGAAGCACAGTCAGAGTCAGAGTCAGAGTCACCAGACTTCTACTCACGTTTCAGAGAGTCCGTCACTAGATAACCGTGCGAGCGGAGCGACGGACGATCAATCTGAGCCATACCGAAGCACACTGGCATCCCAGTACGGGATCGACGTCATGAGGATCAGGGCACACATCGTCGACAAGCTCGGGATGGCGCTCGAGCCGCCGGACGTCGTGAACGTGTCCATCTGGGTTCTCAACAAGATCAAGGAGCCGCCGCGCGCACCGACGAAGTACGTGCTCGGAGCGATCACTCGATCGCCCGCTGAGGTGCAGCAGTACATCCACGAATCAGGTCTCGTCTGAGACCTATCTATCCACAGGCCACTCCCCATACCAGGCGGTGGCCTTTCTCATTTCCAGGAGGTCACCGGTGAAGAAAATCGACCGCCAGATGGCGACGAGCCTCGAGTCGATCCTGACCCGCCACACCGCGAAGCGGGAAGCGATTGAGGAGCGCACGCTCACCGATCTGCGCACCGCGGGATTCACCCAGGTTCGATCCGTTCCCGAGGCGTACGAGCGCCTCGAAGCTCAGCGAGAACTCGCCGGCTTCACTCAGGCGCAGATCGATGTCGTCATGTACCAGCGGCGCAGCCGCGAGAAGAAAGGACTTGTCGCGTGATTGCTGACATCCAACTCAACCACACCATCCCTCACGGCACGCTCGACGGATACCGCGCAGGGTGCCGCGGGAGCGGGTGCCCGGCACAGCTCTCGTGCGAGAAGACGCACATCCGGTACCAGGGTGACTACGGATTCCGGAAGGCGCTCAACGCCGGCATCACGCCGGAGGAGTACCTGACTCGGGAGCGCGCAGCGTCAGTGACGACCGTCCGGACGCAGCAGACCGCTTCGACCGCCGTAACCCGCGGCAGGGTCGCGCGCGGCCGTCAGTACGTGCGGAAGGAACCAGGTGTCCCGATCACCGAGAACCAGCGGCAGGTGCTCGCGCTGCACAAGGACGGACTCACGGACGGTGAGATCGCAGAGCGGATGGGTAAGACGCGGGAGCAGATCAACGCGACTCGTCACCACCTCCACCTGAAACCGAACCGGGCTGCAGCCACCGACGATCACATCCGCACCCTGCACTCGAAGGGGTTCAGCGACATCCTCATCGCAAAGGAGCTCGGCCGGAACCTCGAGCACGTCCGCTCGCGCCGACGGAACATGAAGCTGCCGCTCAACCCGCACCGTCCGCCCGTGATCGTGACGGCCGACCTCCGACGACTCCACGGCGAAGGCCTCACCGACAAGCAGATCGCGGAGCGGCTCGACACCGATCCGAGGTACGTCGCGAGACGCCGGCGGAAGCTGCACCTCGCACCCAACCAAGCCCCCGCTGTCGCGGGGGTTTCGTCGTCCTAGGAGACCCCGTGAGCATCATCAGTGACGCCTTCATGGCGTGGCGCGAATGCCGCGCCGAGTACGACGACACGCTATATGCGCAGTACGAAGCCGCCGAAGAAGCGACCCGCGGCGCGATGCTCAACGCTCGCGGCCGGGCGAAGGGCATCGACCCATTCACACTGTTCATGGGGAACGAGGTCCGCGCGCGGGCGTACGCGTCGGAGGAGCTCATTGAGCACTGGGCATCGCACCCACGCATCAATTACGCCAGGTTCGAGCGGAAGTGGCAACGCGAACGTGAAGCCGAGCTAGTGAACGAAGTGGCCTAACTGATCGACGCCATGTCCGGTGACACTACGCATTCCGCCGTACGCACGACTCCATCGGGCCATATCCAGTCCAGGGTCAGAGTTGTGGTGCCGAAGCCGGGAACGTAGACGTACACCCACGCGTGCCGCGTCCAGTGTCGCAGCGGGATCTCGTTCACTCGGATGGCGCGACTCGAAATGATGCGAGCGGCCAGAGGAGCGTAGGGGCGCCAGGCGCGGATCTGCACCCGAATCTGTCCCAGCTCGGGCAGTAGATCCGCGCGAAACGTCCAAGGATCGCCGAACAGCTCATCGGGCTCGTCCACCCAGGTCGCTGCAGTCTCCAACGGAATCTGCAGCGGCTCACGCTCAGGACGGTCGAGGACGGCTGCTGCGATCCGATCCATCCCGACACCCACCGCGCCACCAAGCAAGAGCGATGCCAACGGATGGCGTTCAAGCATCGACTTCGGTCCCTCATCAGGTGTGTCTTCGCCCATCCGACGCCTCCGCTCACTCGTGCCGTGGCGTCTGATTCGCGCCGGCCTGCCCAGAAGTATCTCAGAACACGGAAGGACACCATGACCGGATTCATCGGTATCGATTGGTCGCTCACCGCGTGCGGCGTCGCCGCCTATGTGGATGGCGAATGGGACCGTTGCACGATCCCCACGAAGCCGGACGACGGCACGCCCGAGGGATTCCTCGATCGCGTTGACTACATCGCTTCGAAGATCACGAGCTGGGCTGATCCCGCCGCCGGCGACGTCTGGGCGATCGAGGGACCGTCACTCGGCGCGAAGGGAGCCGCCGTCGACCGCATGTTTGGCGGCTGGTGGCTCACCATGGCCGCTCTCCGCGCCCATCACGCCGTCCCGTGGGTGTTCGCACCCTCGAGCCTCAAGAAGCTCGCCACGGGCAAGGGCAACGCCGGCAAAGACGAAGTGCTCCTCGCCACGGCGAAGCGACTCCCCGAGGCCGACGTCCGCAACAACAACGAGTCCGACGCCGCATGGGCGGCGATCGCCGCATCCATCATCCGCGGCGAACCGATCATCCAGCTCCCCGCCAACCACACCGCCGGCCTCACCCGCACGCTGAAAGGAAAGTCATGACGACCGCAGTGAAGCGCACGTCGCGCGACATGATCGAGCTGCTCGAGGGCCACTACTCACCGCCTCCCTCAAAGCCACCAGGAGGGCGGCTCATATCCGAGATCCAGGCACCGCACGGTCTCCGGCGTGCTGATGCGCTGTACATGCCGATCACCACAGGCGATCGCGGAACGATCATCGGGCACGAGATCAAGGTCAGCCGGAGCGACGTGATTGCCGAGGTGCGCGACCCGCACAAGGCCGACGCATGGATGCGCTACTGCAACCGCTGGTGGCTGGTCGTCTCTGACGCCTCGCTCATCGACGGCCTGGATATCCCAGAGAAGTGGGGCGTCATGGCGCCGCCGACACGCGGTCGCTTCATGACGATCATCACGAAAGCCCCCACGCTCCATCCAGAACCGTCGATCCTCGCCGAAGCATGGGGAACGATCTTCGCTCGCACCGGTTTCGCGGACATCGCGTCGACTGCTGAGGCTATCCACTACAAGGAGCAGGCCCAGCGTCTCGGAGAAACGAATCGTGAGCATGCCCGCGAGATCGCCCGCCTGAGTGCCGCTCTCGGCGAAGACGAAGGCAAGAGCCAGTACCGATCGAGCCGGCTGACCGTCGCCAACGTCATGGCGGCTCTCGACCGACTCGGAGAGTACGGCGACGACTCCCCGAAGGCGTTCCGGGGTCTCGCATGGAGCCTCGACGCCGAGAAAGTCGCCCGAGGAATCCTCGCCGCCGCAGCGCTCGCAGACGATCGCCACCCCCTCACCGAAGACATCGTCGCCGCCATCGACCGAGCCAACAACATCGCTGTGCGCCTGACATCGGTGCTCGACGAACTCCAGAAAGGAACACCCTCATGAACACCCTCACCATCCACGCCGAGCTTCACCCGCGCCTCCTCACCGACGCCCGCATGCGCCGCGAACGCGAAGCCATCGCCGCACGGCACGCGCCGAGCGCACGAGAGCTGTTCGCCAACCGTGAGCAGCTCCTCGACGGCACCGCTGCCGCACTGATCGCCTCGCATCGCCGCGCGAACGTAGAGAGGCGCGTGCGGAGCACCAAGCTCAGCAAGGCCGTCGACTCGATCAACCGCATCACCGACCGTCTGCGCGGCGGGTACTACCGCGGGAGGGGCGCCTGATGGCCGGCCCTCACATCGCGACGATTCGAGGCGCTCTGCTGCTCCAGGTGGGCGAGGGCGCGCCTGTGAACCTCGGGAACATCGAAATCCCCATCACGGCCTCCGCAACGACGAACGGGCAGGGTGAACTCGTACTCAGCGCGAAGCCGAACATGCGCGAGGTTCGCGACTTCGTCGAGGCCGTGTTCGGGAGCCCGGACTACCAGTACCAACCGGCCCCAGGGCTGTCCGAGCACGAGCGGGCGGAGGTCGATCGGTTCGGCATCCATGAGGAGGACACGGTCACGAATGAGTGACGACCACGTCTGCATCACCAATCACGAGTCCATGGGGGCGGTTCCGAGACGGGACCGCCCCTTCCCGTGCCGACGGCGCGATCAGCACTACGCGTCGTGCGAGAACGACCGATGCAGGGGCTGCGTGCCCCGCTCGGCGACGCACGGCTATCTCTGCCCCGTCTGCTACCGGCGCCTGGTCGACGCGCTCGGTCGGCTCGCATGGCTCATCGCTCATCTGCGATCGATCGAGAAGCCGGCACAGGCCATCGGTGAGCGGGTCGACACGTCCATGGAGAAGTCGATCCTCATGCCAGACCCGTGGATCGCCGCTGACGAGTTGATGGTCTCGCTCGGCGCGCGCGTCATCCCGTCGACCGCGTCGATCGACGAGGCGATCCGCCTGGCCCACGACGCCGTCGTCATCGACGTCGACCACTGGGTGGCGACGCTCGAGGGCGCCACCAACGCGGTGATCCTCCTCAAGCGGATGGACGTCGCCCTGAAACGGTGGCCCGACAGCGAGGCACAGTTCCGGGCAATCCCGTACGTCCGGTGCCCGAACTGCGGACACCCTCACCTCTGGCGCGCCGCGCCGGAGCGCGCCGGCGACGACCTACGCGTCGTCTGCGGCACCCCGGAATGCGGCTATCAGCTCGGCTGGGAAGCATGGGCGGAGCAGTACGCGCCGGCGTTTGTTTACCTCGAAGCCGACATGAAGCGGAGAGAGAAACTCGCGGCTAGGGAGGAGAAGAGGGCTCAGCCTCAGTAGGCCATCGGATCGATCGCGGTGACCCGATCACTCGCTCTCGCGTCGGCCTGTCGCCAGGATTGCTCGATGGCGCGGCGGCGCTTGTACTCGCGCCACCAGCGTTTCGGGAAGTTGTACGGCGAGGGGACATACGCCGCGATCGTGAGCGCCCACGAATCGGCGCGAACGGTGAAATCCACGTCCACGAACGCTTCACGGTAGGCCAGCAAGAGCCACCGTTGTTGGAGGTAGCGGTCAATGAGATCCCGTAGCTCGGCGTCCGCTTCCACTTGCGGAGTGTACGTGTCGTCGTGGCCCGACTCCCAGCTCCAAGCCCACACGCGGTCAGGTTGCGGGCCAAGGCGCGCGAGCTCGCGGATATTCGCGTGGATGCGGTGTCCGAGCCAGGCGGCGATTCCGGCGCGGTTGTGGTAATCCGCGATCCTTTGGTCGAGTGCGTCCGCAAGCGATTCAAGCTCGTCGAGTGTGGCAACGAGCCGCGCGGCCCAGTGGTAAGCGCTGATTCTCACGAGGGGTTCCCCCGGAGGAACCTCGCGAACGAGCTCCTGGAGACGGGCCAGTTGGCTCATCTTCGGATGCAACGTTGGGCCCGAGTCCGAACGGAACTCGATCTCGTGCTGCAGGAGTGAGCGAGCCCGCTCCACCACCTGTGCCTGCGCTCGCATCACTTCATTGGCGCGCGCCCGGCCGCTAATTCGGCGCTCCGTTCCGAGCACCACGCCACCAACAGCAACACCGGTCACGATGCCGACGATCAAGTCGGGCACAAAGGAGTCCCAGTTCACCCGCTCAGTATGCCGCTTCCACCGCGGCCATATCGAAAGGAGTCGGCATGCCGATCCTGAACTACACAACGACCATCGCAGTCGAGAAGACGATGGGTGAGATCCAAGGTGCGCTCGCGCGCCGCGGAGTCACCAGGATCTCGACCCTCTACTCGGAGGACGGCACCGCGGAGGGCATCGCGTTCACGATGCTCACCGACTACGGCTACCGCGACTTCGAGCTCCCCGTGCGCACCTCCGGCGTCCTGGCCGCGCTCGCCGCCGACAAGTCCGTGAAGCCGGCGCAGCGGACACCCGAGCAAGCCGCTCGCGTCGCATGGCGCATCGCGAAGGACTGGCTCGAGGCGCAAGCCGCGCTCATCGACGCACAGCTCGCATCGCTCGACGAGGTGATGCTCCCGTACATGGTCAACGGTCGCGGCCAGACGATGTACGCCGTCTACCGCGCAGACCAGAAAGCGATCGAGTCATGACTACCGAAGAGCTGATCGCGCTGTGCGAGCGCGCCGTCGTCCCCGTCAGCGAGTGGCGGAACCGTGACACTGCCCGATCGCAGGAGCGCATCGGCACCGCATGGGCGCTCCTCAAGGCGGGGTGCGAGTGGGTGGCGTCGTCGGACCCGAGGACGGACGACGACACCATCTGGGTCGAGATCCGGTTCCCGGGATTCAACGCGTGGGAGTACGGGCGCGACGACCGGGACAACTGGGAGGACGAGCTGTTCTACATCCCGACCGCAGCCCGACTCGACGCGTCCGCCGGCGGGGACTGGTACTGAGCCATGGCTGAACGCGACCAGCACAGCCGCCGGCGGTGCGTCGTCACAGGGTGCAACCCCGTCATGCACGGCGACGCCGAGGCCGCGGCGCACACCGCAGAGTCTGGGCACCGCACGGCAAAGTGGCCCATCCGATCCGCCGAGGGCAAGCGGCGCGCCCACGTCCGGAACCAGACCGGCTACTACGACAAGTACAACGTCGGCGAGAAGTCGCCGGAAGCGAGAGGAATGGACCGATGACAGGCCGAATCACGTTCGTGCCCACCGCGGCGCAGCGCTGCGGAACCCAGCTCGGATGCCCGGACCGGCCACCAGCGGCCGCGCTACTGCCGGCGACGATCTGGCAATGCGACGAGTGCGGCCGTGAGTGGGTCGTCGTCGCAGGAGCTCAGTACAACGAGCCGTACCAGGCATGGCGGCGGCTCAACGAGCAGAACCGGCAGGGGAGAGAGTGATGGTCGACGAAGAGCTGAAACGAATCGGGGACGTTGCGTGGGAGGCCGTGCACAACCACGGTGCGTTCCGACGAGACTTCCGCGATGACGCGTATCTCGTCGAGGTCGGCGCCGCGGTGCTAGCCGCTGTCCGTGACTCCGAGGCCCCGGGCGGGTCCGCGATTCAACTCGACCACGAAGGGAGGGAGAAACGGTGACCTCGAGCAACCCCGATCTGCCGGGCGACGAGCACTTCGTACCCGTCGCCGATGTGGTCGAGATCTCCGGGCTACTGGTCAACGTCATCCCGAAGTCGATCGAAGAGCAACAGGCCATCCATCACAACCATCTCCGCTACGCCGAGCTGCAGAAGCTCCGCAGGGGGCAACCGAACCGATACGAGGAATCGAGATACCGATGAGCACAGACATGCTCGAAGAGCTGGCAACCATCACGACCACCAGCGACGGGGACCATGACCGGTTCGCGCATTACTTCCCGAAGAAGGCTCTCGACGCCGCGATGTTCGAGGGGAAGGTGCCGACTGCGATGTGCGGCAAGAAGGTGCCCCGACCGTTCAACGGCATCGACGGGCGCACGGTCTGCCCGATGTGCAAGGAGCTGTACGAAGGGCTCGCCGAGTGACCCGCCAGCGCGACTACATCAGCACCAACGACCTGCAAGACGCGGCCGTCCGCGTCAGCGACCTTCCGAAGCTGTTCAACGTCGCCCGCGCCACGGTCGACGAGTGGATCAGCAAGGACGACATCGCCACGTTCGAATATCCCGGATGGGACGGGCAGGGCAGACCGCCTCTCGCCGTCCGATGGGGCGACGTCCCTGTCGGCACGCCGGACTCGACACGATGGCACCGGAAGGAAAACCGTAAGAAGTCCTGATAGTCTTCATATGGTTGGACTTGTCCATACCCCCCACCCTCAGACGTCACGTCTGGGGGTTTTCTGTTCCTCCCGGCATGTCGGTCGAATGCACATAGCCCTCCCGCGCTTAATCCACGGAATATGCGCAAATCGGGCATCAGATCCCGACTGGACTGGTTGAGGGACCGCCGCGCACAGCACGCGGCCACGCGCACCTAACGGGCGCACAACAGGAAACGCTCGAGCCACGTCACGGTGAGGCGAGCACCAACATCCCTTCGATATCAACATTCGCGGAGGTGCAACTTGAGCACCACCGAAGCGGCGCGCCTCCACGCACACACGTGCCGAGAGTGCGACACGGACTACAACAGCCCGGAGGCCGCACGCCGCTGCGAGCTGGACGACCAAGCGGCCGACCGCGCCGCGCGCCGCGCCAAGGGCTGACGATGGCCTGGTCAACGAGCAACCGGAAGTCGCAACTTCCCCCTGACTGGCCGCAGCGCTGCAAGTTCGTGCTCGAGCGAGACGGCTACCGCTGCCAGCACATCCGCACGGACACCGAGCGCAAGTGCAACGCCTACGCGAACCAGTGCGACCACAAGGATCAGACAAGATCCTGGGACCACTCGCCGGCGAACCTCCAGGCACTCTGCGAGTACCACCACGGCGTCAAGAGTTCGTCCGAAGGCGGACGCGCCGCCGCCGCGCGCCGGAAGGCCGCACGGAAGCGCCGCCACCCCGGACTGCTCCCGTAGACGCAACTACTTCGACGAGGCGAGATCCGTCCGGGCACCGCGACCCGGTCGAGACGTCCACCACTTCACGATCGTCTCTTCGGACCATCCGCCATTCGGCCCGATGCGCACGTCCGGCGCGGGCATACGCCCTTGAGCGGCGTACTGCCGGATCGTCGCCGGTGCAATATCACCGCCGAGCTCCCTGGTCACGTACGCCGCAACTTCCGCGGGTCCGAGGTACTGCACCGTCATGGTGCAATCCTCCCACGCGCGAGTAGACTCATCCACGCTGCAATTCCCTTCGGTATTCAGCACTAGCCCCGGCTCCGTTCCACAAACTCGAGCCGGGGCTTTCTCGTGCCCGGTCACCATTCCTGCAACTCTCCGCGCTCGACGACGTCGAACATCGGCACCTCGCCGGGGAGTGCAATTCGCTCCGCGCCGCGCGGCCACTGCACGCCGGCGAGAGGACGCAACTTCCGCTCATAGATCGCCGGCGGCTCCCGTGGCCGCAAGAGCAGGTCGAGCCGCGATGCAACGCGCTCCGGAATGACGCGTCCGATCACCGGAACGCTCACGCGGCGCAAGACAGCCCCTCCCGTGCAACTTGCCCCGCGAACGCCTCGAGCGTCCTCGAGCGCCGCCACTTGAGGTGCCGGCGTCGGACGTGCAATTCATGGAGCTCCTCGCGCGCAGCGGCCAGCTCCACGTCGTCCGCCGGCGGCGTCGCGCGGATGCAATCTATCGCCCCGCTGACCGCTGCAATCTCGTCCCCGTCGGCTTCGTACCGTGCAAGTTCCCCGGCGGCTTCCATCGCCCCGCGGATCGCCTCAGCGATGCCCATGGCGCAATCTCCTCGGCCGCTCACAGCGCTTCCGCCGCGTCCCCGTAGAGGCGGATGAGATCGGTCGGCGTCGGCGTGACGTAAGCCTCTGCCTCTTCCGCGTCCTCAGGGTTGTAACGGACCCACCAGACGACGACGGACACCGCGACATCCGGGCGTCCTCCGGCGTGCAATACGGCCGCGAGCGTGGACGCTTCGACCCACTGCATCCCGGCATACATGTTGTCCGCGTCGGCAGTGTCCTCCCAGACCTCAGCCATCGCAACGATCGCTTCGTGCAACGCGTTCTCTCGTGCTGCGCCCATGGTGCAACTTCCCTTCGATCCGGCCCGCTGTCCCGCGGCCATGGTGCAATCTGCTCCCGTGCGCGTCTCCGGTCGTGAGCCGGAATGCCGGGCTGTCCCGGTACGCGCCGCGCTCCTCAGAACGCTCCCTGCGCGGCCAGCTCCTCCCAGGAATCGAACGGTGCAACATCGGGCACGACGACGGCCGCTAGCTCTGCCTCAGCGATGACGGTATGGACTTGCTGACGCGACAGCCCGACAGCCCGCGCGATCGCGACTTTCGTCGCCCCCTTCCGCGCGGCTTCGAGGATGAGCGAGTCGCGCTCTGAGATCAGACGGCGCAACATCTCGAGCTGATCGAGGGCACGGTCCGCGGACTCCTCCCAGGATGCTTCGACGCGCTCCTCTTTCGCGCGCTCGCGCCACTGGGAGAACGTGAGACGCTCCGTCGCCTCATACTCTTCGACCCACTGGCGAAACTCCGTCGTCACCAGCTTGCGCACGACGTGCCACGCCCCCGTAAACGCGGCCTCCTCCGATGACGCCCCGCGCGTCGCGCAACGTGCAAGATAGCGCTTCGCCGCGGGAGTGTCCGCAAAGATGTACGTGACTCCCTCGCAGTGGTCATAGAAGCGCGCGGACTCGCCGACGACGTATTCGGCCCATGCGACGTAATCGCCCTTGTGAATGCTCACCAGTCAATCCCTTCGATATCTCGGGCGTTCCACGTCCCGAGGTCATGCAATGCAATGCACTCCCGCGCGCTGTCCACGCGGGAGACGCCCGAACTAGCCGAGGATGCCGCGAACCAGCGTCTCGAAAGAATCGAGCGTCAGATGTGCGGGCATCGCGGAACCCTCCACGTCTTCGATGAGGAGGACGTACGCGCGCGCCTCTTCGTCATAGCCGAGAGAGACACGGCCGTCCATCGGCTGAGGTGCCGCCGGAATGGCCGCGCGTACCGTCGTGAACCCTTCCGGCAGGGCATCCGCTTGCCACGGTCCGTCCTCTTCCCAGACGAAGCCGCCGCCGATGCCGAGGTACGTCCGGCCATCGATGACGACGTCTTGCACCTCATCATTCTCGGGATATTCCGGATCGATGACGGACGGACGGTCACCGTTCCACGACAGCACCATGTCATCGGGCAAAGCCTCATCCACGGGGAACATCGTCGCCAGCACCTCTCGATTCGCCGCGATCTCGGCGCGGTCGAAGATGGGCAGGGCAAACCCGTTCCATGTCCGGCCGTCCGTCGGCAGGAATGCGGGCATACGGTCACTCTCGCCGAGGATGACGTATCCGGGGCGATATCCCGACGGGACAACCATCGCGAGAGTCTCCGTGTCCCCATCGATGAGAGTGGCGCGTACCGGCTGTGCGCCGTGCCACGCCCGGCACCGATCGATGGCCGCGCGCGGGCTGTCCGCGTCGACTCGACGTGACGTCTCGCCATCGGAGTATTCGACGATGTAGCGCATGATGTTCCTTTCGTTCGCGGGGCGTCTCTCGCCCCGTCTGTCCCCGTGTCCGGTAGTGAGCCGGATGACGCCTACGCGTCGCACGGGGGAGTGTTCACCAGTCGTTCGCCTCAGCGGTGTGCGCGTCATTGTCCGTCTGACAGACGACATCCGCGTAGGCAGGGTGGCCGTATCCGCACGGTCCGCACATCGTCAGACCGCCTCTCGCACGACGTGAGAGATACGCCCCGCACGGGTCAGCGCGAACGTGTGCGCCTCTTCCCGGTACTTGGGATTCTCGATCTCATAGACCATCGATGCGTTATCGCTGATCCGGTGCGATACGCCCCACTCATCGCCCTCGAAGACGAGAGACATGATCGGGTTCCCGTAGATGGTGTGCCCGTGACGGATGACGCGTGCGACGCGTCCGCTGATGGTAGCCATGATGGCCCTTCCCTTCGGTGTTGTGAGTGTCGGCGTTCCACTTCCGACACACATGACATTACTCACATGTGTGAGTGAGGTCAAGTACCGATTTCACGTGTCGTGCTGCACAGCTCCTCACCTAGTCCGCACACCTTGCCGGCGTGCTCTGACAGCCCTTGACACCTACCCACTGTCAAGCGACATGACGCCCTCACGCCCGGCACCAGTCGCCAGACACCGGCCGAGTGTCCAATGACTTGACACACCGGGGCACCCACCCCCCGCCCCCGGGCGGATGCCGCCCGCAAGCGTTCTGCCTCTCGCGGTGCGCGCGAGTCTGGGGGGTCATGATCCGGCCCCGAAACGAGGAGATCGACCGTGAGCGCTCAGACCCGGGAGGCGATCAACGCCGCGATCCGAGCGCACGCAGCCGACGAATGGGAGGCCGGCGCGCTCATCACGGACTGGACCCTCGTCGCAGCGACCGTCGGGAGCACCCCGGCCGACAACGGCACCGGAATGATCTCGTCCCGCGACGGAATGCCCTCCTACGTCGTGAAGGGCTTGCTGGTCGACGCGCCCGACGATATCCGCGCCGGCTACTTCGACGACTCCGACGACGAGGAGTGACGACCGGCCTTCGCCGTGACGACCCCATCCGCTGATCATGCGCCATGAGTCGCTACGCTTCGAGCATGCAGATCCAATTCGACCCTTTCTCCTTCTGCGTGGCGCTGATCGCGGTCATGATTTCTGGCCGGGCGTACTACTTGGCTCGCCAGGCGCCGAAGCTCGAAAGGGTGCGTCAGAACCGGGATGCCGTGCGCGCCGCTCTGCGGTCTGCTGAGGCGAAGTTGCTCGAAGCCGAGTTCAGGCTCGATGAGGGCCGGTCGGTATCGACGATTCCAGACGAGGTCGAAGCAGCATTCGAGATCCTCAAGGAGTACGGCCCACGTCTGCCCGAAGACCAAGAACTCTTCGTGATAACGCGGATCTACTACGAACTCCGCCGCGCATGGCGCTCTGTCGACCACAACGACGAGATGCTCGCCTCCCGACAAACTGCCGTGTCGGAGGCCGAAGCACACGTCGGAGAGGTGACTGGCACCACAAGGGAGGCCGTCGAACGAGCGCGTGAACGCTTGGCCTCAGCGCGCCGAACCGAGGTGACGTCACAGCGCACTTTGGACGCAGCCAGGACCAACCTGCGCGAGTCAGTGAAACTCGCTCGGGAGAAGGAACTCAATTACATCGATCGGCTCGACGAGGCCGACCGCAAGCTCAAGTAGCGCGCCCGCATCGCATTCAGCCGATCACCCTCGAGGTGACCGGCGTTTCGCCGTGCCCGGGCGCTTCGCCGTCCGTCGACTGATTCGGTCGCCGGCTTCCGTTTCGGGAGAAGGAACCCATATGCCTGGCAAGGGACCGGCGCCGTCTGAACGGCGCTCACGAGCTCGCGACACCGTCACGCGCGACATCATCAAGTCCGACGGCAAGCTCGGCGGCTTCGATCTGCCGAACGACGTCCTCCCGCTCGTCGAGAAGAAGGACGAAGACCCGGACTACTGGGAGGGCGAAGCGCAGCGCGAAGAGTGGCACCCGGCCACCGTGCGCTGGTGGCAGAACTGGCGCGAGTCGCCCCAAGCCGTGAAGATGCTCACCGCGCCCGACTGGGACTACCTACTCGACACCGCGCTCCTGCATCACCAGATGTGGATGAGCGGCGGGAAGAACTCGGAGCGCGCGGCGGAGATCCGCATTCGCGTGAACTCGTTCGGCGCGACCGTCGCTGACCGTCTGCGTCTCCGGCTCGAGGTCGAGGTGCCCGAGGAGTACTCCGTCGGCAACGTGAAGAACTCGAACGTCACGAGCATCGACGATCGTCGCAAGCGCATCGGCAAGGAGTAGCCGATGCCCCGGCGACTCATTCGCGCGAAGGGGCATGACAGGAACCGCTCGCTGGGCTGGTTGGCGACGTGGTGGATCGAATCGTTCGTCGTCCACGGCCGCGGCGGTGCGCAGGGAATGCGCATCCAGTACGGGGACGAATACACCGGGTTCATCGTCGACTGCTACGGCCACGACGCCGCCGGCAAGCGCTACTACAACTCGGCGTTCTTCTCCCGCCCCAAGGGCACCGACAAGTCCGGCCTCGCGGCCGCGCTCGTGCTCTTCGAAGCCTTCGGCCCTGCCCGGTTCGCCGGCTGGGCGAAGGGTGGCGAGACCTACGAGTTCCTCGGACAGACGTACACCTACTCCAAGGGCGAGCCGATGGGGAAGCCCGTCCGCGGCCCGGTCGTCAAGATCATGGCGACGGAAGAGGGCCAGACCGGCAACGTCTTCGACAACGTGTACTACAACCTGACCGACGAGAACGCCCCTCTGTTCGCCCTGAAAGCTGTCTACGGTGTCGACCCGGGCAAGACCCGCGTGCTGATCCCTCACAACGGCGGTTCAATCACGCCGTCGACCGCGGGCGCGGCGTCGAAGGACGGTGGCCTCGAGACCTTCGCGGTCTTCGACGAGACCCACCTCTACGAGACGCCCACGCTGCGGAAGATGTACGACACCGTGGTCCGCAACCTCTCGAAGCGACGTGCCGAGGGCACGTGGTTCATCGAGACGACGACGATGTACGAGCCCGGCGCCGAATCGGTCGCCGAGGACACCTACTTCCTCGCCGATCAGATCGAAGAGGGCAAGGCTCGACGGCCGCGTCTGCTCTTCGATCACCGGTGGGCCGACGTCGAGTCGCTCGACAAGATCAAGGTGCCCGACCCCACGAAGCGGGCCGGACGCCGCATCGAGACCGAGGAAGAATACTTCGACCGCCTCCGGGCGGCATTCCTCGAATCATTTGGTGACGCGATCGCGTGGAACGACCCCGAGGGCATGCTCGACGACCTGTTCGACCCGCGCCGCTCCGAAGAAGACACCATCCGGTACTTCTTCAACGCAGTCGTCGCCGGCAAGCACGCCTGGCTCAAGACCACCGAGTGGTCGAAGATCGGGCTGCAAGCTCTCCTCCAGGACGCGAAAGAGGCCGGCACCAAGCTCGGCTTCCGCCCGCCGGCGCGCGGCGACAAGATCGCGCTCGGCTTCGACGGATCGTTCAACTCCGACGCGACCGTGCTCATCGCATGCCGCATCGACGACGGCTACGTCTTCCCCATCAACATCTGGGAGTCCCCGGACTCGAAGGAAGCGAAGCACTGGACGATCGACCACCAAGAGGTCGAGGCGGTTCTCGACGAGACGTTCAAGAAGTTCAAGGTCGTCGCGTTCCTCGCCGACCCGCCGCTGTGGCGTGACTACGTCGACCGGTGGGAGACGAAGTACGGTCCCGACCTGCTCGTGCGCGCCACGGAAGCGAAGCCGATCTCGTTCGAGACCGCGCAGCACGTGGTCATGGCGAAGGTCGTCGAGCGCACCGAGACCGCGATCAAGTCTGGCGAGCTGTTCCACGGCAACCACAAGGTGCTCACACGCCACGTGCTCAACGCCAGCAGGTGGAAGCGCTCGGCCGGCGACGTCATCGGCAAGGACCGCAAGGGCTCGATGAAGAAGATGGATGCCGCAGTCGGCATGTGTCTCGCCGTCGAGGGCCGCGCACGGTACAAGAAGCAGTTCAAGAAGCGGACAGGCACAGTTCGTCGAGTCCGGTGATCCCGGGGAAAAGAGGTGGATGGTGCTGACGGAAGCGAATATCCCTGACTCCGACGACTGGTGGCTCGTTCGCCTGGCGAATCGCCTCGGCGAAGGTCTCCCGCGGATGAAGAAGCTCAGCACCTACCGCGACGGCGATGCTCTGCTCCCGACTGACACGTGGGACTCGGCGACGAGCGAGCAGTACTACCGGTTCTGCCGGCGGTCGCGCCTGCACGTCGCCGAGACCCTCCGCGACGCTCGGACGGACCGCCAGGAGGTTGTCGCCTTCCGGACGTCGGCCCAGGGCGACGACAACGGCGACATGGTCGCTCAGGCAATCTGGGACCGCTCACGTATGGCGATGCAGTCCGTCCCGCTGTTCAACGACGTCGGAGACTTCGGTCGCGCCTACATCATCACCACCCCGGACAGCCGGGGTAAGGCGCTGTGGCAGATCGAGAACGAGTGGGACACGATCAGCGAGGCCGACCCGCGGTTCCCGTGGATCACCCGCGCTGCGATCACCGTCGGCTACAACGCGATCCTCCGCACCGAGGAGGTCACGCTGTTCCGCCCCGGCTACTACCGTGTGGCCTACCGGTCGACCTCCGTCCCGACTCTGCCGTCCGACGGCACCGTATGGAGCGTCACGTCGGACTGGACGTGGGTCTCGGAGCCCATCCGCACAGGCACGATCGAGGACAGCCTGGTCATCCCTCTCGCGACGCCGGACGGGTTCGGCATCTACGAGAAGCACCTCGACACTCTCGACCGCATCAACGAGATCACACTCAACGCTCTGACCCTCATCGTCATGCAGTCGTTCCGCCAGCGCGCAGTGATGGCGGACCTCGACGACACCTACCCCGAGGATCACCCCACCAAGGCCGGCCAGCCGATCGACTACGACGAGGTCTTCCGGACCGGCCCCGCGGCGCTCTGGACGCTCCCAGCGTCCGCGAAGATGTGGGAATCGGCCGCGACGGACGTGCGCCCCATCTACGAGGCGCGCAAGGACGAGCTCAAGGATCTCTGCACCATCACCCGCACGCCGATGAGCCTCTTCGACTCGTCGAACGCGAACCAGTCGGCGCTCGGGTCGCAGATCTCTCACCAGCCGCTCGTGAACGCCGTAAAGCGCATGAACCGCGTAACCGGCGTCTCGCTCGCTCAGGCGATGTCGCTGTCCTTGCAGATCGAGGGCGAGCTGTCGCGGTCCGAGTTCACGCAGATCCAGGTCGAGTTCGCGAAGGTCAACCCGGCGACGCTCGCCGAGAAGGCCGAAGCGGCACCGAAGTTCAAGGCCGGCGGCGCACCGCAGGCATACATCGACGCCGAGGTGTTCGAGATGACGCCGCAGGAGCGCCAGAAGGCGGTCACAGATCGAGCTGAGGACGCCTTCAACCAGGCGCTCGCACTCGCGACGACGCCCGACCAGGCGGTGAATCTGACGGGAGCAGCCGGTGGCGAATGAGGAGATCAAGTACGAGCACCTCGTCAACACCTACGCGGCGCAGCAGTCGAACGTCGTCGAGGCGCTACTGAGGGTTCTGCTCCAGATCTGGCTCCCGTTCTCGTGGTGGGGTCGACCTGACATGGTGAACGCCGCGGCCGCGGCGTCCGCCGTGCAGGTCGACGTCGCCACCCGTCGAGCACGCCGGCTGTCCCGGGCATTCATGCTCCGCCAGCTCGAGCTGATCGGAGCGATGCCCGACAGTCTCCCTCCGATCGTCGACAGCTACGAGCGCGGCGGCACGCCGATCGTCGAGGTCTACAAGCGGCCGGCACGCCAGCTCGAGCACAAGATCCGCCAGGTTCACACGAGCCCGGAGACCGGCAAGCTCGACTGGCCGGACCGCGTCTCCGACGACGAGTGGAAGTCGTTCACCGACCGGCTCACGTCGATCGTCACCGACGATCTCGCCGCCACCGCGCGCGATGAAGCCCAGAAGGTCATGTGGGCGTCGCCGAAGGTCATCGGCTACCGGCGCGTCATCCACCCCGAATTCTCGAAGACGGGAACGTGCGGCCTCTGCGTCGTCGCGTCGTCGCGGTTCTACTCGAAGAGCGAGCTCATGCCGCTCCACGACCTCTGCAAGTGCACGATCTCGCCGCTGACGGCCGACCGCGACCTCGGGCTGCAGCTCAACGCCGCCGACCTCGCCCGCATCTACGAAGCGGCCGGCTCGAACTACGCCGAAGACCTCAAGCGGATCAAGGTGCAGGTGCGCGAGCACGGCGAACTCGGTCCGATCCTCACCCGCAGGGGAGACGCGTTCCGCACAGTCTCGAAGGTCAACCGCGACTCGAAGCGGCAGAAGTACACGCCGTACAAGCGGATGGAAGCCGACGACCAGCGCCAGATGTGGGAAGCGCACCGCGCGACCTCGGAGCGCAGTATCCGCATCCTCCAGGACGCGAAGGATCGCGGCACCAACCTGCTCGACATCACCGGCGGCGACAAGCCGATCCCCGTGAAGGACATCGACAAGGCCATCGCCTGGCACCGCTCGCTGATCGCGCGCGCCCTCGCGAACCTGTCCTGACCCCCAAGCCCCTGTCCCGGTCCGGGGCGGGTTCCACCTTCCGATTCGGAGGCTCGTTCACCATGTCCGCACCCACGCCCATCCGTGTTCTCGGTCCCCAGTTCGCTCCGTCCTGGCACCGACCGCAGTTCCGCTACTTCGCACCCGTCGAGGGTGCCGAGGGCAAGCCCAACGAAGATCCGAAGCCCGACGACGACCTTGGGTTCCCCAAGGACACTCCCGTCGAGCAGATGAAGCCCGAGGAGCAGGCGGCGTACTGGAAGAACCAGTCGAAGACCCAGCAGAAAGCACGCGAGGACGCCGAGAAAGCCCGCAAGGCTTACGAGGCGTTCGGCACGCCGGATGAGCTGCAGAGCGCGAAGGATGCCGCCGAGAAGGCGCGTCTCGACGCTCTCGGCGACTCCGAACGTGCACTCGAAGAGGCGAAGAACGCCGGTCGCGCGGAAGGCATCGCCCAGACCGCCAACCAGCACCTCGCCTCGGGAGTGCGCGGCATGCTCGTCGCGATCACCAAGACCGCCGACGAGTCGTTCGAAGACGCGGTGGCCCGAGTGGACGCCGCGATCGGATTCGCCGACCTGACGAAGTTCATCGGCGATGACGGAGAACTGGACGCCGCAAAGGTCCAGACGTTCGCGCAGTCCACCGGTTCGGCGGGCGGCAACGGTCCTCAGTCCGGCGGTAACAACTGGGGCGATCGCTTCCGTCATGACCATGACGGCCGCGTCACCCCCACTCCTGGCTCGACCGGTTCGGTCGCGTCCATGGAGCAGGCCGCTTACGACGCAATGAAACCCAAGACAGCCTAGGAGGCACACATCATGTCTGATTTCCAGATCAAGACTCGTGCGACCGGCGTCAAGCAGGACACCCGTTGGCGCACGTCGTCCCACGGTGAAGACGCTGCTCGACCCGGCCAGCTCGACGTTTCCGCATTCACCTCGGGAACGCACTACAACATCGCGGGCCAGGACAAGAACACGATCCCCTCGGGGGTTGCGGTCGCCAAGCTCGCGAACGGCCTGTACGGCCCGTACAGCGCCACCGCCGGCGCCGACGACAGCGACCCGCGTCGCACGCTCGCCGGCTACATCAACGACAACGAGGGCGTCGCGCTCGGGGACGACCCCAGCACGGCCAAGCCGACGTTCGCCCGCCTCGTGCACGGCATCGTCAAGCCCTCGCTCCTGCCCATCGCCGCTCAGCGAACGACCGTGAAGACGGCGAAGTCGAGCGTCTCGATCACCCACGTGGAGGACTGACCCATGGCGTTCACGAAGAACTACCGAACCCCCGCGCAGCTCACCGCGTACGCCCGCGCTGCGTTCCGTCTGCACGTCGAGTCCTTCGAGATCGCAGGTCTCCTGCCCCTCGAAGCGTCCCCGACGCTGAACTACTCGGTCAACGTCGGCAAGTCGGTGCTCCCGGCCGCGGCGTCGTTCCGTAGCTGGAACACCGAGTCCGAGGTCGGCGAGCTCGGCGGCGGTCAGACCGCCGAGGGCAAGCTGCCCCCGATCTCCATTCGAATCCCGGTCGACGAGCACCAGCAGCTCTCGATGATGGGACTCGAGGACGCGATCGGTGGTGCGTTCGAGAAGCGCGCACAGCGCACGGCTCAGGCCGTCGGCTCGCGTCTCGTGCTCGCCGGTGTCGAGGCGCTCGTGCACGGTCGCGTCACCATCCAGGAGCGCGAGATGAACGTCGTCATCGACTTCGGTCGCAAGGCGGCGCAGTCGAGCGTCGCGCCCACCCTGTGGAACGCGACCGGGGCCGACCCGGTCGCCGACCTCGACGGCATGCGTGCCGTCATGGGCAAGGGCATCTCGTCGGTCATCATGTCGCGCGCGATCCTCTCCCTGCTCCAGACGAACGAGGAGATCATCAAGCTCGTCACGCAGCGCGGAAGCGACCTGCCCTCTCGCGTCAGCGAAGAGGACGTGCGCTCGGTGCTCCGCGACTGGGGCTACGGCGAGGTCCGCGTCAACGAGCAGACGATCGTCAACCGCGCCGGCGTCGAGCAGACGCTCTTCCCGGCCGACCGCATCGTCCTGCTCTCCGGCTCTCAGTTCGGAAGCACCCTCACCGGTGTGACGGCCGAGGCATGGGCTCCGGAGAACGGCATCAGCCGCGCCGAAGCCGCCGGCCTGTTCTCGGGTGCGACGCACACGCACGACCCCGAGGGCTACAACGTGCTCGTCTCGGCGATCGCGCTCCCCGTCGTGCAGTCGCCCGACAACACTGCGACCCTCAAGGTCGCGTAGTCCCATCCGGTCACTGTGGGGCGGTTCCTCCGGGAGCCGCCCCATCGCCGTTCAAGGAGAACGCCCATGAGCAAGAAGCAGAACATCCTCAACGCGCACGTCGCACGCCTTGTCGGTGGCGTGCTCGTCACGGCTGGCCCCGGCGACGTCGCACCCGACTGGGTGACGAACACCGCACTCTTCGAGTCCGCTCCCGAAGTCGGCGAGCCGCAGGAGACGCCCCTCGTCGCCGCGGCGTCCACTCCGGCACCGAAGGAGAAGCCCGTCAAGGTGACGGACGACCTCTCCGACCTCGGCATCGCGGAGCTGCGCGAGATCGCCAGCACCCTCGAGCTGGCGAAGAGCGGAAGCAAGAAGGAGATCGCCGAGCGCATCCGCGCGAAGCGATCCGCCGACGCCGCCGAGCAGGCGCCCGCAGGCGACGAGGACCGCGATGCGCTGGTCGCAGCGGCGACGGACGCTGGCATCGAAGATGCCGACGAGCTCACCGACGATGAACTGCGCGCCGCGATCGAGTCCGCAGGGGAGTGATCCGATGACGACGCTCCCCGATGTCTCTCCCGACGAGATCCCCAAGTACACCACCGTCGATGTCGCGGACCTGTCCGACGAGTATCTCGAGGGCAAGCTCGGTGAGGTCGTCGATGAGATCAAGGGCCGCTGGGGGAGCGTCGTCGCCGCCCGCCTCGAGTCCGGCGTGCTCACGCGCCGCCTCTACGACGCCGTCGTCGTCCGAGTCGCCGCGCGCGTCTGGGGCAACGAAGACGGCTTCCGCGAAGAGCACGAAGGCCAGTACGGATTCCAGCGAGAGACCCTCGCGGCGTCCGGCTACATCTGGTTCAGCGACATCGACGAGCGCTCCCTCACGGGCAAGGTGCAGTCGAAGAGCTCCGGAAGGGCGGGCACGGCCACGATCAGCCGACAGAAGGGGTGGCGCTGATGTCTCTTCTCACCCGACGTGCCCCGCACCTGGTGCACGTGCAGAACCGAACTATGACGCGCGACTCGCGCGGCCTCCCGGTCATGAACGAGGTCGGCAAGCCGATCGGCGTCCGATGCATGGTCGAACCCGTGCGCGACTGGTCGTCCTCGGAAGAGGTCGAGACGCTCGGCCTCCAGGTCGTCGACATGGCGATCGTCCGTGCGAAGGAGTGGCCCGGTGACGTGAACTCGCACATCACCTGGAACGGCGCGCTGTTCGAGACCGTCGGCGCTCCGCAGCACCACTCGGTGTCGCGGAAGACCGGGCACTACCGCGTCACGCTCAAGTGGCTCAAGGATCTGGGGTGAGCGCATGGCCGGTGCCTACGTGAATCCCCGAGTCCGTGTCGAAGCGGCCCGCGTCGCCGGCAAGTCCGCCGAGATGGATGTCGCCGCCGGCAAGACGCTCCGAGCCGTTCAGACGGTCGCCGCGGCCAACCGCCTCACCGGTGAGTACATGAGCAAGCTCCACGTGGTCACCGCGCCCGGCCTCATCGGGAACGGACGGCTGGTCGACGACAGGCTCATCGTCTCCGACGATCCCGCGTCGCCCTCGATCGAGTACGGCCACATGGTGCGCTTTAAGAACGCGCGCCGGGTCAGGTGGGTGCCGGGTCAGTACCCGATGACCCGCGGATTGGCGATGGTGCAGTGATGTTCGATCGTTTTGCCGTCGAGCTGCTCGACAACGACGGGCTGTTCCAGACTCTCGTGCGCGAGGTCACCCCCGAGCGAGCCGAGGTGGCCGGCAACCTCGACGTCGGCTCCTACGCGGAGATCCCGCTCGTCACGCACTACTCCGTCGCGACCCAGGAAGGGAACGCGAACGGTCTCTGGACCGTCACGCTCACCCTCAACATCTTCGACGACCCCAAGACCGCCTACGAGCTCGTCCGCGCCATCTACAAGGGCGTCTGGGCGTGGGAAGACCCGACCAAGGGGATAGTCCCCGGCGTCGGCGCGATCGAGTCCCTCGATCAAGAGATCTCCGCTTTCTCCCGGGTCGGTGGGCAAGCACAGATGGAGACCAAGGCCGTGATCCAGTACTCGGGATCGTGGAACTTCACCGCCCGAAATCACTAGTCCTTCTGCGCCCGCAATCCCGCGGGTGGGTCTGCAAACCATCCAGGAGGAACCGTGTCTGTCGACGCAACCACACTCGTAATCCCGGGGCACGGGACCGTCTTCTACGCCCCTGTCAACACCAAGCCCCCGACCAACCCGCTCGGAGCGTTCAACATCCAGGCGGACGGCCCGACGGTCTGGAAGAACCTCGGCCACACGTCGAAGCAGAACACCATCGCGTTCACCAAGGAGGGCGGCGAGAAGGAGTCGCTCGACACCTTCCTGGCTGACGGCGTCCGCACCACCACGGGGTCGACCTCGTGGGGCGTGAACGTCGCCGCGCTCCAGTTCGACAAGAACAACCTCGACCTCGCGTTCAACGGTGACTTCGACCCGTCCACCGGCGGCTACACCGTGGCCTCGCCGGCCCCGCTGCCGGTGTCCCTCTTCCTGTACTTCCAGGACACCACCGCGTCGGTCGGATTCTGGCTCCCGAACACGGAGATCTCGCTCGGTGACGCGCCGTCGGTCGACACCGCGAACTTCCTCGAGATGCCGCTGACCGCGTCGGTGCTCTCCGCGGACAACGCGACGATCCCGGCCGTCAACGGACGTCCCGGTGTGTTCCAGATCTTCAAGACCGGTCTCACCGCCGGCGTGCCGATCCTGAACACCGCTCTCCCGTCGGGGGCCGCGGCCGGCCAGCAGGTCACGATCACCGGTTCCGGCTTCACCGGCCTCTCCGGTGCGGCCGCTGTGAAGTTCGGCGCCACCAACGCCGCGGCGTACACGGTCGTCAACTCCTCGACGATCGTCGCCTCCCTGCCCGCGGGTTCCGCGGGTTCCGCGCCCATCGTCGTCACGAACGGCACCGGCGCTTCCACCGCGCTCGCGTACACACGAGGCGCGTAGTCGCTCCGTCGGTCCTGGGCTTACTCCACGTGAGCCCAGGACCGACGGTGCACCACATCATGAATCGCTTGGATGCTCACACCGTAGGTGGATGCGATCGCGTCGAGCGTTTCGCCCTCGACGCGTCGGCGTCGGATCTCCCTGACCTTCTCAGGATCGAGCCGCGCCGAACGGTGGCCGGTCCCGCGCTGCGTCTTCCATGCGCCGAACTGCCACCGGCCCTCCCACCGTTCGAGGGTGTCCGCGTTGTTGTCGGCGGTCTTCCCGATCAGTAGGTGGTCGGGATTGATGCACGGTCGGTTGTCGCATGAGTGACGCACGACAACACCATCGGTTAGTGCCCCGTTTGCCAGCGCCCACGCGACGCGGTGAACGTATAGGCGACGGCGTACGCCAGTGAGCGCGCCGCCTGTGACGCCGTAGCCGTTCTGGCCGCGTCCGCCTGTCCACACGATGCATTCGCCTTCCTGCTCTGAGCGGGAAGCGAGGCGTGAGCGCATCTTCTCCGCTCCGGCCGTCGTGAATTCGATCGAGCGAGCACGTTCATCGTTGCCGTTCATGCTCCCAATTGTATGCGAAACGCGTACATAGAGGAGCTTCAAAAGCTGGTGACCCCGGGTGCAGTGCCGCAGACCCGCCCGGGGTCACCTTTCCCCCATCCAGGTCTGCGCTGCATGAAAGAGGTCTGCCATGCCTACTCCCACCACCAAGCCCCAGGACCGGAAGCCGAAGGCAACCGCGAAGGTCGCTCCGAAGCCGTCCGAGGTCGTCGATGCCGAGCTGGAGCAGGCGGAGCTGTTCGCCGAGCTGCTCGCCGATCTTCCCCCTATGCGCCCCGCGACGCGCTTCCGCGTCCGCCACCGCAACGACTTCGCGAACCTCGTGCTCGACGCCGCCAAGTCCGGCGCGTTCGCCGGCGAGGACAGCGGGCCGCTTGAGTTCGACTCGGCGAAGCCCGAGGACATCGAGCGGCTCCAGAAGCTCAACGAGTTCGTGGCGTGCATCGACGAGTGGGCGGAGACGATCGCCGACGACCCGGAGGCGTACGCGGAGTGGTCCGAGGGCAAGACCCACGACCACTTCATGGCCCTCTACATCACCTACCGGGATGCCCTGGGGGAATCGAAGAGCTCCGCGAGCTGATCGACGAACTCGACACTCAAGGAGCTCTCCGAGCTGACCTGGCCCAGTTCTACTCCGGGCTGAACATCGACGACGTGTGGGCGGGCAAGGTGCCCGTCCGCCACGTCCTCTACCTCGCGAACCATCTGGTGCTGAACCCTCACTCGCGCGTCTACGCGATCCGAGGTGGATCACCGGAGCTTCAAGGCTGGGACGCCGCCACGGTGATCGCCGTACGCATGTACAACCTGATCGCCGCCGTCGTGCAGTCCTTCTCCAAGGTGAAAGACCCCAGCGTCTTCATCGATTGGCCGGGTGCTGAGAAGCACGAGAACGTCTTCCAGCCGAAGACGCTCGCGGAGCTCGTCTCCGGTCCGCTCGACAGCTTCATGAACGAATAGGGGTGGCACGGATGGCATTCAACCCCGGTCGCAACGTTGGTCGTCTGTCCATCCGTGTCGTCCCCGACACCACCCAGTTCCGGCGCGAGCTCAAGCGCCAGCTCGACACCATTTCGCGGACTACGTCGATGACGGTCCGGGTGTCGAAGGCGAAGATCGACAACACCGCGATCCGCGAGGACATCCGTCGCCAGATGGAGGAGTTCAAGGGGCTCGACGCGGCGGTCAACGTGCAGGTCACGGTCGATAAGGCTCGTCTCAAGAAGACGAAGCTGCGGAAGTCGATCCAGGACCAGTTCGACCAGTTCTCGGACATCCGCGTTAACATCGCGGCGCAGATCCAGAACAAGGAGCGCTTCGAGAAGGAAGTGCGCGACATGGTGTCGCGGGCGTCCCGCAACGAGGTGAAGATCCGCGCGGCCGCGCACACGCTCGACGCTTCGGCGCAGATGGCGTGGCTCTCGCGCGACCGCTTCGTGAACCTGGTCGTCCAGGTGAACAAGAAGTCCCTCGCATCCGCCGCCACGACGCTCGCCGCGCTCTCCGGCGCGCGGCTCTCGGGAAAGTGGATCGACGACCTCGCGCAGATGGCGCGCAACCTCGACAAGAACCTGCCCTCGATCCTCGGGTGGACGACCGGTGTCACCTCCCTCGTGGCATCCCTGTTCGGAGCCACCAGTGGGCTCGTCGGAGTCGGTCAAGGTCTCTTCTCGATCCTCCCCGCGTTCCTCGTCCTCCCCGGCCTCTTCCTGAACGCCGCGGGATCGCTCACCGCGCTGGTCGTCGCCCTTCGGCACGCTGGCGAAGAGCTGGCACCGCTCAAGGCGGGCATGAACGAGCTGGGCGGCATCATCCGCTCGGCGTTCTGGGACCAGGCCCGCCAGCCGATCCTCGACCTCGTCAACGGCCTCATGCCGCAGCTCCGAAACTCGTTCCGCGAGCTGTCCACCGGCGTCGGCCAGTTCACCGGAGCACTCGCAGAGGCTTTCGGCACTGAACTCGCCGGCGGCAACCTCGAGTCCATCTTCACGGGCATCGCCGAGGGATGGCGCATCCTTTCGACGGGCGCTCCCGCGTTCGCCGGCGCGATGACGTCTCTGTCGCAGATCGCCGCAACGTACACGCCGCGACTCGCGTCATGGTTCGTCCGCCAGGCCAACACGTTCGACACCTGGCTGGAAGCAGTCTCCACCGACGGTCGTCTCGACGGCTGGATGGAAACCGCGATCGACTCGATGTACGACCTGTGGGACGCCACGAAGGGTGCCGCCGGAGTCTTCAAGGGGCTGTGGCGGGCCGCAGACGCCGCCGGCTCCAAGGGACTCGCCGGATTCGCCGACATGATGCAGGAGTGGGACCGCGTCGTCAACGGTGCGGACTTCCAGCGAGGCCTCACAGCCGTGTTCCGGGGCGCGAACGTCGCGATGAGCTCGTTCGGCTCCGCGGTGCGCGCGATCGGTCGGCTCGTCGCCGATCTCGACGGATCGTTCGAGCGATTCATCGGCTCGTCCGGCAAGTTCTTCTTCGGCATCTTCGAGGGCGCAGCGAACGCACTGAACCAGCCGCTGGTTGGCAAGGGCATGGATGACCTCTCGGCAGGGCTCATCACCGCTCTCGAAGGCGTCCTCCCACATCTGCCGGCCATCGCTGCCACGTTCGGGAACTTCCTCGGGCTGCTCGGTGACCTCGCAGGCACGCTCCTGCCCACGGCCGTCGGAGTGATCGCAGATCTGATGCCGACAATCGACAGCCTGATCTCCTCAATTCGCGACTCGGGCGTCCTCCAGACGCTTGGCGACGCGGTGACCGATATCGCTGAGCAGCTCGGTCCGGCACTCGAGGGCTTCGCTGACGCGGCCGGTCCTGTGCTGATCGACGCGCTCGTCGGACTCGCTGACGCTCTCGTGGACATCGCTCCGGTGCTGGTCGCCCTCATTGACACCCTCGGGGAGTGGATCTCGGCGCTGGGGGAGTGGTCGACCGCAAACGGCGACTTCTTCGATGGTGTTCGCGAGTTCATGGGGTGGGATAAAGACACCTCTGAGGGGCTGAAGTCTCTGGGCAAGCTCGGCGCGTTCAAGCCGGAGGATGACGGTGACCCGTTCACGGTTGCCGTCAAGTTCGACTTCGAGCGGTACTGGAACGACAGTCGTATGACCACCGCCGACAAGGCGCGCGGTATCGCCAAGGTCTTCATGGATGAGTACGAGAACGTGCTCGCCACGGAGGGGCAGGGTGCCGCGGACAAGCTCGTGGAGAGCTTCCGGAACATCGAAGGTCTGCCGCCTGAGGTGATCGCGAAGATCAACGACAGTCTCAAGCAGGGCTTCGCGCTGCCCGACCTTACCCCGATCGAGGACGCCTATCTCCAGGATGTCGTCACGAAGGTCAAGGACGCCTATAAGTCGGGCGGCGCCGAAGGCGCGGCTGCGATGTGGAAAGAAGTCACCGCGCCGAACGCGTTCAATCTCGGCTCCAACACCGAGAACATGCGCCTCTGGGCAGAGAGCATCCTGAGCGACGCGAAGATCACGATTCCGAATCCGACGTTCGATCCGAACGCGGCCTCTGTGGCATCGGAGGAAGCGACGCGCATCGCCGACCGCATCCGGGACTCGTTCACCACTGGCAACAAGAACAAGGCCTGGATGAGCGAGTTTTGGTCTGTCGACGTGCAGACCCGCAACCAGATCATGCAAGAGCTCGGCGACTTGGCCGACGAAGCGCGGGACAAGCTGGACATCAACCGCGGAGAACGCCGCGGCGGCGGGGGCGGGTTCTCCCGTCAGCTCGCTCAGGGCATCCTCCTCGGGCTCCCCGAGCTGGACGCTTCGGTGCGCACCATGCGTGACACCGTCACCAAGGGGATGATCGGCTCCGACACGCTCCTCGCTCCCGAGGGTGCTGCGCTCATTGGTGGCCTCCAGGCGGGCATCGCCGGCGCGACTCCGGCACTCACCACGACCATGTCCAGCATGGGCGGCGTGCTCCAGGGCGCGATGGCCGACGCCGGCTCGTGGCTGTACCCGACAGGGTCGGCGACGATGCTCGGCATGCGCAACGGCGCGGTCGACACCCAGTGGTCCGTTGCCGGTGCGTTCACCGGACTCCGCGGAACGATCGCCGGCACCCTCGCGGGCGCGGGCGGATGGTTCTACGGCGTCGGCGCAGCCATGATGGCCGGCATCGCCCGGGGCATCGCTGAGAACAGCGGCGCTGTCTCCCGTGCCGCCGGCGCAGCCGTCGACCGCGCGGTCAACGCGGCGCGGGCAGCGGGTGAGATCCACTCGCCGTCTCGCCGCACCAACCGGGAAATCGGCGCACCGCTCATGCAGGGCATCGCGGTCGGTATCCGCAAGGAGTCCTTCAAGGCTGAGCGCGCGATGGTCGACGGGATCGATTTCAGCGGTCTCGCCGGCGTCGCGCCGTCGATCACTGGCACCGACGGCAGTTCCAGCGCACGAGGCGTCGCCGTTCACATCCACAACCCGGTTGTCCGCGATCTCCAGCAGGAGGCGTGGGAAGCCGCGCAGCTCGTAGGACAGGCGGGTCTCTGATGGTCATTCGCGTCAACAGTGTGCCGCTCGACAACCCGAGTATGGGATGGATCTTCCGCAAGGGGTCCGTCCCGTACTCGGGTGCCGACATCGACCTGGGGCAAGTGTCCCTCGCGGGTCGCGACGGCACGCTCGCCACCGCAACGACGATTCGATCGCCGATGTACCCGCTCGTCGTCAACACCGCTCCGTCGGGGTGGCCCTCGCTCCTCGCGCTGTTCACTTCTCAGAGGCTCGTCCTCACACGCGACGATGCGCCGGGGTTGGAGATCCCCGTGCGGCTCGCGTCATCGACCCCAGACCGCGTATTCGACCGGAACAAGTACATCGACGCGACGTTCCTGGTCGAGCTGACGGGAGCGTTCTGGCGTGACCAGGTCGCCTCGACGACATCTGTCGTCGTGAATGCCGCGTCGAAGCTGCTCACGCTGTTCCCTGCGATGTCTGCGCCGATCGCAGATGCCGTGCTTCGGGTGCAGGGTGCCGCGACCGGCATCCAGATCACAGACGCCGCCGGCTCGTGGGTCACGCTCCCGAATGTCGCCGCCGGCTCGTGGGTGCGGTTCGAGTCCGCCACCGGCAAGGCGTTCGTCACGACGACGGACGTCTGGACCGGTGGCACTGATGTCTCCGGCGCCGTCGACTTCGGCGGGCCCCGAGGCGTCTTCGAAATCACTCCCGTCCTGACGCCGCTCAACCCGAGCGACCGCCGCGGCGAACTCACCATCACCACCGCGTCGCGCACCGGCACCTCGAGCTTCGCAGTGCGCGGGAAGAGCGCGCAGATTCTGTAGGAGGAACCACGTGTTCGATGTCCGTCTGCGCCTCATGTCCGACAGCGGTGACAAGGGAGCTGTCCTCCAGACACTGTCAATCGACGTGACACAGGTCGACAGTTCGACCCCGACTCTGAACTTCACGGTCTCGGAGAAGGTCGCGGGACGCATGGACGCTCCGCAGGTCGTCGCCATCGAGTACTCCACAGGCGGAGCGTACGTTCAGCCGCGCAACGGCCTGTTCATGGCGTCGATCGACGACGCCGACGACGCCGACACGAACGGCACGGTCAAGTTCACCGGCCAAGGGTTCGTCTCGTGGATGCTCGCGCGCACTTACCTCCACTGGGCGGCGGGCGCGGCCAACGGCGAGCGGATGTGGACCGAGACCGGCTTCCCCGCATCCGCCGGCACGATCATGGGCGGCATGATCCTCGAGTCCCAGGGTCGCGGCTGGGGATCGATGATCTCCATGGACTTCACGTGGAACCTCGCGTCCGACGGCACTCCGTGGACCGCCGCCGAGAAGGTCAAGCAGCCCTGGCGGCTCCTCACCCCTCTGACGACGGTGCTCCAGTCGATCACCGACCAGGGTCTCTGCGATTGGTGGACCGAGGGCACGAAACTGCGCCTCTTCCGCCCGGGAACCGGCGTCATCCGCGAGAACCTCGTCCTCGGCGGGCCGACGTTCAGCGCCCGCCCGACCAAGTCGAGCTTCGACGACGTCTTCACGCACCTCACGGTTGTGCCCGAGAAGGCCGACATGTGGCTCTACCTCCCGAACACTGGCGCATCATCGCGTTTCGGTCGGCTCGAGGCGACCCTCACGCAGTCCGGCGTCGCCGACCACGCCACGGCGACCGTGCTCGCTCAGGCGGCGCTCACCGGCGGACGAGCGGTCAAGCGCGAGTACTCGTTCGCGTGGACGCCGGAGGTCGCGGGACCGAACCCGTGGTCTGACTTCAACCTCGGCGACGTCGTCACCTCGAAGACGCGCCACGGGAAGTCGCTGCAGCGCATCATCGGCATCCAGGTCTCGAAGAAGGGCTCGACCGTCACCGCGGTCGTGAAGGTCGGCGACAAGCTGCTCACCCAAGCCGCGAAGGTCGCGCGCCGCACCGGCGCCGGCTCTATCGGCGGCACGATCGGAGGTGGCGGGGCGGCATTCCCGATTCCTGACGCGACCTTCCCGGTCCCTGGCGCACCGACAGGTCTGCGCTTGGAGACGAACGTCGGCTCGTGGCGACCGGACGGCTCCGCTCAGGCCGCAGTCACGATCGCTTGGAACGGCGTCACTCAGGCCGCGGACGGCTCCGCTGTCGATGTCGCCGCCTACGAGGTCGCAGTGCGTACGGAAAGCTCCGAGTCGCAGATCTTCGCGACCACCGAGGCGCTCGCGCTCACCACGACCGAGTGGGCACCTGGTGTCGTCCGTCTCGTGAAGGTGCGCGCGCGATCGGCGAGCGGAGACGTCTCTCCGTGGTCGGGCGAGATCTCCGTCACTCCACAGGTGCCCGGCCTCATCATCCCGAAGATCCCGACAGGTCTCGCGTCCGTGTCGAACACGGCCGCGTTCCAGACGGACGGCTCGGCGCTCGCGACCATCACGGTCCAGTGGAACGCGGTCACGCAATCACTCGACAACTCGCCGCTGACGGTGAAGGAGTACGAGGTCAAGGTCGGCCTCGACACCCAGCGCGTGACCGGCACGACGGCCACGTTCACAGTGCCCAGCGGCCGCGGAGTTTCCGTGACTGTGGCGGCTCGGAGCAACCTCGATGTCTGGGGCGATCCTTCGAGCGCGCTCAGCATCACCGGTGCCGCGCCGACGACGACGATGCCGGCCCCGTCCGCGCCCGTCCTGACCGCCGGTATGGGTGCCGTCGCTTTCCGATGGGATGGCCTGTCGTCAGCGGCAGGTTCGATGCCGGCCGGATTCAACAGGGTCGTCGTCGACGTCGGTAGCTCGGCGTCGGGCCCGTGGACGGCACTCGGAACTCCGCTGAGCGCTGCGGGCGGCGCGACCATCTCGGCTGCGCCGACTTCGACGGTGTTCGTTCGTTTCCGCTCGTTCGACACGCTTGGGCGCATCGGCGGAACCTCTGCCGTCGCTTCCGCTACGGCGTCGGGGATCTCCCTCGGCGACATTGCCCCGGATCTGGCGGGCTCGCTCGACTCGATCCGGACGACCTTCGACGGTCGGAACCGCATCTACACGTCGATCACCGAGCCGGTCGGCAGCAGTGTCAACCTCGCGGTCAACCCTCTCCCGCTCGCCCCGTCGTCGCGAGGCGACTGGCGCGGAGGTGGCGCGGCGGCCGTGACGGTGATGTCCGACGGAACACCCTGCTTCCAGATCACCGGAAACGGTGCATCGACGCCGTACATCTTCGGTGCGAACTCTTCGCTCGCAGCGACCGCCGGGGAAACGTACACACTGCGCGCCGTCGTTGAGATCGTCGACGACGTCCCGGGGGCGACGTACTCGGTGCGCGCGCACGGCAACACCGGAAACGTCTACTTTCCTTCCGGCTCAGCGACCCTGGTCGCGACCGGAGCGCCGCAGCAGGTCGAGATTGTCAGCACGATCAACGCGAACGTGCTGGCGGGCAACCTGAACCTGTCACTCGTGCGCTCTGGCAACGGGGCGGCGGGCGTGAAGCTGCGCATGGGGCGCGTGCTCATCGCGAAGGGAATCTACAAGGGGCCGTACGTCGGGCAGCACACGCAGGGCGATCAGTGGTGGGTGCTCGACTCGACGCAGACCTCGATCATCGGCGTGAAGGTCTGGAACGGCCTCGACTGGGTGCCGTACCTGATGGTCGCCGACGAGATCATCGCAGCTGGATCGATCACTTCGCCGCTGTTCCGCGCGAACTCGATCATGGTCGACCACCTGCACCCGTCGGTAGGCGACACCATCAACCTCACGGCCAACGCGGCGTTCAACGTCCTTGTCGGCCGGCAGGACGAGCAGGCAGGGCAGATTGACTCACTCGGCGGAGACGTCAACACGGCGCAGACGACGGCAGACAACGCCCAGTCCGCAGCGTCTGTAGCGCAATCCGCAGCCGAGGCCGTTTCCGGTCGTCTCGACCAGCACCAGCTCTACTTCAAGGTCGAGGTCGACTCGGTCAAGATCGGTCGCCCGGACGGGACGTCGGAGCTGCGACTCGCCCCTGAGGGAATCCAGATGATGCAGCAGGGCGTCGCCGTCTCCCGATGGGAGGGCGGCGTCTTCATCGCCGACGAGACACGCCTGAAAGCGTCGTCGATCGCGTCGCACCGGTTCGAGGGCTTCGGCCCGGGCAGGACCATCATCCGCCCACTCTGAGAGGAACTACATGCCCACCTTCGACGCAGCGATGACCGGAGCCGGGCCGTTCTACCTCCGCGTGGTCTACGAGGTGCAGGCCGTCTCCGGCGGAAACCAGGTCGCCGCGACGGCGCAATGGTTCCGCGGTCCGTACGGTTCGTCATCGAACAACGGCGCGGCACCGTTCAAGCTCGACATCGGCGGGAGCGAGAAGACCGGAACGCGGAACTTCTCGGCTCCCGCCGGTGGCGACATCGCTCCCCAATGGATCGAGTCGCACGCCGTGGTCTTCCCGCCCGGCGTCAGCTCGACGTACATCACGGTTACGTTCAGCCCGAACACCGCGTCGGCCGGCAACGGTGCGATCAACACCCTCACGGTGCCGATCGCGACCGCCTCCAAGGCTTCGTTCTCGGAGGTGGCGGGGCCAGCGATCACGTCGTTCGACGCTGGCCATCAGGTCACGGTGCACATGAACCGGCAGAGCTCGTCCTACACGCACGAGGTCGCCTACCTGTTTGGCGGGTCCGGGACAGTCATGATCGCGACCGGCGTCGGCTCATCCGTGGACTGGACGCCGCCCCTCTCGCTCCTCAACCAGATCCCGAACAGTGTCTCGGGAGCCGGCATCGTCGGCGTCAACACCTTCAATGGTGCCGCCGGCGTGGGATACACCAACACCCCTTTCACGCTCACCGCGCCGGCGTCCGTGGTACCGACCCTGTCGTCCTGCACCTACACGGACCAGAACGCGACGGTTGCGTCGATCGTCGGCAAGCCGGTCGCAGGGCTGTCTCGAGTGAAGCTCACCGTCAACGGCGCCGGCGTGTATTCGTCGACCATCACGGCGGCGGAGGCCACGCTCCTCGGTACGACAGTCCCCTCCGGTGGTGAAGTCGCAGTGACGGCTGGCGGGGCACTCCCCGTGACCGCGAAGGTTACAGACTCTCGCGGACGCCAGGCGACGTGGGCGGGCACCCTCGACGCGCTCCCGTACACGCAGCCAGCCCCGACAGCACCGTGGCAGCTCCGCCGTTCGAGCAGTATCGGCACCCCACAGGACGACGGTACCTATCTTCGCCTCGACCTCGCGGCGGCGGTCGCATCGTTGATGAACGGCACCGAGCGCAACGCCATCACCATTCGGGTCTTCACGCGCCCCAACGGTGGAACGGTGTGGACGCCGCGCAACGTCATCGTCCCAGGCGGCATCACCTACAACACGTGGGTGCTCGTCTCCGGTGGCGGCATCTTCTCGGCGACGGCATCGTACGACGTGCGGGTGCGCATCGAAGACAAGTTCGCCGCATCCGATGTCGAGACCACGGTAGCGACCGCCTCGGTGACCCTCGACCTCTACGGGAAGAACGTCGGAGTCGGCAAGATCTGGGAGCGCGGCGTTCTCGACGTCGCCGGCGACATCTACCAAGCCGGAAACGTCGTCATCGACACGTCCGACGTCGCCAGCGAGGTAGCGGCCGGCATCGTCGAGCTGGCGACTCAGGCAGAGGTCAACGCCGGAACGGACCCCGGTCGAGCGCTCACCCCAGCGACTGTTCGGAACGCGGCGTGGTTGCCGTATTCCACGTCGACCGGTCGCGGGACGTCGTCGGCATCTGGTGCGGTCACCGTCACGTTTCCAGCTGGGCGCTTCACCCAGCCGCCTCGCTTGTCGCTGACACCGATGAATCACACGAACGTCATCACGCCCCGTATCGCGGCCGACCCGACCGCGACGTCGTTCCAAGTGCAGATGTTCACCATGCCAGGCGGTGCGCTCGTCGCCGCGAATTTCGACTGGACAGCGGTCCAGATGACAGCAGGGAGCGGCTCAGGATGACCGTCATATGCGAAACCGCCGGATGCGAGAACGAGGGCATCGCCATCGAGATCGCCGACACCTGGTCCGACCTCGAAGGTAACTCCCACCCCGTCGAGGTCGTCCAGTGCGGCGCGTGCTTCGAGTGGATCATCGCGCCCGTCGAACCGCCTGCTCTCGAGCAGACCGAGGAGGACACCATGTCCGAGATCTCCGAGCAGGAGCCGAGCTGATGGGCGGTCTGGTGATCGAAACGATCCGCGCCGGGGTGCAGTTCACCCGCGAAGCCGCTGCAGCATTCCGACGCGCAAATGCGCAGGTGCGCGCCGAGTTCGGCCGCGACATCGACGTGAACTCCACGTACCGGTCGTGGGACCAGCAGATGCTCATGCACCTGGCGTGGCTTCGCTACGTGGCGTCTGGCTACAAGCCCTCGTTCTACCCGGGCCACAGCAAGGCTGTGCATCCCAGCGAGTCGTTCCACGTCTCCGGCACGGCTCTCGACTCTGACGACTGGCGCAATGCCCGCATCGTCCAGATCCTCGCCGAGAACGGATTCATCCGGAACCGGCTCTACGTCAAGGGCGAAGACCACCACTTCGAGTACATCCGCGCCTTCGACCGTCACATCGGCGAGCCCGCCGGCTCCGGCGGCGTGGCAATCCCCGCAGTGCTCACCAACAAGTCCAAGGAGGACGACATGCCTGAATCGATGGCTGCATATGTGGATGGCGTGCCGTCCTGGTGCTGGCTCAACTGGGGCACCGGCGCGCTCTTCGCCGTGCACACCCAGGCGGAGGCCGACTGGATCGGCAAGTACATGGGGTCTGTCGACCACGACTGGTTCCCGGACCCGATCGGCGGCGACCTGTACAAGAACAAGCTCGCCCTGTTCGGCAAGCTCTGCCCGACCATCAAGGTGGCCGGCGCGTCGCTGACGCAGACCGACCTCGACCGCATCAAGGCGATGCTCGCCGCCGGCTCCCAGGCGGCGGTCGCCGGCGCGAAGAGTTGACGTCGCGCCCACCCGGCGAGGGGAGAACCCAACATGGCCGCTGACGAACCATCGATGCCCGTGATCGTCGAACGGATCGCGAACGTTCAAGAGGATGTCACCGACATCAAGAAGAACATGGCGACCCGGACCGATCAGGCGTACATCGACGATCGCATTCGCGGCCTCACCGGCGCGCTCGAGCGTGAACGTGCCGAACGGGTCGCCGCCGTCGAAGCGGAGAAACAGGAACGCATCGCGGCCGACCAGAAGGAAGCCGAAGAGCGCGAGAAGGTCGCTGGACGGCTCCAGGTGGTCGAGGACCGGATGGAGGCGCGGAAGTACCACACGGGAAGCGCGATCATGCTCGCCGTCGTCGCAATGCTTCTGGGCATCTTCCGCGACCTCATCCCGCCGATTGGAGGCTGATCGTGACCCGTGCTATTCGATCCCGAGTCGTCTTCCTCGGCCTCGCGGTCTTCCTCTCCGCGATGCTCTTCGTGCTCGGCGGCTTCATCATCACGAACCTCGCGTCGCGGGTGGACGCGGCGAACGAACGCGACACTCAGAAGAGCGAGCAGATCAGCGCGCTCCTGGGCGACCTGCACGCCTCGCAAGAGAACGCCCAGCGGCTCTACGACCAACTGCTCGCCCTCGGCGAGAGCCCGCAAGGTGAGGCTCCTGATGACGTCGTCACGCCCATCCCCGAGGACGGACGCGACGGGCGTGACGGCGCGCGCGGACCGGGACCGACGGCGCTCGAGGTGCTCGATGGCATACGCGCTTGCTTCGCCGCCGGAACTTGCACCGCGCCGAAGGGAGACAAGGGAGACCCCGGCACCAACGGCACCAACGGCACGAACGGCGGCGACGGTGCACGTGGCGCAGACTCCACCGTTCCCGGCCCTGCCGGCGCTCCCGGAGTTGGCGTCGCCACCATCGCGTGCCTCGAAGACGGCACATGGCAGTTCGTCATGACCGACGGCACCACCCGCGACGTTCCTGGCCCATGCCGGTTCGTCCTCATCACCGAACCGACACCCGACCCCGCACCCGAAACTCCCGAAGGAGATCCCACACCATGAAAGACTTCGCGCAGTTCTTTACTCCCGAGCGCCGTGCGCTCATCCAGGCGTTCTTCGTCGCTCTCGCCCCGCTCGCGATCCTGCTCGGCTACGGCTCGGAGGGCACCTGGGAACAGGTGCTCATCATCACTGGTGCCGTCATCGGCGCGATCGCGTCCCTGCTCAACCTGCTCAACGTGCGCGTCGCCGATTGGGCGACCCAGGGCTGGGCGATCGTACGAGGCGTCGTGTACTCACTCGGCACCGTCATCTCGCCCTCGCTCGTCTTGCTCGGCCTCTACGACGAAAGCGTCAACGCTCAGATTCTCACCGGCCTCTCGATCGGCCTCACCACCCTGTCCTCCGCCATCGCGATCTTCGCCAGCGGTCAGCAACAGCGCATCGTCGATGCCCGCGACCTGCCCGATGGTGCTCTTCGCCGCGACTTCCGAGTGGAGGGCTGAGTTATGACGTATACGAATGCAGCGAAGGAGGCGGCGGCGCTCGCTGTTGCCGCCCTCGGAAACTCGATCAGCTTGCATACCGCTGACCCCGGCATCACCGGGGCGAGCGAGGTCTCGGGCGGCTCGCCAGCGTACGCCCGCAAGACGACCACCTGGGCAGGTGGCGCTGTCGATGGTGTCGTGTCCGGCTCGCCGGTCGTGTTCGATGTTCCGGCCGGCGAGTACAAGTGGCTCGGGCAGTGGAACGGCTCGACGTTCATCGGCGGTCTGAAACTCGCGTCGTCGACCGGCGCACTTCCCGGCCAGCAGACGGTGACCGTCATCCCGACGATCCCGGTCGTCGACCCCACACCGTGACGATTGTCGCAGGCTGACAGAAAGAGGGTCGATCGTGGCTGACAATCCGTTCATCGTCGCGGCGATCGACCCCGTCGCGGTCGCAGAGCAGGCCGCGAGCATCGTTTTCCCGAAGCCGAGCAGCGGTCTACTCGACGGTGACGTGCTCGCGGTTCCGATCCGCTCGCAGGGCGTCCGCAACGGCGAGATCGTCCTTCCGTCGGGGTGGGAGCGCGGCGGGCTCGGCACCGTTCCGAACGACCGCTCGCAGGGCATCTTCTACAAGGCGATCCCGACAGTGGCGGACGAGACCGCGGTGTCGTACACGTTCTCGGGGCTCTCCACGTCGACATCACGGATCATCGGGAAGATGCGCGTCATCCGCGGCGCGGACCTCGCGCACCTGAACGACGGAGGAGTCGCCTACGACACTGACGCGTCCCTGCCCGCCACCACGGCGGGCGGTTTCCCCGCCCTCGCGCTCGCCCTGTTCACCGCCGAGTTCACAGCCGGTGTATCCGTGAACCCTACAACGCCGCCCGTAGACGGATGGGTGCAGGAATTCGTCACCCAGACCGCGGGCGGCTCGTCACCCGCACCTGTCACCCCGAACTCGACCACGACCGGCTCCCGCACCGGCATGGCGCTGTTCTCGAAGCGCCTCGCCGACACCACGGCACTCGCCGCTCTCACCAACCTGTGGTCAACCGGCGGCTCACCGACGGACCCCAAGAGCGCGCTGTGGATCGTGCGCGGAAAGTCCGACGTCGTCGCACCTCGCGGGTTCAACTCCGTCGCGGAGATGCGCGTCAAGCGCGGCGCCACGTGGGCGCATCGCGGCGGCTCCGCGTCCTACATCGAGCACTCTCTCGCCGCGTACGCCGCAGCAGCCGCGCGCGGGTACGGCGTGCTCGAGGTGTCGCTGCAACGCACCTCGGATGGTGTGTGGTTCGCGCTGCACAACCTGACTCTGGCGGAGATCACCGGGAACCCGGCGCTCACGCAGGACGTTCGCACCATGACGTGGGCGCAGGTCAACCAGTATCAGATGAGTGTGCCGGGCAAGGGGACGGCCCCGTTCATGCGCTGGCAGGACTTCATCGCCGCCGGCTACGGGAACACGCACGTCCTCGTGCTCGACCCGAAGAACAGCGTCGGCACCCACCAGGCCGAGTTCCTCGCCATGGTCGCCGCCGACGTCGATCCGGCGAGGGTCATCATGAAATGGGCTGGAGGGCTCACCTCGTTCGCGGACGCCGCGAAAGCCGCCGGGTTCAAGACCGCCGGCTACTGGTATCAGGCCGACTACGACAACGGGAACCTGGCGGCTCAGGCTCCGTTCTGGGACTACCTCGGGATGGACTTGACTGCGGGAACCGCGTGGACAGGGCCAGGGAACGTCGTCGACCTCGCACTCGCGCAGGGCAAGAAGGTGTGGGGACACATCGCCGCCACGCAGGCCGACTACAACACGGCCATGGCAAAGGGCGCGGACTTCGTTCAGTCGTCCGGCGTCTCGGCGATCACAGCGATTGGTCCTTCAACCCTCACCGCGGCGGGCTCTCTGGTGCTTACCGGGTCCGCATCGCGCTCGATCGATACTGTCCGCCCCGGTGTAGGCAGTATCGTGCTCGGCGGGGCAGCAGACCGGAGCATCGACGTGGCGCGCACGGCGTCCGGCGCACTCGTGCTCACTGGCGCAGCGGACCGGGGAGTCGATGTCGAGCGTGCGGTGACAGGCGGGCTTAGCCTCACCGGATCGGCGGAGCGCACGGTAGATGTCGTGCGCAGCGCCGCAGGAGTCCTGATCCTCGAAGGTTCAGGAGAGGTCGGGAGCCAGGGCATCGTTCGCACGGCCGCGGGGGATCTTGTCCTCAACAGCATCGCATCTCGCGTCATCGACGTCGCGCGCAGCGCAGTCGGCCCGCTCTCGCTCGACGGTTCGACGGTGCGCGTCGTTGGCATCGCGCGGACGGCATCCGGTGGACTCGTGATCCTCGGCGCCGGAACGGTCACGGCCGAAACTGAACCCTTCCCGGACCACCGCACCCTCACAGCGCTCGGGGAGACCCTGTCGCTGACACCGCTCAACTGGAATCGAACCTTGGAGGAAGCATGATCGTCGACACGATCGAAATGGCGCACATCGTCAAGGCCGGCGACAAGCACGCCATCCCGTGGCGCGTCAACATGGACCTCACCGGCTGCACCGTCAGGCTGATCGCCCGCCGGCGCGGCGGTTACGACCCTGTGCTCCTCATGTCCGAGATCACCGACCATGTGAACGGCGTCGTCTCGCACACGCTGTCGGGCCTGCTCGACGTCGCCACGTACCGAGTCGAGCTGGAAGTCACCCGCAACGGCGAAGTCTTCACCTTTCCGAACGATGGCTACTCCACGCTGATCGTCAAGCGCGACCTCGATTGAAAAGACCCCCGCTCTGCTACGGCAGAGTGGGGGTCTTTCGTCGTATCCGGCCTAGACCTGGGAGCGGCGCGCCCAGTACGGATAGCTTCCGTTGAGGTCCGATGCAAGCTCGTCGCGTTCGGCTTCCGTCAGCGAGGAGGAGAAGAGCTCTTCCACGCCCTCTTCGGTGCTGACGCGATCCGCGCCCGCCGGCCACTGGTAGCCGGAGTCTTCTTCGCGGTCGAGGAAGAACGCCGCGTTGTCGGGGTCCACGAACTCCTCGTGGAACTTGGTGCGGTATGGGTCGAGTTTCGTCATGGAGGCTCCGTCTACCGGCTTCGGCCAGCCGTTGGCCCCACCGGGATCGGCGGAAACACCACTGTAACCGCGAGCTTCGCATCTCTGGCCCGGGCGACACGCCAGGGGGTATTACGCGCTGATGAACGTCACGTTGCCCGAACCGAGAGCACCTGCCAGCCAGACGGCACCTTCGCCTCGAGCGTCGCCATGTCGGCAGCCTCGATCTCGCGCGGCTCGTCACGCCGCTCGAACTTTCCAGTGACGATGCGGATGCCGCCCGGCTTCATCTCGACGTGCGCCGAAACCATCTCCCACCCGGCCGGCGCCTCAGCGATCAGCTTCGCGCGGAGCTCGGGGATCTCAGTACCCTCGGCGGTCGCGATGTGCTTCTCGGCTGGGCGGATCGTGGCGATGAGCATTAGATCAGCCTAAGCCGCTGGCTCAATGAGCGACGCGTCGGCGGCGTCAGCGGTGCGCGAGTTGTTGACCTTCCGGTCGACGATGTGTTCGGTGATCGTGGACGCGACGTCGGCGGACGTGTGCTCGAGCATCGCGAGCGTCTCGACCTTGCGATCGCCGGTGAGCTTTTCCGGGGTCAGCCACGCATCCCATGTGTCTGGAGTGAGGAAGGCGGGCATCCGGTCGTGCACCTCCCCGCTGGCATCGCGGGCCTCGCGGGTGATGACGACGAAGCAGCGGGATCGCTCACCGTTGGCGAGCTCCATCGACCATGTGAGCCCGGCCGCGGAGAGCAACCCATCGCCGTGGAGGAAGTGCGGAGTCTTGTCGCCCTTCTCGCCTGTCCACTCGAAGTAGCCACGCATCGGGACGAGGCAACGCGCCGCTGAGAACGCCGGCGCCCAGAACCCCGTCGCGAGCTTCTCCATCCGAGCATTGATGATCGGAGCGCCCTTGGGCCTGTTGGCCGGCTTCTGCCAGTCCCAGCGCACGAGCTCGAGGATGCGGCCCTCGCCGCGGTCGCGAACGATGGGAGCATCCATCGTGGGGGCGATCGAGTAGGCGCCGGTCCACGACTTCCACCAGTCCTCGGGCTTGCCGCCCTCAGCGACATACTCCCGGATCAGCTCGTCCGTGTTGGCATCGTTCGCGAATCGTCCGCACATGGCAGCGAACATACTCCGGTCATGGGACAGCCGAAACGGCGTTGCCCCACACCCAGCACCGGTACGGCTTGCCCTTGACGACGAACTCGATCCCGGCCGCTTGATCGGTGGAGCGGAGGAGCCTCGCTTCGACGCGCGTGTGCTGCGCCCCGAAGCGCACCCACGCGTGCACGGCCGGCGGCTGCGGGTAGATCGTCACCGGGGTCGTGCTGAGGCCGAGCTCCTCGGGAGTGAGCGACTGCAGCGGACCCGCCGTCGCGACGAACCGCTCGATGATGGTCTCGTCCATCAAGCGGTCGTAGTAGTGCGCGTGGCGCTTGTTCGTCCCCACACGGTCACTCCGGGCGCCAGAACTGGGCGGTGCTGTGCGCTCCGGTCGCCCGCCGACGTCGCCCTAGTGCGATCCATGGTTCGAGTCCAGGAAGTTGGCGCAATGAATCGCACAGAACGCGGGTGTAGTCGTCCTCGAAGTAGCCGAGCCACGTCCCGACCGACTCGGTGAGAATGTCGGTGCGCGCGCCGGCCGCGGCGTGAAGCTCCGCCACGACGGATGCGGGGTCGGTGGTGTATCTGTTCCGCGAGCAGATGTTGTCGAGCTTGATGCTGAGCCTGGTCTCGGCGGAGAGCCCATGTGATGGCATGACCGGATGTCCCTTCTCCGGCCGAGACATTCGAGTCTAAGTCGTGGGGCTGACGGCCGCTTGTCGCGGTTCAGGAACGGGCGGCAGGTCGCGATCGGTGTAGTCGGGTCCGAACTTCCGGTACGCGTCCTCGAGGGGGAGGCGGAAGTCTCTTCCGCGCGCGCGGCCACGCTCCCAGGCCACCAGCAGAAGGCCGAGGCGCTGCAGCTCGATACCAATGGTCTCGAGTTCCTGTTCGGACTGCGAGCCGCCCATCAGCATCTCGTGCGCGTTCAGTCCGTTCGCGGCAAGAGATCTCCGGTCGGGACGACGCCGTTCCATGGCGGAAAGCATCTCAAAACGTACCCAGATCGCGGTGGCCTCTTCGGCGGCGATGAGTGGCTGGACCAGCTTCCGCGTCGCGTGCTCAGCACGCCGTTGGGCAGCGAGGCTCCGCGCCGTGGTGACGGCTTCCAGAGCAGAAAGCGCGAGCTCGCGACGATTCGCTCGTCGCGCCATGGAGCGCTGGATGAGGAGGGTCAGGGTCGATCCGATGAGGACACCGATCAGCGAGATGGTCGATGGGAACAGCCATGGGACGGCGTTGGCTATCTCGGTGAGATCCGGCATCCTCTGACGATAGCGATGTCAGAGGGTCGGGAGAGGATGCCCCTCGTGACTCCCGCTGATCTGCTCGCCTTCGAGGCTCGATACCCCGCCCACACTCCCACGAAGACTCAGGCGATCCACCGCGAACTTGGCTTGCACCCGGCCCGGTACTACCAGAAGCTCCGCCACGCGGCCGAGGCGAGCGAGGGGATCGCAGCTGACCCCATCACCGCGCGCCGAGTGCGCGAACGGCCGGCTCAGGCCACTCGCCATGCGCGTTGAATTCGCCCCGGCGCTGATGACTCGTGAGATCGCGGCCTACTACCTCAGCATGTCCGTGCGCGAGATAGACCTGATGAAGAACCGAGGCGAAATCACCGCCTACGGCGAGGGGAAGCGCATTCGATTCAAGAAGACTGAGCTCGATCAATGGGTTGAGCGTCTCCTCGAGCGGCACTGACGGCGCGTTACGATCTCGTCATGGGACGAAAAGACGTCAGAGCGTTCACGGGATGTGCTGATTGCGACAAGTGCACGACGAGCAGTGCAGGGCTTGGTCTGCGCAACGCGGGGCGGGGGACTGCAGCAGTCGCCACCGTCGGTATCTCGGAAGCCGCCATGTTCTTCACGGCGAATTGCCGTGCGTGCGGACACAAGATGTCGCTCCACCATCGCGAGGGAGCGCAGGGCGTCGCGTCGCGAGCGATGAACGCTATCTTCAACCCGCCGGACGAAGCCTACGAATCCTTTGCGCCGACGACTCAGGGTCCGGTCGTGCCCTCCGGCCCGTCCGCAGGATGGTATTCCGATCCCGACGGCACCCCGAATCTGAGGTGGTGGAACGGCCAGGACTGGACCGATCACCGAAAGTAGCTCCCATTGTCTAGGCGCGACCGCATGGCATTACGCCAGCATCCGCGAGGTTCTGCCCACGTTTTGCCCACATACCCCCATCACCGCGGGCGACGGGGGACGACCGAAACCGACCGAAACCCCCGGAATGATGCAGAATCTGAGAGCACAACAAGCGGATGCGAGAACCACGACTTCTTCAGCGGTTCGGGATCGTCGTACGTCATCGGCAAGGCGGAGGCCACGGAAGACGACGACTGGGACTTCTGAGCGGCTCTCACCCGAGCAGCGCGACCCCGAACTCCGACACCACCGTCCTCAGCTCCGCCAGATAACGCTGCGCCTGCTCGGTGAGCGGGATCGCGGAGTGGCCGATCCAGCCGATCTCGATGCGTTCGTCGACGTCGAGCGGGATGGCGACGATCTCCGGGTCGAGGTCGTCGCTGATGATGCCGGTCGAGATGGTGTATCCGTCGAGTCCGATCATGAGGTTGAAGATCGTCGCACGGTCGGAGACCCGGATCTCCTGCGCGCTGGAGAGGGTGGAGAGGATCTCCTCGGCGAAGTAGAAGGAGTTGTTGGCGCCCTGGTCGAAGGTGAGCCGCGGCACGCCGGCGAGATCGTCGAGGGTCACGCGATCGCGTGAGGCGAGCGGGTTCTTTCGGGAGATGAAGATGTGGGGCTCGGCGACGAAGAGCGGATGGAACGCGAGCCCGGAGTCCCGGAGCAGCTTGTCGATGACGTTCCGGTTGAAGTCGTTCCGGTAGAGGATGCCCAGCTCGCTGCGGAGGGTGCGCACGTCTTCGATGATGTCCCACGTGCGCGTCTCCCGCAGCGAGAACTCGTACTCGGCGGCCTCGGTCGCCTTGACCATGCGCACCAGCGCATCGACCGCGAACGAGTAGTGCTGCGTCGATACCCCGAGCAGGCGTCGTGACGGCGGCCGATCGAGGTAACGCTGTTCGAGCAGCGCCACCTGCTCGACGACCTGTCGCGCGTATCCGAGGAACTCCGCGCCGTCGGTCGTGAGGGTCACCCCTCGCGCGGAGCGCAGGAGGAGGACGCGCCCCACCCGGCTCTCGAGGTCTTTCATCGCCGCGGACATCGTGGGCTGGGCGACATAGAGCAGGTCGGCGGCAGCGCTGATCGAACCCTCCGCGGCGACCTCGATGTAGTAGGTGAGCTGCTGGAGGGTGATGCCACTCGAACGCTTTGCCATAGCTTTAGACTATGCCCAGGCATAGCGGCAGCGCATTACTCGATAGGGGCTCCGAGAGCGCACCATGGAGACATGGCGCACGACTTCACGTTCCGCATCACGACGACTCCGTTCGACGAGGACTATTCGCCCTCCGACAGCTCCCGCATCACCACGAACTTCGCCAACCTGGCGCGAGGTGAGCATCGTCAGGAGAACCTCCGCAACGCGCTGACGATGATCGACCGGCGGTTCAACGATCTGGCGGATTGGGACAACCCGGATCGAGACCGCTACCGCGTCGAACTCGAGATCATCTCCGTCGCGGTGCAGTTCGCCGCCGAGGGGGAGGACCAGGAGTTCCCTCTGCTCGAAGTTCTGGACATCACGATCCTCGATCGTCTCACCGGAAAGCGCAGCCGGGGGATCGTCGGGAACAACTTCTCGTCTTATGTCCGCGACTTCGACTTCAGCGTGCGGCTGCCGGCGGCCACGGAGGCCGCTGGCAGGTTCACCGTCCCCGCGGACTTCGGCGACCTCCACGGCAAGCTCTTCCAGCACTTCCTCGAATCCGTGACCTACCGGGAGCGCTTCGCGGTGTCGCCCGTGATCTGCATTAGCGTCTCGACGAGCAAGACCTACCGTCGTACCGAGAATCGCCACCCGATCCTGGGGGTCGAGTACGAGCAGAAGGATCCCTCGCTGACCGACGAGTACTTCGGGAAGATGGGGCTCGCGGTCCGCTACTTCATGCCGCGCGGCAGCGTCGCGCCGCTGGCCTTCTACTTCCGCGGGGATCTCCTGGGCGACTACTCGAACCTCCAGCTCATCGGCACGATCAGCACGATGGAGACGTTCCAGAAGATCTACCGACCGGAGATCTACAACGCGAACTCGGCAGCGGCGAGCGTGTACCGGCCGACTCTCGAGCAGCAGGACTACTCGGTGACGAAGATCGCCTACGACCGCGACGAGCGCAGCCGTCTCGCGACCGAGCAGGGGAAGTATGCGCACGAACACCTCATGAAGCCGCACGGCGACCTCCTCGAACGGTGGGCCGCCGACTCCCTCGTGCCTGTCGGATGACCAACGGAGAATCACCGGTCATGAACACGCTTCTTCCCACATCCATCGTCGGCAGCCTGCCGAAGCCCTCGTGGCTGGCCGAACCCGAGACGCTCTGGTCTCCCTGGAGACTGGAGGGTGATGCCCTGGTCGAGGGCACACAGGATGCGCTTCGTCTCGCCGTCCAGGAGCAGCGCCTCGCGGGGATCGACATCGTCAGCGACGGCGAGCAGACGCGCCAGCACTTCGTCACGACGTTCATCGAGCACCTCTCCGGAGTCGATTTCGACCAGCGGGAGACGGTCCGGATCCGTGATCGATACGACGCCAGCGTGCCGACCATCGTCGGAGCCGTGAGCCGCGAGAAGCCCGTGTTCGTCGAGGACGCGAAGTTCCTCCGCCAGCAGACCGATCAGCCGATCAAATGGGCTCTGCCCGGCCCCATGACCATGATCGACACTCTCTACGATCGCCACTACAAGAGCCGCGAGAAGCTCGCGTGGGAGTTCGCGACGATCCTCAACCAGGAGGCCAGGGAGCTCGAGGCGGCGGGCGTCGACATCATCCAGTTCGACGAACCTGCCTTCAACGTCTTCTTCGACGATGTGCAGGACTGGGGCGTGGCGGTGCTCGAGAAAGCGGCCGAAGGGCTGCGCGCGGAGACCGTGGTGCACATCTGCTACGGCTACGGCATCAAGGCGAACACCGACTGGAAGGCGACGCTCGGGGCGGAGTGGCGCCAGTACGAGACCTCGTTCCCGCTGCTGCAGAGCTCGAGCATCGACACGATCTCGCTGGAGAGTCACCACTCCCACGTCCCGCTGGACCTGATCGAGCTCATCCGAGGCAAGAAGGTGATGCTCGGAGCCATAGACGTCGCGAGCGACACCATCGAGACCCCGGAAGAGGTCGCGGACACTCTTCGGAACGCGCTCCGTTTCGTCGACGCCGACAAGCTCGTCCCCAGCACGAACTGCGGCCTCGCGCCGCTGTCGCGAGAGGTCTCGCGCGGCAAGCTGCACGCGCTCGCCGCGGGTGCCTCGCTCCTGCGCGACGAACTCGCCGGCGCGACGACCTGACCGCGCGGTCCGCCGCACGTAGACTCTCCGAGATGCTCCTGGTCCTGATCTCGCACGTCCCGGCTCCTGTCGGCAAGAAGCCGAACTGCTGAATCGATGGCGCTTTCCCGCGACGACCTCGTCCACGAGATGGAGGCGGCCTTCGAGCGCATCGGCGTGGGCTGGGCCGGGTGGCCTTCCGCGGTCACTGATCCTCGACTGACCGCGCGCGAACGGTTGGCGGCGCTTCTGCTCGTGATGCAGGTGAGCCCGGCGCGCGTCAACGGATGGCCGTACGGTTCCGACGAGGACGTGATCGTCCGGACTCTTCCCCGCCGAAGCCTTCCGTGGGACTCGGACACCGCGGTGTTCGCGCTCGAGGCCGCGATCGCGAACGGATGCATGCACTACCTGACCGGCCCTGCGCTGCGGGGCGCGGAGAAGGTGATCGACGCCGGGTCCACCGACCCCGCCCTGCACGCCGTTCTGTCGAGGTGCGCTGAGCAGCTCGGCGAGATCGGCGATATCTGGGGTGCGGACCAGGACCGACGCCACGCCCGTCGTCTGCTCTCGAAACTCCTGCCTCCTGGGCTGCTCGATCTGTCGGCGATCCGCGACGGTGACAACTGGGGCGAGCCGGCACGGCTCGCCGCGCGGCAGCACGATCCCGATGAGGTCGAGCCGCTCGTGCGCACGCTCGCCGAACTCGGGCACCGGTCTCCGCCGCAGTCGTGGCAGAAGAAGATCGTGGCGGTGCTGGGGCCGGATTCGGCGAGGGTTCTGGTCGCGGAGTGGCTGCGATCGGCGGCGGCTGCACAGGAGTTCGACGGCGCTGTCGCGCCGTTCGTCCACCTGCTGGCCCCCTCGAACGATGATCTCGTGCGAGCGGCGGTGATCGCGGCGAGATGGCTGCGCACGGACGAAGTCTCCGCCGAGTTGCTGGGTGCGCTGGCGAGGCGCGGAGCGGCGACCCGGCCGCCGAGCACGGATTCCCTCGCTCACAGGGTTTCCACCGCAGCGATCGACACGCTCGCGTTCCGCGCGACCTCGTCCGATACGGCCGAACTCGGACGTCTGCTGGAGGACCTCAGCCGACGCGACCTCGTCAAGAAGATCGGGGCTGCCCTGGGGCCCGACGGTGCAGCGCGCGCCGCGATCCGCGATGCGGAGATCAAACGTGACAAGGCCATCGCGGTGCGGCGCAAAGGAATCGAGACGCGCAGCGTGGTCGACGCCGAAGTCGACAGGTTGCTCGAGGCCCACGTCAACGACACATTGCGGGAGCTCGGATTCGTGAACTCCGGCCGGGTGTGGAGACGCTTCGCCGAATCGCGGGTCGACGTCGTGGACTTCTACTCGAACGGCGACGGCTGGGTGGCTCCGCGATACGGCGTGCTCTACCCGGCCCTTCACCCGAAGGACGGTCCCGCCGAACGCGTCGGAGCGAAGGGCGTGACGGCCTTCCGACTCGATCTGCTCGTGATCGATTTCGGAGGGCACGGGTCTGCGTGGTTCCTCGACCGGATGGCGCAACGGCTGAGGTACGAGATCGACCCGTTCCTGCGCAGCTGCGGCGATCGCGGGTTCCTCGCCGAGGTGCTGATCAACGGCACGGGCGTCCCGGCCGACGACGACACGGCGATCGTGACCCGCTTCACCGGACCTCGGCTCCGACGCAAGCCGTTCCCGCCCGAGCTCGCCTTGGGTGCGCTCGCCTGTGCCGCCGGCGACCGGGTCTCTGCCGCCTGGTGGCTCGACGCCGCAGGCGCGATCGGTGCGGGCACAGGGCGCCAGCGGTGGCAGGACGAACTCGACTACTGGCAGCGGCGCCTCGCCGAGCTTCCTCGCCGGTGACCGCGTCGGGGAGAGCGGATGCCGCGGGTCTGGCCCCCGCGGCATCCGCCGTTCGATGTCGGACTACTTCACGGTCGCGGTGTACGCTCCCGAGCCGGAGTCGGACTTCACGATGAGCCGGTAGCTTCCGGCGCTCGCGTTGTACGTGAACTTCTCATCCGGGCTGTTCGAGGTGCCCTGTGCCACCGTCATCCACCCGAAGAACGAGTAGTTCCGCTGGAGGTACACGTCGAAGTCCGCGCCCGTCGGCCCGTCGAGGCAGACCTCGACCGCGCCGGCGGCACGGGTGAACGTCGACGACGCGACCTGCTGCCCGGCGGCGAGCGTGCCCGCGCTCAGCGCGGTGCCGGGGCAGGTGCTCGGGGTCGTTCCCGTGCCGCCGCCGGCGACGGCGAGCCGGAACGTCGCGGAGTCCGTCGTCGCCGGTGAGCCGGCGTCGCGCACCGTCACCGTGATCGTGGATGTCGCCGCCGCCGTCGGCGTGCCCGTGATCGCCCCCGTGGAGGCGTTGATCGTGAGACCGGAAGGCAGCCCGGCTGCCGAGAACGTGTACGGCGCGGTTCCGCCGGTCGCGCTCGCGCTGACCGAGACCGGCTGGCCGACGGTGCCGGTCGCGTCGGCGATCGCGGCCAGATCCACGGCGGTGGGAGTCGGCGTCGTGGTGCCGTTCAGGAACCCCGTGTAGAGCAGGCGGTTCGGCGACGCGGCATCCAGTCCGGTCACCTTGCCGGGCGTCGCGTTGTCGACGATCGCGGCCTGCACCTGGGCGGGCGTCGCGATGGGGTTGGCGCTCACGTAGAGAACCGCGGTCCCTGCGACCTGCGGGGAGGCCATCGATGTGCCGGTCGCGGTCGCCGCCGCGGTGTCGCCCGTGTACCAGGAGGAGAGGATGTCGGTTCCCGGCGCCCAGAGATCGAGGCAGCTTCCGTAGCTGCTCGTGAGCGCCTTGCCGTCGACGCGGGTCGTGTTGCCCACCACGATCGTCTCCGGCACGAGTTGAGGGCTGTACCGGCAGGCATCGTCGTTGCTGTTGCCGGCTGCCGACACCCAGGTGATCCCGGAGGCGACGACGCGCTTGACGGCGGCGTCGATCGACGGGAGGGAGCACGCGGTGCGGCATCCGACGCTGTAGTTGACGACGGCCGGCTTGACCGCGTTCTCCGCGACCCACTCGATGCCCGCCAGAATCGTCGTGCTCAGGCCGTCGCCCTTGCAATCGAGAACCCGGACCGGATAGACCGTCGCCTTCTTGGCGATGCCGTAGCTCGTACCGGCGGCCGTGCCGGCCACATGGGTGCCGTGACCGTTGCAGTCGGACGCGTTCCCGCCCGCGGTCGCCGCGTCGAATCCGGGGCGGATCCGACCCGCGAACTCCGCGTGCGTCTGGCGGATGCCGGTGTCGACGACGTAGAGATTGACCCCGGCCCCCGCCGCGTCAGGGTACGTGTACCGACCGTCGAGGGGAAGGTCGCGCTGATCGACGCGGTCGGTTCCCCAGCTGGGCGGGTTCACCTGCTCGCCGATCGCGTGGAGCATCTGAACCTGCTCCACGTGATCGACCCGCTCGTCGGCGGCGATCGCCAGCGCCTCGTCCTCGCTGAGCGTGGCCGAATATCCGTCGATCACAGTGTTGAAGACGTCGCGGATCTCGCCGCCGACCGCGTCGGTCAACGCGGACGCGATGTCCTCGGCGGCGCCGAGCGCCGCCTGCGGCTTGAGCACGACCAGGTACTCGCCCTCGACGGCCGACGCCGAGTCGGCGCCGACGATCTCCGGCGCATCGGGCGAATCGGTGGTCGCACCGGCGAACGACGGCGTCAGGGTGAGGGCGAGACAGGTGAGGGCCGCCGCCGCAGCGGCCAGTCCTCGCGGCGCTGCACTGCGCTTCGGGGTGTCGGTGAACAAGGGGTTTCCTCTCATCGGTGGGAAGACGCCGTGGGGACGTCTGCCGCCGACCGCAGGGGTCGACGACCGGGCCCGCTCTGGGGGCGGACTCGTTCAGAAGCGGAGCCGCGTGGGGAGCGCGGAGACACCGGCTGGCTGTTGAGGTCGAATCCGCCGGAGCGGTTCGTCACCGAACCTATTGACCGCTGTGAACGACGTCAACCCTCTGAGAGGATTCTTGGACAGAAACCAATATTTTAGCTCGCGGGGTACTCGCGCTCCCGCAGCGCGCGTGCCAGATGCGCAGCGTTTCGCGCGGCGGTCGCCGTGGCCGACGCGACCTTCTCCGGCGTCTCCTCGAGGTCCTTGTAGTCCGTCGTGTGCATGGCCTCGCCATTCCAGTAGACCGACGACTGCGAGGGGATGGTGTAGCCGACGTCGTTGAGGGACTGGAAGAGGATCGCGGCGATGTGGTGCGCGCCGTCCTCGTTGCCGACGATGCCCGCGATCGCGACCTTGTCCAGCAGGGTGAGCCGTCCGCGGGCATCCGTCTCGCTGAGCTCGGCGTCGAGGCGCTCGAGCACACGCTGGGCCACGCTCGACTGCTGGCCCATCCAGGTGGGCGTCACGAACACGAGGATGTCGGCGTCCAGGACCCGCCGTCGCAGCGCTGGCCACTCGTCGCCGTCGCCCATGTCCTTCTCCACCCCGGGACTGATCACGTGGTCGACGGCGCGGACCACGTCGCCCGTGACGCCGTGGTCGGCGAGAGCAGCGAGGATCTGCGATGCGAGCAGATCGGAGCTCGACTCCGCGGGGGAGGGCTTGAGGGTGCAGGAGATGGCGAGAGCCGTGAGTGGAGCGTTCATGCAGAGAGAGAACCACGCGGCGACGGGCCCGGCCCAGGGGGTTTCCTCCGCTCGCGCACCCACCACTACCCGTTCCGCGAGTCCGGCGCTCTGCGCGATCTCGAGCCGACCTGGATCTGGCTGCCCCTCGTGACCATCCTGTCCGTCGTCGTCGCTCTCGCCCTCGCGACGAAACCCGTGCGCTGGCTGTTCCGCCCGCTCGTCGAGCCGCGGCCGAAGTGGCTGTTCACCGACCCTGCTCTCGCGTCGCGCGAAGGCCGCAGGAACGATCCGACCGGTTCGCGACGGCCGCGATAGCCTGAGCGGATGACCCGTGCGCTGACCGTCCGCGACCGGATCGTGCAGGCAGCGGATGCGAGCGGATTCGCCGCTCACGGGCTCCACGTGCTGATCGGCTCCGACGTCGCAGAGCACCGCTGGTCGCCCGACATCCGCGAAGACGTGCATTCCGCGGCCAAAGGCGTGTGCGTGCTCGCGGCAGGCATCGCGGGCGACGAGGGGCTCGTCGACCTCGACGCACCCGTTGCCGAGCATCTCGACGACGTCGACCTCGGAGCCGGCGTCGACGGCGTCACGCTCCGCCATCTCCTGACGATGACGAGCGGCATCGATCTGCCGTGGTCGGAGACGATGATGACCGATTGGCCGGATCTCGCCCGCGAGTTCCTCCGCCGCCCCTCGCGCGGCCGCGTCTTCCAGTACTCCAACGCGAGCACCTACACCGCGATGACGGTGCTCGCCGCCCACGTCGGCGACGTCGGCGAGTACCTCGCCGCGCGGCTGTTCGCGCCCCTCGGCATCCGCGACGTGGAGTGGCAGCGCTGCCCCCACGGCCGGATCGTCGCCGGCGGCGGGCTCGCCCTCCGCACCGAGGAGCTGGCGCGTATCGGGCGGCTGATCCGCGACCGCGGCATGTGGGACGGCCGCAGGATCGTGTCGCCGGGACTGGTCGACGCGATGCACGCCGACTGGGTGGTCGCCGGAGCGTCACCCGGCTACGACCGCTACGCGCTCGCCGGCTGGGGCGGCCCCGGCGACGCCTGGAGACTCCACGGCGCGTACGGCCAGCTGGTGATCTTCGCGGGCGACGCCGTCGTGACGATCACGGCAGACGATCACTTCGGCGCCGACGCCATGGCCGAGCACGTCGTGCGGATGCTCGAGACGTGACCCGCGTCTAGGCGAACAGCTCCGCCCCCACGTAGGAGCCGGGCTTCACGCCCGGCGGGATCGCCCAGATGCCGGAGCCGACGTGTCGGATGTACTCGTTCATGAGGTCTGTCGAGAGCCGGCGCTGCAGCGAGATGAACTGGGCGGGATCTCGCTGATACGACAGGAAGAACAGTCCGGCATCGAGCCGGCCGAGCTCGTTGTTCCCGTCGACGTAGTTGTACCCGCGACGGAGGATGCGGATGCCGTCGTTCTGGTCGGGATGCGCGAGACGGACGTGGCTGTTCGCGTCGATCGACGCGCCGCCGAAGTCGGGGGCCGTGAACTCGTCGCCGCCCGAAAGCGGTGCACCCTTCCCCTTGTCCCTGCCGATGATCGTGTCCTGCTCGGCGAGGCGCACACGATCCCAGGTCTCGATGAGCATGGCGATCTTCCGTGCGACGAGATAGGACCCGCCGGCGAGCCAGGAGGGCTCGTCCTTCTTCGCCACCCAGACGTGGTCGTCGAGCGCGGCCGTGTCGTCGGCCAGGATGTTCGCCGTGCCGTCTTTGAAGCCGAACAGGTTCCGCGGCGTCGCCTGCCCCGATGTCGTGCGCGATGTCTTCCCGAATCCCAGCTGCGACCAGCGCAGGCGGGCACGTCCGAAGGCGATGCGGCTGAGGTTGCGGATCGCGTGCACGGCGACCTGCGGATCATCGGCGCAGGCCTGGATGCACAGGTCGCCGTGCGAGGCCTGCGGGTCGAGGTCGTCGCCGAGGAACGCCGGGAGGCGCTCCAACCCTGACGGACGGAGGGACGCGATCCCGTAACGGTCGCCGTCTTCGTTCTCGAAGAGGCCAGGCCCGAAGCCGAAGGTGATCGTGAGGTTCGCCGCCGGGAGACCCAGCGCCTCGCCGGTGTCGTCCGGCGGCGCCTCGGCCGGGCCGTTCACCGCCCCACTGGCGCTGACCTCCAGGCCCTGCGTCATGCGGGAGGCCGCATACGACCAGTCCTGCAAGAGGGAGATGAGATCGTCGCGGTCCGTGCGCGGCATCATGTCGAAGCTCGCGAAGTGCAGGTGCTCCTGTACAGAGGTCGTGATACCGGCCTGGTGCTCTCCGAAGAAATCGTGCGCGGTCTGGGCATCGGCCTGCGCTCCCGCGCGTCCGATCCCCACGCCCCCGGCGATGCCGGCCCCCGCACCGACCGCCAACCCGGCGACACCGCCGCCGATCGCGAGGCCCAGGAGCCCTCGCCTGCTCAGTCCCGAGGGAGCGGGGGCCGCGGCCGTGTCTTCCGTCGCCGGGTCGGCCGCGGCATCCGCTTCTCGTTCGTTCACGTCCGTGATGGTACCCGCTCAGCCGATCAGTCGAGGACCGTGCCGGTGAGCTGCGACAGCGGCTCGGCCAGCGCGTTGATCAGATCGGTGAACTCGCGCTTGTCGTCTTCGGTCAGCTCCGCGTATCCGACGAAACCGCCCGTGAGCGAACCGTGCACCGCGAGGGACCCCTCGAGAGCCGCATAGCCGGACTCGATCTCGGCGACGAGCGCTTCACCGTCATCACCCTGCGCGGTCGCGAAGTCCTGCACGAGCGAGAAGGCCATCTTGGAACCCTCGACGTTCGCAGCGAAGTCGGACAGGTCGGTACCCGACCACCAGTCCTCCTCGCCGGAGATCTTGCCGGTGGCGACCTCGTCGAGCAGAGCGATCGCCCCGTTCGAGATCCCGCCGATGCCCTGATCGTCCAGCGCGGTCGTGAAGTCGTCGGAGTGCACGTAGTCGTAGAGCTCCTGCACGTCGGCGAGCAGCAGAACACCGTAATCGGCGCGCTCCTCGGGCGTCGACGGCGCCCAGTCCTGCCAGGCCGGCGTCTCACCATCGGCGTTCAGCGCATCCTGAGCGGGCACCCACAGGTCTTTCTCGATGCGGTGGAATCCCGTCCAGTCCAGTCCCTCAGCGACGGCGTCGACCTCGCGGTAGTCGATGCGCGGGTCGAGGTCGCCCAGCGCCTCGGCGACCGGCTCGATGCGCTCGTAGTAGGCGCGGACCTGCGGGAAGAGCGTGCGGGCGGTCTCGTCGTCACCCGATTCGTAGGCGGCGACGAAGTCTTCGACCGCCGGGACGAGCTGTCCCACCTGATCCTTCACGAACGCCGCGTACAGGTCGACGGCCTTCTGCTTCTGGTCGGCATCCGGACCGTCGACCGCGACGCGGTCACCCGTCACGGTGAAGGCGCTCCTGCCGACGCCCTCGCCGATCATGCCCGGCTTGCACAGGGTGAAGTAGTCGCCGGGCTGGGCGACGACGGTCAGCGTGCGCGATGCCGCCGGTGCGATGTTCTCGACCTCGCCGACGATACGCAGCCCGTCCTCGGCCAGCAGGTAGAACTCGGAGACCTGATCGGTGTCGTTGGTCACGTCGAATGTGAGCGTGCCACTCTTCGCCGTCGCTGCCGAGACGGCGCAGTCGCTGTCCGTGGAGGACACGTCGAACGCCGCTGAGGCGCCGACGTCGCTCTTCGCGACGCATCCGCTCAGGACGAGTGCGGCCGCACCCGTGGCGGCTACCGCCCCGAGGATCCGGTGGAAGGTGGTCATGCTGCTCCTTGTCGTGAGTGAGATGTAGCGAGCTGCGGCTCGGTCGGAGCCTGCGGCTTCGACGGGCGGCGCGAGCGGAGTCCGCGGATGTAGAGCGATCCGACGATGAGGATGTAGACGGTCCAGGCGATCACCTGCAACCAGGTCATCGCGGGCATGAAGCCGACCGTGGCCTGCAGGATCGCGGCCAGCGGGCCGCCGGGGGCGATCGTCGCCGAGAGATCGAACGCCCAGCCGAACGGGAAGCCCGCCCAGCCGACGGCGACGCCGCCGGTGACGGCGTCGATGGGCGCGGCGGCGGTGAACGGCCCGGGAAGGGCGCCCGCCTCCTGCAGATCCATGAACGAGTAGGCGAGCACGCCGGCGGCCACGATCACGAGGAAGCCACCGGTCCATGCGAAGAAGCGACGGAGGTCGAGTCTCACCGCGCCGCGGGAGATCAACCAGCCGATGATCACCGCGGCGATCAGCCCGAGGAGGGCGCCGAGCAGGGCGGAGGGCGCGTCGCCGAACGACTGCACCATGGACCACAGCAGCAGTGTGGTCTCGATGCCTTCGCGGGCGACCGAGACGAAGCCGATCGCGATGAGCGCCCAGAGACCGCCGACGGTGAGCGCCCGATCGATTCCGCCTTCGAGCGTCGCCTTCATGGTGCGACCGGCGCGCTGCATCCAGAAGATCATCCAGGTCACCATGCCGACGGCGAGCAACGAGAGTCCGCCTCCGATCAGCTCCTGGGCGGCGAAGGTGAGCTCGTACGCACCGAACGTGAGGACGGCGCCGATGCCCAGGGCGAGGGCGATGGCGAGACCGACACCGGCCCAGAGCTTCGGCAGAGCATCCTGCCGGCCGAGTCGACGGAGGTAGGCCACGAGGATGCCGACGACGAGCGCGGCCTCGAGGCCCTCACGGAGGCCGATGAGAAAGGTTGCGAGCACGGAAGGAAGACTCTCTGGCGAAGACTGAGGTAAGGCATCCCTTACCCACGAGACTCTAGCACTGGGTAACGCGGCGCAACACACGCCCTCTCCCGGGCGAAGCCGACGTAGCCTCGGTCCATGGCTGAACTCTCGCTCCCCGTCCTCGACCTCTCCCAGCTCGACGAAGGCCCCGAAGCAGCGGCACGCTTCCGCGACGACCTACGGGCTGCCACGCATGACGTCGGCTTCTTCTACCTCACCGGCACGGGCATCTCCCCCGAGCTCGAAGCCCGTCTGCACCGCGCCGCACTCGACTTCTTCGCACTCCCCGAAGAGGACAAGCTCGCGATCGAGAACGTGAACAGCCCGCACTTCCGGGGCTACACGCGCATCGGCGGGGAGCGGACGCAGGGCAAGGTCGACTGGCGCGAGCAGATCGACATCGGGCCGGAGCGCGAGCCGGTCGAGGGCGGCCCCGCCTTCAACCGCCTCATCGGGCCCAACCTGTGGCCTGCGACTCAGCCGGAGCTGCAGGAGGTCGTCACCGAGTGGCACGACACGCTGACCGCGATCGCCCGCAAACTGCTGCGCACCTGGGCCGTGACCCTCGGAGCCGACGAGACCTACTTCGACGAGCCCTTCCGCGACCCGTCCACCCTGATCAAGATCGTCCGCTACCCGGGTTCCCACGAACCCGAGCCGCAGCAGGGCGTCGGCGCGCATAAGGACTCCGGTGTGCTCACGCTGCTCTGGGTCGAACCCGGGAAGGGCGGTCTGCAGGTCGAGCGCGATGGCGAATGGGTGTCGGCTCCTCCCGTCGATGGCGCCTTCGTCGTCAACATCGGAGAGCTGCTCGAATACGCCACCGGCGGCTACCTGAAGGCGACGAATCATCGGGTCATCTCGCCCCGAGCACCGGAGGAGCGCATCTCGATCCCGTTCTTCTTCAACCCCGCGCTCGACCAGCAGCTCCCCCTGCTCGAGCTCCCTGCCGACCTGGCCGCCGAGGCCACGGGCGTCACCGATGATCCGAGCAACCCGATTCACGCCACCTACGGCGAGAACGCCATGAAGTCACGCCTGCGCGCGCACCCGGATGTGGCGGCGATCCACCACCCCGATCTGGTAGGCGCCCCCGCCTGACATCGGATGAGCGGCGGTCGGCGCGCTCAGGGCATGCGTCCGCCGCTCAGTTCCACGATCTCGCGCAGGGCGCGCAGGTGGCCGGCGAACGCGTCAGCGCCCTCCGTGGTCGCGCGGACCCAGGTGCGCGGGCGGCTCCCGGCATGGACCTTCCGGGTGGCGACGTATCCGGAGTCCTGAAGGTGGGCGATCGCCTTGCTCAGCACGGAGTCACCTGCCTGGAGAATCGCGGCGAGAGTGGCGAAGTCCAGCTCGATGCTGTCGCCGAGCGCGGCCATCAGAGAGAAGCGCACCGGCGTCGAGAAACTGTCGTCCAGCCGTGTCCGCGGATGCGGGTCGCGCTCCGGTTCCGCGTGGTCACCCATCTCGGCCACCTCGGGCGGGAGAACCGACGAGCGACACCAGCACGGCGAGGACGACGACGATCGAGCCGAGGATCGTCGTGCTCCAGGGATTCACGAGGTCGGATCGATCGCCGATAGTCACGACGGCGGTGAGAAGGAGCCCGCCCAGGGCGAACATCGCGAACTGCGGCCAGCGCCATACTTCGCCCAGATGGACAGGACCCCAGTCGGTGCGGTTGCCGATGCTCATCACGATGATCGCGCCTCCGGCGAGGATCGCCAGCAGGTTCGACACGAGCAGATCAGCGGTACCCGCGACGATGATCAGCGCTCCGAGGAGCGCGCCCAGACCGATCGTGGTCCCTCTCGCGGGCCAGAGGAACGGCGGGCGCTCACGACGGACGCCGCGAGGCGCGTCTCGTCCGGCCCACAGCTGCCGGATGCCGAGCCCCATGAGGGCCGCCGTGCCTACCGCCGCAGGCAGCAGTACCGAAGCCAGCGGAAGCTGAGGCGCGACGAGGAACAGCACGAAACTGCTGAGCATGGCGATGACGGTGAAGACGATGACGACGATGTAGACCGTGCGGTTGCCGCGAAAGCGCCACTGCACTCCCCTGCTCTGCGCCGCCCCAGACAGGATCTGGGAGGCGGCGAGCATCGCGAAGAGCAGCAGGCTGACATGCGAGGCCCGACCGGATCGGATCAGGACGGCGCAGCAGGCGACGAAGAGCAGCATCACCAGGGCCTCGACGATCGTGATCCACCCCTGCCCGCGGAGGTCGACCTGGGAATCGCGTCGCTCGGTCACCGATTCGACCTCGTCGAGGTACAGTCGCGCCACTTCCGGCGTCGGCGGTTCGAGCGGCTGAACGCCCGGCATCGGTTTCTGGTCCATCAGGATCCCCTCCTGTTTCCATGTGGAAAGCCTCATTACTTTCCTACCGGAAAGTCAGGACGGGATCAACCCCGGACACGATGAAGGCCGCCCCACACCGTGGGGCGGCCTTCTCAAGAATGTTCTGCGCGATTGAACGCTGGGTTCGCTCTGCCTTATCGGCGAAGACCAAGACGCTCGATCAGCGAGCGGTAGCGCGCGATGTCGATGTCCTGGAGGTAGCCGAGCAGACGACGGCGCTGACCGACGAGCAGGAACAGGCCACGACGCGAGTGGTGGTCGTGCTTGTGCTCCTTGAGGTGCTCGGTGAGGTCCTTGATGCGCTGCGTCAGCATTGCGACCTGCACCTCGGGGGATCCGGTGTCACCGGGGTGCGTCGCGTACTCTTCGATGATCGCCTTCTTGACGTCTGCTTCCAGTGCCATAGATTCGATCCCCTTTCAGCTTGTTGCGCGGCGCCCGACGCCTGATGCGAGGGCTCTCTTTATCCGCGGCCGATCAAACGGCAACCTGAAGAGTCTACCAGCCGGCGACATGCTCCGGCGACAGCGGCCGGAGCGCCCCGCCCTCTGCGCTCGGCTAGTCTCGGAGGGTGCAGGACGGGGTCGTGAAGTGAGCGCAGCGCGCGGGCACCTGATCGACCTCACCCCGCTGAAGAGCAGCCCCGCCTTCGCCCGGATGTGGATCGGGTCCACGCTCGCCGGCATCGGCGGCCAGCTCACGATCGTCACGGTGATGCTGCACGTCTTCGCGCTCACCGAGAGCACGTTCGCGGTCTCGATGATCGCCGTCGCAGGACTTCTCCCGATGGTCCTCGCGGGCCTCTACGGAGGCATGCTCGCCGACGCCTTCGACCGCCGCCGAGTCGCACTCATCGCCGCCACGGTGACCTTCGCCTCCACGGCACTGCTCGCGACGCTGACGTGGACGGGCGGCGAGACGATCTGGTGGCTCTACGTGCTGAGCATCGTCAACTCGGCCGCGAACTCGGTCGGCATGGCCACCCGCACCGCCATCGTGCCGCGTCTCATCCCGCGTGACATGCTCGCCGCGGCATCCGCCCTCAACGGGGTGGCGTTCGGCGTCACGGTGATGGCCGGTCCCGCACTCGCCGGTCTGCTCGTCGCGCTCACCGGCTACGGCTGGACCTACACCATCGACGTCGTGCTGATGCTGTCGATGTTCCTCGGCCTGTGGACTCTGCCCGCGCTGCGCCCCGAGGGCGACATCGTCCGCCCCGGGCTGGCGTCGCTCGTCGACGGATGGCGGTTCCTGCGACGGGCGGGCAACATCCGCACGCAGTACATCATCGACATCATCGCGATGACGTTCGGGCAGCCGCTGGTGCTGTTCCCCGCGCTCGGCACCGTGATCCTGGGCGGTGGAGCGGTCACGACGGGAATCCTCACCGCCGCCGTCGCGGTGGGCACCTTCGCGTCGAGTCTGCTGTCGGGCCGCGTGGTGCACTACCGCTGGCACGGCCGCGGCATCGAGAGGGCCGTGGAGGCCTACGGCGCGTCGATCCTGCTGTTCGGCGTCGTCCTGCTCATCGGCGCCTTCTCGGGATCGGCGACCGAGGACTCCCCCGCTGTCGCGCTGATCGTCGCCGCGTGCGTCGCGCTCGCGCTCTCCGGCGCGTCCGACAACGTCAGCTCGATCTATCGCAACACGATGATGCAGGCGGCCGTGCCCGACACCATGCGCGGACGCCTGCAGGGCGTCTTCATCGTCGTGGTCACCGGCGGACCGCGCGTCGGCGCCCTGTACGCCGGCACGCTCGCGACCGTGACCGCGCTCTGGTTCCCGCCGCTCCTCGGCGGAATCCTCGTGATCGCGCTGGTGGCGCTGCTCGCGCGCCGGAACAGCCGCTTCCACGACTACGACGCAGAGAACCCCGAGCCGTGAGGCCCGGGGTTCTCGTGATGCGGTCCGACGTCGTCAGTCCTGCTGCAGGGCGCCCTGCAGGTCGAGGCTGATCGTGACGTCCTTGCCCACCAGCACGCCGCCGGTCTCGAGAGCGGCGTTCCAGGTGAGGCCGAAGTCCTCGCGGTTGATCACGGTCTTGGCGGACGCGCCCGCCTTGTAGTTGCCGTACGGGTCGGTGCCGAAGCCGCCGAAGTCGAGCTCGAAGCTGACCGGCTTGGTGACGCCGCGGATGGTGAGGTCTCCGTCGACGAACAGCTCGTCGCCCTTGACGTGCGCACCGGTGGAGACGAACTCCATGGTCGGGAAGTTCTCGGTGTCGAAGAAGTCACCCGAGCGCAGGTGCGCGTCGCGGCCCTCGTCGTTGGTGTCGATCGAGGTGACGTCGACCGAGGCCTCGACCTTGGCCTCGAGCGGGTTCTCTGGGGCGACGAGGGTGGCGTTCTTGACGCCGAACTTTCCGCGCACCTTCGAGATCATCATGTGACGGACGCTGAACGTCACCTCGCTGTGGGCGGGGTCGAGGACCCACGTGCCGGAACGGTAGCCGGGAATGTCGATGCTGGTCATGATTTCTCTCCTCGAGACGTCGGCCGCCGGAGCGGCGGAGGGACAGGGGCCGCGTTCGCGGCATCATGTGACCCAACTTGCATTCACGCGCATGTATTCCCCGGCGCGAGGATTTCTTTTCCCCACGCACAGACGCCTCGCTCCCGGAGGAGCGAGGCGTCTGCATCCGATAGGCGTCGATTCAGCCGACGGCGACGAGATCGATGATGAAGATCAGCGTCTTGCCGGAGAGGAAATGACCTCCGCCGGCCGGCCCGTATGCGAGGTGGGGCGGGATGACCAGCTCACGACGTCCGCCGACCTTCATGCCCGGGATGCCGTCCTGCCAGCCCTGGATCAGGCCGCGGAGGGGGAACTGGATGGTCTCGCCGCGTCCCCACGACGAGTCGAACTCCTCGCCGGAATCGAACTCCACGCCGGCGTAGTGGACGGTCACGGTGTCACCGGGCTTCGCCTCGGCGCCGTCGCCCTCGATGAGGTCGCGGATGACGAGTTCCGTGGGAGCGGTACCAGTGGGGGCGTCGAACTCAGGCTTTGTGCGATCAGTCATGCTTCCATCCAACCGGAGGCATGCGGACGGGTCAACGCGGCAGCACCTGCTCAGAGCGAACACTTCGACAAGCGGCTGATGACAGTGCAGAATCGCAACATGGAATCGATTTCGACGCCTCCGGGAGCCGCCGATTCCCACGCGCCTCCGCACGGCTCAGCCGCCGCGCACCAGCGTCCGCATCGGCTCCATGGCGTGCTGTTCCAGCCGATCGGCGACGAAGGCCGCGCCGCACTCGTCGAACGCCGTCTGGTCGATGCGATCACCCGCGGTCATCTCCGCGCCGGCGAGCGGCTCCCGTCGGAAGCGGAACTGGCGCGGAGTCTCGGGGTCGCACCGGTCACCGTGCGCGAAGCGCTGCTCGCCATGCGGGGGCGCGGCCTGGTCGTCACCCGGCGCGGACGCAACGGCGGCAGCTTCGTCGCCGCACATGCCGACCCGCTCTCGTTCGCACGGGAGGCCATCCGCCTGTCCTCCCGGGTCTCGCTCCGCGATCTCGGAGCCCATTACGCCGCGATCACCGGCGCCGGCGTGCGCCTGGCCGCCCGCCGAGCCGATCCGTCCGAAGCGCGGCAGGTCCGTCGACGGCTGGAACGCCTCGACGACCTCGACGGCGAATCGCAGCGTCGCCTGCTCGACGACGTGCAGATCGAGATCGTGGCGTTGAGCCAGTCCGCCCGGCTGACCCGCGAGCAGATGAAGCTCCAGGCCGAGTTCTCCCCCTATCTGCGGCTCGCCGCGCACACCTCCGACGATCACCGCAGGCAGGGGCAGCATCTCACGGCGGTCTGCGAAGCGGTGGAGGACGCGGATGCCGATGCCGCAGGGACCCGCACCGAGACGATGGTCGCCGAAGTCATCGATGCCCTGATCCAGACGCAGGCGGCAGCGAAGACCGACTGAGCCGCATGCAGGAAGACCCCGCCACCGATCCGGAGGAAGCGACGACGATGACAGCAGATGGAACGGTCCGCGCCGCCGCGGACATCGTGGCGGAGTACTTCTCCGGTCCGACGCGCAGTCTGCTCGAGTGGGTGGGTCCCTTCGCCGAGCGGATCGCCGCAGTCCGGAGATCCGAGGCTCTCACCAGCGGGCGCATCGACGCGCTTGTGGAGCCCCATGCGCTGGACACTCTGGAGACCACGGATGCTCCCGTCTACGGCGCCGGCTTCATCGCCGCGATCGATCTCCCCGCCGACGCCCGCAGTCACCTGGCGTGGTGGCAGGGCGAGGATCGTCGGCAGCTCGTGCTCGCCGCGCAGTCGCTGAACAAGGAGAACATCGATTACAGCGTGCTCGAGTGGTACCGCATACCGATGGCCACCGGCCGACCGCACATGGCCGGTCCCTACGTCGACTATCTCTGCAGCGACGAGTACACCATCACGATCGCCGTCCCGGCAGAGATCGACGGGGAGCGGATCGGTGTCGCGGGACTCGACATGCTCGTCTCGGAGGTCGAGCGGGATCTGCTTCCCCGTCTCGCAGAACTCGATCGCGAGATCACCGTCATCAACAGCATCGGCCGCATCGTGCTCTCGACCGATCCGCAGTGCGCGACCGGCGACGCCGTGCGCAGCACTCGTTGGGCGGAACTGCCCCGGTTCGCCTGCGCGGACGTCCCGCTCGAGGTCATCGTCGACGCGACGGCCAACTGACCCTTGACACCCCGCATGGCCGGGTGCACGCTGTTTACAGACCAACTCAGCGCCCGGGAGACATGCAGGCATCGCCGCAGCACCGGGCGCTGAGTCTTGCTCCGGGGGTCTCTACGAGACGTTCTCCGCATAGTCGACCAGGAGCGCGGCGATCTCCTGCGGATGACTCAGCATCGCGCAGTGTCCACCGGGAACCTCGTCCGCGACGATCCCGAGACGCTGCTGAGCGAGATCGCGGAGGAAGTCCGCGGGGAAGAAGCGGTCGTCGGCGCACACGATGAACCGCGTCGGCACGGTCGGCCACTCGGCGAGCGGCCAGGGTGCCGACATCGCCGCCTGCGACGGATGCGCGCGCTCCTTGCTCAGCGCCGCAGACGCCAGTTCGCGCGGGACGCCGTTGTAGAAGCTCACGTACGGGTCGTCGTTGCCCGTCAGCCCTCCGTCGCGCCCCGACTGCTCTTCGACCGCCGCCCCGTAGCCGGTGTCGTCCCACCACAGCTCGGGTGGCTCACCGGGCGCGGGGATCATCCCGGCCAGCAGCACGAGGACATCGGCGGAGAGCCTCTCCGCGACGAGAGGAGCCGTGAAGCCTCCGAACGAGTGCCCGACGACGACGACGTCCTTCCGGTCGCCGACAGCCGCCACGACGGCATCCGCGTAGTCCTCGAGCGTCAGGGAGTCATCGTCCGCCGGAAGGTCGGGGGCGATCGCCTCATGCCCCTTCGTCTCGAGCTCGGCAGCGACGAGATGCCAGGACCAGCCGACGTCCCCGCCGCCGTGGATCAGCGCGAAGGTGCTCATCCCGAACCGCCTCTCTCCCGCCAGCACACCTGCGAACCTCAATAGGCGAGCAGCGCCGCCCTCGTCGCCCGCGTGCGGATGAGCAGCGCCCTCTCGTCTTCGGCCGCGAGCGGATCCCGTCCGGTGATCGCCCGCTGGCGCACCGATGCCAGCGCCGTCGCATCCTTGATGAACTCCCGCATGAGCGGGCGCCGGTCTCCGCGCAGCTGCGCCGCCCAGGCGAGTCCCACCTTGCGTCCGGCCGGAGTCGCGAGCATCGTGACCTCTTCGGGCGTGAACCAGCCCGCGGCCGCGTACTCGCCGAGACGCGATCTCGTGAGACGTGACTCCTCGCGCCGGAGCATGATGATCCCGAAGATGAAGCCGAGGAAGAGCGGCACCTGGAGCGTGAAGTACAGCCCGAAGAAGTCGGCGAACGTCGCGGAGCCGTTCCACAGGGCGTGCAGCACGATCGCGCCGAGCATCCCGAGGAGGCCTACGCCCAGGGCTGCGCCCGCCGACGCGTGACGACGCGCGGCGAGACCGATCGCGAAGCCGGTCAGCGAGGTGAACATCGCGTGCGCGAAGGGTGAGAGCAGGGCGCGCACCACGAACGTGACGGTGAGCTGCTCGCCCCCGCCTTCGATGAGGCTGATCGCGAAGTACTGGATGTTCTCGGTGAAGGCGAACCCGGCGCCGACCAGAGCACCGTAGACGACCCCGTCGACGGGGCCGTCGAAGGCGCGGCGCGCCACGAGGAAGATCAGGAAGACTCCGAAGCCCTTCCAGAACTCCTCCACGATCGGCGCCTGCACCACCGCCGAGAACGTGTCGCCGCGCGGACCGACGAGCAGCGTGAGCCCGAGATCGACGAGGAGGGTCAGCCCGATCGCCGCGATGGCTCCCCAGGCGATCGCGAAGAACACGAGACGCTTCGGCTCGGGCTCCCAGCGGTCGATGATGCGCACCCCGAGGAAGACGATCGTGAGCGGGATGAGAGCGAGCACGAGGCCGATCACCGACGCCGCCGGACCGAGCGCCCACCCGAAGTACCCGATCAGCGCGAGGAGCAGGAAGCCCAGGAACGCGAAGAGCCAGAGCGAGACGGTGCGTCCCTTCCGCGTCGGCACCGGCAGCGCGGGCAGCGACGGCGCCGGCGAGGGGGCGACGGGCGCGGGTGGCGTGTACGGGGTGGGCTGCGCGAGAGCCGATGCGTATCCGGGCTGGGCCGAGAACTGCGGCGGCGTGTACGGCGACTGCGCGTACTGCGGCGCGGAGTACTGCGGCGCGTTCGCCGGCTGCGCAGGCGGCGGCGTATAGGGCGACGGCTGCTGCGGCTGGGGAGGTCCTCCGAGACTCATAGCAGAAGCTTATGGGGCACAAGGGTCATCGCTCTGTTCTGGTGAAGACCTCCAGGCGGCGATCCCCCACCACCCGGTAGCGTAGAAGCATGCGGTTCGCTCATCTGCGCCGTCCTGACTCCCCTCTCGCGGTTCTCGCCGTGGTGCAGGATTCGGACGCCATCCTCGTCTCTGACCTCCTCAACGATGCTCCTGCGACCCTGCAGAAGCTCATCGAGAGAGGTGACGGGGTGCTCGACGAACTGCGCGCCGCCCTCGCCGAGGGCACTGCGCCGCGGCATCCGCTCGGCGACTGGACGTTCGATTCCGCCGTGCTCGCTCCCCCGGCGGTGCTGGCCGTCGGCCTGAACTACGCCGCGCACTCCAGTGAGCTCGGGCTCAAGACCGACTCCGCGCCGACCGTGTTCACGCTGTGGCCGAACTCGTTGAACGGGCACGAGCAGATCACGTCGTGGACGCGCGCGCTCAGCGAGGCGGTCGACTACGAGGCGGAGCTCGGCGTGATCATGGGCACCCCGGCGAAAGACGTGAGCGAGGCCGACGCGCTCTCGCATGTCTGGGGCTACACGGTGGTCAACGACATCACCGCCCGCAACATCCAGTTCTCCGAGGCGCAGTGGTCCCGGTGCAAGTCCTTCGACGGGTTCACGCCCACCGGCCCGTTCGCGGTCACGGCCGATGAGGTCGCCGATCCCCAGGACCTGCACATCTGGGCCGTCGTCGACGGTCACACCGTGCAGGATGCGAGCACCGGACAGATGGTCCGCTCCGTGGCGAAGCTGATCGCGCACCTGTCGCAGTCGGTCACCCTCCTGCCCGGCACGCTGATCTCCACCGGCAGCCCCGGCGGCGCTGGGTACTCGCGCGACCCGCAGATCTTCCTCCGCGATCACTCGACGGTGACCGTCGGGATCGACGGGCTCGGCGAGCTCACCACCTACTGCCGCATCACCGGCTGACCGTTCGCACGAGACGGAGAAGGGGACGGATGCGACTCGCATCCGTCCCCTTCTCGTTCGGTCCTCAGATCTCGACGAGATCCTCCGGCGTGATCACGGGGATCGCCGCCGTGATGGCCTCCAGCCCGGAGAGACGCGCCGGCGACAGCTGCTTGGTGACCTCGTCGCGCGACATGAGGCCCGCCTCGACGACCAGGTCGGCCACGTTGCGGTTCGTGAGCAGCGCCGTCTTCGCGAGCGCCGCAGCCGCCGCGTAACCGATGAACGGCGTGAGGGCGGTGATGACGCCGACCGAGGCGCCGACCATCGCGCCCAGACGGTCGCGGTTCGCGGTGATGCCGTCGACGCAGTTGACGCGCAGCGTCCACATCGCCTGGCGCATCCAGGTGATGGACTGGAAGATCGAGTGCGCGATCACGGGCTCGAAGGCATTCAGCTGCAGCTGCCCCGCCTCGGCCGCCATCGTGACGGTCATGTCGGCGCCGGCGACGGCGAACGCGACCTGATTCACGACCTCGGGGATCACCGGGTTGACCTTGCCGGGCATGATGCTCGAACCGGCCTGCATCGCGGGGAGGTTGATCTCGCCGAAGCCCGCCTGCGGTCCGGACGAGAGCAGACGGAGGTCGTTGCAGATCTTCGACAGCTTCATCGCGTTGCGCTTGAGCGTCGACGAGAACGACATGAAGGACCCGGTGTCGCTGGTCGCCTCCACGAGGTCGGCCGACGTCTTCAGGTCGAGCGACGTGATCTCGCGCAGGTGCTTGAGCACGGCCGGCGCGTAGTCCGGGTGCGTGGTGATGCCGGTGCCGATCGCCGTCGCGCCCATGTTGATCTCGAACATCAGCGAGGCGTTCTCGGTCAGGCGGGTGTGGTCGAAGCCGAGCGTGGACGCGAAGCCGTGGAACTCCTGCCCGAGCGTCATCGGGACCGCGTCCTGCAGCTGCGTGCGGCCGACCTTGAGCACGTCGTGGAACTCGCGGGACTTCGCGAGGAACGACAGGCGCAGCAGGTCGAGCTCCTCGAGCAGTGAGCGGAGCGTCAGCGAGAGGCCGATCTTCACGGCCGTGGGGTACACGTCGTTCGTCGACTGGCTGCGGTTGGTGTGGTCGATCGGCGACAGGAAGGCGTAGTCGCCCTTCTCGCGTCCGGCCATCTCGAGCGCGATGTTGGTGATGACCTCGTTCGCGTTCATGTTGGTCGAGGTGCCGGCACCACCCTGGATGACGCCGACCGTGAACTGCTCGTGGAACTCGCCGTCGATCACGCGCTGGGCTGCCCGGTCGATGAGATCCGCGCGCTCCGGGTCGAGGACGCCGATCTGACGGTTGGCTCGGGCGCTGGCCTGCTTGACCATCGCGAGCGCGATCACGAGATCGGGATAGACCGAGATCGGGCGTTTGGTGATCGGGAAGTTCGCATCGGCGCGGGCGGTGTGGATCCCCCAGTACGCGTCGACGGGAATCTCCATGCTCCCGAGGGAATCGGTCTCGGTGCGGGTCAGGGCAGGCGCGGCAGAAGCCATGTCACATCCTTGTGGGTCGTGGCGGGTGGGTGTGTGGGGGATGCCACCAGTCTACGCGGCTCACCGTCCGGGTTTCCGGGAGAAGGCTTCGAGCCGCCCTTCCGGAGTGAGGCTCGCCATGTGTTCCAGCCACGTCTCGGAGAAGTAGTCCCCGGTCGTGGCGTCGGTCACCGGGACGACCGAGTGCGTGATCGTGTCGGGGTGCACGTGCACGAGCTGGAACGCCTGCGCGGCATCCATCCCGTTGACCTCGGCGGCCGGGCGCGCGACGTTCATCGTGTAGCAGGTCGCCGAGGACACGCTCACCGGCACCCCGGCGAACGTCCCGTGCGAGGAGTAGTGCAGATGGCCGGCGAGGATGCCGCGCACATCGCTGCCGCGGATGACCTCGGCGAGCTCGTCCTGGTGCCGCAGCTCGAGGATGTCGAACAGAGGAACGTGACTCGGCAGCGGCGGGTGGTGCATCGCCAGCAGGGTGCCGTGGGGCGCCGGCTGCGACAGGACCTCGGCGAGCCAGCCGAGCTGCGCCGCGTCGAGGTCGCCGTGGTGCCAGCCGGGAACGCTGGTGTCGAGGGCGACGACCCGCAGACCGTCGAGATCCCACACTCCGGTGACCGGTTCCTCGGTCGGCGCCAGATCGAGCAGATCCCGGCGCAGCGCCGGGCGCTCGTCGTGGTTGCCGGCGACCCAGATGATCGGGGCGCCCAGCTCCGCTGCGACGGGCTCGACGGCGGCTCGCAGACGGCGGTACGCCTCCGGCTCCCCCAGGTCGGCGAGGTCACCCGTGATGACGATGCCCGCGGGGTTCCGATGCACCGAGCGGATCGCCGCGAGCGTCCGCGCGAGGGTGGCCTCCACGTCGTACCGTCCGCCGAGGCGGGCGCCTCCGGCGAGGAAGTGCGGGTCGCTGACGTGGATCAGGACGTGGGACGCGGGCCGGTGCCGGCCGAAGGCGTATGCGGTGCCGTTAACTGCGGACATGGCATCAGCCTATGCTCCCCCACCGACTACTGCGGGTGTAGTGATCAAGTTAGGATGCCGACATGGCCAAGAACGACAGCAGACGACGGACCATCGCGGATGCCGGCTTGGCGGTGCTCGCGCGGGACGGATCGCGAGGGTTGACCCATCGCGCCGTCGACGTCGCGGCCGGCGTGCCCACCGGGACCACCTCGAACTACTTCCGCAGCCGCGATGCTCTCGTCGCCGGACTCGTCGACCGCATCGGGGAACGGCTCGCCCCGACGCCCGATGACCTCGCGCGGCGCGCGAGCGGCGCCCCCGGTCCCGCCCTGTTCGCCGACTACATCCGCGACATCGTGCGTCGCCTCAGCGACGACCGCGACGTCACACTCGCCCTGTTCGAGCTGCGTCTGGAGAGCAGCCGCCGCCCCGAGGTCGCCGCCGTGCTCGGAGCCTGGCAGCGCGCGGGATTCGACGGCGACGTCGAATTCAACATCGCGGCCGGACTGCCGGGCGGACGCCGCGAGATCGCGCTGTTCCACTACGCGATCGACGGTCTCCTGCTCGACCGGCTCACGTCTCCGATCGATCCGGACACGCCGACCGACGACATCATCGACGACCTCGTGGCCGGGCTGCTGCGCTGAGCCCGTCGCCCTGAGGCCGGTCCCCCGTCCTGAGGTCAGTGCCCCAGGACGATGATCAGGATGCCGGCGATCACCGCTGCTGCACACAGCACGAAGCAGCCATACGCCCCCACCAGCGCGAGCGACTTCTGTCCCTCGGTCAGCGGGCTCTTCTTGGCTGCCTTCGCCGCCTGCTTCGCTGCCCGCTTCAGCTCCTTCTCGGAGATGACGGTGATCGCATCCGTGAACTCCGCCGGGCTCACCACGGGAGCGCGTCCGCTGCGAACCAGCAGACGCAGACCGAGGGCATAGAAGGTGACGATCGCGGTCGCGCCGACGAGTGCCGCGGCGAACACCTGCAGGAACGCGAGCCAATCGATGGAAACGGTCATGCGGAGTCTCCGTCCCGGCTCGCGTCGACGGGCTTCGCCGACTTCCCGGACTTGCCGGACTTCGACGCGGCCTTCGCCTCGGCCTTCTTCTTCGCCTGGGCCTTGGCCTCGGCCTTCGCCTTCTCCTTCGCCTCGGCTCGCGCCTTCGCCTCCGCCTTGGCCTGCTCGATGCGCTGCTGACGACGCGTCGGCGGCGGCGTGTCGGGAAGCTCGATCGCGAGACCGGACTCTGCGACGTCGCTCATCGCGTTCGCGTGGGTGACCGCGTTGCGTCGCGAGCGCAGGAACAGCGCCAGGATGATCACCACGGCGATGACGGCATCGATCGCGACGCCCCAGTTGCCGAGCCACACCACGAGGAGGGCAGCCAGCGCGCCCACGCCTCCGGCGGCGGGCAACGTGAGGAGCCAGCCGATGCCGATCCGTCCCGCGGTCCGCCAGCGGACGGTCGATCCACGGCGGCCGAGTCCGGAGCCGATGACCGAGCCCGAGGCGACCTGCGTGGTCGAGAGCGCGAAACCCAGGGCGCTCGACGCGAGGATGGTGGCCGCGGTGGAGCTCTCGGCGGCGAAGCCCTGCGCCGGCTTCACGTCGGTCAGCCCCTTGCCGAGCGTGCGGATGATGCGCCAGCCGCCGAGGTAGGTGCCGAGCGCGATCGTGAAGGCGCAGGCGATGATGACCCACAGCTCGGGCTCGTGGTGCGCGCCGGATTGCCAGCCGATCGTGATCATCGCCAGGGTGATGACACCCATGGTCTTCTGCGCATCGTTGGTGCCGTGCGCGAGGGCCACGAGCGACGACGTGAAGATCTGGCCCCAGCGGAAGCCGTCGCGGCCGTCGGGCTTGCCGTCGTAGCGGCGGGTGATCGAGTAGGCGATCTTCGTCGCGGCGAAGGCGATGATCCCGGCCGTGACCGGCGCGATCAGCGCGGGCAGCACGATCTTCGAGAGGACCATCCCGAAGTCGATGCCCCCGAGTCCGGCGCCGACGAGCGTGGCGCCGATCAGCCCGCCGAAGAGCGCGTGCGACGAGCTCGACGGCAGACCGAGGAGCCAGGTCAGCATGTTCCAGGTGATCGCGCCGATGAGTCCGGCGAAGATCAGCGAGAGGAAGAGATCGGTGCCCGCGGCGATGATCGCGTCCTCTTTGATGATGCCCCCGGAGATCGTCTTCGAGACCTCCGTCGAGAGGAATGCGCCGACGAGGTTGAGGGCGGCCGCCAGGAGCACGGCGGTCTTGGGCTTCAGCGCGCCGGTGGCGATGGGAGTCGCCATCGCGTTCGCGGTGTCGTGAAACCCGTTCGTGAAGTCGAAGAACAGTGCCAGCGCGATGACAAGCACGACGATGAGGGCTGCGGTTTCCACCGTTCGCTTTCGGTCGTTGAGGAGGAAGGAGGTGTCGACGTGATCGACGTGACGAACGAAGAGTTCACCGTGGGTTTTTCTTCCGTTAACCGGCCCCGTTGAATCCTCCCACCCTGTCCCGCGCCGGTCAACTCGACCTGGGATAGCGTGGGACGGTGACCGATGCCCCTACCGCAGACCGCCGCTCGACCACCCGCACGCACCACGGAGACACGTTCGACGATCCGTACGAGTGGCTGCGGGCGAAGGATTCCGCCGAGGTCATCGAGCATCTCGAGGCGGAGAACGCCTACACCGAGGAGCGGACCGCGCACCTCGAGGGACTGCGCGAGACCCTCTTCCAGGAGATCAAGGGCAGAGTCCAGGAGACCGATCTCTCCGTGCCGACCCGACGCGGCGACTGGTGGTACTACAGCCGTACCGAGGAGGGTGCGCAGTACGGCATCCACTGCCGCGCCGCGGCTGCGCCCAACGATTGGACTCCCCCGCGCCTCGAGCCCGGCGTACCCGTACCCGGAGAGGTCGTCCTTCTCGACGGCAACGCCGAGGCGGAGGGGCATGAGTTCTTCTCCCTCGGAGCTTTCGACACCTCGGACGACGCCACGAAGCTGCTGTGGTCCACCGACTTCGAAGGCGATGAGCTCTACACGGTGCGAGTCCGTGACCTCACGACGGGCACGAACCTCGAGGACGAGATCCCGAACACCGGCGGCGCGTTCTTCACGCCCGACGGGACCGGGATCCTCTACACGACCCGCGACGAGGCCTGGCGGCCCGACACCCTCTGGCTGCATCGCCTCGGCACCCCCGTCGCCGACGACGTCACGCTGTTCCACGAACCCGACGAGAAGTTCTGGCTCGGCGCCGGCATCACCCGCAGTCGTCGATACCTCGTGATCGGCGTCGGCTCCAGCATCACCAGCGAGGAGCACCTGGTCGATCTGACCGGCGATATCACCGCCGACCCGCGCGTCGTGTGGCCCCGACGCGAGGGCGTCGAGTACTCGCTCGAGCACGCCGTCGTGGACGGCGAGGATCGCCTCCTGATCCTGCACAACGACGACGCGCTCGATTTCGCGCTCGTGTCGGTGGCGGCATCCGACCCGCAGGGGGAACGCCGGGTCATCCTGGCGCACGAGCCAGGGCGGCGCCTTCTGGGAACGGATGCGTTCCGCGACTTCGCGACCGTCGAGTACCGCAGCGAGGGACTCGAGCGCGTCGGCCTGCTCGACTACGCCACGGATGCCGTGGAGGAGATCTCGTTCGACGAGCCGCTGTACTCCGCGGGGGTCAGCGGCAACCCTGAGTGGCACTCGCCCTACCTGCGCCTGGGGTACACGTCGTTCGTGACGCCCGGGACGGTGTACGAGCTCGACCTCGCCTCACGGGAGCTGCTGCTGCGCAAGCAGGTCGCCGTCCTCGGCGGCTACGACCCGAAGGAGTACGGTCAGCGGCGGGACTGGGCGACCGCATCCGACGGAACGCAGGTGCCGATCTCGCTCGTCTGGAAGCGCTCGTTCGGCGACCCTGGCGCGGATCCGCGACCGGTGCACCTCTACGGCTACGGCTCCTACGAGCACTCGATCGACCCCGGCTTCTCCGTCGCGCGACTGTCGGAGCTGGACCGCGGCGTCGTCTTCGCGGTCGCGCACGTGCGGGGCGGCGGCGAGATGGGGCGCCAGTGGTACGAGGACGGCAAGCTGCTGCACAAGCGCAACACCTTCACCGACTTCGTCGCGTGCGGCGAGCATCTGGTCTCGTCCGGTGTCACGACGCCGGAGCGGATGGTCGCGGAGGGCGGGAGTGCCGGAGGGCTGCTCATGGGCGCGGTCGCGAACCTGGCGCCGGAGCTGTTCGCCGGCATCCTCGCGGCGGTGCCGTTCGTCGACGCACTGACGACGATCCTCGACCCCTCCCTCCCGCTGACCGTGGTCGAGTGGGACGAGTGGGGCGACCCGCTGCACGACGCCGATGTCTACGCGTACATGAAGTCGTACACGCCGTACGAGAACGTGCGCGAAGGCGTCGCGTACCCGCGCATCCTCGCCGTGACCTCGCTCAACGACAGCCGGGTGCTGTACGTGGAGCCCGCGAAATGGATCGCCCGACTCCGCGAGGCCGGGGCGTCTGACGTGCTCCTGAAGTGCGAGATGGTCGCCGGGCACGGTGGCGTCAGCGGACGCTACAACTCCTGGAGGGAGCGCGCGTTCGAACTCGCCTGGCTCCTCGACACCCTCGGCCTCGCGGAGGCGTGAGCCGTCGCCCGCGGACTCAGCCGAAGAGCGCTGCGGCCTCGTCGTAGCGGTAGCGGGGCACGGTGTTGAGCTCACCGAGCGCATCGGCGAACGGAACGCGCACGATGTCGGTACCGTGCATGGCCACCATCTGGCCCCAGGAGCCCTCCACGATCGCGTCGGCCGCGTGCAGCCCGAGGCGCGTCGCGAGAACGCGGTCGAAGGCCGACGGCGAACCGCCGCGCTGGATGTGGCCGAGGATCGTGGCCCGCGTCTCGATGCCCGTGATGCGCTCGATCGCGGGGGCGATCTGATCGCCGATCCCGCCCAGTCGCGGTCGGTTGAACGCGTCGAGGCCCTTGTCGCTGTATGCCTCGTCCATGCCGAGGAGCTTGAAGCCCTCGGAGACCACGACCAGTGGTGCGCGACCGCGATCATGGGCGCTCGTGACGAGGGCCGTGATGTCCTCGATCGACATGGGCACCTCGGGGATGCAGATGACGTGCGCGCCCGCGGCCATGCCGGCGTGCAGCGCGATCCAGCCCACGTGACGGCCCATGACCTCGGCGACCATGCAGCGCTGGTGCGAATCGCCGGTGGTGCGCAGCCGGTCCATGGCGTCGGTGGCGATGTTCACGGCCGTGTCGAAGCCGAACGAGTAGTCCGTGGCCTGGAGGTCGTTGTCGATGGTCTTGGGGACGCCGATCACCTTGATGCCGTCCTTGGACAGCCGGTCGGCGGCGGCGAGCGTGCCTTCGCCGCCGATCGCGATGATGCCGTCGATCTTGTGCCCGTAGAGGGTCTTGGCGATGTTCTCCGCTCCCCCGCGCTCGCCTTCGTAGGGGTTGGTGCGGCTGGTTCCGAGGATCGTTCCGCCGACCTTCGACAGCCCCTTCACCTCGTGCCGGGTGAGCGGCATGAAGTCTCCGTCGACGAGGCCGCGCCATCCGTCGCGGATGCCGACGAACTCCAGATCGTACGTGGTGGTGCCCTTGAGCACGATGCCGCGGATGACCGCGTTGAGGCCGGGGCAGTCGCCGCCGCTCGTCAGGATGCCGATCTTCATGCTGGTGCCTTCAGACGTTCGGTGAAAGGGGGAAAGGCGACGCTGCCTGCGATCGACACTAGTGCCCCGGCGCGGTCAGGCGCCATTCGGCGGAGGTGAAAACCCGCGATCTTGACACGCTTGAGACCCGGCACGTGAGATCTTCACGACATATGCTGATTCACGCCCGAAAACGACGTTAAGAACAACGGTTCTTGACGCCTACGCGGCTCCGAGCGCCTGTCGCAGGAGATGCATGAGCGCCCCCAGCTGCACCGGCTCCGCGGCGGTCTCATCGATCGCCTCGCCGTCGAGAGCACGAGCCGCGAGACCCTGCTTCTGGTCGATGAGCTCGGCGATCTTCGTGTCGATCGTGTGAGCGGCGATGATGCGCCACGCCGTGACCGGCTCGTCCTGACCGATGCGGTGCACCCGGTCGATCGCCTGCGTCTGCTCCGCGGCCGTCCACGACAGCTCGGCGAGCACGACGTTCGACGCCGCCTGCATGTTCAGTCCGACGCCTGCCGCGGTGAGCGAGCAGACCGCGATGCCGACCTCGGGATCGCCGTTGAAGTCGTCGATCGCCTGCTGGCGCACCGTCGACGTCTGGTCTCCTCGGATCGAGACCGAGCGGATGCCGACCGACGCGAAGTGCGCCTCCGCCTGATCCATCACATCGATGTGCTTGGCGAAGAACACGACCTTGCCGACCGACCGCTGCAGCTGCGCGGCGTAGTCGGCGGCGAGCTGTGCCTTGGCCTGGCCGATCCGGCGGACCATGGTGAAGACGTTGTCTCCTCCGGTGCCGGCGGCCTTGGACTCCTCGAGCTCGTTCTGCGCGACCAGGCGCACGATGTCGTCGTCGATCTCGCCTGGTGCGAGGCCGCGGTCGCCCCGGGCCTCGATGATGCGGCGGTACCGTGCGGCGAGCCGCTCCCCCAGTTCGCGCTCGGCCTGACGGATGCTGCGCCCGAACTCGTCGTCGAGCTGCACCGGAAGATCGGCGATGAGCTTGTCCGGGAGGTCGGCCGCGACGTCCTTCTTCTTGCGGCGGACGATGCCCATGGAGATCACGGCATCCCGCGCCTCCGGGTAGAACGCCTTGTCCGCGGGGGTGAACCCGGTGGCGTCGAGCTTCTCCATCAATTCGGGGCCGGGCTTCTCGCCGGTCGTCCAGCCGAGGAAGCGCCAGATCGCGTCGAAGTCCTCGACGTCGTTGATCAGCGGCGTGCCGGTGAGGGCGAGCATCAGCGGGTCGCCGCCCGGTGTGCGCTCCCGCACGCGGGAGGCGAGCGACAGCACGTTCTGCGACCGCTGCGAGGACAGGTTCTTGATGAAGTGCGCCTCGTCGACGACCATGCCGCGGAGTCCGATCGAGCCGAGCCAGGAGAGGTGACGGTCGAGGATCTCGTAGTTGACGATGAAGATGTCGGCGAAGGCGTCGATGTCGGTGCCGTCGCCCTGGATGACCGTGGCACGGCGCTGTGGAGTCCACCGCTCCACCTCGCGGGCCCAGTTCATCTTCACGACGTTCGGCACGACGGCGAGCAGCGGGTAGGCTCCGGCGACCGATGCGGCGAGCAGGGACTGCGCCGTCTTGCCCAGGCCGGGCTCGTCGGCCAGCAGGAAGCTGCGGTGACCGGCGCGCACGGCTTCGAGGAAGCGGGACTGGTGCACCATGACCTCGAGGCCCTTGGGCGAGAGGTGATCGTACTCGGGGGCGGGAGGCAGCTCCATCGAGGCGGCGGATCCGCCGGCGCCCGTCTCGAACGCCTTGTACAGCGGGCCCATCAGCTCCCAGCCGTCCAGCCGGCGACGCGGCGTCACGGTGCTGCGCGGCGTCAGATCCGGGGCGAGGAAGGGGTTGGCCAGCTGGCGCGACTCGACCGACGGCGGGGTGACCTGCCGCTCGGCGATGGCTGCGGGAACCGACGAGATCTGCACCGGGGCGGCGTCGGCGATGATGAGCTCTTCCGGGGCGAGTTCGGCACCGGATTCGAGAAGCCAGTCGCGACGCATGCGCTTGGCCACCGGCGACGTCGCCTGGTCGGCTTCGAGCAGCTGGATCAGCGACGTGTCGCGGGCCGCGGTCTTCGCGAGGATGGTCGCGACGCCGTCGAGGCGCTTGAGCAGCTCGGCGCGTGCGGGGTCGCCGATCTCGGCATCCGCCTTCACCCTGGCGCGCTCCTCGCGCACCAGGAAGGCGATCACCTGGAACTTGACCCGATTCGTCGGGCCGAGCTTCCCCCGCTGCGACTTCGCCTCGATCTCGCGCACCTTGCGCGCGAGGATCGGGATGAGGGGGGCCTCGTCGTCTCGACGGGAC
>NZ_SSDJ01000151.1 GCF_004794465.1 Microbacterium sp. K24 | reverse complement strand
TCGAGGCCACCTCGGCGTAGCGTGCGGCCGCGCTGCTCGTGCGCTCCTCCTCGGAGGGCGACGAGGCCAGGAGGCATCAGCAGACGCACCGAGGTCGATGTTCCAGCCGTACTCGGCGGCACCGGCGCGGATCTCGTCGGAGCCCTGGGGTCCGACGATGAGGAGACGAGCGCGTCGTGGGCGGATTCTTCGCGCTCCTGAACCCGTACTCGCTGCTGGTCGCTCGTCCGCCGGCGCCGTGAGCGCTCTCCCCGGGCGTCGATCCGCCTTTCACGCCGTC
>NZ_SSDJ01000150.1 GCF_004794465.1 Microbacterium sp. K24 | reverse complement strand
GCGCCGCCGTCGTCGCCGTCGCGGCGGCTCCGGCGCACAGGGCGCCGCGCCCGTCACCGGCGCCTGATCGACTTCGGAGGGGCGGATGCTGCGCGAGCGGCATCCGCCCCTCTGGCATCTCCCGGGCTCGCCGCGATCACCGACGGCGGCACCTGAGGCGGGTACACCCACGCGACCAGCACCACCGAGATGATCATCAGCAGGAACCACGAGCTCAGCTTGCTCAGCGAGACCGGCTGCCACGACTCGACCTGGTCGGGGTACGCCCACGCGCCGGCCCAGGTGCCGATGTTCTCGGCGAGGTAGATGAACACGGCCACTCCCCCGAACACCAGCAGCAGCGGCAGACGGAGGGTTCGACGCCACACCCGGGCGTGCAGGACGGTCGGCAGCCAGAGCACGAGCACGCCGACGAGCAGGACCCAGCGCGCGTCCCACCACCAGTGATGCGTGAAGAAGTTCAGGTAGATCGCCACCGCGAGGATCGCCGTCATCCAGCGCCGCGGGTACCGGGTGAAGCCGAGATCGAACAGGCGATAGACGCGCACCATGTACGACCCGACGGCCGCATACATGAACCCGCTGAACAGCGGGACGCCACCGATCCGGAGGATGCCGTCCGCGGCATACGCCCACGACCCCGCGTCGGTCTTGAACAGCTCCATCACGGTCCCGGTGAGATGGAACAGCACGATGACCCACAGCTCCCGACCGCTCTCCAGCCGGAACACGAGCATCGCGACCTGGATGAGCACCGCGGCGATGGTCAGAGCGTCGTTGCGGGCGAGCGGGGCATCGTCCGGATACCAGAGCTGCGCGACGACGATGACGACGAGGAGCGCGGCACCGAAGATGCAGGCCCACGCCTGCTTCAGCACGAACACCGCGAACTCGACGAGGCCCGCGCGGATGCCGTTCGCCGGAGCGCCGAGGAGCACGCGGTTCGCGGCGGCATCGACGCGGCGCTCCAGGGAAGTCGCTCGCTGCATGACGGAGACAGTATCCGCGTCGTTCGACAGACCGCAGGGAGTCTCCCGACAGAACGCCGGGGATCAGGGGTGGCGCGGGGCGGTTCCGGTGGCGCGGTCTATGATCCGGGCGACCATCTCGTCGGAGGTGGTGTTCTCTCCCGGACGATTGGGCTTGCCCGTGCCGTGATAGTCGCTGGAACCGGTGACGATGAGGTCGTGCGCCGCCGCGATCTCGTGCAGCTTCCGCTTGCCGGTCTCGGTGTTCTCCCGGTGATCGATCTCGAACCCGCCGAGCCCCGCGGCGATGAGCCGCTCGATGTACGGCACCGGCATCATCATGTCGCGACCCGTGACCGGATGCGCGATGACGGCCACTCCCCCGGCCTCGGTGATCAGTCGGACGGCGGTGAGCGGGTTCGGCGCGTAATGGGGCTCGTAGTAGCCCTCGCGCGGGTGCAGGATGCCGTCGAAGGCCTCGGTCCGATCCCGAACGATGCCGCGGGCGATGAGCGCATCGGCGATGTGCGGGCGTCCGACCGTGGCGTCGAGCGTCGTCTGGGCCACCACGTCGTCCCAGTGCAGGTCATAATCGCGGCCGATGTTGCGCACGATGCGCTCGGCGCGACCGATGCGGTCCCCGCGGATGCGGTCGGTCTCGGCGACCAGAGCGGCGTCGAGCGGGTCGAAGAGGTAGCCGAGCACGTGCACGCTGCGCCACTCGTGCTTCGCCGAGAGCTCCATGCCGGGCAGGAACGTCATGCCGAGCGCCACGGCCTCGTCGCCGGCCTCCGCCCATCCCGTGGAGCGGTCGTGATCCGTGAGCGCGAGCGTCCGCACGCCGTGCGCGTGCGCCTGACGGACCACCTCGGCAGGGCTCTCCGTGCCATCGGAATGGTTGGAGTGCAGGTGCAGGTCGGCGGGACCGGCGAACCCAGGGGACGGAATGGCCATCCTCTGAGCGTACCGAGCGCGAGGCGGCAGGGACTTCACAGCCGACGCTTCTAGGCTTGTCGCGATGCTTCGTCTACTGGGGATTCTGCTCACCGTGCTGCTCGCGATCGCGGCGGCGATCGTGGTGTGGCCGCAGTTCTTCCACCTCGAGCAGACCTACCCGTTCGCTCAGCTCGTGTCGGTCCGGGGTCTGGTGCTGGCAGGTTTCCTGGCCGTTGCCGTGGTCGCACTCCTGCTGCTGCTCGCCCGTCCGCTGCGGGGCTTCGCCGCGTCCATCCTCATCGTCTCCCTGCTGGGGGCCGGCGCGGTCGGCATCGTCGGCGCGACGCGCGGTTTCGGTGCCTCCGCCCTCCCCGAGAAGACCGCGGAGAGCGTGCGCGTCCTCACCTGGAACACCGCAGGCGAAGCGGTGTCGGCCGAGCAGATCGCGCAGCAGATCCTGCAGCAGGGCGCCGACATCGTCGCCCTGCCCGAGACGACCGAGGCCGTCGGCGAGCAGATCGCCCTCATGCTCCGCGAGCAGGGGCATCCGATGTGGGTGCATCACGTGCAGTTCCGCCCCGACGTCGTCGACGGTCCGCAGTCGTGGCAGACCACCGTGCTCGTCGCCCCCGATCTCGGCGAGTACTCCGTGATCGAGTCGTCGAAGGACGGCACCAGCAACACCGGCTCCGTGCCGAGCGCGGTGCTCATGCCCATCGACGGCTCGGGCCCCACCATCGTCGCCGTGCACGCCGTGGCGCCGCGCATGGAGGAGATGGAGCAGTGGCGCAGCGACCTGCAGTGGATCGCGGACCAGTGCCCGCAGGGCGACTTCATCCTGGCGGGTGACTTCAACGCGACCGTCGACCACATGGCGCCGCTCGGCCTGGACGGCGGCGACATCGGCTACTGCCGCGATGTCGCGACGCGCACCGGCAACGGGTTCTCCGGCACCTGGCCGAGCTCGCTGCCCCCGCTGGCCGGCGCGCCGATCGACCACGTGATGGCCTCGCAGAACTGGACCCCTTCGGGCTCGGTCGTGCTGGACGACGCGGGCGGGAGCGACCACCGTGCCCTCGTCGTGCAGCTGGAGCCGGCCGGCTGAGCTCCCGCATCCGTCCCTCAGATGACAGACTGGAGGGATGAGCACCGGAGAGCGCGACACGATCGCAGAAGCCGCCGTAGAGATCCCCGCCGAGGTCACGACCGAGGTCGTCGAGAACAGCAGCACCAACCGCAAGCAGCCCTTCCCGCAGGGCTTCCTCGACACGATCTCGACGGGCTGGGCCGAGCGACCCGAGACCCTTCCGTCGCCGCGTGCGCAGGCCTCGTTCGCCGCGACGCGCCGCGCGGCCGTCTCGGCGGCCTTCCCCGGCAAGCGGCTCGTGATCCCGGCCGGCTCGCTCAAGCAGCGCAGCAACGACACCGACTACGTGTTCCGCGCGCACTCCGCGTTCGCGCATCTCACGGGCTGGGCGTCGGATGCCGAACCCGACTCGGTCCTCGTCTTCGAGCCGACGGATGCCGGGCACGACGTCACCCTGTACTTCCGCGAGCGCGCCGACCGCACCACGACCGAGTTCTACGCGGATGCCACGGTCGGCGAGTTCTGGATCGGCCCGCGGCCGTCCCTCGCCGGGGTCTCCGCAGATCTCGCGATCGAGACCGCGCACCTCGAGGAGTTCGCACCCGCCGACGGCGAGCTGGTGCTCGACGAGGACGACGAGCTCACCCGCGTCGTCTCGGAGCTGCGCCTGATCAAGGACGAGTTCGAGATCGCCGAGATGCGCCACGCGGTCGAGATCACCGCCAAGGGCTTCGACGACATCATCCGCCAGCTGCCCCAGGCGATCGAGCACGCCCGCGGCGAGCGCGTCGTCGAGGGTGTCTTCCACCGCCGCGCGCGCGAGGACGGCAACGGCGAGGGCTACGACACGATCGCGGCCTCCGGCCCGCACGCCTGCTACCTGCACTGGACGCGCAACGACGGCACCGTCGTGCCCGGCGACCTGATCCTCGTCGATGCCGGCGTTGAGGCGGACAGCCTCTACACCGCCGACATCACCCGCACGCTCCCGGTGTCGGGCACCTTCACCGAGGTGCAGCGCCGCGTCTACGAGACGGTGCGCGAGGCCGCGGATGCCGCGTTCGCCGCAGCGCAGGTCGGCGTGCGGTTCCGCGACGTGCATGCCGCGGCGATGACCGTGATCGCCGCCCGTACGGCGGAATGGGGCCTGCTCCCGGTCACCGCCGAGGAGGCTCTCGATGCGGATGCCGGCGGACAGCACCGCCGCTACATGGTGCACGGCACCTCGCACCACCTCGGCATCGACGTGCACGACTGCGCGCAGGCACGCCGGGAGATGTACTACGACGGCATCCTCGCGCCGGGCATGGTCTTCACGATCGAGCCGGGACTGTACTTCCAGATCGACGACCTCACCGTACCGGCGGAGCTCCGCGGCATCGGCGTGCGCATCGAGGACGACATCCTGATGACCGACGACGGTCCCGTGAACCTTTCGGCGGACATCCCCCGTACGGCGGACGAGGTCGAGGCCTGGATCGCCCGACTGCAGGCCTGACGACGCGCTGATGCATGAGGGCGAACTCCCGCTCGATGACGGGCTCGCCGCGCAGCTGATCGCCCGGGAGTTCCCGGAGCTCCGTGACCTCCCACGGGAGCGGGTGCATGGCACCGGCACCGTGAACACGATCATCCGCGTGGGCGACGAGCTCGTGGCGAGATTCCCGATGCTTGGTGCGACCACGGCGGAACTGACCGTCGAGGCGGATGCGATGGCCGAGATGGCGGCGGCGTGTCCGTTCCCCGCTCCACGACCGATCGGCGTCGGGGCGGCTTCGGACGACTACCCGTCGGCGTGGTCGCTGCACACCTGGCTCGACGGCGAGACGGCGCATCCCGACCGGTACGCGGGTTCGGAGTCGCTGGCACGCGATCTCGCGACCCTCATCGTCTCGCTGCGGGAGGTGCCGGTGCGGGGGCGCGTGTTCGACGGCAACGGCCGCGGCGGAGAGCTCACCGGTCACGACGAGTGGATGACCGAGTGCTTCGCGCGCAGCGGACATCTGCTCGACGTGCCGAGGGCGACCGCACTCTGGACGAGGTTGCGCGCCCTCCCCCGCGCCGGGGCGGATGTGATGAGCCACCGCGACCTCACACCGTTCAATCTGCTGGTGGCGGAGCGCGACGGGGAAGCACGGCTCGCCGGAGTTCTCGACACCGGGAGCTTCGGTCCGGCCGACCCCGCACTCGACCTCGTCGCGGCGTGGCATCATCTCGACGCTCCTGCGCGGCGGACATTGCGCCGCGCGGTCGGCGCGGACGATCTCGAGTGGTGCCGCGGCGCCGCGTGGGCTTTCCAGCAGGCGATGGGGCTGGGCTGGTACTACGAGCGATCGAATCCCTCGATGGCGGCACTGGGCCTCTCGACGATGCACCGCCTCCTCGCCGACGAGGAGCTCGCGGAGCGCGTCTGAGGTGCCGATGCCCAGGGTCCATCAGAAACGCCGCTGACTCCCTCCCCGCGGCCGCGTTCCTGATCCAGCACCGCGGAGCACTCAGCGTCCGACGAACTCCGCGACGATGGGAGCCAGCGACGCGCCGATGTCGGATGCCGGGCGCTTCCGCCCCTTCACCTCGAACGTGTGCCCGCCGCCGTCGATCCAGACCACCTCGGCGTTCTGACACGTGGCGACGGCATCCTCGAACTGGGACACCGGCTGGATGAACGGGTCGTTCGTCCCCTCGACGAAGAGCTGCGGCACACCGATCGCGGGAAGATGCTCGATCCGGGGTTTCTCCGGCTTGCCGGGAGCATGCAGCGGGTACCCCAGATAGGCCAGCCCGTCGACCACGAGCCCTTCCGCGACCGCCATCGACGCCATCCGCCCGCCGTAGGACTTGCCCGTCGCCCAGAGGGTCGCGTCCGGATCGGCCTCACGGGCGAACGCGACCACGGCGTTCCAGGTGGCGATCGCGTGCGCCGCCGGACCCGGCATCCGCCGTCCCTGCTCGACGTAGGGGAAGTTGAAGCGCAATGTCGAGAACCCGAGCTCATCGAGCGCGCCGGTGAAGCCGGTGAGGAACGGGTGATCCTTGCCGGTCCCTGCTCCATGCGCCACGATCACCGTCGCGCCGTTGTCGCCGGCAGACCAGTCCGCCGAGACCGTCGCGGGTCCGGTCGGCAGCTCGACGGCGATGTCGACCATCAGGCGCGGAGGAATGGGATGGCGAACTTCACCCGCATGACCTTGCCCGACGATGCGCGCACGGTCCCCATGATCACGACGACCAGATGCACGATCGACAACGCGAAGTACACGGTGATCGGAATGCCGAGCGGGAAGAAGCTCGTCGTGGGGGCCTGCGCCGTGAGCACGAAGAGCAGCACGAAATGCAGGATGACGAGCAGTGTCGACACCATCAGGTACGTGAGACCCCAGTTCAACGCGCTGCGCGCATTCTCACGAGCGGGACCGCCGGCACGTCGCGACGCGCCTCCGCTCACCGCCATCGCGATTCCGGACGCGAGCCCGCCGACGAACGGGAACGGGACGAGGATCAGGAACCCGAGCACCCACGGCAGCAGACCCCGCGGCGGTACAGCCGGCGCTGGAGCAGGGTAACCGGGCACAGGGTATCCCGCAGGCGCCGACGGCGCGGGATAGGACGGTGCAGGATACGACGACGGCGCGGGATTGGCGGGAGCGGCACCGTACCCGGGCGGCGGCGGAGCCTGCGCGGGAGGCGCGGGCATGACCGGCCGAGCAGGAGGCGGCGGGGCGAACTCGCCGGGGTTCGTGGGCTCCCGCGCACTCATCGGGCGTCGTCCTGCGGGTTTTCGGCCTGGGTCGCGACACCGGGCCCGTCCACCGCGCCGGGCGTCGGCTGCTCGGGAGCTGCGTCGCCCGGTTGCGCGACGGGGTCCGCGGGCCGAGGCGGCACCACAGGCTCGGGAGCATGCCCGGCGGCCGGTCCGGAAGCAGGGTCGGCGACCGGTTCGGGAGACGGCGTCGGCGCAGGCGTCGGCGCGGGCGTCGGCGCGGG
>NZ_SSDJ01000008.1 GCF_004794465.1 Microbacterium sp. K24 | reverse complement strand
GGGGTGGGCGCGCAGCCCGACCGGGCGACGGCCACCGCGCTCGCGGCGCAGACCACCGTCACGCGCTGAGCGTCGGGTGTGCCGGCGATCCGTTCAGAGGCGCCGGACCGTGAGAGCTTCGCTGCCGTGCGACTGCCGCAGCGTGCGCAGGCACCGTGAGCAGAGGATCTCGACCTGCCGGGGATGGCCCTCACCGCACACGCAGTCGATCGTGACACGCCACTTGGCCTTGCGTCCGCAGGGCTGGTATCCGCTGTCGTCGCCGTGGTCGCATTCGCAGCGCTGGCGTCCGCGGTCCATGCCGGGGAGCTCGCCGACGTCGACGACACTCTCGATATCGACGCTCGCTGAAGTCACCAGGAGATGCTCCCAGGACACAGGGTCCGATGGCAAGTGAACGCTGTCAGCCGCCGATGGCGTTCATGCCGCGGGCGGGCTGCAGGAACGACGGGTCGTTGATCGCATGGCCGGGCAGCTTGCCGTGCACACAGGAGCGCAGCAACGCGGCGATGGCGTCGGCGCGGTGTCCCGGAACCGATCCTTCGCTCCGCATCACCGCGGTGAGGTCGTACTCGGCGTTCGAGAACAGGCAGTTGCGGAACTGACCGTCGGCGGTCAGGCGCAGACGGTCGCACGCGCCGCAGAACGGGGCCGTCACCGAGGCGATCACGCCGACCTCGTGCGGGCCGCCGTCGATGCGCCACTTCTCGGCCGGGGCGCCGCCGCGACCGGGGACCGGGTCGAGCTGCCACCGTTCGCCGAGCTTCTCGAGGATCTCCTCGCGAGTGACCATGGTCGAGCGGTCCCACGTGTGACCGGCATCCAGCGGCATCTGCTCGATGAAGCGCAGCTGTGCGCCGACCTCCATCGCGAAGGCGACCAGGTCGGGGAGCTCGTCGTCGTTCACCCCGCGCATCGCGACCGCGTTGAGCTTGAGCGGACGGAGTTCGGATGCCGCTGCGGCGGCGATGCCCTCGAACACGTCGTCGATGCGGTCGCGGCGGGTCAGGTCGGCGAAGCGCTGGCGATCGACCGTGTCGATGCTGATGTTGAGACGGGTGAGCCCGGCCTCGATCAGATCGGGGAGCTTCTTCGCGAGGCTGATGCCGTTGGTCGTCATAGCGACTTCGACCGGGCCCTCGGGGCCCTGGATGCGAGCGACCCGGCGCACGACCTCGACGATGTCGGCACGGAGGAGCGGCTCGCCCCCGGTGAGCCGGAAGGTGCGGATGCCGAGAGAGGCGGCCACCTCGGCGACCTCGACGATCTCGTCGGTGGTCAGGATGCTGCTGCGTGCGAGCCATTCGTTGCCCTGCTCGGGCATGCAGTACGTGCAGCGGAGCGAGCAGCGGTCGGTGAGCGAGATGCGCAGATCGCGGTGCACGCGGCCGTGCGTGTCGACGAGGGCGCCAGTCGTCGGGACGGCCTCGGCAGCGGGAGCAGCGACGGGCGCGCGGACGCCGATCACGACCGGTACGGCCGTCATCGCTCGCCCTCGCGCGTAGTCATTCTTCGAGACTAACCCGCGTCATGCCGATGCGGGTGCGCATGACGTCGATGACCGGCACATTGCCAGTGACGAGTTCACGGAACCCTGAGCTCACGTATCGGCTCGCGGTTGCTTGCGATGACCGCGGGGATGATCGCCGCACCCACCGCTGTCGTCAGCGTGAGCACGCCCAGGGCGAGGACGAAGGTGCCGCCCGGCCATGGGTCTCCGCTTGTCCAGAGAAGTATCGCCGATGCGACAGAACCCGTGCCGATGCCGATCAGGGCGAGGAGGCTCGTCTGAAGGATGAGCAGCCGGACGATGAGAGCTCTCCCGGCACCGAGAGCCCGTCTGCGGCCGAAATCCTTGCGGCGCATCATCACCAGGCCGAGGAGCAGGACCGCGACGAGCGCGCCCGTGAGCGACAGGAGGGCGATGACGAGTCCACGAGAGAAGGATCCGAGTTGGCCTTCGATGACTCCTCGCAACGCGGCGAGCGCTTGGCTGGTCTCGACGGTGACCTTGGTCGGATCGTCAGCGGCGATCACGGAGACGACGGCGTCGCTGACCGGGGCAACCAGCTCTGGCGTGTCCGCGATGACAATCAGCGTGCTGATGGGTTCGTCTCCACGGGCCTGCTGCGGAACCAGCAGAACCGGCTCCAACGCCTGCAGGAAGTCGGGAACTTGGATACGCCCGCCGACACTGTAGGACCGGCCATCCGATGAGGTGATCGAGCCGGTCCGGTCAGGTAGCCCAAGCCTCTGAAGCGCCACATCAGATGCCCACGCGATCCCGCCCGGGATCGGCGAAGGCTCGGCCACGCCGAGACGAGCGAACTGATCGCCATACGCATGCCTGAGAGGCACCTTCGTACCGTCGGGGAAGGCGGCGTTGGTCGCATCCGTCGCGACGGAGAACGCGGCCGCCCACGCTATGCCCTCGATGGCGGCGATCCGTTCGAGAACGCTGCTGGTGACGCCCGACCCTGCCTCCGCCCTCACTGTCATCGACCGAGTCCCGGCGGAGTCGATCGCACCGAGGACCTCCTGTTCGGCACCAACCGTGCGTCCTGTCGTGAGCATGACCGCGAGAATCATCGCCGCAACCACGAGAACGGTCACGGTCGAGACGATCGGCTGCGACCTCGCGGATGCCGCAGCCTCACGGAGCAGTGGCCCGATCACAGGACGATCCTCGAAAGGCTGGCAGCGGCAACCTCCGGCGAATGGGTCACGATGACCACGGCATTACCTGCCCTTGCATGCTCTCTGAGTGCCCCCACGACCAGCGCGGCCGTCGACGGGTCGAGGTTACCCGTCGGTTCATCAGCCAGAACGATGGCGGGAGCGTGCAGCAATGCACGGCACAGGGCGATGCGTTGGGCCTGACCTCCCGAAACCTGCCCCGGTCTGCGATGGACGGGCAGATCCACGCCGAAGCGTTCGAGAAGTTCCCTCGCCGCCCTCTCGGATTCGCGGCGCGGCTCTCCCCGGTAGAGGGCGGTCTCGGTGACGTTGTCGAGGACCGTCCTCGTAGCGTCCAGAGCGGCATCTTGGAAAACGAAACCGAATTGCTGCGCCCTCGCCCTCGCACGCTCTGCGTCGCGCCCCCAGGCGAGATCATGGCCGTTGACGAGCACTTCACCTCGCGAGGGGCGAAGCATGAGTCCGAGCAGGTAGAGGAGCGTCGATTTTCCCCGCCCGGAAGGCGCTGTCAGCGCGGTCATGCTTCCCGCCGGGAATTCGGCGGACCAGCCCTCGAGAATCGGCTCCGCGGGTGTGTAGCCGAAGCTGAGATCGCGCGCTTCGAGGAGCACGCCGCCGGCTGTCACGGCGATGACCCTGCAGGGACTCGGACCCGTGTGCCCTCCGGAACGCCGGAGATGACCGACATGCCCTTGGCTGAAGCTGTCACCTTGACAGCGGTCCGTTCGCCGTCGACCCCGATCACTGCGGTCTCCCCGTCAGCCGTGGTCACCAGGGCCGACGAGGGTACGAGGAGTCCCTCCACCTCCGGCACCAGGACGACTCTCGAAAGCAATGTGCTCTCCTCGCCGGCGGGAACCTCTCCGCATGCGTCTGCGCACAACGATGACCCCCCTTGCCCTGCCACGAAGACAGAGATCGAGTCGTCCTCAGCACGCTTCTGCTCGCCGGCGACTCCGCGCCATACCCGACCGCTGGGTGAGGTGACTTCGATGGTGGTTCCGCTCGGCATGATCGACGCCTGCGCCTCGGTGGCGGGGATGCGGAATACCGGGACGGGAGGGAGGCTGAAGACGGCTTCCTCGCCCCCCGTCAGTGAGGCACCCCGATGGATGAACTCGGGGTTGAGTGCGATACGGCTCGGAAGATGTGGGACGAAGACCACGTCGCCGAGCTCGACCACGCCCGTCTTCTCCACGCCGAGCTCGCCCTGCCAGCGCCGGATCGCCGCTGTCGTCCTCGGTCCGACCCGTGCGTCGATGATATCCCGGTAGTGCCCCAGCTCCTTCAGCAGGACCTGCAGCTGACCGACATCGCCCCCGACGGCACCATCCGCGATCTCTCGGAACATCGGCACTTCGCCCTGGGCGATGACCACGGGTCGCAACGCCACGGTGAAAAGCGTCGCCCCGGGGGCGACCTCCTCGCCCGGCTCGATTTCGATGCTGGTCACGATGCCCGACGTCTGATTGATTCCCGCGAGGATCTCGGGCCATGCCGCGACAGCGTTCAGCGAGACCGACTCGCTGATCACGCCGCGGACTACCGAGACGTACGTGCCTCCGGTGGATTCGAGAGGTTCCACAGCGGGTCGGAGAACGGACAGGAGCGCCCAGGAGCACAGGGCCCCCAGAGCGACCATCGTCAATGCAACGGCGATCCACCGTGATCTCCGACCGAAGTTTCCGCTCGCGGTCATACCTTCTGCGATTCCGTCGCGCGCAGTCGATGACGAGCCCCTCTACTGCGCATAGAGCTCGTCATAATCGGGGTTCACCGGGCACTTCTCTCTCACGAGGCGAAGATCTTCTTGCGCAATGGTCGTTGAGCCGTACGGATCCCACGCGCCGTCGGTTTCGATGAATACCGCTTCGCTCGGTGCGCCGATGTCAGGTGAATATCCCGCTCGGCTCAGGCATTCGGTGAGTTCGGTCGCACGGTACTGGTAGAGAAATGCGAGTTGATCAGAGGAAAGAGGAAGGTTGTACTTGGGCGAGACCGGATACTGCGATTCGCAGGTGTATATCGCAAAGTTGAGCGATTCAGCCATGGCGGACTCGCTGAACGATGGATAACTCACGCCTTCCAGGTCGCTCGTGTACGAGGCGTCGTATCCCGCTGCGTTGAGGCAATCGATCTGCGCCGCAGCCCATTCGTTCGGTTTCACCAGTCGCACCGGTTGAACGTCAGGAGGATTTTCAAGACCGAGGGCGGCAGCGATCTGCCTGCTGTTCTCGTTGAGGATCTTGAGAGTCGAGCTGTCGATCGGATCACCCGTGGTGACTGCCGCCTGGTCGACGGAGCTGCATCCGGCCAGCGTCAATGCCGCGGCCATGAAAAGGATCGATGTCGACGAGCGACGTGCCGGAGCCATCACTCTCGGCTCAAGCGAACTGGCAGAGCGCGCTGGCGTTTCGAACATCTCCGCCGGCCTCCGACGAGCAGAACGATTGCGGATGCTTTCAATACATTTCGACGCACGATATGGACCCCTTCAAGAATGGGCGTCCGCCTCGGCGACTGCCGCGGGACGCGTGTACGGCGTCGACGCTAGCTCCGCAGGAGCGCGAAGTGGTGATATTCCGGAATAGAACGCCAGCGAGGCGCGCGAGCGAGCTAGTCGGCGCGATCGAACCCGTCTTCGCGCAAGGACTTGACCATTCCCCGCAGCAGCTTTCGCGCAGCGGCCTGCTCACCGGCGCTCATGCCGCCCAGCATCCGCACCTCGACGGAACGAACCGCAGCGCTCGCCATCTCGCGCTGACGCATTCCGTGCGCGGTGAGGCGGGCGGGAAGCACCTTCCCCACCGCGGCCTCGGTCGGCCGCGTCACGGAGCCTTCTCTCTCGAGCGACTGCAGCAGCACATTCATCGACTGCCGGGTCACGAACGTGCCACGCGCGAGTTCCGAGTTGGACAGGCCGGGGCGTTGGGCGAGCAGTTCGAGGCACGAGTAGTGGGTCACGGTCATCCCGAGTGGGCGCAGCACATCTTCCATGGCGGAGCGGAGCGCGCTCGCCGCCTCCTTCAGCAGATAGCCCACGGAGGTCTCGAGATCGATGCCGGCACCGTCTTGACTCATGTCAGTATTCTGACATATCCTTTTCTGTGTCAGAAAACTGACACAATGGAAGGAACATCATGCCCGTCACCGGACCCGACTTCATCTCTCTGCAGGCTCGCGACCTCGACGCCTCTCAGGCGTTCTACGAGCACTACCTGGGCCTCGTGCGCTCTCCTGCCGGCCCGCCCCACGCCGTGGTCTTCGAGACCACCCCGATCGCGTTCGCCCTGCGCGACGTGGTTCCGGGAACGGATCTCAGCTCCGCCGCGCAGCCCGGGATCGGCGCCGCGATCTGGCTGCACGCCACTGACGTCCAGGCCATCCACGACACGCTGGTCGCCGATGGACGCACGATCGTCTCGGCGCCGATCGACGGCCCCTTCGGCCGCACGTTCACCTTCGCCGACCCCGACGGCTACCAGATCACACTTCACGATCGCGCGTAGGAACGCGCCGGGGTCGCGCGACCTGCCCTCGCAGAACGACACGAACTTCGCAGACTTCGAGGGATGTCCCTGCGAAGTTCCTGCCGATCGGCGAAGTTCCGTCAGCTCGCCACGAAGCGCACCATCGACGGATCGACGAGCAGCCGTACCTGATCGCCGGGCGCGAGCCCCGCGGCATCCGCCAGCGGGATGTCGACCGCGCCTGCCTCCGTGTGCACGCGGACGCCGGCGAGCGTCGACTCGAGCCGGGTGATGCGGGTCGGCCAGGTACCGGCATCCGTCACCGCCTCGTCGACGATCCGCGCGTCCTGGGGGCGGAACACCGCGGCGAGCGGCACGCCGTCGGTCGCGGCACGTGCGCGCGACGCGGCATCCGCGCT
>NZ_SSDJ01000149.1 GCF_004794465.1 Microbacterium sp. K24 | reverse complement strand
CTCGCGGAGCAGCGTCTGCGCATGCGCGCGTAGCGCGGATCAGACTGTCCCGCCGACGCGCTCCTCCTGCGAGTGCGCCTGCGCCGCGAAACGCTCGTCGGTGGCGCGCAGCACCCGCAGGATGTTGCCCGACCACACCTTGTCGAGGTCGGCATCCGACCAGCCGTCGTTCCGCAGAGCCTCGCGGAGGCGCGCGAACCCCGTGACGTCGCTCAGCCCGTCCGGGAAATGGTCGAAGCCGTCGAAGTCGCTGCCGACGCCCACATGATCGATGCCCGCGACATCGCGGGCATGACGGAAGTGCCGCACCACGTCGTCGATCCCGACCGGCGGAGCGGCACCCTCGCGCCCGGCATCCCACCAGTCCGCATAGTCCTGGGAGACGAAGACGGGCACGAACGACACCATGAGGACTCCCCCGTTGCCCTCCAGTTCGCGCAGCACCGCGTCGGGCACATTGCGCGGATGCTCGGTCACCGCGCGGCACGACGAATGGCTGAAGATGACCGGGGAGTCGGTGATGCGCAGGGCGTGGCGCATCGTGGACTCGGCGACGTGCGACAGGTCGACGAGCATGCCGAGCGCGTTCATCTCGCGCACCACGTCCTCGCCGAACGCGCTCAGCCCGTCGTGCTGCGGGGTATCGGTGGCCGAATCCGCCCAGGGAGTGTTGTTGTTGTGGGTGAGCGTCATGTACCGCACGCCCAGGCGAGCGAACGTGCGCAGCATCGCCAGCGATCCCGCGATGCTGTGCCCGCCCTCGGCGCCGAGAAGACTCGCGATCCGTCCATCGCGTGCCGCACGTTCGACATCCGCCGCCGTGCGGGCGAGGGCGAGACGATCCGGATGCCGGCGCACGAGGCGGTACACGAAGTCGATCTGCTCGAGCGTGTACTGCGCGGCGTCGACCTCGGGCAGGTCGTCGGCATAGACCGACCAGAACTGGCCGAGCACGCCGCCCTCGCCCAGGCGGGGCAGATCGGTCTGGAAGCGCGACGGCTGCTCGGGATCGTCGAGGCCCTCGACCGAGTATCCGGCCAGGTTGCGCGCCGCCCAGGGCAGATCGTTGTGTCCGTCGATGAGGCCGGACAGACGTGTTTCGTGCGTCATACGTCGAGGCTAGGCGACGCAGGCGCGCTCACGCACGATCCGCCGCAGGATGCCGTGTGCGGGATGCCGCGCGCAGGATGCCGTCAGCGCACGGCCCGGCACGCCAGGTGGAGCGCCAACCGCACCTCGGGATCGCTCATGTCCACGCCGAGCAGCTCCTGCGCGCGATGCACGCGGCTCGCGACGGTGTTGCGGTGCAGGCCCAGGGCTGCGGCGGTCGGGGCGAGAGCCGACTCGTGGTCGAGGTACGCCGACAGGGTCGTCAACAGTTCGCCGCGCCCCTCCTGCAGCGGCGCGAGGAGCGACTGCGCCGCCGGGACGAACGTGTCGTTGCCGGTCCACGCGAGCAGGAGTCGTTCGAGCCCGAGGCCGTCGACACGCACGAACCAGCTCGTGGTCGAACGGTTCACCGCGATCTTCGAGGCGTCGGACGCCTCGCTCAACGACGTCGTGAGTCCCGCCGATCCGTTCGCCACCGACCCGACGCCGGTCGCGACGTTGAACGAGCGACGGGCGGCGACATGCAGCTCACGCAGGGAGGCCACGGACTGCTCGATCTGGGGCGGAGCCGGAGGATCCGTGAACGTCAACCATCCGGTCACGCCGCGACCGCCCGTGGTCGCGTGCGAATCGACGGGGATGCGGCCGAGCTCGCCGATCACGAACCGGAGGAGCTGGAGGGTGTCGACGCGGGTGCGCCCGATGATGCGGAAGCCGAGGTGATATCCGCTCGTCCGCCATCCGCGCTCCAGCATCCGCCGCTCGACGTCGAGATCCGGGGTGCCGCGCAGATCGACGAAGTCGCGGAGGACTCCCGACGACACCGACGCGTCGTTGACCTCGTTCACCTCGTCGATGAGGATCCGGGCGGCCACGGCGGGCATCGCCACCTCCGCGGCGACCGCCAGGGCGGCGACCTGCCGCTCGTCGAGCCCTTCGCCGAAGAACGCGAGCCGCAGACCCTCTCGGCTGGGGCTGTCCACACGTACCGAGGCGGCAGCGCCGCCGGGCACCCGCACGATGTCGAGCCAGGGGGCGAAGTCGATGGAGGCGTGCACGTCCGGGGCCAGCGACCCTCCGGACTCGAGGAGCACACCCTCGGCATCGAGCAGCGCGACCCCGTGCCGCACGCTCGAGGAGAGATGGCGCAGCAGATCGGTGAGGCTGTCGGCGTGGTACTCGATCGACTGCGCGACCTTCCGCACGTAGTGCAGCGCGAGGGCGTCCCGCGCTTCGACGAGCTGCCAGCACGCCTTCGCGAGCTGGATCGGGCGGTCGACGTGCAGCACCGTGAACCCGAGACGCGCGGCGAGCGCTCGAGTGCCGGCGCCGAACGCCTCCGCACGGGGCACGGCGAGGGCGCGGAAGCCGCGGTCGCGCGTGCGACGGATGAGTGCGTCCTGCTGCCAGGAGCGATCGGGAGGCGATTCCGTGAGCACGACGAGGCGCCCGGCGCCGTCGGACGGGAGCCGCGTCTCGTCCGACTCCACGACGACGCCGGTCCACTCGACGTCCTCCGGTCCGGCGATCGCCCGCACGCCGCCGTTCTCGGGATGTGCGAGCAGCGCACTCAGCAGAAGCTCGTCGGTCATCGCGGTCCGTCCAGTTCATCCAGTCCGTACGCGGAGGGCACCACGTGGCGGAGACGCTCGGCGGAACGCGACCACCACGCCGGCCCGTCCAGGTGCGCCACGGCGACGTACCGTCCCATGGACAGGTGCGGAACCTCGAGGATGTCGCGCGAGATCGCGTCGAGCACCACGACCAGATCCGGGGCCGCGGCTTCGAGCCTTCCGTCGGTCATCAGCGCGAGGCTCTCGGATCGGGCCACCAGCCTGTGCACCTCGCCGGCACTCCCCTCGATGCCGAAGACGGTGACGTGCGGGTCGCGCTCATCGATCTCGATCGCGGTGATGCGCCCTTCGGCGAGCAGTCGTCCGTCGAGGGCGCCCGCCAGTTCGTCGAGCGGGCCGTTCTCGGCGGCGAGGAAGGCCTTCCCCAGTTTCAGCGCGTGCGCGGCGTTGCCGATGATCGCGTGCTCGCGGAGGTCTCCGACGGTGAACCCGGCGAAGACCATGCCCCCGGCGCCGCCCGCCTGCACCGTCGCCGCCCGCACGATGCGCTCGACGTCGACCGCGCGGTCGGTCTCGACGAGAGCCACACCGCCGGCGCCCGTGTCACACGTGACGATGACGTTCGGCACACCGTCGACGAGGAGCGACATCTGGTCGAGCGCCGGGACGGCGCGGCCGGTCAGGTCGGCGTCGACGATCATCCGCTCTCCGGCCAGCGTGAAGGAGGCGAGGCCGTTGAGGCCGCCGCCCTCCAGTGAGCAGACGACCGGAACCCGATGGCCCAGCCAGCGCTCCGCCGCGGCGATGAGTCGAGCGAAGGGATCGTCGGCGATCAGTCTCTCGCCGAGAAGGATGGTCGATCCGACGAAACCCGCGCCGAGGCAGGGGAGGTCCGGATCGAGCTCGTCGACGTCATACAGGGTGATCGGCCAGTCCGGGGAATCCCGCAGCACCAGCTCGAGCATCGTCGTGCCTCCTCCGCCGCCGGAGCCGAGCAGCGCGAACCCGGTCGCCAGCGCGGGGAGGCTGTCGAGATCGAGGGTGACCGGCATGGCCTCAGCCTAGGCTCGCCGCTCGCCCGCTGTCTCCACCGCCGACTCCCCCGCCGACTCCACCGGGACGAAGGGCTCCGACAACCCGAACGCCCCCGGCCCGAAGGCTTGCAGAGCCTCGGGCGTGCGCATCATCTCGGGCGTCGAGATGCCGAGCACGCGCACTCTCTGCCCGTACCGCAGACCCTCGGTCGTGATGGGCTCGGCGGACTCATGATCGACCACGCAGATGAGATCGGGCACGATGGCGACCACCTCGCCGTTGCGGCGCGCGATGAGGTTCTCGTTCTGGAAGGAGATCTCCAGGCGGTCGTCGCTCGACGGATCGGATGCCGAGACCACGGCCGTCCCGCGGGCGAACCCTTCGGTGGTGCGGCGCTCCACGTCGGTCACCTTCCCGACGAACAGCTCGCGCACGTGCGGATAGAGGGTCGTGGAGAGCGTCTCCGCGATGGCCTCGAACGGGGACCGATGAGCCTCTCTCGCCAGCCGGATCGTCCGCCCCAGCGCGAGCGCCATCGAGATCGTGCGCGGCACCGCCGTGCGCTTCACGTCGGCGCCCGACATCGCGTACTCCGCGATGTGGCCGACGCCCCCGAGCCGGATGGTGATGCCCCGCGCCAGCCATTCCATCTGCCGGTCGTCGTCGCCGGTATCGATGATCACGCGCTCGCCCCGCTCGCCGGCCAGAGCGAGGGGGGATCCGTGCACGCCGTAGACGGCGAAGGTCTCCATGGAGAGCTCGGGGAACGCGCGCCCCATCCCGTCGGCGTCGACCACCGGAAGGCCGGTCTCCGCGGCGACCATGAGCGGGATCATCGAGTTGATGCCTCCGCACTCGATGGGCATCGTGGCATCCGCCGCACGCCCGAGGTGCTCCTCGAGCGTGCGCAGCGCAAGGGTGGCCTCGAAGCCCGCCGGGATCTTCTCGATCATCACGGTCGGCGCTCCCATCTGCGCCGTCGGGATCACGAACATGTCGTCGGTCAGATCGTCGGGGTCGAGGATCGTGATCGACCGGTCGCCGAGGACCTGCTCGACCAGCATCTTGCCGATGTACGGGTCTCCGCCACCGCCGGTTCCCAGCAGCGTGGCGCCGCGGGCGAGGTCGGGCAGATCGGCGCGGGTCAGCTGCCAGCTCACGCGGCATCCTCCCCGGCGAAGGTCTCGACCCGACCGTCGAAGCGATGGGAAGGGAGGTCGTACCCGAAGTAGCCCGGCCCGACCATCGCCAGCGCGGCAGCGCCGTGCCAGCGCTCGTCGCTCGGCGCGGCGATCACGCGCACGCGCTGACCGTAGCGCAGCCCTTCCGTCGTGATCGGCTCCCCCGAGTCGTGCTCCAGCACGATGATGAGGTCGGGCGTCGTCACGAGGGTCTGCCCGTCGAGGGTCGCGATGAGGTGCTCGTTCTGGAACGACAGTTCGAGCGCCGCGTCCGTACCCTCGATCCTCGCCCTGCCGCGGGCGAAGCCGGTGGTGGTCGCGCGCTCGACGTCGACGACCTTTCCGTCGAAGAGCTCGCGTCCGCCGAGAAGAGCGACCACCTCCGCGACGGGATCCGTCTTGGACTCCCGAGCGGAGTCGATGCCCTCGCCGATCGCGCGGCACAGCGACAGGGAGTCCGCGACGAGCGCCTCACGCGCCTGGGCCCCCGACATCCGGAAGCCGGAGATCATGACGGAACAGCCCATCTCCACGCAGGCGACCCGCGCGATGCGCTCGGTCCAGCTGTTGTCGACGGTGGTCAGCACGCCCACGTTGCCCTTCTCATCGCTGAACGCGAGCGGCGAGGCATCCACGCCGTACAGCGTCGGCAGCACCATCTGCAGTTCGGGGAAGGCGCGGCCCATGCCGTCGCCGTCGATGAGCGGCAGCCCCAGTGCGGCGGCGGCGGCGATGGGGATCGTCGAGTTGACACCGCCGACCTCTGCACACGCGATGTGCGTGACGGCCCGGCCGAGCGCCGCCCCGAGGGCCCGCACGGGGGCGGTGACCTCGTCGAGGCTCGGGAGCTTCTCGACCATGACCGTCGGGGCGCCCATCATGGCGACGGTCAGCACGAGCGCGTCATCCGGCACCTCGTCGAGCGACACGACCGTGACGTCGCCGTGCAGGCGCAGGGCCTGCGAGGCGAGCAGTGCTCCGATGTACGGGTCGCCGCCGCCGCCGGTGCCGAGCACGGCAGCGCCGCGGGCGAGCCCGGGGATGAGGTCGCGGGTGATCGTCCAGCTCATCGCACACCGCCCATGTCGAGGTCGCCGACGGCCTTGACCCGGATGCGGGTGGCGTTGCCGGGAAGATACGGGATCGGCACCTCGTCGAAGTCGACGATGTCGACCGAGGCCGGGAAGGCGCCGGCGGCGATGGCCTTGTCGACGGCTTCCGCGCGCACCGCGGCGATCGCCTCCTCGCGGCGACCGGGCTCGATCGCATAGACCTTGTCGATCTCACCGCCGACCTGGGCGATCGACGCGCCGATCGCGTTCGCGACCGCGTAGTTCTCGGGCCGCTGCGCGGCGCCGAAGATCGGGAGCTCTCCCGAGACGAGGATGGATCCGCCGCCGACCGCGACGACCGGGATCGGTTCGGGCGACGTGCGCATGCGGTCCACGGCCTCGGCGACCCGCTCGCCGATCCGCTCGAGGACCCGTTCGACGAACGCGCGATCGAGGTGGGCGACCTTCGAGGCATCGCCGATGTCGGCGCGGCCGGCCGCGACGGCGATGTCGGTCGCGGTGAGCGTCGACCCGCCGAAGACGAGCGCTTCGGTCGTGAGCCGGTAGCCCACGGATTCGGGCCCGACCTCGCCGGTCTCCTCGTCGACGATGGATCCGCCGCCGATTCCGATGGACAGCACATCCGGCATCCGGAAGTTGGTGCGGATGCCGGCCACCTTGACCTCGTTCGCCGTCTCGCGGGGGAAGCCATTGATGAGCAGTCCGATGTCGGTCGTGGTGCCGCCGATGTCGACGACCGCGCACGTCGCGAGGCCGCTGGTCAGTGCGGCGCCGCGCATCGAGTTCGTCGGCCCGGACGCGAAGGTAGCGACGGGATACAGGCGCACGTAGTCCTCGTCCATGAGCGTTCCGTCGTTCTGGCTGAGGAAGATCGGTGCTTCGATACCCTGCTTGCGCACCGCGGCCGTCAGCCCGTCGACGATCTCCGACGCGAGCTCGCGCAGCGCGGCGTTGATGATCGTCGCGTTCTCCCGTTCGAGCAGCCCGATGCGGCCGATCTCGTGCGAGAGCGAGATCGCGACGTCATCGCCGAGCTCCTCGGCGATGATCCGCGCCGCCTCGACCTCGAGATCGTGGTTGACCGGGCTGAAGACCGAGGAGATGGCCACCGAGCGGATGCCGTTGGCGCGCATGTCCGCGGCGTGCTCGCGGAGTTCGTCGGGATCGAGCGGCGAGATGGGCCGCCCGTCGAACTCGTAGCCGCCATGGGCGAGGTAGCTCCGGCCCTGGATCGCCTCGACGAGCCCGGCGGGCCAGTCGACGAGCGGCGGGAGGGCCTTCGTGGCAGGCAGCCCGAGACGCAGCGCCGCGGTCGGTGCGAGACGCTTGGCCTCGACCAGGGCGTTGATGAAGTGGGTCGTGCCGATCATCACGGCGGAGATGTTCTCCCCGTCGAAATGGTGGCCGGAGCGCAGGGCGTCGATCGCCTGCACGATGCCGGTCGTCACGTCCTCCGTCGTCGCGTGCTTCACCGCCGCCAGGGTGAGGGTGCCGTCCATGAGGACGGCATCGGTGTTGGTTCCGCCGACATCGATTCCGATGTGCATGTGGGTGGTTCTCTTTCTGTTGCTTGTGCTGCGTCTGGTGCTCAGTTACTTCTGCGGCGATGGGTCAGTTGGTGGCGCCGAGACCGGGTACCGCGTCAGGGGCGGCATCCGTCTCGAGTTCGGGCTGCGCCGTGCGGGCGCTGCCGACGCCACGGACCCAGCCGAGCTTGCCCGCGATGACGTACAGGACCATCGAGAGGATCAGCGACAGCACCGGAGGGATGCCCCAGGTGATGACGTAGCCGGCGACGGCCGACACCACCCAGATCACGAGGGTCGCCGGGACGATGCGCGGCGCCGTCTCGGGAAGGCGGCCCGTCTCCCTGCTGGCGTCGAGCTCGGGGCGCCAGCGACGCACGATGAAGTACTCGGCGACCATGATGCCGGCGATGGGCGGGAAGGCGACGCCGAGGATGATGAGGAAGCCCGAGAACTGGCCGAGGATGCCGACGGCGGCGAGGATCGAGCCGACGACGCCGAGCACGATCGTCGTGGTGACGCGGTGCAGGTTCTTGCGGAACGCGGTCGAGATGAAGTTGACGAGGCCGAGCGTCGACGAGTACAGGTTCCAGTCGTTGATCTTGAGCGTGCCGGTGATCACGATGATCAGACCCACCAGGCCGACCGACGAGGTGACGATCGCGACGATGTTGCCCGAGGCCGCGGCATGGGCCAGGAGCACGCCCGAGAGCCCGATCACGAACTCACCGAGCGAGACGCCGACCACGGTCTGCTTGATCACGTCGGCACGCGACCGGTTGAAGCGCGTCATGTCGGCGGTGATGATCGCACCGACGATGAGTCCGCCGGCCACGATGCCGGTTCCGGCGAAGACGCTGATCGTGGGGCCGGGCGCGGGTCCGGTGATGAGCTCGCCCAGATCGTGATCGACGAGCTCGCTGATGATGGACCACCCGACGAGGATGAGGAAGAGCGGCACGGTGACGTTCGCCAGCCACTGCATGCCCTTGAAGCCGAAGGCCACGATCGCGGTGACCGCGAGTCCGAAGAGCAGGCTCCAGGCCCAGATCGGCATGACGCCGGGCAGCAGGGCGTCGAGCGACTCGGCGGAGATGGCGCTCTGGATGCCGAACCATCCGATGAGGCTGATGCCGATGGCGAGCCCGACGAGCGAGGCGCCGACCTCTCCGAAGCCGGTCCAGCGGGCGAGGAGGGCCGTGTTGAGGCCTTCCTTCTGACCGATGATGCCGACGATGCACATGATCACCTCGAGGATGATCGAGCCGAGGAGGAGTGCGAGGAAGGCCTCGCCGAACGTCATGCTGTAGCCGAGCGTGGCGCCCAGCAGGAACTGCGAGAGGGCGGAGACCTGACCGAATCGCTGAACCGCGATCCCGAACCAGGGCTTCTGCGCTTCCGGACGGACGCGACTGAGGGCGAAATCGTCGGCGTGTGCCGTGGTGGCCATGGTGTTCTCCAGAGTCATGTGGACGGGTTCCGGCCAACGTATCCGCGCGGTCAGCACACGGGAACGTGCACAGTGCACTGATTCTTGCGGGAGGTGTGCACACCGCATATCGGGCTCTCGGCCACGGCGTCGCAGAATGGGAGCATGTCAGCGCACACCACTGCTTCGATCGACGCCCGCCTCCGCGATCGGACGATCGTGCTCATCGGGGGCGGGTCCGGAATCGGACTCGAGGTCGCGCGACGATCCATCGCGCTCGGCGCTGCGGTCGTGCTGGGCGGCCGCACGGCGAGCAGGCTCGAAGCGGCCGTCGCCGCACTCGGGCCGCGAGCGCGCGGGAACACGATCGACACCTCCGACGAAGAGTCGGTCAGCCGCTTCTTCGCCGACATCCCGACGGTCGACGGGATCTTCACCACCGCGGCCGACTACGTCGTCGGGTCGATGCGGCTGCTCGATCACGAAGCCGCCGCATCCCCCTTCGAGTCGAAGTTCTGGGGACAGTACCGGGTCGTGCGCGCCGCTCTCGACCGTCTTTCCGCGGATGCCTCGATCGTGCTGATGTCGGGCGCGGCGAGCGTGCGACCTCCTGCCGCTGCTCCGGCATACGTCGCGGCGAACGCCGCGATCGAAGGGCTGGCGCGGGGCCTGGCCGTAGAGCTCGCACCGGTGCGCGTCAACGCCGTGTCGCCCGGAACGATCGACGGGAACCTCTGGGCGAGCCGCGATGAGGCGGCCCGCGCGGCCGCCTTCACGCAGTTCAGTGCGGATGCCCTGCTCGGCCGCCCCGGGACCGAGGGGGAGGTGGCGGATGCCGTCATCCACCTGTTCGTCAACGGCTACACGACCGGCTCGACGCTCTACGTCGACGGCGGGTACTCGCTCCGCTGACGGGTGCGCGGCAGACCGGCGCCCCGTGTCAGTGATGCCCCCGACGACTACAGGTGGGCAGGAATCGCCCCACGTGATCAACGCTTATATGGTGCGGTGCAGAAACCTTGAGAACCCCGGGGATTGCGGCGACTTACGTCACCGCATTCCGGTGCCATAGGTCCAGTCGCACTCACCCCGCTGGTCCAGAACCCCATCCCAACAGATAAAGAAAAATGCCGTCTCCCGCGGTACCTGGATTACCGCCGAGGATTTCTCCCAATAGCCGACTTCCGACGGGAAATACTGGGCGCTGATCTCGAGTTCCTCTTCTCGATCATCTTGAATAATGACACTCGAAAATGTCACGGGATAACGCCGGTCAGCCTCTCGTCTGCGTTGAAGGTCGTAGACGAGTGTGACGCGTGACCCGTCCGGGGATACGACCCCGGTAACCGGGTACACCCGCATAGGGCCCACCCCACCATCGGCGAGGTCTGCGTCCGTGACGGAACGCACCAGTGAACCGGTCGGAACCCCGTCGATCGTGAAATTCAGAACTTCCCCTTGGGTGGAGTAGTCGACGTTGTCGATGGTCACGCATTCCTCGGGGAACAGCGGAACGGAGAGCTCTGGCAAGCACAGCGAGAAGGCCCCGTCATCCCCACGAGCCACCGTCCCATCTTTAATGTCCCCCTGCGACGAATCCTGCCGTTGCGCCTGCCGCCATCGAGAGACGGTCGTGGCGAACTCCGCGGCGGGTGAGCCGGATTCGGCGTAGGCCATCGCGCCGAGCGCATCGTTCACCCCCGCTCTGGACAATGCACTGAGGTAGTCGACGGTCGTGTCGGCACGTTCGCCCGACTCATGAAGCACAGGCCACACGGCGACGCCTGTGGCAGCAATACTGACTGCTAGCGCCAAAACTGCAACGGCCAGGCTGACAGACTCTCGCTTGTATCGCTTCTTCTCGAGTTCGAGACGCTGCATGTCCACCATGCGCCGAGCGTAGCGTCTCGGTACCGGGCATCTCGGTGAGAGTTGCGCATCAGTTCATCTGGACAGCGCTCCTTGCCCCGGAGCTCGGCGCCGAGGTCGTGTCGGTCGGCGCCGTCGCGACCGTCCGACGTGCCGCGCGGGAGCAGGCCGTGCCTCGGCTCGCGGAGCAGCGTCTGCGCATGCGCGCGTAGTCACAGCATCCGTTCGAATGCTGCGGTGCGCGGCATCCGCTCGCACGGAATGAAGGAGATCACTCGCCCCGAAGGAGCATCCGCGCTATCACGCCCGTCGGAACGCGAGATCTCCTTCGTTCCCGGAGCGCGGCCGCGCGGCGCCGCAGTCAGTCGACCAGCAGCGCCGGCTCCTCCAACACAGACGCCACGTCGGCGATGAACCGGCTCATGCCGTCGCCGTCGATCACGCGGTGGTCGAAGGACCCGGCGACCGTGGTCACCCAGCGGGGACGCACCTCGCCGTCGACGACCCACGGCTTCTGACTGATCGTGCCCATGGCGACGATCCCGGCCTCGCCGGGGTTGATGATCGGGGTGCCGGCATCCATTCCGAACACGCCGATGTTGGTGATCGTGATGGTGCCGCCCTGCTGGTCGGCGGGCGAGGTCTTGCCCTCGCGGGCCGTGACCGTGAGGCGGTTGAGCGCCCGGGCGAGATCCTTCATGCCGAGGTCCTGCGCGTCCTTGATGTTCGGCACGAGCAGGCCGCGCGGGGTCGCCGCGGCGATGCCGAGGTTCACGTAGTGGCGCACGGAGATCTCGGCTCCGGCATCCGTCTCGATCCAGGCGGCGTTCACCATCGGGGTGCGACGGGCCGCCCAGATCACGGCGCGCGCCATGATCAGCAGCGGTGAGACCCGGATGTCGGCGTAGTCGGGCGAGGCCTTGAGGCGCTTCACGAGCTCCATGGTGCGGCTCGCGTCGATCTCCTTCCACACCGTCACGTGCGGCGCGGAGTACGCGCTCTGCACCATCGCCGACGAGGTCGCCTTGCGCACGCCCTTGACCGGGATCGACTCGGTGCGTCCGTCTTCGCTCGTGCCGCCGGTCGCGGGAGCGAGCCCGCGAGCCAATCCGACCGGGGCGCTCTGCGGCGCGGGAACCGTCTCCTCGCGCACCTCACCCCACTCGGGGGTCTCGATGTTGCGGAAGACGCTCGTCTGAGACGCATGCTTGACGACGTCGTCACGCGTGACCTCGCCGTCGGCGCCGGTCGCCGCGACCGCGGTGAGGTCGACCCCGAGGTCGCGGGCGAGCTTGCGGATCGGCGGCTTCGCGATCACACCGACCGACGAGCGCACAGCACGCTCGGCCGGACGCTTGCGGCGCGAGGTCGCCCCTCCGCCGGTGCCGTAGCCGACGAGCACGGAGCCGCCGCCCTCCTCCGGCGCGGGAGCCACGGCCACGGCGGGAGCCGCCGCCGCAGCGGTGACGAAGCTGATGATCGGCGTGCCGACCTCGACCGTCGTGCCCTCGGCGACGAGCAGCTCATCCACCACGCCGGCGTGCGGCGAGGGCAGCTCGACGAGCGACTTCGCGGTCTCGATCTCGCAGATCACGTCGTTGATCGCGACGGTGTCGCCGGGCGCGACCTTCCAGGCCACGACCTCGGCCTCGGTCAGGCCTTCACCGACATCGGGGAGGTTGAAGTTCTGCGTGCTCATGAGGATGCCTTTCGAAACAGTGTCAGTAGGCCAGGGAGCGATCGACGGCTTCGAGGATGCGGTCCGCATCCGGAAGGTACACGCCCTCGAGCTTCGCGGGCGGGAACGGGGTGTCGTAGCCCGAGACGCGCAGCACCGGCGCCTCAAGCGCGTAGAACGCGCGCTCCATGACGGTCGCCGCGATCTCGCTGCCGAGGCTCGTGAATCCCTGCGCCTCCTGCGCGTAGACCATGTGTCCGGTCTTCCGCACGGAGTCGAGGATCGGCGCGTAGTCGACCGGCGAGAGCGAGCGCACGTCGACGACCTCACAGCTGGTCCCTTCTGCTTCGGCGAGCGCAGCGGCCTGCAGCAGGGTCGTGACCATGGCGCCGTGCCCGACGAGCGTGACGTCGGTGCCGGTGCGTACGACCCGCGAGGCGTGCAGCGGGGCGGCGGACGCGTCGAGCTCGACCTCGCCCTTCGGCCAGTAGCGGCTCTTCGGCTCCATGAAGATCACCGGGTCGTTCGACGCGATCGCCTCCTGGATCATCCAGTACGCGTCGTTCGGGGTCGACGGCGAGACGACCCGCAGACCCGGGGTGTGCGTGAAGTACGCCTCGGGGCTCTCCTGGTGGTGCTCGACCGCACCGATGTGCCCGCCGTAGGGGATGCGGATCACGATCGGCAGCGAGAGCCTGCCCTCGTGCCGGTTGGTGAGCTTCGCGAGCTGCGTCGTGATCTGGTCGAACGCGGGGAACACGAACCCGTCGAACTGGATCTCGATCACAGGACGGAACCCGGTCATCGCGAGCCCGATCGCGGTGCCGACGATGCCCGACTCGGCGAGCGGGGTGTCGAGCACCCGCTTGTCGCCGAAATCGCGCTGCAGGTGCTCGGTCACGCGGAAGACACCGCCGAGCTTTCCGATGTCCTCTCCCATGAGGATCACCTTGGGGTCGTTCTCCATGGCCTTGCGCAGGCCGGCGTTCATCGCCTTGCTCAGCGGCATCGTCTCGAGAGTCACAGTGCGCCTCCCTCGAACGACGCCTCGTACTTCGCCTGCCAGGCCTTCTGCTCCTCGATCAGCGGATGCGGATCGCTGTAGACGTGGTCGAACATGCGGCTCACCGGCGGCGGGCCGAGCTCGACGGTGCGCGCGCGCAGGTCCTCTGCGGCGTCCGCCCCCTCGGCATCCACGTCGTCGAAGAAGGATGCCGCGGCGCCGCGCCCCTCGAGGAACGTGCGCATCCGCACGATCGGATCACGGAGCGCCCAGATGTCCTCTTCGTCGGTGTGCCGGTACTTCGTCGGGTCGTCGCTCGTGGTGTGCGCGCCCAGCCGGTAGGTGACCGCCTCGATCGCCCGCGGCCCCTGACCGCCGCGCGCCTCGTCGAGCGCGACGCGCGAGACGGCGTAGCTCGCGAGCACGTCGTTGCCGTCCACGCGGACGCTCGGGATGCCGTACCCGGCGCTCCGCTGCACCAGCGGCACGCGCGACTGCGTCGTGACGGGCACCGAGATCGCCCAGTGGTTGTTCTGCAGGAAGAAGACGGTCGGCGCCTGGTAGCTCGCGGCGAAGACCATGGCCTCGTGCACGTCGCCCTGGCTCGACGCCCCGTCGCCGTAGTAGACGATGACCGCTTCATCGCGGTCGGGGTGGCCGGTGCCCGTGCGTCCGTCGAAGGACAGGCCCATGGCGTAGCCCGCCGCGTGCAGAGTCTGCGATCCGAGCACGAGGGTGTACAGGCGAGTGTTGCCGTTCTTCGGATCCGTCGGATCCCAGCCGCCGTGCGAGACGCCGCGCATGAGCTTGATGATGTCGAGCGGGTCGACGCCGCGGATCCTGGTCACGGCGTGCTCGCGGTACGACGGGAAGATCGTGTCCTGAGCCCGTGCCGCTCGAGCGGAGCCGACCTGCGCCGCCTCCTGTCCCCGGCTCGGCGGCCACAGCGCGAGCTGACCCTGACGCTGCAGGTTCGTCGCCTGGGTGT
>NZ_SSDJ01000148.1 GCF_004794465.1 Microbacterium sp. K24 | reverse complement strand
GGGCCTCCTGCGCCACCGGGGCGACCGGGGCCGCCAGGACGCTGCTGGAACGGTGCGCCACCCGGACGACCGCCGCCACCCGGGCGACCTGCGCCACCGGGACGAGGCGAACCGGGACGGGGCGAACCCGGACGCGGAGCGCCGGGACGAGGCGCCTGCGGACGCGGGATGTTTCCGGGAGTCGGGCTCGGGCGCTGGCCCATGCCCTGTGCGGAAGCGAAGGGGTTGTTGCCCGGGCGGGGACCCGCCGGACGCTGGCCCATCCCCTGCGAGGAGGAGAACGGGTTGTTGCCCGGGCGCGGAGCGCCCGGCTTGGGCGCGCCGCTGTCGGCGGACTTCTCCGCGGCGGGCTCAGCCGCCGCAGCGGGAGTCGCTGCTGCCGGCGCAGGCGCAGGCGCAGCCGGAGCCTCGGGCTCGGGGGCCGGAGCGGGCTCCGGGGCAGGCTTCGGACCGGGCTTGGGGCCCGGTGTCGGTGCCTTCTTGGCAGCGGGCTTCGCTGCGGGCTTCGCTGCAGGTGCAGCATCCGCACCGCTCTTGAGCGAGCCGTCGGCCTCGATCGCCGCACGCAGCTTGCGTGCCACCGGCGGCTCGATGGTCGAGGACGGGCTCTTCACGAACTCGCCGAGTTCCTTGAGCTTTGCAAGAGCGACCTTGCTGTCGACGCCGAGTTCGGCGGCGATCTCGTGTACGCGTGGTTTACCAGCCACAATTCTCCTGTCTGAGTCGGTCCACCCAGACAGGGCAGACCACTAGTCGCGGACGGGTCTCATTTCGAGCCGTTCACTTTGTTTCCATAGCTGTTCAGCCTTTGTTTCTTGGTGGGTGCTGTTCGAAGGTCCGCGTGTCCAGCTGAGTGGTCACGCGCAGTGCTCGTCCGAATGCGCGGCGCCGCAGAGCGGCATCCATGCATTCCTGTGTCGGATGCAGCCACGCGCCCCTCCCCGGCAGGACCGCACGCTCATCGACGACGAGCACATTGTTCTGGGACACCACTCTGAGAAGAGCGGAGCGGGGAGCACGCGTGCGACAGCCGACGCACGTTCGTACGGGTTCCATCTTACACCTGCGTTCCACCGCGCCTCGCCTCGCACCCTGCGAGCCGAGGCGAGATGCGGGTCAGTCGTCGAGGACGCTGTCGGGCTGGATGTCGATCTTCGCACCGGTGAGCTTGGCGGCCAGACGCGCGTTCTGACCCTCTTTGCCGATCGCGAGCGACAGCTGGTAATCGGGAACGAGGGCGCGGACGGCCTTGGTTCCGGCGTCGAGCACGAACGCGCTCGTCACCTTCGCCGGCGACAGCGCATGGGCGACGAAGGTCGCGAGGTCCGGGTCGTGGTCGACGATGTCGATCTTCTCCCCCGCCAGCTCCTCGGTCACCGCGCGGACGCGGCGGCCCATCTCGCCGATGCAGGCACCCTTCGCGTTGATCGACGGGTCGTTCGCCTTCACCGCGATCTTCGTGCGATGCCCGGCTTCTCGGGCAAGCGAGACGATCTCGACGAGGCCCGCCGCGATCTCCGGCACCTCGAGCGCGAACAGCTTGCGGACGAGTCCCGGGTGCGTGCGCGAGACCGTGATCTGCGGACCCTTGAGCCCCTTCGCGACGCTCGTGACGTAGACGCGCAGACGCGAGCCGTGCGTGTACTCCTCACCCGGAACCTGCTCCTCGGGGGGCAGGATGGCCTCGACGGAGCCGAGGTCGACGTGGATCATCCGCGGGTTCGGACCCTGCTGGATGACGCCGGCGACGATGTCGCCTTCCTTGTCCTTGAAGTCGCCGAGCACGACGTCGTCCGCGATGTCGCGGAGGCGTTGGCTGATGACCTGCTTCGCGGCGAAGGCGGCGATGCGACCGAAGTCGTCGGGCGTCGCATCCTCTTCGCCGATGACGGCGCCTTCTTCGTCCTTGACGACCTGCAGCACGGCGACGTGGCCGGACTTGCGGTCGAGCTCCACCCGCACGCCCTCGGGCGTGGCGCCGTCGGCGGCGACGTGCTTGGAGTACGCGGTCAGGATCGCCTGCTCGATGATCGACACGAGCTCCTCGAAGGGAATCGCCTTCTCCTTCTCGATCCCTCGCAGCAGACTCAATTCGATGTCCATGACGGCCTCCCTATTCAGCTCTCGTCGCGCCTGTTCGCACGCGCGACATCCGTACCACGATACCCTGTGCCCACCGCCTGTTGCCACGGCGGGGGCCGCGCTGGTGCGGCCACGACGCCGCAGGAGGACCACGTGAACACGTTCGACACCATCGTGATCGGAGCCGGGATGTCGGGCGTCACGACCGCCCGGATGCTGACCGACGCAGGTCAGCGGGTCGTGGTGCTCGAGGGACGCGATCGCATCGGCGGACGGATGAACTCCGATCGGACCTCAGGATTCTCCGTCGACCTCGGGGCGTCCTGGGTCCACGGCATCGACGACTCCCCGCTCTGGGAACTCGTGCAGGCCCTCGGCATCCCGACTCTCGAGTACACCGTGGGCAGCTTTCAGGTGGGCGGGCGGCCGATCGAGAACTTCGACGGCGAGGGCCGCCCGATGGACGCGGCGGCCACCGCCCGATGGATCGCCGACGTCGAGCAGGCCGACCGCCTGCTCGTCGAGGAGATCGCCGCGTCCTCCCCCGGTGACACCTACCTCGACGTGACCGAGCGGGCGCTCGACCGCTCCGGATTCGATCCCGAGCGCATCGATGAGATCCGCGAGTTCTTCCGGCACCGTGTCGAGGAGCAGTGCGGCGCCTGGATCGGCGACCTCGACGCTCACGGCCTCGACGAGGACGCGATCGACGGCGACGAGGTCATCTTCCCTGGCGGTTACGACGAACTCCCCCGTCGCATCGGCGCGGGGCTCGACGTGCGCCTCGATCACACCGTCACCCATGTGGTGCGCTCGGAGGCCGGCGTCGTCGTCAGTACCGGCGACACCGAGTTCACCGCGGATCGCGCCGTCGTCACGGTGCCGCTCGGCGTGCTGAAGGCCGGCTCGATCGCTTTCGAGCCTGCGCTGCCCGACGCGGTGGCGGGCCCCATCGACCGACTCGGCATGGGCGTTTTCAACAAGGTCTTCATCCAGTTCCCCGAGCGGTTCTGGAACGAGGAGAGCTATGTGCTGCGCGCCCTGGGCGAGGCCGGCGAGCACTGGCACTCGTGGTACGACGTGTCCGCGGTGAGCGGCATCCCGACGCTGCTGACGTTCGCGGCGGGTCCGTTCGGACGCCACATGCAGGAGCTTCCGGATGACGAGGTCGTCGCCGATGTGGTCCGCGCGCTGCGCGCCCTCTACGGCGATGCCGTCGGCGAGCCGCTGGCCCACTGGATCACGCACTGGGGCGAGGATCGCTTCTCGGCCGGCTCCTACTCGCATCTTGCGCTCGGCTCGTCGCACCACGACCACGACGAGCTCGCAGGACCTGTCGATGACGTGCTGCATTTCGCCGGTGAGGCGACGTGGGGCGATGAGCCGGCGACCGTCGGCGCGGCCTTCTACTCCGGGCACCGCGCCGCGGAGCGCATCCTCGGACGGTCCGTCGACCTCGGCGAGTTCGCCGCGGGGATCACTGCGCGGGAGCAGACGGCAGGTCGTTGATCGCCCGGATCAGCCGGAACAGGCTGCCGACCTGATGCTGATCCAGGTGCAGGATCAGGCGCGGCAGGTGCAGCACGTCGTCGTCGGCCACCTCGGGCTGCCGTGGAGCCGTCCGGGTGATCCGGCCGGACGCCAGCATCGGCCCGAACCGGTCGTTGAGAGCGTCGATCTCGGCATCCGTGGGCTCGTTCCTCAGGCGCAGGACGAGCGAGTCGCCGATCCACCTCAGCGAGTCGTAGTTGCGCCAGAACCCGGCGATCTCGGCGCGCGCTGCTTCGATGGAATCGGTCACGACGACGCGGTCGAAGTCTCCGGGTGAGATGACGCCCATCGGCTCGAGCGTGTCGTCGATGTAACGCTGCAGGCCCTGCCAGAACGTTCCGCCCGGCTGGTCGAGGAGCACGATGGGCGTCGGCTCCGCCTTCCCGGTCTGTTGCAGCGTCAACAGCTCGAACATCTCGTCGAGCGTCCCGAAACCTCCGGGCAGGCAGATGAAGCCCGACGATTCCTTGACGAGCATCAGCTTCCGCGTGAAGAAGTACTTCATCGCGACGACCTGGCCCTGACCGGTCACGAGGCTGTTCGCCTTCTCCTCGAAGGGCAGGCGGATCGAGACGCCGAGCGAGAGCGCAGGCCCCGCCCCCTCGGCGGCGGCCTGCATGATGCCCGGCCCTGCCCCCGTCACGACCATCCACCCGTCCGCCGCGAGAGCAGCGGCGATATCGCGTGCCTGCAGGTAGAGCGGATCGTCCTGCCGCGTGCGCGCCGAGCCGAACACGCTGACCTTCGGCACTCCGCGGAACGGCGCGAACAGCCGGAACGCATCCCGCATCTCGGCGAGAGCGGCCGAGGCGATCTTGAGGTCGAGACGGTCCGCCCCGTCCTCGCCCAGCAGGATCGCCGTGCGCAGCATCCGCATGACCAGACGACGATCCGTCGTGACGCCGGCGTCGTCCAGGACGGCGTCGATCTCCGCGGTGAGCGACGCGGGCAGAGGCTCGTCGATCATGGGGAGCTCCGGTTCAGCGCGTCAGCCGCGCGATCGCCTCGTCGACCGAGAGCGCGTCGCGCTCCCCGGTGCGGCGATCCCACAGCTCGACCTGGCCGTCGGCGGCTCCGCGTCCCACGATGACGATCTTCGGCACGCCCACGATCTCGGCGTCGCCGAACTTCACTCCCGGCGAGACCTTCGGACGGTCGTCGTAGAGCACGTCGAGACCGGCCGTCTCGAGCTGAGCCGACAGCGACTCGGCCACGTCGAAGGCGATCTGGTCGCGGCCCGCCGCGACGACCTGCACGTCGAACGGCGCGACGGACGCCGGCCAGATCAGCCCCTTCTCGTCGTTGTTGAGCTCGGCGATGATCGCGAGGATGCGCGTCACGCCGATGCCGTACGAGCCCATGGTGACCGTGACGAGCTTGCCGTTCTCGTTCAGCACCTTCAGCCCGAGGGTCTCGGCGAAGAAGCGGCCGAGCTGGAAGACGTGTCCGATCTCCATGCCGCGGGCGAGTTCGACCGGACCCGAGCCGTCGGGCGCGGGATCGCCGGCACGGACGTTCGCGATCTCCACGATTCCGTCAGCGAAGAAGTCGCGGCCGGCGACGACCGAATGGGCGTGCTTCTGATCGATGTTCGCGCCCGTGATCCAACTGGTGCCCTCGCTCACGCGGGGGTCGACGAGATAGCGGATGCCGGTGGCCGACTCCTCGCCCAGCACGGCACCGGTCGGAGACCAGGGGCCGATGTAGCCCTTCACGAGCAGCGGGTTGTTCTCGAAGTCGTCCTCGGTCGCGGTCGAGACGTCGGCCGGCGCGAACGCGACCTCGGCGCGCTTCTCGTCGACCTCGCGGTCGCCGGGGATGCCGACGACGACCAGTTCGCGGGTGCCGTCGAGGTGCGTGAGAGCGAGCACGACGTTCTTCAGCGTGTCGGCGGCGGTGTACTCGCCCTCGAGGTGCGCGTTGCTGTGCGCGACGAGCGTCTCGATCGTCGGGGTGTCGGGCGAGTCGAAGATGACGGGCTCGGCGTCGGCGTCGAAGGCGATCGCGTCGGGCACGGCCGTGGTGAAGGCCTCGACGTTCGCCGCGTAGCCGCCTGCGCTGCGCACGAACGTGTCCTCGCCGACGGGGGTCGGGTGCAGGAACTCCTCGCTGCGCGCGCCGCCCATGAGCCCGTTGTCGGCGTTCACGATCACGTACTCGAGGCCCAGGCGCTGGAAGATGCGCTCGTAGGCGTCGCGCTGCTCCTGATAGCTGGTCTCCAGACCGGCATCCGTGGCGTCGAAGGAGTACGCGTCCTTCATCGTGAACTCGCGCCCGCGGAGCAGGCCCGCGCGGGGGCGTGCCTCGTCACGGTACTTGTCCTGGATCTGATAGATCGTCAGCGGCAGATCCTTGTACGACGAGTAGAGGTCCTTCACGAGAAGGGTGAACATCTCCTCATGCGTGGGCGCGAGGAGGTAGTCGGCGCCCTTGCGGTCCTGAAGTCGGAAGATGCCGTCGCCGTACGACTCCCAGCGCCCCGACGCCTCGTAGGGATCGCGCGGCAGGAGCGCCGGGAAGTGCACTTCCTGCGCACCGGCGGCGGCCATCTCGGCGCGGATGATGGCTTCGATCTTCGCCTTCACCTTGAGCCCGAGCGGCAGCCAGGTGAAGACTCCCGGGGCGGCGCGTCGGATGTAACCGGCGCGGACCAGCCATCGGTGGCTGGCGACCTCTGCATCGGCAGGGTCTTCGCGGAGCGTGCGGAGGAAGAATTTCGAAAGACGAGTGACCACGCCCCAAGTCTAGGGGCGTGGTCACTCGGCATTCTTCGGGTCGTCAGTTGAGTGCGGGCAGCCCGGAGGGGACGACTCCCCCGCCGTACAGGCTGACGGCGAGCTCCTGCAGGGCCGTGAGCGCGACGCGCTGCGGAAGCGGTCCGTAGGAGATGCGCGCGACACCGAGCTTCTCGTAGTCGGATGCCGCCAGGGCTCCGGGAACGCCGATCACGCTGATCTTGCGCTCCCCGATGCCCTCGACGAGCTGACGGGTGACGTTCGCGTCGAGAAGGCCCGGGATGAAGACGGCGGTCGCGCCGGCGTCGAGGTAGGCGCGGCCGCGCTGGATCGCATCGGCGACGCTCTCCTGGACGGGCCGGTGGCCGGCGCGGACGAAGGCATCGGTGCGGGCGTTGAGCGCGAAGGGCACGCCCTCGGCCTCGGCGGCCTTCACGATCGCCTCGACCGCGGCGACGGACTCGTCGAAGGGCTTGAGGCGATCCTCGACGTTCGCGCCGACGACGCCGGCGCCGATGGCGAGCCGGGTGGTCTCCCCCGCGTCTCCGTAGCCGTCGTCGAGATCGGCGGTGACGGGAACCTGGACGGATGCCGCGATGCGTCCGACCATGTCGATCATGATGTCGCGCGGCGTGGTGCCGTCGTCGTAGCCGAACGAGGCGGCGATGCCGTGTCCGGCGGTCGCGATCGCCTTCGTCTCGGGGAGGGCGGCGACGGCGCGCGCACCGACGACGTCCCACACGTTCACGACGCGGAGGATCTCCGGAGCGTCATAGAGTCCGACAAGGGTCTGGGCCTTGGCTGCAGTGGTCATGACTCCACGCTAACGCGGGTGGTCGACATCGGGGCCGGTGCGGACTCAATACGTCGTTTCGGTTCTGGCCGTGCGTGCGCCGTGGTCCCTGTTCTCACCGGCCATATTCCGGTGTATCGGTTTTGAGCGCTGATCTGGGGGTTTGAATGTCGGTGACCCCTGGTTGAGTGGGGGTATGACGGGGTTGGCGGGCGCGACGATCGAGCAGGTGGGGGCACTGGGTGCAGTCACTGAGATGCTCGTCGAGGTCGAGCGCACGATCAGCAGCATGCAGTCCGTGCGAGATGGGTTCCTCGCGGTCGGGTCGCGGTTGGCGGTCGAGGTCGCGGGGCAGGCCGATTCGGTCGATGAGGCGGATCTGGCGTTGCGGACGGTGGCGGCGGAGTTCGCGGCCGCGTTGCGTGTCAGCGACCGTACGATCCAGCGGCGGATGACGGATGCGTCGTGGCGTGTGGAGCGGTTCCCGCTGGTGTGGCAGGCGCAGGGTGCCGGGCGGATCAGTGCCGGGCATGCGCGGGTGATCTGTGATGCCGGGGAGCATCTCGAGGATGCTGGTGACCGGGATGCGTATTCGGCGGAGTTGGTCGGGTTCGCGGAGACGGAGTCCGCGAACCGGGTCGCCCGGCGCGCCCGCCGGGTAGCGGAGCGTTTCCAGTCCCGTCCGATCGCGGAACGGCATAAGGATGCCCGCAAGAAGCGGGGTGTGTGGGTGAAAGACCTTGCCGACGGGATGGCAGAGCTCGGGATGCGCGGCCCGGCCGCGCTCGTGCACGGCGCGTTCGACCGGCTGACTCAGATGGCGAAATCGGTGCAGGAAGAATCGGTGCAGGAAGAATCGGGTCCTGCCGGGTCGGGGACTGATGCTGCCGCCGCGACCCGTGAGAGCGCGTTCGGACCTGCCGCAGACGCTGCGCGGACCGCAGGCAGTGAAGCAGGTGACGCCGGTGCCGACGCCATTGCCCTGAAGGACTCGCGGACTCTCGGTCAGATCCGGGCCGACCTCGCCCTCGACCTCCTCCTCACCGGGGCCCCGGCCGGGCACGACACCGCAGGCGGGCTCCTCGCCGCGATCACCGCGAACGTGTCCGTCACCATCCCCGCGACCACCCTGATGGGCCGGGGCACGACCCCGGCGGAACTCGACGGCTGCATCCCGATCGACCCCGACACGGCCCGCCGCCTGGCGGGTGCGGCATCCGGGTGGGATCGCCTCCTTACGCACCCCTTCACCGGAACACTCCTCGCCGTCGACCGCTACCGACCCTCCGCCGAACTGAAACGACACCTCAGGGCACGAGATCAACGCTGCCGATTCCCCACCTGCGGGTATCCACCGCAGCACTGCGACATCGACCACCACCACGACGCGGCCCTCGGCGGCGCGACCACCGCCGAGAACCTCGGCCACCTCTGCCGCCGACACCACGTCCTCAAACACCACACCCCCTGGCACGTCGAGCCCCTCACCGACGGCCTCTACGCCTGGACCAGTCCGACCGGGCAGGTCTACATCGACAGACCCCCACCACCCAACACCGTCACCTTCACCGAAGACGACACCCCCGC
>NZ_SSDJ01000147.1 GCF_004794465.1 Microbacterium sp. K24 | reverse complement strand
CGACCGCTGCGCGCTCACCCGCTCCTGCGTGCGCGCGACTCCCCGTCGTCCGGCCCGTCGCACCAGCTCGGCGAGGAGGGCCACGGCCGCGATGACGGCGAGCGCGATCCAGAACTCGGCGTCCTCGCGGAGGTCTTCGTCGAGCAGCAGCCCGAGCGCGAGGAGGATGCCCAGCCCGGCCACGCACCAGAAGAGCACCAGGCCGTAGGTCTGCAGATGGGCGAACGGAGGCTTGCTCAGCTCCCGCCGCAGCTGACGCTGGGGCACATCCTCGGGACGGGCCAGAGCACTCGCCTCGACCGCACGGAACGCCGCCGAGCGCTCCGCGACCATCACCAGCGGAACGACGACGGCGAGGATCGCGCCTGCCGCCAGGATCACGCCCATGCTCGCCCGGAACACCGGATCGAGATCGATCTCGCGGTAGAGCGACGACAACGCTTCTTCGCCGACGATCCCCATCACGAGGATGGCGAGGAAGCCGTACAGCGTGCCGACGATCAGCCCGACACAGGTGTCGAGGAAGGCCCGCCAGAACGCCCAGCCCGGCGACGACACCTCGACGAAGGACGAGCCCACGTCAGTCGACCTCGCGGTCGCGGCGAGCGCGTGTCTGCGCGGCCCGGGCGCCGAGCAGCTCGTCGGCGGGATACCCGACCTCGGTCAGCGTCAGTCCCCGCGCGGCCAGCACCTTGAACTCGCTGGTGCGGATGAGCGCGTCGCGCAGCACCACGAGATCGCCGACGTCGAGACGCCCCTCGCCGACCGCGACGCAGCCGCCCACCAGCGCCCGCACCATGCTGTGACAGAACGCATCGGCCTTGACCTCGGCGACGAGCACCCCGTCGGCATCACGCTCCCACCGGTAGTCGAGAAGCGTGCGGATCGTCGTCGCCTCCTCGCGCGGCTTGCAGTACGCGGCGAAGTCATGGAGTCCGATGAGGGTGCGCGCCGCGGCATCCATGGCCTGCGCGTCGAGACGCCCGCGGACGGTCGTCGTGTCGAGCCGGCGGAGCGGGTCGTACCCGGCCTCGAGATCGGCGAGCCGGTAGCGATAGCGGCGCCACACGGCGGAGAAGCGCGCATCGAAGCCCTCCGGGGCGAGCGAGCTCCGGGTCACCGTCACGTCGGAGTAGGCGCCGAGCACGCCGCGCATGCGTCCGGCGATGGAGCCCGCGGGGTCCTGCGCAGCGCGACCGTGCCGCGCCTCGATACGCGCCCACTGGGTCTCGTCGAGGTCGACGTGGGCCACCTGCCCGGTCGCGTGCACTCCGGCATCCGTGCGTCCGGCGACGACGAACTGCACGTCGGAGCCGACGATGCGGGCGAGCGCGGGTTCGAGAGTGCCCTGCACCGTGCGGAGGGTCGGCTGCTTCGCCCACCCGCGGAAATGGGTGCCGTCGTAGGCGATGTCGAGCCGGATGCGCACGGAGCAAGCCTAGGACAAGCTCGCCGACGCGCTCCTGCCGCTCAGATGCCGCCGTCGATCGAGCGGATCGTCACACTCGGCTCGTCGGGAACCATCACCTGGGTGTCGCGGTTCAGGCTCTCGCCGCGGAAGAACCGCTTCGAACGCGGGAACAGGTACCAGACGAACATCAGCACCAGACCGATCGCGAGCGAGCCGATGCCGATCACGAAGGTGCCGCCGATGCCGAAGAGCACCGTGTATCCGTAATCCACGTCCCACATGTCGATCGCGGACTGGATGAACGCCCACGCCAGCATGAGGCCGCCCAGCAGCGGGAACAGCCCCTTGAAGAAGAAGTCCCGAGCGGAGCTGGTCAGATCCTTGCGGAAGTACCAGACGCACGCGAACCCGGTGATCGCGTAGTAGAAGGCGATCGCGAGACCCAGCGACAGGATCGAGTCCTGCAGGATGTTGTCGCTGATCAGCGTCATCCCGACGTAGTACGCCACGGCGACGACGCCCATGACGATGGTCGAGAACGACGGGGTCTTGTAGGTCGGGTGCACGTCCTTGAACTTCGCCGGCAGTGCCCGATAGACGCCCATCGCGAGCGTTCCCCGAGCGGTCGGGAGGATCGTGGTCTGCGTCGACGAGATGGCCGAGATGACCACGGCGACGACCAGGACCCACCCGAACGGCCCGAGCAGGCCATCCTTGATCGCGAGGAAGAAGTCGTCGGCGTTCGCCTCGTTGCCGAGGCCCGTGCCGCTCTCGCCGAGACCGGCGTACATCATCGCGGCGATGGTCACGCCCACGTAGGTGAAGAGCAGGATGACGGTCGTGAGCAGGGCTGCACGGCCAGGGATGCGCTTCGGGTCCTTCGTCTCCTCGTTCAGCGCGAGGCAGGTGTCCCAGCCCCAGTAGATGAAGAGGGCGAGCAGGATGGCCTCGGTGAACCCGCCGAAATCGGTGAAGGCGAACGGGTTCAGCCACTCGATGTCGAACGGCGTCGCGTCGGGGGCGGTTCCGGCGAAGAACTGCCAGAGCGCCGCGACCACGAAGATCGCGAGCGCCAGGTACTGGATGCCGAGCAGGATGTTCTGGATCCGCTCGCCGATCTCGACGCCGCGCCAGCTGACCCAGGTCATGGCCGCGATGAACAGCACGGCGACGACGACGACGCGCCAGTCGTTGTTCTCCAGGTCCTGACCGATCAGCGACCAGAAGTAGACCGAGGCGATCTGTGCGAGGTTCGCGAGCACCACCATGCCGGCGACCGCGACTCCCCAGCCGCCCATCCAGCCGACCCACGGGCCGAAGGCCTTGGTCCCCCAGGTGAAGGTGGTGCCGCAGTCGGGAACCGCGTTGTTGAGCTCCCGATAGGCGAAGGCGATGAGCAGCATCGGCACGAACGCGATGATGAACGCGATCGGCGCCTGCGCGCCCACGGCGAGCACGACGAATCCGAGCGTCGCGACGAGCGAGTACACCGGAGCCGTCGAGGCCAGACCGATGACGGTCGATCCCCAGAGTCCCAGTGTTCCCGCAGCCAGACCCTTGCCGTCGGGTCGTTCCAGGTGAATCGGCGTGGTTGCTGCCATGTCAGAACAGTAGAGCCACTGCGGTTCTCGCGTCAATCGTTTTCTCGTGGCGACGGATTCCGCATCATCGACGGGTATACGGCGACGGAATCCGCAGTTCAGTCTCTGCCAAGCATCCCGTCGGCGTGGTCGGCGACCCACTCCATCAGCGGCAGCATCCGCTCCATCAGATCGCCGCCCAGCGGAGTCAGGCTGTACTCGACGTGCGGAGGCACGGTCGGCAGCGATTCCCGATGCACCAGGCCGTCGTCGGCGAGCGTGCGGAGCGTCGACGCGAGCATCTTCTCGCTGATGCCGTCGACCTCGCGGCGGAGCTCACCCCACCGATGCGTTCCGTCGGAGAGGGACGACAGCACCAGCACGCCCCACTTGCTCATGATGTGGTCGAGCACGACACGCGTGCCGCAGCCCTGGTCGAACACCTGCGGCGTCGATTCCTTTATCTGCGCAAAACTCACCGACATGTAGGTACCTTACCTCAAAGTGGGTACCCCCTCGGTGGAATGTTATGCACGCCCGCGGGGGTTGTCGAGGGTGTCACCCACGAAAGGACACTCATGACCACCCTCATCACCGGCGCGACCGGCAACCTCGGCCGTCTCATCATCGAAAGCCTCATCGAGCGGGGCGCGGATCCGCAGTCGATCGTCGCCGGCGCGCGCGATGTCGCCAAGGGCGCCGACCTGGGCGTGCCCGTCGTGCACCTCGACTACACGGATGCCGCGTCGATCGAGGCGGCGCTGCGCGGCGTCGACTCCGTCGTCCTGGTGTCCGGCTCCGAGGTCGGGCAGCGCGTCGCGCAGCACCGCGCGGTCATCGACGCCGCGAAGGCCGCGGGAGTCTCCAAGCTCGTCTACACCAGCGCCCCGAAGGCCACCACGAGCGACCTGGTCCTGGCGCCCGAGCACAAGGCGACGGAGGAGCTCATCGCGGCATCCGGCATCCCCGCGGTGATCCTCCGCAACAACTGGTACACCGAGAACTACGCCGCCGACCTCGCGCGCGCCGCCGAGACCGGCGTGCTCGCCGCGGGCGTCGGCGACGGACGCGTCGCCTCGGCGAGCCGCAAGGACTTCGCGGATGCCGCCGCCGCCGTCGTCCTCGAAGACGGCCACGTCGGCGCGGTGTACGAGCTCGGCGGCGACGTCGCCTGGAACTACGGCGAGCTCGCCGCGGCCATCTCCGAGATCACGGGTCGCGCGGTCGAGTACCGGCCGCTTACGCCCGATGAGCAGACCGTAGCCCTGGAAGCCGCAGGTCTCGACGCTGGAACCATCGGCTTCGTGGTGGCCCTCGACGCCGGCATCCGCGACGGCGCACTCGCCGACACCGACGGCACGCTCGCACGCCTCATCGGCCGCCCCACCACGCCGCTCGTCGACGGCCTGCGCGCCGTCGCCTGACCCCGCCGAACGCAGCGAACGTCGACGCGCCGCTCCTCACCATCGGGGAGCGGCGCGTCGACCGTTCCGGGGAACGTCAGGCGGCTTCGCGGGACTGCACGTACACGACGGTCAGCGTGATGCTCTCCCGCACCAGGCCCTCCGCACGCAGCAGGGTGTCGATCGCCGCGTAGGCCGAATGGAGCACCGCAGACGCGTGGGAGTGGACGTCGAGGCCGAGCGACGCCTCCACCGCGATGCCGTCGGCGCCCGACGCGACGGAGACGATGGGTCCGCCTTCCCCGCCGGTGCCGAGGGCGGCCGCTCCGGCGCGCAGCAGATTGGAGATCAACGACCCCGACCGATACACGTTCCGCACGCCTGGCGTCGCCCGCACGACCGCCTCGACCCGCGCGGCGAGCGCGGCACGGGCGTCCGCCGTCAGCTCCGCCGTCACCTCCGCTTCCGGGATCACCGCTTCCGGGATCACCGCTTCCGCTCCGTCCATGACGCCACCTCCTGGATGTCCCTGATCACGATGTCGATCGCGACGATGTTGAGTTCGGTGAGGCTGCTCAGGCGCTCTCCCACCTCTGCGCGGAGGCGATCCGCGAGGCTCGGGATCGGCTCGCCGTGGAAGACGTTCACCTCGATCTCGATACGGATCGGCGCGGCGGGCACGGCCACGTCGCCATCGAGCCGGCAACGTCCGACCAGCACTCCGGGAACGGCATTCTCGGCCGATCGGATGATGCCGCGCACCGCGCCCTCGGTGATCGCGAGATCGACGTCCGGGTCCGGCGACTCGAACGGGATCCTCCGCCCGGCGCGCGCGTCGAGAGCGATGCCGCTAAGGATGCGGTCGACCCAGCTCTCATCCGCCTGGGGGGCTGCCTCGGTATCCGCGTCCATCAGCTCGTCGCCGAGGCCGTGCAGGCTCTCGAGAGCGTCGAGGGCCAGCTGGCACCCGGGCGACTCCTCGATCGACGGTTCCACGGGCCGGCGTCCCGCTTCGAGATAGTCGGTCAGTTCCTCGATCGTGTGTCCATCGAGATCGGTCGGCTCGAGACCGAGCGCGCGATGCATGGACTCCCTGTGTTCGTCGGTCATCGCCACTCCTCCATTCGCACGATCATGTATTTCCTCGCCCGAGCGAGCAGACCGCGAGCCGTCGTCGCCGGGATGTCGAGTTCCTCGGCGATCTCGTCGTACGAGTAGCCGCCCATCTCCCGAAGCACCCAGCACTGGCGCTGCGAATCGGGAAGCTCACGCAATGCGGCACTGAGCGCCGCGACGCCGGCCCGCGCCTCGACGACCTCGGCGGGTGACGAGTTCGACGGGGCAGGGCTGTCGATGTCGTCGATGTCGACGACCGGTCGGAGCGCCCGGATGCGGTCGACGGCCTTGCGGCTGACGATCCTCATCAGCCAGCTCTTCACCTTGGACGGATCCTCGAGTTCGGAGAACCGCCGCCAGGCCGTGACGAACGCCTCCTGCACGACGTCATCGACATCGGCCGAGCCGTTGAGCATCCGCTGGGTGTACGCGCGCATCATCGGGGTATACCGGCGGACGAGGACCGCGAAGGCCTCGACGTCGCCGTCCATCGCGCGACCGGCGACGATGCGGTCGTCCGCATAGTCGAGCGCTCGTCGAAACCGTTCGTCTTCCATCTGCCCACTTCCCCGCACTGATCCCCGAAGAGGTTCGGAACGGACGCGCCCTTGGATCGGATCATCTCATCGATTCATGTGAATGGGATCGACTCGCCGGGAGCCGTCCCCGCTGGGATGGGTCACAGCACTCGCGAGTCGGATTCGACGACCTCGACCTCGTCGTCGTCGCCGGACGGGATGTGCACGTCGTTGATGGTCACGTTGACCTCGGTCACCTCCAGGTTGACCAGTTCGACCATGGCCTGATGGATGGCGGTGCGCACCCCGTCCGCCACCTTCTGGAGCGACACGGGGTATTCGGCGACGATCGTCACGTCGACGGCGACCTGGGTCTCGCCGACCTCGACGCGGATGCCCTGTGCGAGGTCGCTCGTGTTGAGTGCGTCGCGGATCGCGCCGACCATACGGGCTGCTCCGCCACCGAGAGCGTAGACACCCTCGACGTCGCGCGCCGCGATGCCCGCGATCTTCGCCACGACGGCGTCTTCGATGATCGTGCTGCCCGTCGCGATTCCCGCGGTCGTCGAGACGACGGTGGTCTGCTTCGGGGTGCTGTTGGTCACGTTCGCCACGATGGCTCCTTCGTCGTTCGGCCGCCTCCGTTCCGGAGCCGGGTCGCACTTCGTCGACACCACTAAGACGGATGTCGACAGCAGATCGTCACAGATTGGTCCGAGATTCTTTTGTCTCTCTGAAGGCGGAGCTTTCAGTGCACTCCAAGGTTGATAGTGCAAAGTTGCACTTTATGGAGCAGGGTGCAGATTCACTACGCGATCAGCGCAAGCGCGAGACATCGCGCGCGCTGACCTCAGCCGCGCGACGACTCACGACCGAGAAGGGCTTCGCCGGCTTCACGGTCGAAGAGCTGTGCGCCGAGGTCGGAGTCTCGCGCCGCACCTTCTTCAACTACTTCGAGAGCAAGGAGAACGCGGTCTTCGGCTTCGCCACGATCGACTCCCGGCAGGAAGCGCTGGAAGAGGCGTTCGTCACCGAGAGCGGCCCCCTGCTCGACGACTTCATCCGGCTGACCATCCTCCGCTTCGGGCTGTTCAACCCTTTGGAGGATGCCGCGGAGCTCTTCGCCGTGATCGAGCAGGAGCCGCGACTGCTGAAAGCCGCGTTCGAGCAGCTCGCGAAGAACGAGCGCCGCGACATCGAGCTGATCTCGCAGCGGGTGGGCGACGCCGAAGACGTCGAACTCCACGCCGAGGTCATGGTGCAGTCCGTGGGGGCACTCGTGCGCCTGTCCGTGGATCAGCTCCTGCACCACCACTCGACCGAGTCCTTCGAGGCGCTCATCAGGCGACGCCTCGAGATCGCCCGCTCCGTCTACACCCCGACACCGGTCTCCACCCCGACACAGAAAGCCGACTGAATGTCCGCCACCATCACGAAGGATGCGCCCTTCCTGCTCACGAAGCGTCGCATCTGGATCATCTTCGGCGCCCTCATCGCCGGCATGCTGCTCTCCAGCCTCGACCAGACCATCGTCTCGACCGCGATGCCGACCATCGTCGGACAGCTCGGCGGCGTCGACCACCAGGTCTGGATCACCACCGCGTACCTGCTGGCCACGACGATCGTGATGCCGATCTACGGCAAGTTCGGCGATGTGCTGGGCCGGCGGAACCTCTTCCTGATCGCGATCGCGCTGTTCACGCTGGCGTCCGTCGGCTGCGCCTTCGCGACCGACTTCTGGATGTTCGTCGTGTTCCGCGCGCTCCAGGGCCTCGGCGGCGGCGGTCTGATGATCCTGTCGCAGGCGATCATCGCCGACATCGTGCCCGCCAACGAGCGCGGAAAGTACATGGGACCCCTCGGCGCCGTCTTCGGACTCTCGGCGGTCGCGGGACCCCTCCTCGGCGGATTCTTCGTCGATCACCTGACCTGGCAGTGGGCGTTCTACATCAACATCCCGGTCGGGATCGCCGCGTTCATCATCGCGCTCGTGGCACTCAAGCTGCCCAGCAAGAAGGCGCAGAAGCCGATCGACATCTTCGGTGTCATCTTCCTCTCGATCGCCACGACCTGCCTGATCTTCTTCACCGACTTCGGCGGCGACGCCGAGTTCGGCTGGGACTCGCTCGCGACCTGGGCGTGGGGCGCGGGGCTCGTCGTCGCGGCGACGGCGTTCGTGATCACGGAGTCGCGCGTGCAGGATCCGATCATCCCGCTGAGCCTGTTCCGCAACCCGATCTTCGTGAACGCGACGGCGATCGGCCTCGTGCTCGGGATCGGCATGTTCGCCGCCATCGGCTTCGTGCCCACGTTCCTGCAGATGTCGTCCGGCACCTCGGCCGCGGCATCCGGCCTGCTGATGATCCCGATGATGGTGGGCCTGATCGGCACGTCGATCTTCTCCGGCATCGCGATCTCGAAGACCGGGAAGTACAAGATGTACCCGATCCTCGGCACGATCATCACCGGTCTCGCGATGGTCGCCATGACGACCCTCTCGGCGTCGACGCCGATCTGGCTGATCTGCGTCTTCCTGTTCTTCTTCGGCGCGGGGCTCGGCCTGATCATGCAGGTCGTGGTGCTCGTGGTGCAGAACGCCGTCCCTGCGGGAGAGATCGGCACGGCGACGAGCACGAACAACTACTTCCGCGAGGTGGGTGCGTCGCTCGGCACCGCCGTCTTCGGAACGATCTTCACGACCCGACTGACCGAGAACCTCCGCGGAGTCTTCGCGGGCGCCGGTGCGTCACCGGACGCCGCCTCGGATGCCGCGTCGTCGATCGACCCGGCCACGCTGAGCACGCTCCCGGACGAGGTGCGCGAGGGCATCGTCACCGCCTACGCCGACGCGTTGGCTCCCGTGTTCTGGTACCTCGTGCCGTTCATCGCGCTCGCGCTGCTGCTGTCGCTCTTCCTCAAGCAGATCCCGCTGTCGGATCAGGCGGGCCTCGTGGCCCGTGGCGAGGCGATCAGCGGCGAAGAGGCGGAGCGCCTGGAGGCCGAACTGCGCAACGGCGGACGCCCGGATGCGAGACGAGCGGATGCCGACGGCGGGCCGACCGACGCGACGGGCGACGCCGAATCGACACCCGCCCGCCGCTGACTCGCGATCAGGGGAGGTCGGAGACCTCCACCTCGTCGTCATCGTCCTCCGTCGACGCCTGGTCGTCGATCGGGGACGAAGGGTCGGGGTCGTGATCGGTGGTCACGAAGTCCGGGTCGGCGCCGAGGGCGTCGACCTCGGGCTGGTCATCGGAAGTGCTCTGCGGGTCTGACATGGTCTGTCTCCGATCAGTGGGGCGGGTGGAGGGCCAGTCTCGCCCGCAGGTCGGGCACACCGGAACCCCTTGACAGAGCGCACCGGATCACACGAGGAGCGCGCGGCATCCACGCGTGATCCTGTCAAGGGGCTACCCGTCGCTGCGCTCTCGCGTCATCCTTCAAGCTGAGGACGGGAGAATGATGCAGCAGGAGTCAGACCAGCGACTCGTACTGATCCGAGTCAGTGCGGAAGCCTGGGCCATCCACGACCTGCACTACCCCGACGGCGACCACCGTCGGCTGGTGTGCCGGATCTTCGAGGACACTCCGGCTGATGTCGAGGTGCAGTGGCTGCGCGACCTCCCGCTCGCTCCCCGCTATCCATCCGTCGATGACGTGCTCGAATCCGTACGGCATTTCCAGAACGCGCGCCGTGCCACGCGTCCGATCCCGATCGCCCACCGACCTCCGCCGTCGCCCTGGGACCGCGGGTATCTCTGAGAGTCGCACCGATGAGTCGCACGGCCCTCTAGGAGCTGATCGAGCTTCCCGCACGATCGGGCAGATACGGCTCGATCGCCGCCGCGAGCTTCGCCGGCGTCATCGACTGCAGCCAGATCCGACCCGGCCCATGGATCTCCGCGAGGAAGAGCGAGTCGCCGAAGAACTTGTTCTTGATGCCCTTGATCGACGTGAACTGCAGGTCCATGCTCGCATCGAACATCGCGAGATGTCCGGGGTGGATCAGCAGCGACTGCCCTGCAGCCAGGGTGTACTCGGTGATCTCCCCCGCGAGCTGCACCCAGGCGGTGCCGGTGCCGGTCAGCTTCTGGAACACCACGCCCGCCCCGCCGAAGATCCCCGCGCCGAGCTTCTTCTGCAGCCCGACCGAGACCTCCACGTCGGCCGTGCTCGCGGTATAGGAGCCGGCCTGCACCATGAACTGGTCGGCCGCGTCGATGTCCATCTGGCGGATGGTTCCCGGCAGCTGCGCAGCGAACGCCACCAGGCCGCCCTGGGCCGGCGCGGTGTACTCGGTGAGGAAGAGCTGCGCCCCGCCCAGCACGCGCTTCAGGCCGCTCATGAAGCCGCCCTGTCCTCCGGTTCCGTGCACCGTGGAGGTGTCCAGAGCGAAGCCCGGAGACATCCAGGCCACGTCTCCGCCCTCCGCCACGATCCTCTCCCCCGCCTCGAGCGTGACTTCGAGCACGGGCATGGTCGTTCCTGAGATGGATGACTTCATGGCTCCGAAGATAGACGCGATGGCGGCGCGGCACCAGACGTCGGTGCTCAGGACCGCGCGGCCTCCTCGGCCCAGTCGGTCACGACGACCTTGCCGATCGTCTGCGAGGCCTCCACGATCTCGTGCGCCCGGCGCAGGGTCGCGGCATCGAGCGGGGTGAGATGCTCGGTCATCGTCGTGCGGATCACTCCGGAATCGACCAGCTCCGCCACCTGCTCGAGCAGTTCGTGCTGGTAGTCGTCGGCGGGGTCGGTCACCGGGCGGGTGAACATGAGCTCCCAGTGCCAGGTGACGCTCTTCGCCTTCAGCGCGTCGATGCTCCCCCCGGTCTCATCGATCGAGACGACCTCGCCGCGCGGGCGGATGACATCCGCGATCGCGCGGACGTTCCCCGGCGTGAACGACGTGAACCCGTAGTCGACGCCGTGCGGAGCGAGCTTCGACACCTCCTCGGCGAAGTCTCGACCGACGACGTGGTCCGCGCCCATCTGCTCGACCCACTCGGCCGATTCCTTCCGCGACGCGACCGCGATCACCCTCAGCTTCGTGAGCGCCTTCGCGAGCTGGATGATCAGGGATCCGACGCCGCCGGCCGCGCCGATCACGAGCAGAGTGCCCTCGCTGCGGTCGTCGAGGCGCAGCTTGTCGAACAGCGCCTCCCAGGCGGTGATCACGGTCAGCGGGAGCGCGGCGGCCTCTGCGGTGGAGAGGGACTGCGGGGCATGGCCCACGATGTTCTCGTTCACGAGGTGGTAGCGGCTGTTCGTGCCGGGGCGATCGATCTGCCCCGCGTAGAACACCCTGTCCCCCACGGCGAATCGGGTGGCCTGATCGCCGAGCCCGACGACCACGCCCACTGCGTCGTACCCCAGGATGCGCTGCTCGCCGGACGTCGGCGCGCCCGCGCGGACCTTCACGTCGACGGGGTTGATCGAGACGCCCTCGACCTCGACGAGGAGGTCTCTGCCCGTCGGAGAGGGAACGGGGAGCGACAGGTCGGTGAGCGACGTGGGGTCGGAGACGGGGCGCCGGCCACGGGCGCCGATCGCGGGCATGCGGTCGGGGAGGGAGATGTTGTCGTTTGCCATGTCCGTCACGCTATCCGAAGACCCCTAGTTACCCGCAAGCGCCCCAAGTATCCAAGAGATACCATAGATGGATGCTGACCGATACCGCCTGCCGCATCGATGCTCCTCATGACGTCTACGACGCGCAGTGCCCCTGCCGCGGCGTGCTCGATCTGCTCGCCGACAAGTGGAGCGCCCTCGTGATCGGAGCGCTCAGCGATGGCCCCCAGCGGTTCGGAGAGCTCAAGACCCGCCTGCAGGGCATCAGTCCGAAGGTGCTGACCGCGACCCTGCGGCGCCTCGAAGCACGGGCGCTGCTGGTGCGCACCGTCTACGCCGAGGTGCCCGTCCGTGTGGAGTATTCGCTCACCGAACTCGGCGTCGATGCCGAGAAGCCGCTGCGCGCACTGCGCGGCTGGGTCGAGGCGAACATCGAGCGCTTCCCCGCCGCCGGCTGAGCCGGATCCCCCGGCTGCGCTCACGCCCGCGCTACGCGTCGACGACGAGACTCGGCGAGATCGAGCGCGACACGCACGGATAGACCGTCATCGCATCGTCCGAGCTGTTGAGCGAGTCGCGGTGCTCCGGTTCGCCCTCGAGCACGGTGAGCGCACACGATCCGCAGACTCCCCGCAGGCACGATCCCTCGACGGGAACCCCGGAGCCCTGGAGGGCCTCGAGCATCGATCGCGCCGCCGGGACCTCGACGGTGATGTCCGAGCGCGTGCAGACCACGGAGAACACCGCGTTCGGGCGATGCTCACGCGGTTTCGGTTCGAACCGCTCGACGTGGATGCTGCTGCCTTCGGGCAGAACTCCGCTCGCCTCCGTGAGGGCATCGATAAAGCCCTGCGGACCGCACGCGTAGACCGCGGTGCCGGGTGCCATCTGCGCGAGAAGAGCGGCGACATCCAATCGTCCGGCGTCGCCGCTGACGTGCGTCGTCGCCCGGTCGCCGAGGGCGGCGAGGTCGTCGGCGAAGGCGATGTCGTCGCACTGCCGGACGAGGTAGGTCATGCGCCAATCGGCATCCGTGGCGGCGAGGTGACGTGCCATCGAGAGGATCGGGGTGATGCCGATGCCGGCGGCGAGGAGCAGATACGACGACGCCGGGGTGAGCGTGAACAGGTTGCGCGGCGGGCGCACCCACACGCGGCCGCCGACACGCAGGAAGCCGTGGATGTAGTGCGAGCCGCCGCGAGAGTACTGCTCTCGGCGCACCGCGATCCGATACGACGAGACGTCCGCGGGGTCTCCGCAGAGGGAGTACTGGCGCTCATGCCGGGTGACGAGCTGCACGTCGATGTGCGAACCGGGCTCCCAGGGGGGAAGCGGCGCACCGTCGGGCGCCTCGAGTCGGATGCTGACGATCGACGGGGTCTCCGTGATGATCTCGCGCACGACGAGCGCGGTCATCCCTGCACGGGAGCGCATTCAGTAGAGGGCTCGGTAGGCGTCGGACATGGCACCGTCGATGACGTCGCCCACCGTGGGATCCCAGCCGGACATGCTCGCCCAGATCTGCCCGGAGGTGGGCACCTCAGCCGCGAGGTCCTGCATCTCGGGGTCCCAGAGTCCGGCCCGCAGCAGCGCGCGGCCGCAGTGCAGGTAGACCTGCTCGGTGCGGATGACGATCGCGAGGTCCGGGACGGCGTGGTCCTGTTCGAGCATGGCGAGCAGGGACGCGTCGTTCGTCACCGTCGCCGTGCCGTTGATCCGCAGAGTCTCCGTCATGCCGGGCACGAAGCACAGCAGGCCGACGTGGCCGTTGTCCAGGATGTTCGTCATCGAGTCGGCGATCTTGTTGCCCAGCCGGTCGGGGATCACGACGGTGCGGGAGTCGAGGGCTCGGACGAAACCCGGGTAGTCGCCCCGGGGAGAGCAGTCGCAGTTGCCGGCGGCATCCGATGTCGACAGGCAGCAGAACGGGGAGTGGGCCAGGAAGGTCAGGCAGTTCTCGTCGAGGAAGTCGGTGATCTTCTGCGTCGTCGGAGCCTCCGGCTCGGCGAGGATCGACCTCACGTACTCCTCGTCGACGGCGGCGAAGTCGAAGGTGTCCATGCTTCGACGCTAGCCGAGCACGTGGATGCCGTCAGCGTCACGGTGGCACAGCATCAGGGGCTCTGCCTGTGTCAGGAGCACAGCGAAGCTCTTCCGTGAGATGCGCGGCCTGACGACATAGGTTGGGTGGATGGCTGTGGAAGTGCGCCCCCTGGAAGACGCGGATGTCGACGACGTCGTGGAGCTGTGGCACGAGGTCGGGATCACCCGGCCGTGGAACGATCCGCGCACCGACATCCGACGCGCTCGGGCCGTGTGGCCGGAGCTTCTCCTCGTCGCCGTGGACGGGCGTGCGCTCGTGGGGTCGGTGATGGCGGGATACGACGGTCATCGCGGCTGGCTCTACTACCTCGCGACCGCGCCGACCCGCCGCGGCGAGGGCATCGGCCGCCGACTCGTCGAGGAAGCCGAGGCGCGGCTTCTTGCCTTGGGCTGCCCGAAGGTGATGCTGATGGTCCGCGCCGGCAACGACACCGTGCTCGAGTTCTACGACGCCCTCGACTACACCCGCGAGACCTCGCGGGTCACCGGGAAGAGACTCATCCCGGACGTCTGAGCCGGGACGAGGACGCACCGTCGTGTCACGTCCGGAAACAGAAAAACCCCGGCGGACCGGGGTTCGTTCTGTAGCAGGAGCGGGGCTTGAACCCGCGACCTCACGATTATGAGTCGTGCGCTCTAACCAGCTGAGCTACCCTGCCGCGAGGCATCCGTCCGCGTGTGAGAAGAATGCTGCGAGCCCCGAGTCAGGATTGAACTGACGACCCCTTCCTTACCATGGAAGTGCTCTGCCACTGAGCTATCGGGGCATGCTGCCCCTCTCGGGGCAACCACACGAGAATACCATCACAGTGGCGTCCTCATGAAATCAAGGCGGGTCAGTACGAGTACCGGCCTGCGTTCTCGCGGAGCCACGGCAGCGGATCGATCGTCGTTCCGTTGACGATGAGCTCGAAGTGCATGTGCGCACCGTAGGAGCGGCCCGTGTTGCCGGTCTTGCCGACGATCTGGCCGACCTTCACCGTCTGCCCCTGGGTGACCTGGAGCGAGCCGTACTGCATGTGCGAGTAGTGGCTGGTGATGACGCCGCCGTCGATGACGTGATCGATGTAGACGGTCACGCCGTAGGCGCCGCCCTGCTCGGTCGCGATGCGCACGGTGCCGTCGGCGATGGCCTGGACGGGTGCACCGTTGCCGGGCACGAAGTCGATGCCCTCGTGCAGGCGGCCGCTGCGCATGCCGTAGCCGTAGCTCATGCCGACACCGACCATGAAGGGCCACTGGATCGCCGCTTCGGGGTCGTTGGTGAAGACCTCGTTGGAGTAGTTGATGCCCTGTTCGGCGGCGACCTGGACCAGCGAGATGGTGCTGAAGTCGTCGGCGCGGGCCAGCGACTCGTTCTCGACGCCGGACGGAGCCACGAAGGCCTGGATCTCGTCTTCGGCTGCACCGTCGGCGGTCGCAGCGGATGCCGTGACGAGCGATGTCGCCGCGAGGGGCGAGCCTCCCTGGACGGCGGCGACCGCTTCGGCCGGGAGAGTCATCGAGACGGCCAGCAGACCGGCGAGGCTCATGACACCGACGGTCGCTCCGACCGTGAGCACCTTGCGGACGTTGCGCGGACGGCGCGTGACGACATGTGCGGGAGCGTCTGCCGCGGCCTTCTCGTCGATGTGGGGCCGGCCGGCCGGCGCCTTGGCGGATGCGGATGCGGATGCCGTGGGCACCGGGCCGGTGGTACGGAAGGCGCGCGATGCGCGCTCGAAGGCGTCGTCATCGTCGGTGTCGTCTGCAGGAACACGTGCAGCGGCAGGCATCTCGAAGGCCTCCGGTGCGACGACGGGCTCAGGCTCGTCGACGGGCTCGGACATCTCGATGAGGTCTTCGACCTTGTCTGTCTCGAGCGATGCGTCGTCAGCATCCGCGGTGACGGCCTCGGCGGGCGCGTCGGCGACAGGGGCGAGCGGCGCGTCATCGATCGGGGTGCCGACGGTCGGTCGAACGCGTGCGGCGCGTCGGGAAAGCGGGGCGACAGCGGCGAAGGCGAGAGCTGCCTCGGCTGCTGCGACAGACTCCGTCGGTCCCGCCGCGGGGGCCTCGGAGGCCGCAGTGCGGAGTCGGCTGGACCGGCGCGTGGGCGCAGAGGCAGCCTGGGGATTCTCGAAGGGCAAAGCGTAATTCTCTCGGTCGTGCGTTAAGCGCGGGGGCGCGAACTCAGGATTCACCTTCGGGTGGTGAAAGTAACGATCGCATAAACCCTACCTGCATCCGCCTGAGAATGCCATGAACGGGTCAGCGTTTCTCGCCCAGGAGAGCGAGGAGTCGGGCGTGCACCTCGGGACCTCCGGAGATCAGCATGGGCCGCATTGAATCGAGGTCGTGACGCGAGACGAGGCCGCCGGCTTCTTCGACGAGGAGCGCTCCGGCGGCGAAGTCCCACGGTTTCAGACCTCTCTCGAAGTAGCCGTCGAGCCGCCCCGCCGCGACGTAGGCGAGGTCGAGTGCTGCGGACCCTGATCGACGGAGATCCCGCGCGATCGGCATCACCAGGCGCACGGTGGCGAGGTCGCCGTCATGCGTGGCCGGGTCGTAGCCGAACCCGGTCGCGAGGAGGGCCCCGGCCGAGGTGTCGGAGGTCACCGCGAGGCGCGACTCCCCCGCCCAGGCACCGTGGCCTCGGGCGGCGGTGAAGAGCTCCCCGAGAGCCGGCGCATTCACGGCGGCGGCGAGCGCTTCCCACGATTCGGGTTCCGACGACCCGCGTACGGCGGCGATGCTCACGTTGTACGCCGGCATCCCGTACGCGTAGTTGACGGTTCCGTCGATCGGATCGACGACCCACGTGATGCCGCTGGTGCCGCTGCCCGCCCCCGACTCCTCGCCGAGGAAGCCGTCCTCAGGCCGAGCGGCATCGAGCCGCGCGCGGATGAGCGCCTCGACTTCGCGATCGGCCTCGGTGACGATGTCGGCGATCGTGGACTTGGTCGCAGCGAGGTGCACACCGTCACGACGGCGGCGCAATGCCAGCTCGCCCGCCTCTTTCGCGATCTCGGTCGCGAGCTCCCCGAGCTCGAGTTCGAGGGTCACGGGGCGGGATGCTGCGGGGCGGGCGGAGGCGGCGGGAACGCCGGCGGAGCACCGTGCTCCGGCGCCGCCTGCGGCTCCGCGACGGGAGCCTGGGGCACCGGAGGAGCCTCGGGCGCCTGCGGCACAGGCGGAGCGAACGGCTGCGCGTACTGCGGCTGCGCGAACGGGGGCTGCGCCGGCTCGGGTGAGACGGGGAACGGCACGACGGGCGCCTGCCCGAGTGCCTGCTGCTGTGGCGCGACACTCGGGTATCCGGTGTAATACGCGTTCCAGTCGGGGCTGCCATCGGGAAGCGCAGGAAGCGGCGTCACGCCGTCGGCGTAGGTGGGCCAGGCCGGTGCGGCTGCCACCGCCTGAGACGCATGCGTCGGCTTCTTCGGAGCGAAGAGCGCGTTCAGAAGAGGGATGAGCGTCGTGCCCACGGCCGCGAGGATCGTCAGCGCGACGACGATGCGCCAGTACAGCTCGCCGTAGTCGAAGCTGTGCGGGAAGGCGAGGAAGAAGACGAGCAGACCGACCAGCGCACCGAGGAACACGATCGTCACGATGTAGATGATGCGCGTGAACGTGGTCACATGACGCTGCGCCGCAGGCGTGAACAGCCGCACGTGCAGCAGCGCGAGCTGCAGGATGCCGATCACGAGCAGCAGCTGGAAGAAGCGCTCCGCCCCGGTGAAGTAGCCGTCCTCTTCGGGGAGCCAGATCTTGACCGCGCCGACGAGCAGCGCGACGATCCAGGTCACCATGCTGGCGAGGGCCAGCCAGTCGGGCCGGTTGGGTGCGAGCCCCGCCTCGAGGATCGCGATGCCCGCGAAGGCCGCCAGCAGCAGGATGGTGAGGAAGGCGCGACCGATCAGGCCGTCCTGGTCCCCGATCAGCACCCAGATGACGCAGACGAGCGCTGCGGCGATCAGTGCGCCGATCGCGATCCAGATGGCGCCCCTGATCAGCAGAGACATGTTCTTCTTCTCACCCTGCGGCGGCTGTTGCGCGGTGATCTCCGGCTGAGACATGGCCATCCTCTCGTTGAGCGGCGATGCCCTCATCCTGCCACGCGTGCGCCCCGTTGACGGGGCGGCCGTCCGGGCGGTGTGAAGTCTTCGCCGCGAACCCGCGTCGGTGCAGGAAAGGTCAGCCGGCCTTCTTCGCGGATGCCGCAGCGAAGGCCGCGACCCGCGCCTGAGCATCCGCCGTCTCGAGGGCCGCGCCGATCGAGCGCGCCTCCTCGCTCAGCTGCTCCGCGAAGGAACGCTCCGGCTGCGAACGCACCAGCCGCTTCGCCTGTCCGTACGCGTCGGCGGCTCCGGCGAGCCAGAAACGGGCGATCTCCTTGCCCCGGGCACGCACCAGCGCAGCTTCGGCCGCGGCATCCTCACCTGCGACAGCCTCGGCGACGAGTCCCCACTCCACCGCCTCCTGCGCCGTGAGCAGTCGGTCCTGCAGGACGAGCTGCAGCGCGCGCCGCTGACCGACGGCACGGGCGAGCTGCGCCGAGACCGAGAGATCGGGGGTGAGACCGATGTTCGCGTAGAGGCTGCCGAGCCGCGATCGCGAACCCACGACAGCGTAGTCGCTGCACAGCAGGATGCCGAGGCCTCCGCCGGCCGTGGTTCCGTGCGCCGCCGCGACGACGGGCACGGACGATTCCGTCAACGACCGGATGCCGGCATTGATCACCTCGGCGAGCGCCGTGATGTCGGCTCCGGACGAGGAGCCCATCGTCGTCGCCATGTCGATGACGTCACCGCCGGCGCAGAAGGCCGGGCCTGCGGCGTCGATGAGGATGGCCTTCACATCCGGGCGCGAGGTGGCCTCGGCGGTCGCGTCCCGCCAGGCGTGGGCCAGGTCGGCGTTGAACGCGTTGAGCCGAGCCGGACGGTTCAGCGTGAGCCGCGCCATCCCCTCTTCGACGGTGAACAGGATGGCATCGCTCATGGCTTCTCCTTCGAGCACGGGATGGGTGGGTCCAGCGTAACCGCGTTCAGTCCTGCTCCCAGACGCGGGAGACGAACGCCTCCATGCGTCGGCGCGTGCCGTCGAGTCGGAAGTCGACCTGGCCGGGTGAGCGGATCTCGTTCGGCGCGAGCGGATGCGCCAGCCGCACGTTCTCGTGGCAGGACAGGTCAGCGCAGATGTAGGTGCCGAAGGAGTCGCCGCGCCTCCCTGCCTCGCCCGTGCGTCGCGCGGAGAGGAGCGCGACCTGGTTGCCCGGCTGCATCGTGTGGCAGATGTTGCACATGCCGGAACGGACGCGTGCGGGTTCGGACGCGCGGAGCACGACCCCGACGACCTCGCCCTCGTGCTGGATCAGCACGTATCCCCGCTTGGCGGCACTCGGATCGCGCCAGGCGAAGAAGTCGAGATAGTCCCAGTCGACGAGAACGAAGTCGTGGGGCATCTCGAGGGTCCGCAGCTCATCGGCATCCGCGTTGACGAACGATGCCCGGACTTCGGCTTCGGTGAGCGCTCGCATCGCTCCAGTCTATGAACCCTCGGCGGCGGTGGCGGCCGGAACGGCCTGTTCGACGGCGGCTCGATCCCGGATCAGGAATCCGAAGCCGAAGGCGATGAAGAACATCAGCACGCCGTACACAGCGGCCGGGAGACTCAGCTCGACGGATCCGAGCACGGATTGCGCGATGACGATCGCGAGCGTGGCGTTATGGATGCCGATCTCGAACGAGGTCGCGATCGCCTGACGCCTTCCCACGCGCAGCCACCGCGGGATGAGGAATCCGATGGTCAGGCTGATGAGGCAGAACAGCACGGTGATCAGGGCGAGCCGGGCGACGTTGTCGACGAGCAGCGACCAGTTCGACGCCACCGCGCCGGCGATCACGACGATCAGGATGATGACGGAGGCGATGCGCACGGGCTTGTCCATGCCGTCGGCGAACCTCGGCGAGAAACGGCGGATCAGCATGCCGAGCGCGACCGGGAGCAGCACGATCGCGAAGACCTCGAGCGCCTTCGACCACTGCAGGCCGAGCTGATCGTCGAAAGGCCGGAAGTAGGCGATCGCGAAGTTCGTGATGAGCGGGAGGGTGATCACCGCGATCACCGAGTTCACCGCGGTCAGCGAGATGTTGAGCGCGATGTCACCGCGGAACAGGTGGCTGTAGAGGTTCGCCGTCGTGCCGCCGGGCGAGGCCGCGAGCATCATCATGCCGACCGCGAGGATCGGTGGAAGCTGGAATGCCAGCACCAGCCCGAAGCAGATCGCCGGCAGGAGCACGAGCTGGCAGAGCAGCGCGATGAGCACCGCCTTGGGTTGCTTCAGCACCCGCGCGAAGTCCGCGAGAGTGAGGCTGAGTCCGAGCCCCAGCATGATGATGCCGAGGGCGACGGGGAGTCCGATGGTGGTCAACGCTGATCCCATGGCACTCAGTGTGGCGGATGAGGGGTCTCGGTGTCACGGGCTGATCGCGACTCGGTAATCACGCCGGTCGGGATTCCAGGCGGCGACGATCTGGACCACAATGGTCACGATGGGGGGCGCCGAGCCTCGATCGACCCGCGGCGACGGATGATGACATGAAGTCTCCGTAAAGCGTCATCGCGTATCGCTTCGGAGGGCCGCTAGTCGACCCAGCTGCGGACCTCGTCCTCCATTGATGCGTCCGCCGCGCCGCGGAGCTCGAAGGTGGGGTCGGCTGCGGTCCCGCCGATCGTGCAGTACGCAAAGCTCTGCGATCCCCCTGAGAGGCCGGGAACCAGTACGAACCAGGGATGCTCGGAGTCGTTGTGCTCGACGCTTGCACTCGCGAGGTCGGGCTGAAGGGGTGTTCCGAAATCTCCTGCGGTGCTCTCGAGACACGCCTGGATCAGGATGTCGTCGGTGAAGCCGTCCTCTCCCACCGGCGCGTGAGTCTCCGGCACCTGAGTCTCAGGCACCGGGGTGTCGCTCGGGGCGGGAGAAGCGGAAGGCGCCTCGGAGGGCGACGCGCTGGATGAAGCTCCTTCGCCGGTCGCCGAGCAACCCGACAGGAGGAGGATCGCCGCGACGGCGGCAAGGGTTGCGAGACGTGTCATACGGGCACCCTACCGAAGCTGGCATCGGAGCCCGGGCGTCACGCCGGCCGGAGCTGCTTCAAACCCTGACGTCGCGTGCGATCCCCGAAACGCAGAAAACCCCCGGGTGGACCGGGGGCTTCTCGTGCGTGCGTGGTGGCGAGTGAGGGATTCGAACCCCCGAATGCTGAGCAGTCTGATTTACAGTCAGATCCCTTTGGCCGCTTGGGTAACTCGCCAGAGCGCACCCGTCCGACTTGGACAGCCAACCGGGGGCACGAAAGACCATCATACCCGTCAGACGCGGGCACATGAAATCGACCCGTCAGCTGCCGAACACGCCGCGTTCGACCTCCGCGAGCGACTCCGGAGTGCGCAGCAGACCGCCCTCGGCGCGACACGTCGCGGCAGCGATGTCCATGGCCCGGACGAGCAGCGCATGCCAGTCGTCGAGCGACTTCGGAGCGCCCGACACGAGCCCGGCGGCGACCGCCGAGAGGGTCGCGTCACCCGCGCCCACGGTGTCGACGATGCGTCCCGGGAGCTCTGAGATCGGGGCGGCCGTCGTGCCGGCATCCGTCTCGAGGATCGCGCCGTCGGCGCCCGCCGTCGCGAGCACGGCATCCACACCGAGGTCGCGGAGCCGGGCGCGCAGCGCGTCGAGTTCGCCGTCGTAGAGGATCGCGGCGTCATCCGCGCCGACCTTCACGATCTCGGCCCCGGCCGCCACACGCTCGAAGCCGCGCACGAACTCGGCCCGGTCGCTCAGCATCCCGGTGCGCGGGTTGGGGTCGATCGCCAGGCGCGCTCCCGCCGTCGCGTCGGCCAGGGCATCCACCTCGGCCGGCACGTCGAAGGGGAAGCAGCTGATCGCCACGAGACCGGCCTGCGCGAGCGCCGCACGGGCCTCGTCGGAGTATCGGATGCTGCGCTTCTGCGCCGCCTCATTGAAGACGTACTCGGGCTCGCCGTTTGCCGCCCGCTGCACGACCGCGCGCGACGAACCGTGTGCGGCCGCGCTCTCGACGAGGCGGACACCGTGGTCGGAGAGGTACTCGCGGATGTGCGCGCCGGCATCGTCGTCGCCCACCATCGCGATGAGGGTGGTCGCGACGCCGAGTCGCCGGAGGCCCACGGCCACGTTCAACGCTGCGCCGCCGACGAGCTCGCGCACACCCGCGTCATCGCGGATCTCGTCGATCAGCGCATCACCGATCACGACGGCGGATGCTGCGGCGGAAGTCTCGATGCTCATCCGCCGACCCTATCGCGACGCGCCGCCGGGCGAGTGCCGCGCGAATGCTGTCCCCCGCCGGGCAACCGCGCTACGGTGTGGCCATGAACGCGCGATACGCCGCCGGCGCCGCGGCCCTCCTACTGGTGGCCGCGCTGACCGCGTGCTCACCGGCATCCGATGGATCCGGGGATGCCGGCGGATCGCCGAGTCCGTCAGCAGGAGCATCCGAAGGCCCGGGCGAGACGGGAACGCCGTCCCCCTCCCCCAGCCCGACCGCCAAGGGCGTCGCCCTGCCGACGGACTGCCGAGCGATCCTCTCGGACGACGTGCTGGCGCAGCTCGAGGGTGTGCCTCTGAACGACGCCGCCTTCGGCCCGTCCGGCGTCGGGACCGACGGCACCCTGACCTGCATCTGGGCGGACCCCGGGGCCGACACCACGAGCCTCGTGACGACGATCTCGGGCATGAATCGCGGCCCGGCGCTCGACATGCTCAACGCCCTCGCCGACAACGAGGGCTTCTCCTGCTTCACGCCGGACGGCGGCACCCGCTGCGAGAAGACCTGGCCGAACACGCAATATCCGGTGACCGACGGGCGCACGCTGTTCTGGCGCGACGACATCCTCATCGACACGCGGTACTCGAACCTGGCGCCCTCGGGTTACACGTCGGCGATCGTCGAGCACCTCTTCGGCTGAGGGTCTGCATTCGAATCGCGCAAATGGTCGCTTCCGGACGCCGAAACTGACCAGGTGCGCGATTCGAACCGGATGTTGCCGCCCTCGCACACGAAGAAGGCCCCGGGGACGAACCCCGGGGCCTTCTCAGTCACTCATTACGTCAGTTGTACGTACCGGGCGTGATGTCGTCCGTCGAGAATGCGTCGAAGTCGACGTAGCCGAAGTCGCCGTCCGCGTACGCACCGTCGGATGCGAAGATCCGGTTCGGGTAGCGCTCGCTCTTGGCTTCCTCGGTCGCCTCGACCGTGACGTCGCGGTACTTCGAGAGTCCCGTTCCGGCGGGGATGAGCTTACCGATGATGACGTTCTCCTTGAGACCGACCAGCGGGTCGCGCTTGCCCTGCATCGCAGCCTCGGTGAGCACACGGGTCGTCTCCTGGAACGACGCAGCCGACAGCCACGACTCGGTCGCGAGCGACGCCTTCGTGATACCCATCAGCTCCGAACGACCGGAAGCCGGACGCTTGCCCTCGGCGACAGCCTCGCGGTTGATCGCCTGGTAGCGCTTGAGGTCGACCATCTCACCCGGAAGCAGGGTCGTGTCGGCGTGATCGACGACGGTGACCTTGCGGAGCATCTGACGGACGATGACCTCGATGTGCTTGTCGTGGATCGGCACACCCTGCGAGCGGTACACGCCCTGGACGCCGCCGACGAGGTAACGCTGCACCTCGCGAGCACCCATGACGCGCATGATCTCCTTGGGGTCGAGCGTTCCGACGAGGATCGGCTGACCGACGGTGACGTGCTGTCCGTCTTCCACGAGCAGCGTCGCACGACGCAGCACCGGGTAGATGACGGGCTCGTCGCCGCTGTCGGGCGTCAGGATGACCTTCTTGCCCTTGTCGGTCTCGTCGATCGTGATGCGACCATCGGCCTCGGCGATCGGGGACGCACCCTTGGGGGTACGAGCCTCGAACAGCTCCTGCACGCGGGGAAGACCCTGCGTGATGTCGTCTGCCGACGCGGAACCACCGGTGTGGAAGGTACGCATCGTCAGCTGGGTACCGGGCTCACCGATCGACTGGGCCGCGATGATGCCGACGGCCTCGCCGATGTCGACGGTCTTGCCCGTCGCCAGCGAACGGCCGTAGCACTGCGCGCAGACACCCACGGCGGAGTCGCAGGTCAGGACCGAGCGCACCTTGATGGTCTCGACACCGAGAGCGACGAGCTTGTCGATCAGGACATCGCCCACGTCGTCGCCGGCCGAGGCGAGGACCTCGCCCGACTCGCTGACGACGTCGGAGGCCAGGGTACGGGCGAACACCGAGTTCTCGACGTTCGCGTCGCGCACCAGCTCACCCTGCGAGTTCGGAGCGGCGATCGGGAGCTCGAGGCCCTTCGACGTGCCGCAGTCCTCTTCGCGGATGATGACGTCCTGCGAGACATCCACCAGACGACGGGTCAGGTAACCCGAGTCGGCGGTACGCAGAGCGGTGTCGGCCAGACCCTTACGGGTACCGTGCGTCGCGATGAAGTACTCCGCAACCGACAGACCCTCGCGGTACGAGGAGATGATCGGACGCGGGATGATCTCACCCTTGGGGTTGTTCACCAGACCACGCATACCGGCGATGTTCCGGATCTGCAGCCAGTTACCACGAGCACCCGACGACACCATGCGGTTGATGGTGTTGTCCTCCGGGAAGTTGTCCCGCATCGCGGTCTGAACCTCGTCGGTCGCCTCGGTCCAGATCTTGATGAGCTCCTGGCGACGCTCGGTGTCGGTCGTCAGACCCTTCTCGTACTGCGACTGGACCTTCGCGGCCTGCTTCTCGTAGCCCGCGACGATCTCGGCCTTGTTCGGCGGCGTGAGGATGTCGCTCAGGGCGACGGTCACACCGGAGCGCGTGGCCCAGTAGAAGCCGGCGTCCTTGATGCGGTCCAGCGACGCAGCCGTCTCGACCTTGGGGTACTCCTCGGCCAGCTTGTTGACGATCTGCGACAGCTTGTTCTTGTCAGCCTGCTCGCGGACGAACGGGTAGCCCTTGGGCAGCGTGTCGTTGAAGATCGCCTGACCGAGCGAGGCGTCGACGAGACCGTGACGCTCGTAGCCCTCGGGAGCGTCGCCCTCGAGGAACGTCAGACCGGGGATGCGGATGCGGACCTTGGCCTGCAGGTCGAGGCTTCCCTCGTCCTTCGCCAGGATCGCCTCGCCCACCGAGCCGAAGGCACGACCCTCACCGGCTGCGCCCGCCTTGACCGTGGTCAGGTGGTGCAGACCGATGATCATGTCCTGCGAAGGCAGGGTGACCGGGCGGCCGTCGGACGGCTTCAGGATGTTGTTCGACGCGAGCATCAGCACGCGGGCCTCGGCCTGAGCCTCGACCGACAGCGGCAGGTGCACGGCCATCTGGTCACCGTCGAAGTCGGCGTTGAACGCCGCGCAGACGAGCGGGTGCAGCTGGATGGCCTTGCCCTCGACGAGCTGCGGCTCGAACGCCTGGATGCCGAGACGGTGCAGCGTGGGTGCACGGTTCAGCAGAACCGGACGCTCACGGATGATCTCCTCGAGCACGTCCCAGACCTCGGGACGGGTGCGCTCGACGGCGCGCTTGGCCGCCTTGATGTTCTGCGAGTGACCGAGGTCGATCAGGCGCTTGATCACGAACGGCTTGAAGAGCTCCAGAGCCATCTGCTTGGGCAGACCGCACTGGTGCAGCTTCAGCTGCGGTCCGACGATGATGACCGAACGGCCCGAGTAGTCGACGCGCTTGCCGAGCAGGTTCTGACGGAAGCGACCCTGCTTGCCCTTCAGCATGTCGCTGAGGGACTTCAGGGCGCGGTTGCCGGTACCGGTGACGGGGCGACCACGGCGACCGTTGTCGAACAGGGCGTCGACGGCCTCCTGCAGCATCCGCTTCTCGTTGTTGACGATGATCTCGGGGGCGCCGAGGTCGATCAGACGACGAAGACGGTTGTTGCGGTTGATCACACGACGGTAGAGGTCGTTGAGGTCGGAGGTCGCGAAGCGGCCACCGTCGAGCTGCACCATCGGGCGCAGCTCCGGCGGGATCACCGGCACGACATCCAGAACCATGGCGGCCGGGCTCATGCCGGTCTCCAGGAACGAGTTGACGACCTTCAGGCGCTTGATCGCGCGGATCTTGCGCTGACCCTTGCCCTCGGAGATCTGCAGGTGCAGGCTCTCCGCCTCGGCCGCGAGGTCGAACGCCGCGAGGCGGCGCTGGATCGACTCGGCGCCCATGTAGGCCTCGAAGTACTGACCGAAGCGATCCTGCAGCTCGTGGAAGACGTCGTCCTCGGGACGAAGGGCGCCGACCTCGAGGGTGCGGAAGTCCTCCCACACGCGCTCCAGCTTCAGGATCGCCTCGTCGGCACCCTTGCGGATGAGCGACATCTCCTTCTCGGCGGCGTCCTTGACCTTCTTCTTGGCGTCGGCCTTCGCACCCTCGGCCTCGAGAGCAGCGAGCTCCTCCTCGAGACGAGCCAGGCGCTCGGCGATCTTCGCGTCACGACGGTCACCGAGCGTCTTCAGCTCGAGACGGATGTTGTTCTCCTGCGTGCCCAGGTCGCGGTGACGAGCATCCTCGTCGACCGAGATGACCATGTAGGCGGCGAAGTAGATGACCTTCTCGAGGTCCTTCGGCGCCATGTCGAGCAGGTAGCCGAGACGCGAGGGCACACCCTTGAAGTACCAGATGTGGGTGACGGGAGCGGCGAGCTCGATGTGACCCATGCGCTCACGACGGACGGAGCTCTTGGTGACCTCCACGCCGCAGCGCTCGCAGACGATGCCCTTGAAGCGGACGCGCTTGTACTTTCCGCAGGCGCACTCCCAGTCGCGGGACGGGCCGAAGATCTGCTCTCCGAAGAGACCGTCCTTCTCCGGCTTCAGGGTGCGGTAGTTGATGGTTTCGGGCTTCTTGACCTCACCGTACGACCACGCGCGGATGTGGTCGGCGGTGGCGAGGCCGATGCGAAGCTCATCGAAGGTTGTTGACTCGAGCACTGATTCTCCTGTGTCGGAATTCTTTTTGAGAAGTCTGGAAGGGGGGCCGCCGCATCACACGGCGGCCCGCACCTTAGATCTCGTCGATCGAGGCGGCCTCGAAGCGGCTGGAGATGTTGATCCCGAGCTCCTCCGCTGCGCGGAAGGCCTCGTCGTCGGTGTCGCGGAGGTTGACCAGCGTGCCGTCGGCCGAGAGGACCTCGACGTTCAGGCAGAGCGACTGCATCTCCTTCATGAGCACCTTGAACGACTCGGGGATGCCCGGCTCCTGGATGTTCTCGCCCTTGACGATCGCCTCGTACACCTTGACGCGGCCGAGGATGTCGTCGGACTTGATCGTGAGGAGCTCCTGGAGCGCGTACGCGGCGCCGTAGGCCTCGAGGGCCCACACCTCCATCTCACCGAAGCGCTGTCCACCGAACTGCGCCTTACCACCGAGCGGCTGCTGGGTGATCATCGAGTACGGACCCGTGGAACGCGCGTGGATCTTGTCGTCGACCAGGTGGTGCAGCTTCAGGATGTACATGTAGCCGACCGAGATCGGCGCCGGGAACGGCTCACCCGAGCGACCGTCGAAGAGCTGCGTCTTGCCGCTCGAGTCGATCAGGCGGACGCCGTCGCGCGTCGGGAGCGTCGAGTCGAGGAGACCAGCGATCTCCTCCTCGCTCGCACCGTCGAACACCGGGGTCGCGACCTTCGTGCCGGGAGCAGCCTCGAAGGCCTCCTCCGGCAGACGAGCAGCCCACTCCGGAGTGCCCTCGACCTTCCAGCCCTGGTTGGCGATCCACCCGAGGTGGGTCTCCAGGACCTGGCCGAAGTTCATTCGACCCGGGATGCCGAGCGGGTTCAGCACGATGTCGACCGGGGTACCGTCCGAAAGGAACGGCATGTCCTCGATCGGGAGGATCTTCGCGATGACACCCTTGTTGCCGTGACGGCCGGCGAGCTTGTCGCCCTCGGTGATCTTGCGCTTCTGGGCGATGTAGACCACGACGCGGCGGTTCACGCCGGAGCCGAGCTCGTCGTCGCCGTCCTCGGCGTTGAACTCCTTGACCGCGATGATCGTGCCCTGCTCGCCGTGCGGCACCTTCAGGGACGTGTCGCGGACCTCGCGGCTCTTCTCGTTGAAGATCGCGCGGAGCAGACGCTCCTCGGCCGACAGCTCGGTCTCGCCCTTCGGCGTGACCTTGCCGACGAGGATGTCACCGGGGCGGACCTCGGCACCGATGCGGATGATGCCGCGCTCGTCGAGGTCCTTCAGCAGCTCCGGGCTGACGTTGGGGAGGTCACGGGTGATCTCCTCCTTGCCGAGCTTCGTGTCGCGGGCGTCGACCTCGTACTCCTCGATGTGGATCGAGGAGAGGGTGTCGTCCTTCACCAGGTCCTGGCTGAGGATGATCGCGTCCTCGAAGTTGTAGCCCTCCCACGTCATGAACGCGACGAGGAGGTTCTTCCCGAGGGCCAGCTCGCCGTTCTCGGTGGCGGGGCCATCGGCGATGACCTCTCCGACCTCGACGCGCTCGCCGGCGGAGACGACGACCTTCTGGTTGTACGACGTGCCCTGGTTGGAGCGGTCGAACTTGCGCAGGTGGTACTCCTGCGTGCCGCCCTCGTCGAGCATGACGACGACGCGGTCCGCGGAGACCTCGGAGACGACACCGGCCTTGTCGGCGGTGAGCACGTCACCGGCGTCGATGGCCGTGTAGCCCTCCATACCGGTTCCGACGAGCGGCGAGTCGCTGCGGAGCAGCGGCACAGCCTGACGCTGCATGTTGGCACCCATGAGGGCGCGCTGTGCGTCGTCGTGCTCGAGGAACGGCACGAGCGAGGTCGCGACCGACACCATCTGGCGCGGGGAGACGTCGATGTAGCCGATGTCCTCCGGCAGGAACATGTCGACCTCGCCGCTGCCGCCCTTGGGGCGGGCCAGGACGTGGCTCTCGAGGAAGCGACCCTTGGCATCGAGCGGGGCGTTGGCCTGCGCGATGTTGAAGTCGACCTCTTCGGAAGCCGTCAGGTAGTCGATGTGCTCGGTGACGACGCCATCGGTGACCTTGCGGTACGGGGTCTCGATGAAGCCGAAGGAGTTGATGCGCGCGAATGTCGCGAGCGCACCGATCAGACCGATGTTCGGGCCTTCCGGCGTCTCGATCGGGCACATGCGGCCGTAGTGCGACGGGTGGACGTCACGGACCTCGACGCCGGCGCGGTCACGGGAGAGACCACCCGGGCCGAGCGCGGAGAGACGACGCTTGTTCGTCAGACCGGCGAGCGGGTTGTTCTGGTCCATGAACTGCGACAGCTGCGACGTTCCGAAGAACTCCTTGATCGCGGCGACGACGGGGCGCACGTTGATCAGGGTCTGCGGCGTGATCGCCTCGATGTCCTGCGTGGTCATGCGCTCGCGGACGACGCGCTCCATGCGGGACAGACCGGTGCGGACCTGGTTCTGGATCAGCTCGCCGACCGCGCGGATGCGACGGTTGCCGAAGTTGTCGATGTCGTCGGTCGCGAGACGGATCTCGGCCTTCTTACCCGAACGGATGCCGGTGAAGGTCTCCTCGGTGCCCGCGTGCAGACGCACGAGGTACTTGATCGTGGCCACGATGTCTTCGACGGTCAGGACCGACGAGCTCAGCGGCTGGTCGAGACCCAGCTTGTGGTTGATCTTGTAACGACCGACCTTCGCCAGGTCGTAGCGCTTCGGGTTGAAGTAGAAGTTGTCCAGCAGCGCGCGGGCGGCCTCGGCGGCGACCTGCTCGCCCGGACGGAGCTTGCGGTAGATGTCGCGGAGCGCATCTTCCTTCGTGACGATCGTGTCCTTCGCGAGCGTCTCCTCGATCGAGGTGTAGCCGGCGAACTCGGCGAGGATCTCCTCGCTCGTCATGCCCAGCGCCTTGAGGAAGACGGTGACCGACTGCTTGCGCTTGCGGTCGACGCGCACGCCGACCTGGTCGCGCTTGTCGATCTCGAACTCGAGCCATGCACCGCGGCTCGGGATGACCCTCGCCGAGACGATGTCCTTGTCGGACGTCTTGTCGGGGGTCTTGTCGAAGTAGACACCGGGCGAGCGCACGAGCTGCGAGACGACGACGCGCTCGGAGCCGTTGATGATGAACGTGCCCTTGTCGGTCTGGAGCGGGAAGTCGCCCATGAAGACCGTCTGGGTCTTGATCTCACCCGTGAGGTGGTTCATGAACTCGGCTTCGACGTACAGCGGAGCGGCGTAGGTCTTGCCACGCTCCTTGCACTCGTCGATCGAGTACTTCTCCGGCTCGAGATACGGGTTCGTGAACGACAGCTGCATCGTCTCGCCGAGGTCCTCGATGGGAGAGATCTCCTCGAAGATCTCGCCGAGGCCCGAGTTCTCGTTGACGTCGGTGCGGCCGGCCTTCTTGGCCTCGGCAACACGCGCCTTCCAGGCGTCGTTGCCGACGAGCCAACCGAAGGACTCGGTCTGCAGAGCCAGAAGGTCAGGGACCGTCAGGGTGTCGGAGATCTTGGCGAACGAAAGACGGGATGCTCCGCGTCCGTTCTTGGTGGTGGTGGATGTGGATGCGTTGCGAGCAGCAGCCAAGGGAATAACCTCCGTGAGCCCCGCAGGGCTTCTCGATTCCTTTGTCGTCAGGTGGAGTGTGCGCTCAAAGACTCAACGAATGCCGACCACCATATGAGGGCAGGGAGAAGCGAGCGCAACTACCAACTATACGTGCGAATCTGCGACATGGCAAGCTCAGTCCTTGACCAATCTCGGAAGCTGCGGTAAAAGCCCCCGAGATCGGCCGGATCAGGACGCGATGTTCAACTCATTGCCGGGGATCGAGGCCAGCAGCTTGCGCGTGTACGGGTCGCGGGGGTTCGTGAAGATCTCCTCGGACGAGGCCGCCTCCACGAGCTTCCCGTCCTTCATCACGCAGACGTAGTCGCTGATCAAACGCACCACCGCGAGGTCGTGCGAGATGAACAGGTAGCTCAGTCCGTACTCCTTCTGCAGGTCGCCGAGCAGCTTCAGGATCTGATCCTGCACCAGCACGTCGAGCGCCGACACCGGCTCATCGCACACGATCACGTCGGGCGAGAGCGCGAGGGCACGCGCGATCGCCACCCTCTGACGCTGACCGCCCGACAGCTCGGACGGATACCGCCGCAGCATCGACTGCGGCAGGGCCACGTCGTCGAGGAGCTGCCGCACGCGCTTGCGCCGCTCGGCGCCGCTCCCCCGCTTGTAGAAGTCCAGCGGCTCCGCGATGAGGCGTTCGATCGTGAACATCGGGTTCAGGCTCGAGTACGGATCCTGGAAGATCGGCTGCACCTGCTGGCGGAAGTTCTTCGTCTCCGCGCGGCTGAGCGACGAGATGTCCTTGCCCTCGTAGCGGATCAGCCCGCTCGTCGGCTCGACCACCTTCAGCAGCATCCGCGCGGTCGTGGTCTTGCCCGAGCCGGACTCCCCCACGATCGCGACCGTCTCGCCTCGAGGGATCGCCAGCGACACGTCGTCGACGGCCACGAAGTCCTCCCCGCGCCCGCGCACCGGGTACACCTTCGTGAGGTGCTCGATCTCGACGATGTTGTCCTTCGGCTTCGCCGCCTCGGTCGCGGCGTCGGCTGCCGCCTCGGCATCCGTCCGCTCCTCGACGTGGAACGCCTCCGGCCGGAGCCGCGCAACGGCGACCGACGGAGCTGCCGCCACGAGCGACTGCGTGTACGGATGCTGCGGAGCCTCGAGGATCTGCCGCGCCGGCCCCTGCTCGACGACCTTGCCGCGATGCATCACGATGACCCGCTCCGCACGCTCGGCGGCGAGGCCGAGGTCGTGCGTGATGAGCAGCACGGCCGTGCCGAGTTCGCGCGTCATCGCCCCGATCTGGTCGAGGATCGTGTGCTGCACGGTGACGTCGAGCGCGCTGGTGGGCTCATCGGCGATGAGCAGCCGCGGCTTGCACGCCAGCCCGATCGCGATCAGCGCGCGCTGGCGCATACCACCCGAGAACTCGTGCGGATACTGCTTCGCACGACGCGCGGGATCGGGCAGTCCCGCAGCGGTGAGCGCCTCGACGACCTTCGCCTGCACGTTCTGCCGGTTGGCGAGGCCGTGGGCGAGCAGCGTCTCGGCCACCTGCGTGCCGATCTTCGCGACCGGGTTCAGGTTCGACATCGGGTCCTGCGGCACGAGACCGATGTCGCGCCCGCGGATGGTGCGCAGCTCGTTCTCCGGAGCGTGCGTGATGTCCTTGCCGTCGAGGCGGATGCTGCCCGCGGCGACCTTGCCGCCGCCGGCCAGCAGGCCGATGATGGCCATCGCGGTGGTGGACTTGCCCGAACCGGACTCCCCCACGATCGCGACGGTCTCGCCGGCGGCGATCTCCAGGTCCACTCCCTCGACGGCGTGCACCACGCCGTCCATCGTGGCGAAGTCCACGGCGAGCCCCTGGACCGACAGCAGTGGCGCAGTCGACATCTGATTCTCCTTCGCGGCGCTCATCGCGCCCTCGTCCGGGGGTCCATGGCTTCGCGCAGCGCCTCGCCGAGGAGGGTGAAGCCCAGCGCGGTGACGGCGATGCAGATGCCGGGGAGGAACGCCAGCCACGGCGCGATCGCCAGTTCCGCCTGCGCGTACGTGAGCATGCGGCCCCACTCGGCCGTCTCCGGTCGGCCTCCGCCGAGACCGAGGAACGACAGGGCGGCGGCGTCGATGACCGCGGTCGCCAGCGTCAGGGTGCCCTGCACGATGACCGGACCGATGGAGTTCGGCAGCACGTGCGACATGGTGATCTGGCCGCGGCCGAGGCCGAGCGTCTGCGCCGACAGCACGTAGTCGCTCGACCGCTGCTGCAGCATCGAGGCACGCAGCAGACGGGCGAAGATCGGCACCTGCGAGGCTCCGATCGCGATCATCACCGCGAACGGCGTCTGACCGAGGATGGCCGCGATCGACACCGCCAGCAGCAGGTTCGGCACCGAGAGGATGATGTCGACGACGCGCATGATGATCGTGTCGACCCATCCGCCGAACGTTCCGGCGAGCAGACCGAGCACCATGCCGCCGATGAGACCCATGGCCGTGGAGATCACGCCGATCAGGAGAGACGCCTGCGCGCCCCAGATGAGCTTGGAGAGCACGTCGCCGCCGAAGCGGTCGAGCCCCAGCGGGAACTCCGGCAGCTCACCCGGACCCGGGATGTGGGTCGGGGTGATGAACTTCGCCCCGGGGAGCGCGGTCTCGGGATACGGCGCCAGCAGCGGCGCGAGGGCCGAGATGAGGATGAACGCGAGCACGATGGCTGCGCCGATCCATGCCGTCGGGTTGCGACGGAGCCGACGGAGCACATCGCTCCAGAATCCACCGGAGCCCTCCTTGAGACCGGCCTGGGCGATCGCGACGGTGTCGATGACGCCGCCGTTCTCGGCCGACGGTCCTTGTGCGGGTGGGAGTGCGACGCTCATGATGCGGCCTCCTTGCGGACGATGGTGAGAAACATCACTGCACTCTCACTCTCGGGTCGATGAAGCTGTAGGACACGTCCACCGCGAGGTTGATCAGCGCGTAGGCGATCGCGATGAAGATGATGAATCCCTGGAGCACGGGGAAGTCCCGGGTGAAGATGGCTCTCGCGAGGAACGAGCCGATCCCGGGGAAGGCGAACACGGTCTCGGTGAGCACCGCGCCCGAGATCAGCAGACCGGTCTGCAGACCGATCGTCGTGATCACCGGCAGCATCGCGTTGCGCAGGATGAAGCGGCTGCGCAATGTCGACGACCCCACGCCCTTCGCCCGCCCGGTGCGGACGTAGTCGGCGTTCTGCACCTCGAGGACGCTCGCCCTCGTGATGCGGACGATGATGGCGAGCGGGATCGTGCCGAGAGCGAGCGCGGGCAGGATGAGATGCAGGATCGCATCCCAGGACGCGTCGAACTCGCCGGTGATGATGCCGTCCCAGACATAGAAGCCGGTCGGATGAGTGGCGTCTATTCGCGGGTTCTGCCTGCCGTCGGACGGCAGCCAGCCCAGCTGCACCGCGAAGACGTACTTCAGGATGAAGGCCAGGAAGAACACCGGGATCGTGATGCCGACGAGGCTCAGCACGACCGACGCGTGGTCGGTGAGCTTGCCGTGGCGTCGCGCGGCCCAGTACCCGAGGGGGATGCCGACGCCGACGGCGAAGATGAGCGCCATGACGCTCAGCTCCAAGGTCGCCGGGAAGCGCCGGAAGAACTCCTCGACGACGGGACGGTTGGTCTGGATGGATGTTCCGAAGTCTCCCTGGAGGAGGCGTCCGATCCAGATGAAGTACTGCTCGAGCAGCGGCCTGTCGAAGCCGTAGAGCTCATTGACTCGGGCGACCGCTTCGGGTGTCGCCTTCTCACCGAGAAGGGCGACGGCGGGGCCGCCGGGGAGGGCCCTGACCCAGGCGAACAGCAGGATGCTGAGGCCGATCAGGGTGGGGATGAGGAAAAGCAGTCGCCTGCCGATGGTGCGCAGCAAAGAGATCTCCGATGATCGGAAGGTACGCCGTGCTCCGGTCCCCGCGATGTGCGGGGACCGGAGCAGGGCGCCTCAGATGGTCAGACCTACTTGGTGAGGACGATGTCCGTGAAGACCTCGTCGTTCACCGGGCTGGCCGGGTAGCTCTTCACGCGCGGGTCGAACGCCAGGGTCGGCGCCGGGTGCGCGAGCGGGACACCGGGGATGAACTGCGCGACATCCTCGTTGATCTGCTCGTACAGCGCGGTCTGCTCCTCGAGGCTGGCGACGCCCCGCGCCTCGGTCAGCTTCTGGAACAGGTCGGGGTTGTCGAAGCCCCACTCGGAGCCCTGCTGGCCGAAGAAGACGCCGACGAAGTTGTCGGTGTCGTTGTAGTCGCCGGTCCAGCCGAGCAGGTGGATGCCGTGGTCCGAGGTTCCGGTGGTGCGGTCGAGGTACTCGACCCACTCCTCCGAGACCGGGGTGGTCTCGACGCCGACGTCGGCGAGCTGCGACGAGAGCACGGTGAAGATCTGCTCGGGGTCGGGCATGTAGGGGCGCGACACGTTGACCGGGTAGTTGAAGTCGAGCTTCAGCGGGTTGGCCTCGGTGTATCCGGCCTCGGCGAGGAGCGACTTGGCCTTCTCGGGGTCGAAGTCGTAGGTCGTGACGTCGGGGTTGTATCCGTTCACGACGGGCGGCACGAACTCGATCGCCTTCTCGGTGCCCTCCGGGAGGACCTGGCTGATCAGCGCATCCTTGTCGATGGCGTACGACAGCGCCTCGCGGACCTTCGGGTCCTGAAGCTCCGGCACGGCCTGGTTGAACGCCAGGTAGAGGATCGTGAACGGCGGGCGCGACACCATGGTGAAGCCGTCGTCCTCGAGAGCCTTGGTGTCGGCCGGTCCGACGAGGTCGTAGCCGTCGATCGAGCCGGACTCGAGCGCCTGGCGGCGCGCGGTCGGGTCGTCGATGGTGCGGAAGATGATCTCGTCGACCTGCCCTGCCTCACCCCAGTAGTCGGGGTAGGCCTTCAGGGTGAGCTGCTCGCCCGGTGCCCACTCGTCGAACTGGTAGGGGCCGGTGCCGACCGGGTGTCCCATGGCGTATTCGGAGAGCTGCGGAGCCTCGGCCGAACCCCCGACCTCGTCAGCGCCGAACTCGGCGAGAGCGGACGGGCTCTGCATGCCGAAGGACGGCAGCGACAGGGAGGCGACGAAGCCGGCGAACGGCTTGTTCAGCTCGATGGTCACCTTGTTGTCGCCGTCGGGGGCGCAGGACTTGTAGACGGCCTCCTCGGGGTTCGAGGAGTAGCCCTTGAAAAGCTTGTTGTAGTAGTACCCGAACGCCTCGGATGCGGCCAGGCCGGTCCAGTTGTACCAGCGGTCGAAGTTGAAGCAGACGGCCTCGGCGTTGAACGGCGTGCCGTCCTGGAAGGTCACGCCCTCTTTGAGCGTGAAGGTGTGCGACATGCCGTCCTCGGACGACTCCCACGACTCGGCGAGGAGAGGCGCGGGGTCGGCGGTGCCCGGCTTCGTGCCCACCAGTCCCTCGAAGATCTGACGCGAGACGCGGAACGTCTCGCCGTCCTGCGCGAAGGCGGGGTCGAGGCTGGCCGGGTCGGAGGATGCGGCGAAGACGAACGTGCCGTCGACATCGCCGGAGCCCTCGGAGCCCTCGTCTCCGCGATCGCTGGCGACGCAACCCGCCAAGGCGACCGCGGCGATGGCTGCTCCGGCGATGGCGATGAGCCCCCGCCGTCGTGTGACTGTGTGGTGCATTCTGTGACCTTCCCTGTAGGGCGCTTCTGTGCACGTCCCGGAGCCTCTTCGCCCCGGACACGGTGATTCCTCGACGCTACCCAGTGAATTCTCAGATACCAAACACCCGTGTGTTGCGATCCGGTATCGACCGCTGCTGTATTCCGGTGTTCCGGTAATGTCCAGATCGTGCCCGACTCCTCCCCGCTCGCCGTCTGCTTCGGCGAGGGCATGGTCTCGCTGATCCCCGCCCTCGCGGCTCCCCTCGAGGACAACCGCACCTTCCACCGTTCGCTGGCCGGTGCCGAGTGGAACACGGCCATCGCGCTCGCGTCGGCCGGCATCCGCACCGCCGTCGTCTCGCGCGTCGGAGACGACGGATTCGGACGTTTCCTCACGGCGGAACTGCGTCGGCACGGCGTCGACGACTCCGCGGTGGAGATCGATCCGGATGCTCCGACCGGGCTCTACGTGAAAGAGCTCGCTCCGCGTCCCGACGGCGCCGTCGACGGCACGATGCACTACTACCGGGCCGGGTCCGCGGCGGCGCATCTGTCTCCGCGCACGCTCGACTCGCCCGCGGCATCCGCTCTTCTCGCCGGAGCCGCGCTCGTGCACACCTCCGGGATCACGCCCGCCCTCTCGCCGTCGGCGCGCGCCGCGCAGGAAACCCTGTTCCGGGACCGCCGGCCCGATCGGCTGCTCAGCTTCGACGTGAACTGGCGTCCGGCGCTGTGGCGCGACCGCGAGGACGAGGGGCGCGGGCTGATCAGCGAGTTCGCCCGGCACGCCGACGTCGTCTTCTGCTCGCGCCCCGATGCCGAGGCCGTGTTCGGCGTCGGCGAGCCCGAGCAGCTGCGCACGCTGTTCCCGGAGCCGCGATACCTCCTGGTGACCGCCCCCGACGGCGCCGTGGCGTTCGACGGCGACGAACGGGCGGACAGCGCTGCCCTCGAAGTTCCGGTCGTCGAGACGATCGGCGCCGGCGACGCGTTCGCCGCCGGCTTCCTCGCCGGCATCCTCACCGGGCTCTCGCTCTCGGGCAGCCTCGCCCGCGGCCACCGCATCGCCACGCGCGCCCTCTCGAGCACCCGCGACCACGTCGACTGACCTCGAAGCCGCGGTCGTCGAGCGACAATTCGACTCGCTTCGCTCGCTCAGTGCGCGTCTTCGCGAGACGAAACGCACCTCGGCGACGATCTCGGTCGTTGAGCGACACTTCGACTCGCTTCGCTCGCTCAGTGCGGGTCTTCGCGAGACGAAACGCTTACTGCGCAGCCCTCGTCCGAGCGCTCCAGCCGACCACGGCATCGAGGCCGCCATCGATGAAAGCCTGCCGCTTCGCGTGGCTCCACCCCTGCAAGCGCTTCTCCCAGGCGAAGGCCTCGTCGATGCGGGAGAACCCTTCGCTCCAGGCGAGTTCGATCGGCAGGCGTCGCTTCGTATACGCGCTCCCCATGCCTTGCTGGTGCTGGATGATCCGGCGATCGAGGTCGCGCGTACTTCCAACGTAGAACGTGCCGTCGGAGCAGCGAAGGATGTAGACGTAGCCCATGCCCGAGACCCTACGAGCGGATGCCGACACTCGCGGTTGCGCAAGAGACTGCGTTTCGTCTCGTCGCTGGCGCTCCTCGCTCAACGACCGGAGAATCGGACGTGGGACAGGGGTCAGCGACGGCGGCGGGACGCGGCGGCGTCGTGCGTGAGCTGGAGGGGCAGGGCGACCGGCTCGCCGCGGTGCTGCACGACGCGCACGAACAGCACGTCGACGAGGGCCAACTGCGCGATGCGGCTCGACATCGCCGCCATCCGGAACGGCGACTCGTGCGCGTGCGTGAGCAGCACCACATCGGCTGCGAGGGCGAGCGACGAGTCCGCGACACTCGTGACGGCGACGGCGAGCGCACCGGCATCGCGCGCGACCTCGAGTGCGCGCACCGTCTCGATGGTCTCCCCGCCGTGCGAGAACGCGATGCCCACATCGTCGGCCGTGCGCAGCGACGCCGTGGTCACCGCGAGATGCGGATCGGGCGAGTGCGCCACGGAGCATCCGATGCGCGACAGCTTCAGCTGCAGGTCCTGCGCGGTCAGCGACGAGGCCGCCTGGCCGAACAGGTCGATGTGCCGGGCGGCGACGACGGCCCGGGCGACGCGGTCGAGCGCCGCCGCGTCGATCCCCCGTGCGGTCTTCTCGATCGCGTCGATCTCCATCGCTGCGAGCTTCGCGGCGATGGCCTCGGGCTCGTCCTCGGGGTCGATCGTCGTGCTGTCGAGTCCGAAGCGGGCCTGCTGCGCCTGGGCGAGCGTGACCGTCCGCGCGACCGCGACGCGCAGCTCGCGATACCCGCTGTAGCCGAGCGTCTGCGCGAAGCGGGCGACGGTCGACAGGGAGGTGCGGCACAGCTTCGCGAGGTCGTTGATCGCGAGGTCCACGACGAGGGTCGGATCCCCCAGGATGGTGTCCGCGACGCGCGCCTCGGCAGCGCTCAGCTTCGGCAGCGAGCGTCGCACCAGTGCGAGAACGTCGGCGTCCATGGGCGGATCCCGCCTCACCCGGCGGTGTCGACCCTCTCCGGTGGAGCGGTGCGGCCCAGCAGCGCCTCGCGGGCGACCAGGGCCCCGAGCCGACTCGCGGCGGCGACCTCGATCGTCGGCAGGGGCAGCGGATGCCGCGCCGGCAGGCCGACGTTCACCACCACCGCACCCGGGTCGCGCTCGGCGGCGCGTTCGACGAGTGCGCGCTGGGCGGCATCCGCGTCGGGTCGGTCGATCAGCAGCACGGTGGTGCCGGATGCCGCGGCGACCTCGTCGAGCACCCTGTCCTGCATGGAGACAGGGTTGCTCGCGACATCGAGACGCACGCGGTACCCGTCGGCGGCGAGGGCGCCGGAGACGTAGCCGGCGGCGCTGTCCACGGCCAGGGAGGAGCGGCGGCGTGCGTCGACGACCGCGACCTCGGAGGCCACCGCGGGGGCTCCCCCGACGACCGACACGGCTCGTCGCACGATCGCGGCGGCGTCGAACTCGTCGGCGGTGTCCTGGTGCCGGTCCGCGGCGGAGCGGAGCTTCGCGGCGAGCGTCGCGACCCGAGCCGCGGCCTCCTCGACGCGCTCGCGGGCCAGGGATCCGTCGCGCAGGGCGGCGACGATCCCGTCGCGTGCGGCGAGGAAATCGCGGCGATCCTGATCGACCTGGGCGGCCTCGCCGGGGTTGGTGGGATTGCCGATGCAGAGGAGGTCCGCTCCCGCGGCGAGCGCGAGCGCCGCACCGCCGTCGATGCCGACGGTCTCACGGATGGCGGCCATGTCGAGGGCATCGGTGATGACCACGCCGTCGAAGCCCCAGTCGCGCAGCATCCCGAGCACGCGGGGGTTCAGCGTCGCCGGCGCCTCGCCCCACGCGGGGACGACGATGTGCGCGGTCATGACGGCGTCCACTCCGGCGTCGATCGCAGCGCGGAAGGGTTCGAGGTGCACGCGCTCGAACTCCTCGATGTCGAGGGAGATCTCCGGCAGCGCGTGGTGCGAGTCGACATGAGTGTCGCCGTGACCCGGGAAGTGCTTGACGCACGCGGCGACCGCGCCGTCCTGGATGCCGTCGATCGTCGCGACCACGTGACGCGAGACGAGATGCTCGTCCGCGCCGAAGGCGCGCACGCCGATGACGGGGTTGCTCGGGTCGGTGTTGACATCGGCGACCGGTCCGAGGATCACGTTCGCCCCGATCGCCCGCACCCGTCGGGCGAGTTCCGCGCCTGTCATCTCGGTCGCGATGAGGTCGTCGACCAGACCCAGCTGCGCCGCGCCGGGCACCGTCGAGCCCGAGGCGGACTCGAGCCGGGTGACGCTGCCGCCCTCCTCGTCGATGCCGATCAGCGCGTCGGGATTCGCGGCGAGGATCGCGTCGCTGAGGTCGGCGAGGCCGTCCCCCACGTTCTGGCCGAAGTAGACCACTCCGGCGAGGCCGTCGCGCAGCTCGTCGAGGAGCCAGTCCGGCGCCTCGGTTCCGAGGAACCCGGGCCAGAGCACGCCGTTCGCGAGACGCTCGAGGTCGGCGCTCATCCCTTCACCGCCCCCGCGACCATGCCGGAGGCGAGACGACGCTGAACGATCACGAAGAAGATCATGACAGGAACCGTGATGATCGTCGACGCGGCCATGATGCTGCCCCAGTCGTTGGAGAACAGGCCGAAGAACGACTTCAGACCGATCGACACCGTGTACTGGTCGGTCTCGGCGCCGAGGATCGTCATCGCGAAGATGAACTCGTTCCACGCGGTGATGAAGCTGAAGATGCTGGTCGCGACGAGGCCGGGCATGACGAGGGGCAGCAGGATCGAGCGGAACATCCGCCACCAGCTGGCACCGTCGATGTAGGCGGCTTCTTCGAGCTCGACGGGAACGGCGGCGACGAAGCCGCGCAGCATCCAGATGCCGAATGCGAGGGACAGCGCGATGTAGACGATCATCAGACCGATGATGCTGTTCAGCAGTCCGAGGCTCTTCACCTGGAGGAACAGAGGGATCACGAGCGCCTCGAGCGGCACCATCTGCACCACGAGGATCAGCATGAGCACCGTGGTGCGGAACTTGAAGCGGAACCGCGCGACGGCCACCGCCGCGAGCAGGCAGACGAGCGCGCTCACGAGCACGGTCACGAGCGCGACGATCGCGGAGTTGCGGAGGAACGTGCCGAAGCCGCCCTCGTTGAGCACGAACGCGAAGTTGTCGAACGTGAACTCCTGCGGCAGCAGCGACTGCCCACCGCTGGAGGCCTTCTTGTCGAAGGCGCTGGAGACCATCCAGTAGACCGGGAACAGCGTGAAGATCAGGACCGCGGCGACCGCGATGCCGAGTCCGATGCGGGACTTGAGCGAAGCGCGGGGGTTCACAGCTCGTCCTCCTTCATGAGCGACCGGATGTAGACGATCGTGATGCCGATCAGGACGAGCGTCAGCAGCACCGCGAGCGCGGCACCGAAGCCGTAGCGGTTCTGGCCGAACGACTCGACGTACGACCAGACGCCGAGGTTGAGCACGGACCGGTTGCCGCCCGACCCGCCCGGCATCAGGTACACCTGCGCGAACACCTTGAAGTCCCAGATGGTCGACAGGATGATCACGACCGAGAACACCGGCTTCAGCGTCGGGAAGATGATCTTCCAGAAGCGGCGCCAGGCGCCGGCGCCGTCGAGGGCGGCCGCCTCGAGCATCTCCTTCGAGACGCCGAGGAGCCCGGCGAGCACCGTGATCGCGACGAACGGGAAGCCGTGGTGCACGACGTTCAGGAGCACGATGGCGTAGAAGGACCATTGGTTCGTGAACCAGTTGACCGAGCCGTCCATGAGGCCGAGGTCCTTCAGGACGGAGTTGAAGATGCCGCGGTCGGCATCGAAGATGAAGGTCCAGACGTATGTGCCGGTCACCGCGGGCATCGCCCAGGCGACCATGATGCAGCTGGAGACGATGACGCGCCACGTGGTGCCGAGGCGGGCCAGAAGCAGGGCGACGAGCGTGCCGACCGCCACGGTGACGAAGACGGCGACGGCCGCGAAGCCGACCGTGTTGGGCAGCACCACCGTCCAGAGCGTCGGGTTGGTGAGCGCCTCGGCGTAGTTCTCGAGACCGATCCAGTTGCTCTCGCCCGTGTTGATCTCCCGCAGGCCGTAGTCCTGCAGCGAGTAGATGACGACCTGGACGAGCGGCCAGAGCATGAGCACCGCGAGGATGATCAGCCCGGGAGCGAGGAGGAGCCAGGGGCGGGCCTTCAGGAGCGAGATGCCTCGCTTCTGTCGGCCGCCGCCGACCACGGAGGCGGAGGTGGACTCCGCCTTCGTGGCCGGCAGTGGCGCTTGCACCATCGACATGGAAGGGATGCTTCCTTACTGGTTGAGCAGTTCGGTCATCTCGGCGGCGGCGTCCTTCGTCGCGGTGGCGACGTCCTTCTGCCCGCTGAGGATGGCCTGGATCATGGCGTTGGTCGTCTTCTTCGCCTGGACGGCTCCGAAGTTCGGCGTGACCGGGACGGATGCTCCGCCGTCGACCATCTGCTCGGCGAACGGTGCGACGAGCGGGTCGGTCGAGGCCAGGGCCTCTTCCATCGCGGACTGGACGCCCGGGAAGTAGCCGGTCTCGTTCGACCACTGCTCGGCGAACTCGCCGGTGGTCATGAGCTTGACGAACTCCCACGCGAGGTCGGCGTTCTTGGTGGTGTTGAACACCGACAGGTGCGATCCGCCGAGGACGGACGGGGCGATGCCGCCGTCTTCGCCGGGGATGACCGCGGCGCCGATCTTGCCTTCGAGGTCGGGGTTCGCCTCGATGAGCGCCTTCGGGGTCCACGAGCCGGAGAGCATCATGGCGACGTTGCCCTGCGTGAACGCGTCACGGAGGTCGGTCTCCTTCCAGGTGGTGGCACCCGCGGAGGAGAAGCCGTGCTCGGTGGCGAGGCCGGTGTAGAACTCGATGCCGGCCTGCGACTCCTTGCTGTCGAGCTCGCTGGTCCACTCGCCGCCGTCCTGCGTGGCGATCTCGCCGCCTGCGCCCCAGACCCAGGGGTAGACCTGGAACTCGGCGTCACCGGCGACCGGGAACGGGAGCATGTCGGGCTTCGCGGCCTTGATGGCCTCGCCGGCGGTGACGATGTCGTCCCACGTCTTCGGAGCCTCGAGTCCGAGCTCCTCGAAGACGTCGGTGCGGTAGACGATCGAGCGGACGCCGGCGTACCACGGCATGCCGTAGAGCTCGTCGTCGTAGGTGCCGGCGACCGCGAGGCCCTCGACGAGGTCGTCGCGCAGGCCCTTCTCGGCGTCGACGTACTCGTCGAGCGGCTCGAGAGCGCCGGCGTCGGCGAACTCGGCGGTCCAGGTGGTGCCCGTCTCGGCGATGTCGGGGGTTGTGCCGCCGGCGATGGAGGTGACGAAGCGATCGTGAGCGTCGGCCCACTGGATCTCCTCGATGGTGACCTTCGCCCCGGTCTCCTCTTCGAAGGCCTCGGAGACCTTGTCGTAGAAGGCGGTCGCGTCGGGATTGGTGCCCTTCATGATCCAGACGGTGAGCTCCTGGCCCTCTCCGTCGGTGCCGCTCTCGGTGGCACCGCCGGCGCAGGCCGCCAGGCCGAGCGTGGCCGCGGCGCCCAGCGCCACGACCGGAAGAATGCGCTTGTGCATCAGGGGATCTCCTCTTCGAAATTTCTCCTGGCGGGCATCGGGTGCTCACCGGATAGGAAAAAGTATCCACGACTAACTAATTCCCTGCAAGTTACTCCCACAATCGTCATGCGCCCGTAACATCGGCCCTTCCGGCGGTTTCCCTGCTGGCTGCGCAGCGGCCTGGGTATGCTCGCCCGCATGCCCAGACGCGCCCGAGACGGCGACCGCTCCGCGGTCGCCCGCCACGCAGATGTGAAGAAGAGCACCGGTGTCCCCCGGTTCCTGAAGATCGCGGGGATCGTCGTGGCGGTCGTCCTGACGTCCGCCATCGCCGTCGCCGCATTCGTCGTCGTCGACCTCTTCAACCGCGTCGGAGACGGAGCGGTGACCCTCGAGGACGCGCCCGAGGTCGAGCCCCCGTCGATCGGCGCGTACGCCGGCGAGTTCAGCATCCTCATCATCGGCACCGACGAGTGCGGAGAGGTGTCGACGGGTCTCCTGGGCAAGCGCTGCTCCGAGGCCGACGGCGGCGTGCTCAACGACGTGAACCTGCTGGTGCACGTCTCGGCGGAGCCGCGCAACGTCACGGTCGTGTCGTTGCCGCGCGACCTCATGGTCGCCGTCCCCGAGTGCACGCGCCCCGACGGCTCCGTCGCCTCGTCGATGTCGAAGGCGTCGATCAACACCGTGTTCGAGCACGCCGGATTGTCGTGCGTCGCGAAGACGGTGACCGACCTCTCCGGCATCCCGATCCCCTTCGCGGCCAAGATCTCGTTCGACGGCGTCATGGAGGTCACCGAGGCCATCGGAGGCGTCGAGGTCTGCATCGGCGGCGATGGCATCCGCGACGAGGCGACGGGCATCGACTGGCCCGCCGGCCTGCGCACCGTGTCGGGCATCGAAGCCCTGCAGTTCATCCGCACCCGGCACGGCGTGGGCGACGGAAGCGACCTGGCGCGCATCTCCAACCAGCAGCAGTACATGTCGCGGCTGGTGAAGAAGGTCATGAGCGAGGAAGTGCTCACCGACCCGGCGGTCGTGCTCCGCCTCGCGAACACGATCGTCGACAACGTCGACCCGAGCGACGAGCTGAGCAACCCCGTCCGCCTCGCGCAGCTCGGGCTCGCGATCAAGGACGTGCCGTTCTCCGAATTCGCGTTCGTGCAGTACCCGAGCTTCCCCGACCCGGATAAGCCCGACCAGAAGGTGATTCCGAATCTCGACGCCGCAGAGACGATCTGGGCGGCGTTGAAGGCCGGTCAGCCCTTGCAGCTCACCGGCGACGTCGCCAGCAACGGCGGCGTCGAACTCGTCAGCCCCGCCCCGGAGGCCACCACGGACCCGGCCCCGACGGACGCCCCGGCCACCGAGACTCCGGTGCCGCGCGCGACCCTCGACCCGAGCATCTCCGGACAGACCGCAGAACAGGAGACCTGCGCGAACGGCAAGCAGGACTGATCGCGGCCCGCGCAGGCGCGTAGGCTCGACGGCATGGGCCGGATGCGATCGCGTGACACCGAGCATCCGCAGGCACGGCTCGACCACGGCGGCACCGCGCGGATCGTGCCGTCGGAGTTCACGAGCGGATTCGAGCTCGTCGTCGACGAGACCCCGCAGTCGCACGTCGACCTCGACGATCCGACGCACCTGCACTTCGAGTACATCGTGCGGATGGGCGCGGTGATCGATCAGCTGCCTCCCGGTCCTCTCACCGCGGTTCACCTCGGCGCGGGCGCGCTGACCATCCCCCGCTACATCGACGCCACGCGTCCCGGATCCCGCCAGCAGGTCATCGAGCTCGAGGCGCCGCTCGCCCAGCTCGTGCGCGAGCACCTGCCGCTGCCCAAGGGCGCCGGCATCCGCATCCGGATCGGCGATGCACGAGAGGGCGTGCGCCGACTCCCGGCCGCGCTGCAGTCGAACTGCGACCTCGTCGTCTCCGACGTCTACTCGGGTGCGCAGACACCCGCGCACCTCACCAGCATCGAGTTCTACCGCGAGCTCGCCGGCCTCCTCGCTCCCGCCGGAGTGCTGCTGGTCAACGTCGCGGACGGCCCGGGCCTCGCTTTCGCACGCCGGCAGGCGGCCACGATCGCCGAGGTCCTCCCCGAGATCGGCGTGCTCGCCGACACGCAGGTGCTGAAGGGCCGGCGGTTCGGCAACCTCGTCATCGCGGCATCCGCTGCTCCGCTCCCGACCGAGTGGCTCCCCCGCATGCTGGCGGCCGGCCCGCACCCCGCCAAGATCGCGCAGGGCGCCGAGGTGCACGCCTTCGTGCAGGGCGCGCGTGTCGTCACGGATGCCGACGCGGTGGCATCCCCGCGTCCCGACGCCTCGCTCTTCCTGCGCTGAGCACAGTCGTCGCCGACTTCTCGAACGGATGCCGTCGCCCGGGGCGCGCCGCCCCGAAGACCGGCCGAGCGCCAGGCAGACTGGACGGGGACGCTGCGGAAGGAGAGCAATGAGTTTCATCCAGGGATACGACCAGGAGACCCTCCGCGAGCTGGTCGATCTCGACGAGTGCGCGGCGCGCCTCGCGGAGATCGACGCGCAGCGCAGCCTCCCGGCGCTCCTCGAGCGCGTGTGGCTGTTGAAGGTGCTCGATCGTCTCGATGAGGCGCTGGCGCTGGCCGACGACGCGGTGCGTCAGGCGCGGATGGCGGGCACGCGCAAGGACGTGCTGCGCGCACGCGTGCTGCACGCGACGATCCTGCAATACCGGGGTGCGTACGCCGCCGCCGAGCAGGAGCTGTCGACCTGCGCGGCCGAGGCCGAGGGGCAGCGCTGGCTGTCGATCGCCGCGTTCGCGCACCATCATCACGGCAAGAACGCCTACGACGCGGGCGACTACGAGACGGCGCGCGAGAGCTTCAAGCAGTCGCTCTTCCTGCGCCGCGAATCGGGTGCGGAGGATCGGGACCTCGAGACCGCGCTTCTGGCGATCGAGGCCGCAGAGCGTCGACGGTCCGAGCAGCTCGTCGCGGGTTGAGCAGGCCTCGACCGCGATGTCGGCGGCATGGCTTAGCCTGGGCCCATGGCGGAACTTGACCGTGTGCGCATCTGGGGCGAGGCACTGATCAGACTGCATCTCGACGAGAGCTGGTCGTTCGGCTTCGACAACGCCAAGCGTCGTGCCGGACTGTGCGATTACACGAAGAAACGCATCACCGTGTCGCGGTACCTCGCGGCCCGCTTCGAGGACGACGAGATCCATCAGGTGCTCCTGCACGAGGTCGCCCATGCGCTCGCCGGGCACACGGCCGCGCACGGACAGGCATGGAAGGTCGTCGCGCGCGATCTCGGCTACGTCGGCGGCACCACCCACCGCGGCGAGACCGCCGTCGAGCTCGCGCCCTGGGTCGGCCGCTGCCCTGCCGGGCACATCACCTACCGACACCGCCGACCGACGAGAGCGACCTCCTGCGCGCGCTGCTCGCGCACGTTCGACGCGCGCTACGTGTTCGCCTGGACGCGCCGAGAGATCACGACCGACGCGCGCCTGGCCGCGCAGATGCCGCGCTGATCTGCGACGCCGGCACTCGGGAGGGTCGCCGGATCAGACGATCGGGTCGACCGGGTCTCGGTGCTCCGATGCCACGCCGTTCGCGGCGCCCGGTTGGGTCTCACCGGCCTCCGTCGCACTGCGGCGACGGACGAGAGCGGTGACCGCCCGCCAGCCCACGAGGAACACCCCGAGCACGAGCGTCGCGACGATGATGAAGGGCACCTCGGCCGTGTCGCCGCTGACGACGCGCAGGAGGATCCCGCCCGCGACGGTCACGATCCAGACGACCGTTCCCCACAGCACCGACCAGGGGCGACGCGGCCTGCCGGGCAGCAGTGCTGCGAGAAGATGACCGACCAGAAGCGCTACGAGGAACGGCCAGGCGGTGAGCAGGAAGCCCGCCGGATCCTCGTCGTGAGAGGCACGCCCGATCACGGCGAAGATCAGCACGAGCACGGCATCGACGATGAGAGCGGGGAGGTACCTCATGCCACGACCCTACGTGGCCGTCGGCGTGAGCGTGCACGCCCCGCGGCCATGCCGCTCAGTCGAAGCGGATGAAGCGCCCGTCGACCAGGACCGGGACGACGTCGACGGCGTCGATCACGGCGGCATCCACCGGCGCCGTCGGCACGACACCGGATGCCGCCATCCGCGCGGTCGATGGGACGCCGATCTCGAGTTCGCGCGCGGAGCCGCTGGCGCTGAGCATGTGCCGCAGCGCGCGGCGCAGAGCGCGGAACCCCTCGGCGGCGACAGCGGCATCCGGCGCGGTGTGGTCGATGCCGAGATCGGTGAGCGCGGCGATGATCGCGCCGGCGCCGAGATGATCCTCGACGGCGAAGCGCGGCTCCCCCACCTCGTCCCACTCGCCTGCCGCGATGATGGCGACAGACGTCCGCGCCTGCCGACGCTCCTGCACCGTCTGCACCGCCCGTGCGACCGCCGACGCATTGCGGATCGCGCCGACGAGCACGGTGGCGTCGGTGGCCGCGGCCGCCGTCGCCACGGCCGCGCCGTTGGTGGACCATTCGACCGCGTCGGCCAGTTCGATCTCAGCGCCGCCGGCGACGGCATCCGCCACCGTCGACGAGAACCGCAGCACGTCGACGACCACGACGATGTCGGCCGGGGCGAGGCGGGCGAGCCCCGCGATGCCCCAGTCGAGACGGACCTGATACGTGGACTGATCGAACGGCGACGGCATCCGTCCAGCCTAGAGCCGTCAGTCCGCGGCGAGCGCCTCGACGGGGGCGACCCGGGTGGCCAGGCGGGTGGGAGTGGCGGCGGCGACGAGCGTGAGCACGGCCGTGGCCACGACGATGATCGCGACCGGGATCCAGGGGATCTGCGGCAGCACGAATCCGGCAGGCTCGAAGTCGGGCAGCGTCGGCACCGAGCCGAGCAGCGACTGCGCCGCGATCCAGCCGTAAGCGACTCCCAGCACGAGGCCCGTGAACGTCGCGGCCACGGTGATGTGCGTCGCTTCGAGCAGCACCATGCGCCGCACCTGCCCGTTGGACAGCCCGATCGAGCGCAGGAGACCCAGTTCACGGCGACGCTGGACGACGCCGATCGTGAGCAGGTTGACGAGGCCGACGGCGGCGATCACCGCGGAGACCGCGACGAGCACCATCATGATCCCGGCGAACGCGTCGAACGGCGCGAAGAACTCGTCCGGGACCTCGCCGTCGACCTGGGTCATCATGAGCCGCTTGGCCGATTCCAGCGCGACGGCGAACATCGTCACCAGCGTCACGCCCATGACCACCCCGATCGCCATGCGCGAAGAGCGTTCCGGGTACCGCAGGGCATTCTCCGCCGCGAGACGCGCCGTCGCGCTCGATCCGAACATCCGGCCGACGAGACGCAGCACCGGAGGCATGATCATCACCGATCCGATCACCAGGCCCGTGAACGACAGGATGCCGCCGAAGAACGCCACCACCACGCCGAGCGGAGTGATGAGCCCGATGACCACGCCGCCCGCGAGGAGCACGGCTCCCGAGATCAGGAGGATCCATGCGCCGATGTGGCGGCCGGGCTTGCCGGAGACCTCGTCGTGCGTGCGCTCCACGGAGCCGCCGAGCGCCTGCAGCGGCGTCACCGAGAGCACGCGACGCGAGCCCGCCCAGGCGGCGGCCCAGGTCGTGAGGGCGACGCCGACCACCGGCAGCGCGATGAAGGGCTGCGCGAGCGAGAAGCCCGTGGGATCGTTCGCCACGAACTGCGCGCCCACCTGAACGCCGACGACGGCGAACAGGAGCCCGGCGAGAAGACCGATCGCGGCGCCGATCACGCCCACGATGAACCCCTGCCGGCCGACCTGCGCCCGCTGCGAACGGGCGGTCGCGCCGATCAGTCGCATCAGGGCGATCTGCCGCGTGCGTCCGGCGATGATGGTCGAGAAGGTGTTCGCCGTGACGATCGCGGCCACGTACATCGCGACCGCCGTCAGCAGCACCGAGAGCAGCGCCACGACGATCGCGAGGGTTTCGCTGTCGCCGATGAACGGATCGGCCTGCAGCACGGCGCCGATGTAGGCGGTGACCTCGACGAGGATCACCCCGAACGCGGCCGACAGCGCGGCCACGAGGATGCTGGCGCCCATGCCCCGATCACGCAGCCAGCCGAGACGAGGGCCGGTCGCGGCCGTCTCGGGCACAACCGTGGCGACGGCGGTCATGCCGCCACCTCCGCCGCGAGCATGTACGCCGAGATATCCTCCGCCGTCTGGCGCGGGTGGTCGGCGACGATGCGGCCGTCGCCGAGGTACAGCACGCGGTCGGCGTGGCTCGCGGCGATCGCGTCGTGCGTGACCATCGCGATCGACTGACCGTGCTCGCGGCTCGCCGAGGCGAGCAGCTGCAGCACTTCGCGTCCCGTCTTCGAGTCGAGGTTGCCGGTGGGCTCGTCGGCGAAGACGAGGTCGGGCGCGGTGGCGAGAGCACGGGCGATCGCGACGCGCTGCTGCTGCCCGCCCGACAGCTGGTGCGGGCGGTGGTTCAGCCGCGAACCGAGGCCGAGCGATTCGATGAGTCCGTCGATGCGCGCCCGCTCGATCGCGCTCGGACGGCGTCCGTCGAGCTCGAACGGCAGCATGATGTTGCCCAGGGCGTCGAGGGTCGGCACGAGGTTGAACGCCTGGAAGATGAAGCCGACGCGACGTCGGCGCAGGATGGTGAGGTCGAGATCACCGAGGCCGGTGATGTCGGTGTCGCCGATCCAGGCCCGCCCCTCGGTGGGGCTGTCGAGTCCGGCCATGATGTGCATGAGCGTGGACTTGCCCGAGCCGGACGGGCCCATGATGGCGGTGAACTGCCCGCGGCGGATGCCGACGCTGACGCCGTCCAGCGCGCGCACCGTCCCTTCTCCCGAGCCGTAGGTCTTCTTCAGGTGCTGGACCCGGGCGGCGAGGCCGAGGTCGGTGGTCGTGATCTCCATGCCTTCACGCTATTTTCGACAGCCGTCTCGGCGCGTCGCCCGGAGGAGGCATCCGCCGTACATCGGAAGGATGATCCGCTACCGTGCCGAGCCACCCTCTTGGGTACGAGCCAGCCCTCTTTGCGTGTCCATAAGAGGGCGGCTCGTATCGAAAGGGGTGGGTCGGCCGATCAGGTGAGGCCGTGCTCGAAGGCGAAGACGACGAGCTGCACCCGATCGCGGAGGGCGAGCTTGGTGAGGATGCGGCTGATGTGCGTCTTCACCGTCGCTTCGCTCAGGTATTCACGACCGGCGATCTCGGCGTTCGACAGGCCCCGCGCGGCGAGCGCGAAGATCTCCCGCTCGCGATCGGTGAGGTCGGCGAACTGCGGCGGCACAGGCTTCGGCGCCTCGGCGAAATGCGCGAACAGATCACGAGTGGCGGATGCCGCGATGACGCTGGATCCCGCGTGCACGGTGCGGATCGCCGCGAGCAGGAACTCAGGATCGGCGTCCTTGAGGAGGAACCCGCTCGCACCCTGCCGGATCGCGCGGGCCGCCGCCTCGTCGAGGTCGAAGGTCGTGAGCATGACGATGCGCGGCGGTTCCGGCCGCGCCAGGATCTCGGCGGTCGCGGTCAGGCCGTCCATCACCGGCATCCGGATGTCCATGAGCACCACGTCGGGGCGGCTGGTGCGCACGATCTCGAGGGCCTCCTGCCCGTTGCCCGCTTCTCCGACCACCTCGAGATCGGGCTGCGAGGCGACGAGCATGCGGATGCCGGCGCGGAACAGCGCCTGATCGTCGACGAGGACCACCCGGATCATGCGTCCTCCTCCTCTGGAGCCCCTGAGCCTGCCGAAGGGCCGATCGGAAGCGAGGCCTGAACGACGAACTGCGCCCCGCGATGTTCGGCTTGCAGACTACCGCCGACCAGCTGGGCGCGTTCGCGCATGCCGATGAGGCCGTGACCACCCGGCGCCGGGGAGGCGTCGCCGGCCACGGTGTTGCGCACCTGCACGTCGACGCGATCCGGCAACCACGCCAGGTGCACGTGGACACTGCCGTCGCCGTGTCGGATCGCGTTCGTGAGCGCCTCCTGGAGGATGCGGTACACGGCCAGCTGGATCGCTCCGGGCGGCTCCCCCGGCGGCATCGGATCGACCGTGACGAGAGGTTCGACGCCGGCCTGACGCACCTGGGCGAACAGCGTCTCGAGGTCGGCGAGCGTGGGCTGCGGGCCGTCGCCCTGCCGGTGACGGAGCTGGGTGAGCAGCATCCGCACATCACTGAGCGCACTCCTCGCCGTGGTGGCGATCGTGCCGAGAGCCTCGGTGGCCATCTCCGGTCTCGTCGCCGCGGCGTACCGGGCGCCGTCGGCCTGTGCGATGACGACCGCGAGCGAGTGCGCGACGATGTCGTGCATGTCACGGGCGATGCGCACGCGCTCCTGCTCTTCGGCGGCGAGCGACTCGGCCTTCAGCTGCGCGGCCCTGGTTCTGCGTGCGCGGAGCACCACGCGCCACAGCAGCCCGCAGACCCAGGCGAATCCGAGGGCGAGGACCGACACGATGAGGAGGAGCACTCCCCCGGTGATCTGCTCCCACCCGATCCCCGTGCCGAAGGTGACGCCGGTGACGACGACCATGTAGGCCGCTGCGACGAGGCCGCCCACCAGCGTCGACGCGAATCCCCACCACAGCACGCGACGCGTGCCCCACGCGGAGGTCGCATAGAGCACGAGCAGAATCGCGAGATCGATCGGAAGAGGGCCGAACCCCGCCAGCATCTGCACGATCGCGCCGGCCCACGCCGCGCCCAGTGCCAGGCCCGGGGCCAGTCGGCCGATCGCGACACCGCCGAACATCAGGATGCCCGCGACGACGACCGCTCCGACGCTCGCACCCGGGATCGCGGTGCCGCCGGTGGTCGGCCCGTAGAACACCACGGACGTCGGCGTCAGGATGAGGAAGAGCAGCGCCGCCCCGACGATGTCGAGGATCAGCGCCGTGCGGGAGAGCGGGCGGATCACTCCCCCACGCTACGCGAGCACCTCACGGGCGGCATCCGTCTCGAGATGTATCCGCACGACTAGGCGCGGCAGAGGATCTCGCCGTGCGGCACGAGGAACCACCCGTCGCCGTCGTCGGCCCAGCGCTTCCACGCGTCGCTGATGTCCTGCAGGTCGCTGCGGGTCGCCATGCCGCTGTCGACCAGCTGCCGGGCGAGCGCGGATTCGAGGATGCGGTCGGCCCACATCCCGCCCCACCACGCGCGCTCCGCCGCGGATGCGTAGCACCAGGTGGATGCCGTCGCCGTGATGTCTTCGAAGCCTGCGGCCCGTGCCCAGGAGAGCAGACGCCGACCGGCATCCGGTTCTCCGCCGTTCGCCCGGGCCGCGGCGTCGTAGAGGGCGAGCCAGCGGTCGAGCTCCGGCAGCACCGGGAACCAGATGAACCCGGCATAATCGGCATCGCGGGCCGCGACGATCCCGCCGGGCACGGTGACGCGTCGCATCTCGCGCAGCGCCTGCACAGGGTCACCGACGTGCTGCAGCACCTGATGCGCGTGCACGACGTCGAAGGAGTCATCGGCGAAGCTCAGCGCGTGCACGTCTTCCACCGAGAAGTCGAGATTCGTGAGGCCGCGGGCCTCCGCGAGGTCGCGCGACAGCGACAGCGCCGTATCGTCGATCTCGGTGGCGGTGACGTGAGCGACGATGCGGGCGAAGTCGACCGTGATCGAGCCCGGTCCCGCGCCGACATCGAGCAGCCGCGTGCTGTCGGTGAGGTGCGGTCGAAGATACTCGGCGGAGTTCGCGATGTCGCGCACGTTGTGCGACCGGAGGACGGAGTCATGGTGTCCGTGCGTGTACGTGGCCATGCGCTTCAGTCTGGCACCCGCCCTCAACAGGCGAGTTCGGCCGCGACCCGCGCGGCCACCTGCGGCAACGGCGTCGCGGTCGTGTCGATCACGCGCTCCCCCGCACGGACGGGCGTCTCGCGCTGTCGGGACCCCTGAGCCACGACGTCGTCGATCATCCGCTCCACCGCTCCGATCAGGTCGTCCCCCGCGAGCAGCGCGTCGGCACCTGCGGCTCGCCGCACGGCACGGTCGCGACGGGAGTCCTCGTCGGCATCGAGTCGGAGGAAACGAACATCTGCGTCGGGGAAGGCCGCTCGCACCTCCTCCGGGCCGACCTCGAGCGGTGCCACGGCGACGAGCGTCTGCGCTCCCGCGGCGGCGAACGATCGCTGCAGCTCGGCGGCGTTCCGCAGACCGAGCTGCGCGTCCACGTTCCAGGAGAAGCCGAGCTGGGCGACGTCGATGAAGCCTGTGCGCCGCCCCTCTGCCCAGAGCGGGGTCACGACCTCCCAGCCGACACGGGAGGCACCGGCGCATCGTGGTCCGGTGATCCAGACCACGTGCTCGGTCGTATCCGCTTGGGCGACGACGAACGCGGGCACCGGCTCGGCGACGCCACCCTGCCACCGCTCGCGCACGGCTCGCACCGTGGCGTCGACCGAGCTCTCGTCGGTGTCCACCCTCGCCCACGACGGATGCGCCGCAGCCGTCTCGCGGGTGCCGACGGCGAGCACTTCATCCACCTGCTCGTGGGCCCAGCCTCGCGGGGCCAGCCGAGCCCGCCTGGTGGCCTCTCCCGCGGCGAGCCAGAGAGAGACCGTCGGATGACCGTTCCCCTGCGGAGGCAGCGAGGGGTCCGCCACCCCCGAGACGACCAGACGCTCGACGCCGGACTCGGCGTACTGCGCCGCGATCCCTGCGAGAGCTCTCTCCTTCAGACTCCAGCGGTCGGGATCGTCGGCCGGCGCGGGGTAGCACATGCCGAGCTGATCGATGTCGACGAAGGCGACGCGCACGCCGTCGACGGCCATCTGCCGGGCGACCGCCCAGGCCACCGCGCTCTTTCCCACGCCGGGAACTCCGGCCAACCGCAGCACGTCCATCTGCCCCAGTCTGGCAGGAGACGGATTCAGCGGAGTTCGGCGGCCACGCGTCGGATGGCCTCGCGATCCGGCTTTCCCGAGGCGAGCGCATCGAGTTCGTCCACCAGGATCAGGCGGGCGGGCCGCGCGTGAGGGCCGATCTCCTCCGCGACCGCATCGCGCGCATGCTCCAGCTGCTCTCCCTCGCTGCGGCGCAGGACCTCGCCGCGCGCGACGACGATGACCGAGGCCTCGCCCCAGCGCTCATCTTCGACGCCGACCACGACCGCCTGGTGGAGGCCGGGGACCCTCCGCACGATCCGCTCGACGCGGTCGAGGGAGATGTTGATCCCGCCCGACACGATGACATTGTCGGCGCGTCCGTGCACTCGCACGACTCCGTCTTCCACGAGTCCGAGATCGCCGGTGCGGTACCACCGGATGCCGTGGTGGTCACGGATGAACGTCCGCGTGGTCAGCGCGTCGTCGCCCAGGTAGCCCTCGGCGAGCATGGGTCCCGCGATCCGCAGCTCCCCGTCGACCGTGCGCACGATCGCCGTCTCGAGGGGCACGCCGTCGTACACGCAGCCGCCGCTGGTCTCCGTCGATCCGTACGTGCGCACCAGCCGCACGCCGAGGTCCTCCGCACGCTCGCGGAGGGGCTCCGGGAGCGACTGCCCGCCGACGAGGATCGCCCGGTACGTCTGGAGAGCAGCTCGCACAGCCGTGTCGTCGGCGGCACCGAGCAGGGTCGCGACCTGGGCGGGCACGAGCGACGTGTACAGCTCGGGGATACCGGTGCCCGCACCGGCATCCGGACGCAGCATCGCCAGCGTCGCCTCCGCGAACGAGCGCGGCGAGAAGCGGCCGTCGATCACCGCGGGCTCCGTCCCCGCCACGATCGAGCGCACGAGCACCTGCAGTCCCGCGACGTACCCGGCGGGGAGCGCGAGCAGCCAGCGCCCTCGGCCGATCCGCTCCTCGGTCGCCTCCGCGCTCGCGCGCAGCGCCTCGGCGGTCAGGGCGACGCGTTTCGGGACGCCGCTCGAACCCGAAGTCGCGATGACCACGGCGATGCCCTCCGGAACCTCGACGGGGGCGCCGGCCAGCATCCCGAATCCCCGCGCCGACCCGCCGTCGAGGGCATCACGCAGGGCCGCCTGCACCTGCTCCGGATCGTCGGAGTCCGTCGGGATCAGAGGGGTCATGGCGCGGCTTGGAGGGGCTCAGTAGTGCCAGGGGAACGAAGACCAGTCGGGGTCGCGCTTCTCGAGGAACGAGTCGCGTCCCTCGACCGCCTCATCCGTGCCGTAGGCCAGGCGAGTCGCCTCACCCGCGAACACCTGCTGGCCGACCAGCCCGTCGTCGACCGCGTTGAAGGCGAACTTCAGCATGCGGATGGCCGTGGGCGACTTCGTGAGCACGGTGCGCGCCATCTTCAGCGCCTCGCGCTCGAGTTCGGCGTGCGGCACGACACGGTTCACGGCGCCGGCCTCGTAGGCGCGCTGGGCGGAGTACTCCTCGGCGAGGAAGAACACCTCCCGCGCGAACTTCTGCCCGGTCTGGCGGGCCATGTATGCGGAGCCGTAGCCGGCGTCGAAGCTGCCGACGTCGGCATCCGTCTGCTTGAACCGTCCGTGCTCGGCCGAGGCGATCGTCAGATCGCACACGACGTGCAGCGAGTGACCGCCTCCCGCCGCCCAGCCCGGGACCACCGCGATGACCACCTTCGGCATGAACCGGATGAGCCGCTGCACCTCGAGGATGTGCAGGCGTCCGCCACGAGCGGCGTCCTGCACGACCGTCTCGGAGTCGGAGTACTTGTACCCGTCGCGTCCGCGGATGCGCTGATCTCCGCCGGAGCAGAACGCCCATCCGCCGTCCTTGGGACTCGGGCCGTTGCCGGTCAGCAGCACCGCGCCGATGCGCGGGTTCTGGCGGGCGATGTCGAGCGCCCGGTACAGCTCGTCGACCGTGTGCGGACGGAAGGCGTTGCGCACCTCGGGCCGGTGGAACGCGATGCGGGCGACACCGCCGTCGTGCGTGACGTGCGCCGTGATGTCGGTGTAGTCCTCCGCACCGGGCGCGAGCACCCACTCGGCGGGGTCGAACAGGTCGGAGACGAAGGGCGTGGTCACGCCTCCAGCCTATTCCCCGCCTCTGCGGAACGACGGAACGCCGCCTCCCGACGGAGGCGGCGTTCCCCTTCGGATGCGGTCAGCCGCGGCGAGCGCGGGCGGTCTTCAGCCACCCGTCGATGATGTCCCAGACGACGATCCCGGCGGTGACGACCGCGAAGACCGCGGTGACCACCCGGAACACGCCGCCCTGCTCGGCAGCACCGGCGTTCGCGTTCGCCAGGTCTTCGGCGTGGTTCGTCGCCAGGTAGTCCAGGAACTCCGGGTTGACCAGCTGGCCCGTGATGAGCAGGTACAGGGCGGGGATCGCGAAGGCGATGGCCAGCACGGTGTTGACGACGGCGAGCGGGACGGTCCAGCGGCCCACGCGGTAGACGGCGATCGCGAGCGCGAGCTCCGCCAGCATGAAGACGAACAGGGCGGCCATCCACCACGGCCACAGCTCCGGGTTCAGGATCGGCACGGCCACGCCGTCGGCGCGCACGAAACCACGCAGCGCATCCCAGACGATCGCGGCACCCGCGAGCACCAGGAAGACGATCGAGCCGATCATCTCGGACCACCCGGCGCGGGTCTCGTAGTGCTCCGGGAGCTGGTCGACGTTCCACTGTGCTTCCGGCACCGGCACCGTGCGCTCCAGGATGGCGAACACGAGCACGGTCCAGAACCCGAGGTTGACGATCACCTGGATGATGACGACGACGATGGCGCCGATGGTCTCGCCGATCGTGGCGAACTCGAGGATCTTGGCGATCGCGACACCGAAGGCGGCGACGGCAGGAACGATCCACAGCAGGAGCTTGAGCAGTCGCCACCAGACGAGGAAATAACGCGGTCCGATGAGGTGCAGCGGACGGTCGGCGTACCCGGCGGCGAGGATACCGGGGTCGCCGAGCTCGGTGAGCACGGCACGCTCGGCGGCATCCGGGGTGTCCCCCTGTTCGATGCGGGCTTCGATCGCGTCGGCGATCGACGCCTCGAGTTCGGCCCGGACGTCGGCCTGCGCGGTCGCCGGAAGGCTGCGGATGGTGGCGCTGATGTAGCGTTCGGCGAGCGTGTTCGTGGTGGTCATGTCACTTCTCCTCTGAGGTGAGGGATGCGATCGAGGTCGTGAGCGATCGCCATTCGTCGGTGAGGGTGTCGGCCAGGCGGATGCCGGCGTCCGAGGTGCGGTAGAACTTGCGGGGCCGGGCCTCGTCGGTGTTCCACTCGCTCGTGAGGTACTCCTGCTTCTCCAGGCGCCGCAGCAGGGGGTACAGCGTGTTCGCGTCGGTGGCGAAGCCTCGCCGCTCGAGCTCTTCGAGCAGCCCGTAGCCGTAGCCCGCCGTGCGCAGCAGCTGCAGGCAGGCGAGCACGATGGTGCCGCGGCGGAGCTCCTGCAGGTGCGTGTCGAGCGTTTCGTTCATGTCCCACACAGTACTGTGCGTCACACACCATTGTCAATCACACATTGAGGCGACGGGTGCTGCACACTCCAGAGCAATCCGGCGGTCGAATGCATCGCGACCCACCACAACCCGCGCGGGAACGGAGACAGGTGCAGGGCACAATGGGGACATGCTCCCCCCGCTCGCAGACCTGCTCGCCTCCGCCCGCGTCGTCAGTCTTCCGATGCACACCCGCTTCCGTGGCGTCGACACCCGTGAGGCACTCCTGTTCGAGGGGCCGGAGGGCTGGGCCGAGTTCTCCCCCTTCGTGGAGTACGAGGATGCCGAAGCCGCGACCTGGCTCGCCGCCGCCATCGATTTCGGGTGGCAGCCGCAGCCCGCGCCGCTGCGCGAGAGGATCGCGGTCAACGCCACCATCCCCGCCATCGACGCGTCACTCGTGGCAGACGTTCTCGCGCGCTTCGCCGGATGCCGCACGGCGAAGGTGAAGGTGGCCGAACCCGGCCAGACGCTCGACGACGACGTGGCCCGCGTGCGGGCCGTGCGCGAGGCGATGGGTCCGGAAGGACGCATCCGCATCGACGCGAACGGCATGTGGAACGTCGACGAGGCCGAGCACGCGGTGCACGCCCTGAACGAGTTCGACCTCGAGTACGTCGAACAGCCGTGCACGACTGTCGACGAGCTCGCGGATCTGCGTCGACGAGTGAAGTACATGGGCATCCCGGTGGCGGCCGACGAGAGCGTGCGGAAGTCCGACGATCCGCTCGCCGTCGCCCGGGCCGGCGCGGCCGACCTCCTCGTGATCAAGGCCCAGCCCCTGGGCGGGGTCACGCATGCCCTGCAGATCGTGACGGCTGCGGGACTTCCCGTGGTCGTCTCCAGCGCCCTCGACACGGCGATCGGCCTGTCTCAGGGCGCGGCGCTCGCCGCTGCGCTCCCGCACCTGGACTACGACTGCGGCCTCGGCACGGCGTCGCTCTTCCTCGACGACGTCGCCGACCTGCGTCCTGTCGACGGCTCGATCCCGGTCGGCCGGGTGACGCCGGATGCTGCCGCCCTCACGCGTCTGGCTGCCTCCGATGATCGCCGCGACTGGTGGCTCGATCGGCTCACCCGCTGCCACGAGGTGCTCGCGGAGGGGTGACCCGCCTCAGTCCACGATGAGCAGCTGCACCAGGCGGCCGAGCTCTTCGCTGCTGGAATGGCGCAGGCTCTCGTCATCCTGACCGGCCATGGCGCCGCGCACCGTCATGCCTTCCCAGATGATCATGAGCATGCGGGCGGCGACGTCCGCCGGAAGACGCAACCGGAGCAGGCCCGTCTCGACGATGTCCTCGATGATCTGGGCGATGCTCGAGACCATCTCACGCTCCTGCGCCAGGTAGGCGACGCCGAACTGCTCGTCGCGCAGGGCGCGGATGCGGATCTCGCTCATGAGCATCACGCCGAGGCGATCGTCTCCGCCGAGCTCCATGACCTGCTGCACGATGTCGATCGGGTCGCAGCCTTCGGCGAGCGCTCCATCGGCGGTCAGCTCCTCCACCCGGGTGCGCACCGCGTTGACCCGCACCTCGGCCACACTGCCCGCGAGCATGAGGAAGAGCTCGTCCTTGGACTCGAAGTTGGAGTAGAAGGCGCCGCGGGTGAAGCCGGCGCGCTCGCACACCGCTTCGACGGACGCGCCGTCGAGTCCCACCTCGGCGAACACCTGTGCTGCCGCTTCGAGAAGCCGTGCCCGGGTGTTCTCACGGCTGCGGGTCGCGGGTGTCGTCATCGGATCCTCCTGACTCTCACTCTCGCATGATTCACACCCCGCACACAGACTTCCGCGGGCGGGTCACTTTACGATACATCTATGTATTGAATACATCCGTGTATCCAATCGGCACCCTCGGAGGAACGCGTGTCCACTCTTCTGTCGTCGCTCGGCCGCTGGGCCTTCCGGCACCCGTGGCGAGTCCTCGTCTCCTGGCTCCTCGCCCTCGGCATCGCCGGAGCCGGCGCCCTCGTGCTCGGCGCGGGCACCGACAACACCTTCTCCATCCCCGGCACAGAGTCACAGGCAGGTCTCGAGCAGCTCTCGCGCTCGTTCCCCCAGGTGAGCGGCACCAACGCGCAGTTCATCGTGGTGGCGGCCGACGGCGATGACATCACCGACGACGCCTACCGCGCGCCCATCGAGGATGCCGTCGACGAACTCGCCGGAATGGACGACGTCCTGGCCGCCAACTCGCCGTATGACGAGATGGTCAGCGGCATGATCAACGACGACGACACCGCAGCGATCGTCCGCCTGCAGTTCGACGGCCAGTCCACGGATGTCTCGCCCGAGACCAAGGAGGCGCTGCAGGAGGTCGTCGACGATCTCGCCGCCACTCTGCCCGATGGCTCCCAGGCGGTCCTCGGCGGGGACCTCTTCGCCACCTCCATCCCCGGCGTCACCCTCACCGAAGCCGTCGGCCTGCTGATCGCCCTCCTCGTGCTGATCGTGACGTTCCGCTCGTTCGTGGTCGCCGGCCTTCCGCTGCTCACCGCGATCCTCGGCGTCGGCATCTCGATGGCGGGCATCTTCACCGCCACCGCCTTCGCGACCGTCTCGTCGACGACGCCGCTGCTCGCCCTCATGCTCGGCCTCGCCGTCGGCATCGACTACGCCCTGTTCATCATGGCCAGACACCAGGATCAGGTGCGCGAAGGCGTCGATCCCGAGGAGTCGGCCGCACGCGCCGTCGGCACCGCCGGATCGGCCGTGGTGTTCGCCGGAGTCACGGTGCTGATCGCGCTGATCGGCCTCGGCTTCGCCGGCATCCCGTTCCTCACCACCATGGGCATCGCCGCCTCGGCAGCGGTGGCCGTCGCCGTCGCCATCGCCGTGACGCTCACCCCGGCGCTCCTCGGATTCATGAAGGGGAAGGTCGCCGGGCGGGCGCCACGCCCACGCAAGCCCAGAAAGGGCGACCGGGAGCCGAAGGCGCGGGTGAAGGGAAGCACGCGTTGGGCCACCGGCGTCACCAAGCATCCGGTGCTGGTCTCGCTCGCCGTGGTCCTGGGTCTCGGAATCGTGGCCGTCCCCGCCCTGAGCTTGGATCTCGCGCTGCCGAACGCCGGCGTGCTCCCGAAGGACTCCGAGGCCCGGCAGACCTACGACCTCACGGCCGAGGAGTTCGGCCCCGGCTTCAACGGCCCGATGATCCTCACCGGCACGATCGTCACCTCGACCGATCCGCTCGGCCTCATGGAGGATCTCGGGGATGCCGTGGCGAAGGTCGACGGCGTGAAGGAGGTCGCGCTGTCGACGCCCAACGAGACCGCCGACACCGGCATCGTGCAGATCATCCCCGAGACCGCCCCCGACGATCCCGCCACCGCCGACCTCGTGCGCGAGCTCCGGTCGCATCACGACGAGTGGCTCGACGAGTTCGGCATCGACCTCAAGGTCACCGGGTTCACCGCGGTCGGCATCGACATCTCGGATCAGCTCGGAAACGCCCTGCTGCCGTTCGGCATCTTCGTGATCGGTCTCTCGCTCGTGCTCCTCACGATCGTGTTCCGCTCGCTGTGGGTGCCGATCACCGCGGCCCTCGGCTACCTCCTCTCGATCGTCGCAGCCTTCGGCGTCGTGGGCGCCGTGTTCGAGTGGGGCTGGTTCGCCGACCTGCTGCATGTCGCGAAGGTCGGCCCGATCATCAGCTTCATGCCGATCGTGCTGATGGGCGTGCTGTTCGGGCTCGCGATGGACTACCAGGTGTTCCTCGTCTCCCGCATGCGGGAGGACTTCGTGCACGACCCCGACTCGAAGAGCCCGGATCGTGCGACCCGGCGCGCCGCCGCTCTGCGGGCCGTGCGCAGCGGGTTCACCGGCTCGGCGAAGGTCGTCACCGCCGCAGGGCTCATCATGTTCGCGGTGTTCGTCGCGTTCGTGCCCGAGGGCGACTCCTCGCTCAAGCCGATCGCACTCGGACTCGCGGCGGGCATCGCGATCGACGCGTTCCTCGTGCGCATGACGCTGATCCCCGCACTGATGGCGATCCTGGGCGAGCGCGCCTGGGAGATCCCGTCGTGGCTGGAGAAGATCCTCCCCCGTGTCGACATCGAGGGCGAAGCCGTCGAGCGCGAGCGCCACCTGGCGGCATGGCCGGGCGACGGCTCCGTGGTCGCCGCAGACGACCTGCAGATCAGCGCCGATGCCCCCGTCATCGAGCGCCTCTCCCTGCGCATCCCGGAAGGCGGGGCCGTCATCGCGACCGGCAGCGACTCCCGCACGCGACGCGCGCTGGCCCTCACGATCGCCGGTCGCATCGCACCGAGCGACGGACGCCTCCGCGTCGCGAGCCATCTGCTGCCCGGACGGGCCGCGTGGGTGCGGTCGCACGTCGGCTGCGTGCTCGTGGACGATGCGGATGCCGCACTCGCCGACCTCGCGGAAGCCCTACGGGGGACGTCCTCGCTCGTCGTGATCGACGGGCTGGACCGCCTCAGCGGCGGCCGCCGTGATCAGGCGACGGCGATGCTCAGGGATGCCGCGGCATCGCGTCCGCTCGCAATCTTCGCCACGGCCGCCGACGCGGCATCCGCTCGCACCGCTCTCGAAGAAGCCGGATGGCCTGATGCCGAGACTCTCGACACGCGCACACCGCGGCGTAGCACCGCAGAATCCACCGAGGTGACCGCATGACACTCCCCATCGAGCGCGCGCGCTCCCGCAAGCCCGTCACGTGGCTGACGATCCTCGGCATCCTGCTGCTGCCGGCTGCCATCGGCGGCATCCTCGTCGCGGCGCTGAACAACCCGACCGAGCGCCTCGACACCATGACGGCGGCCATCGTCAACCTCGATGAGCCGGTCACCATCGACGACCAGCTCACACCGCTCGGACGGCAGCTGGCGTCCGGTCTCGTCGAGGGTTCCGACGAACTCGACTCGAACCTCACCTGGGTGATCTCCAACGAGGACGACGCCGCCGAAGGGTTGGCCGACGGCACCTACCAGGCCGTCATCACCATCCCGGAGGACTTCTCGGCCGCCGCGACCTCGTCCGGTCAGGCGATCTCCGACGGCGGCGGGAAAGCCGAGAAGGCCACCATCACCGTGACGACCCCTGATGACGGACTCGTCGCCGACGACCTCATCACGAGCCAGATCGCGAACGTCGCCGCGTCGACGATGGGCACGATGCTCACCGAGGCGACGACCGAGAACGTGCTCGTCGGCTTCACCACGATCGGCGACCAGATCGGCGACGCCGCCGACGGCGCGCTCGAGCTGGCGAACGGCGCGCGCAGCGCCGCAGACGGAGCCGCCACGATCCCCGATGGCGCCACAAAGCTCGCGTCGGGGGCGGGACAGCTCGCCACCGGCGCATCGTCGCTCGCGTCCGGCCTCGACACCATCGCCGGCAAGACACGAGAGGCCGCGGCAGGTGCGAGCCAGATCGGCTCGGGCCTGACGAGCGGAGCGGCGGCACTCGAGGCACAGGCACCCGGGGCCGCGGCGCTCGCGTCGGGGACCACGGAGCTGGCAGCGGGCATCAACGCCCTCGCGCAGAGCTGCGATCCGCTCGTCTTCACGGCCGCCTACTGCGACCAGCTCACGGAGCTGGCCGCAGGAGCAACCGCGACGGAAGCCGGCGTCAGCCAGCTCGCGACGCTGCCCGCCGCGATCGCCCCGCAGATGCGCCAGGCCGGAACCGGCGCGACCCAGCTCGCGGGCGGACTCACTCAGCTCGCGAACGAGGGCATCGGCCAGTCCGCTGCCGGAGCGCGTTCCCTCGCCACCGGTGCGACCCAGCTCTCCGGCGGCGCCTCCGACCTCGCCACGGGCACGACCGAGCTCGCCTCCGGGCTCGACACGCTGGCGACCGGCACGGGCGACCTCGCGGGCGGGCTGCGCACGGCATCCGACTCGCTCCCCTCGTTCAGCGACCAGGAATCGACATCCCTCGCCTCGGTGATCGCCGACCCGGTGTCGACGAACGCCTCGACGAACACGATCTTCGGCCCCACCGCGATCCCCCTGCTCACCGCCGTCGTGCTGTGGTTCGGCGGACTCGCGTCGTTCCTCGTCATGCGCGCCCACACCGCCCGCACGCTCACATCGCGGCGCTCGTCCGCCGCTCTCACGCTCCGCGCCTTCGCGCCGGCCGCGCTGATCGGCGCGGCGCAGGGGCTGCTCGTCTCGATCGTGGTGCAGTTCATCGCCAGCTACGAGATCGGAGCGTGGTGGGTGTTCGCCGGCACGGCCGTGCTCGCCGGGGTCGTTTTCGCCGCGGTGAACCAGGCTCTCGTGGCACTGTTCGGCGGTATCGGCCGCTGGGTCGCCGCGCTCGTCGGCGTCATCGCCGTCGCCACCGGGCTCATCTCGACCGTGCCCGACTGGCTCGCCGGTCTCGGCGCCGCCCTTCCGACGGCACCCGCGTTCACGGGGCTGATCGCCGGGAACGGCTCCGCCGTCGCGGCACTTGTCGTCTGGGGCGTGCTGTCGATCGTCGCGACGACGCTGGCCGTGACTCTCCGGCGCACGACGTCGGCGAAGGCCGTGCTCGCGACAGCCTGACTCGCGGCTGCTGCCCCGTAGGCTCACGTCATGCGCCGACCGTTCATGGATGACCCTGCCCAGCTCGCGTCACTGGAAGGGCAGCAGTACCTCGTGCTGCGTCCGACCATCGCAGTCGCGTCGCTGTACCGAGAGGTGCAAGATGCCGCGCTCGCTCGTTTCGGCGGCGACATCCCGCATCCCCGCACCGAGCACGTCACGCTGCGCGGATTCTTCGAACCCGAGCGCCGGGACGAGCTGTCGGCGCTGATCCGCGACTGGGCTGCGCTCCAGCATCCGATCGAGGTGACGGCGGAGGCGGTCGACGTGTTCCCGGCGCCCTGGCAGATCCTCATCGTGCGCATCGCCCGCACACCCGGTCTCGTCTCGGCCTACGCAGCGCTCAGCGAGGCGCTTCAGAGCACGGACTTCCGACGCCTCGACGAGCGCAGCGTCGATGACTGGACCTTCCACCTCTCGGTCGTCTACGGCAAGACCCTCGACCCGGACTCGTGGCAGGAATTCGCCGACGCGTCGCGGACCGAGTTCTCCCTGCAGCCGACCGAGACGATCGCCGAGGCCGAACTCGTGTGGTACCAGGACGGCGCCGAGCACGCAGAGGTCATCCCGCTCGGCCCCTGACAGTTGGCCGCGGGTCAGCTCAGGCCGGAGTAGGCGTGCAGGCCCTTGAAGAACACGTTGACGATGGTGAAGTTGAAGATCACGGCCGAGAAGCCGACGATCGCGAGCCAGGCCGAGGGGTTGCCCCGCCAGCCGCGGGTCGCCCGCGCGTGGATGTACCCGGCGTAGATGACCCAGATCACGAACGTCCAGGTCTCCTTGACGTCGAAGCCCCAGAAGCGGCTCCACGCGTAGTACGCCCAGATCGAGCCGGCGATCAGGGTGAAGGTCCACAGGATGAACCCGATGATCGTGAACCGGTAGGCCATGCTCTCGAGACGCTCTGCGTTCGGGAACGTCCGGAGGAACCCGGGGCCCGTCTTCTCCGCACCCTCGCCGACGAGGCGCTCCCGCCGCGACTGCATGAGCTGAATGACCGAGAGCGCGAAGGCGAGCGCGAAGAACGCGGTGGCGAGAGACGCCACGAACACGTGGATGACGAGCCAGACGCTCTTCAGCGGGTCCATCAGCGGAGAGATCTCGACGTAGAAGTTCGTCGAGGCGAGGCCGAGCAGGATCACGACGAGACCCGTGATGAACGTGCCGAGGAAGCGCAGGTCGATGCGCGTGAGCACCACGAGGAACACCGCCACGATGAGGAGCGTGCCGAGCATCGCGAACTCGTAGAGGTTGGCCCACGGCACACGACCGGCGGCGATGCCGCGGGTCAGTGTCGCCCCCAGGTGGAAGACGAAGGCGAGCACCATGAGCGAGGTGCCGATGCGTGCCATCACGAATCGCTGCGGCTTCGCGTCGCTGCCGGACGACCCCGCGGACGATGCGGTGATCACTCCCCCGCCGGCGCCGACGAGCGCCGGCTCCCGCACGGTCTGCGCTTGTGCCGAGACCTCCGAGCGGCGCGCGAGATCGAAGGCGAAGGCGATGAAGGCCGCCGCGTAGATCGCGATCGCCGTCCACAGCAGGATCGGCGAGATCTCGTTGAGCTCGAGCATGATGTCAGTCTACTTTCGGGGAGTCGGATGCCGGGGTCTGCGGCTCCGCGGACGGATCGGCGTCTTCGGGGATCTCACGGGCTTTCGTGCCACCCGCGGCGTCGAGCAGGCGGCCGTGCCCGGCGACGAGGTCGTCGACCGCGGCGGCGAGGGTCGGGTCCTCGCCTCGGGCGAGCGCGGCGTACTCGAGGTTCACTGCACCCCCGTCGGCGGTCGCCTTCACCCAGACACGACGGCGCGGCACGAACAGGGCGATCATGAGGCCTGCGAGCGCGAGGAGAGCGAAGCCCAGGACGAACGGACCCGAGTCGTCGCGGTGGATCTGCAGCGAGGCGAACCTCTTGACGGACTGCGAGGAGTCGGTCGCTCCGGCGGGAGACTCGTCCTCGAACGTGATCGTGCCGAGCCCGTCGGGAAGTTCGGCCGTCTTGCCGGGGCTCAGCTCGATCGATTCCTTGCCGATCGCCCGGCCGGTCAGCTGGGTGAGGTCGGTGGTGTCGAGCACGTAGACCGATCGCGGGACGCCGTCGTTGACGCCGAGATCGCCCTCGAACACGTCCAGCGTGAGCAGCGGGTTGACGAGGTCGCCATACGCGGAGGCGATCGTGCCGTCGGCGCCCGTCGCGGCCGTCGGATAGAACAGGGCGCGGATGCCGAGCTGCTCCGGCATCCCGTCGGTGATCTTGACGATGCCGAGCGAGAACATGTTGTTGTCCTGCGGCAGGAAGGGGACGCTCCCGGTGAACACGACCTCGTCATCCGCATTGCGCACGGTGATCGTCGGCGCGTAGCCGTTGCCGAGCAGGAAGATGTCGTCGTCGGCGACGGAGAGCGGCTCGTTGACCTTCACGGCGCCGGTGCGCTCATCGCCGTTCTCCTGCACGGTCACGTTCGCCGAGAAGTCGCCGGCCTGGCCGGAGCCGGGCTCGCCGTAGGGCTGATAGGTCACGTCGAACGAATCGAGACGCATCGAGTAGGGGGCCAGGGCGTCGTCGCCCACGAAGCGTCCGCGGTTCATCGAGTCGTAGTCGATGAGGGTGTTCGCGAAGGTCTCGCCCTCGACGATGACGCGCTGACCGGTGTACGAGAATCCGCCGCCGATGCCGACCGTGACGAGCACGCCGACGAGCGCGAGGTGGAAGAGCAGGTTGCCCGTCTCCCGCCAGTAGCCGCGCTCGGCCGACACCGAGAACGTGCGGCCGCGGTCATAGCGCTCGACGCGGTACCCGAGGGCCTTCAGCTGTTTCGTCGCGACATCGATCGAGGCGGATGCCGCAGCCTCGGCATCCGGCGCGTCGCGCACCACGGCGCGAAAGTCCTCCAGCCGCTGCAGACGGGCGGGGGTGCGCGGCGGGCGGGCGCGGAGCGCCTTCGCGTGATGCCGGATGCGCGGGATCACGCAGCCGACGAGCGACGCGAACAGCAGCAGGTATATCGCCGAGAACCACGGCGACAGGTAGACGTCGAACAGCTTCAGCGCGTCGAGCACCGGGAACAGGTCGGGGTTGTCGCGCTGCCACTGCGTCACGCCGTTCGGGTCGGCCATCCGCTGCGGGAAGATCGAGCCGGGGATCGCGGCGATCGCGAGCACGAGCAGCAGGATGAGAGCGGTGCGCATCGAGGTGAGCTGACGCCACCCCCACCGCAGCCAGCCGACGATGCCGAGGCGCGGCTGCGTGATCGAGTCGTCGCCGTCGACATGGTCGGACGGGCGGAGCGGATCGTTGGTGGTGTCGCTTGTCACGGCATCCTGGTTCTCGGTCTCAGAGCGGGAGGAGGACACTGCCCATCACCGCCGTCAGGCGCGACATGATGTCGGTCCAGAGGCCGGTCACCATCAGGATGCCGAGCACGATGAGCAGCACGCCGCCGATGATGTTGACGACGCGGATGTGACGGCGGAGGAACCCGATCGTCTTGGTCGCCCAGCCGAAGCCGAGGGCGACGAGCAGGAACGGGATGCCGAGGCCGAGCGAGTAGGCGAGCCCGAGGAAGCTCGCCCGTGCCGGATCGCCGGCGTTGAACGAGAGCGCGACGATGGCCGTGAGGGTCGGGCCCATGCAGGGAGCCCAGCCGATGCCCAGTGCGACGCCGAGGAGCGGGGCGCCGATGACGCCGTACTTCGAGTCGACGTGGAACCGGAACTCGCGCTGCGCGAAGCCGAAGGCGCCGAGGAACACGAGTCCCATGAGGATGATCACGACGCCGAGGATGCGGGTGATCAGGTCGCCCCACTGCAGCAGGAAGACGCCGAACGTGCCGCTGAGCGCCGTGATGGCGATGAAGACCACGCTGAAGCCGAGGATGAACAGCAGCACCCCGAGCACGAGCCGGGTCCGCGTCGGAGCCTCGACGACCGCGGTCGCCGAGCGAGCGGAGCGAGACGAAACGTCGCCGCGCGGTGCGACCGCTCCTCCGAGGAACCCGAGGTATCCCGGAACCAGCGGCAGCACGCACGGCGACAGGAACGACACCAGTCCCGCGAGCATGGCGACCGGGATGGCGAGCCACAGGCCGCCGGAGCCGATGATCGCGTCGATGTTCACAGCGCCCCCGTGGTGATCACGAGGACTCCGCGAGCGCGTCCTTGACGAGCGTGGAGAGGATCGAGGTGCCGTCGATGGGGCCGATGATGCGGGCGGCGACGCGGCCCTGCTTGTCGAGGACCAGCGTGGTCGGGGTGGCCGAGATCGGGGTGACCTCCGCGAACGCGAGCTTGGCCTGAGCCGTGTCGACGTCGATCAGGCTCGGATAGGTGATGCCGTACTCGTCGGCGAACGCGACCGCCGTGTCGGCCTGGTCACGCGTGTTCACACCGACGAACGAGACGCCCTCGCCCTCGAAGTCCTGCCAGACGCTCTCCAGGTCGGCGGCTTCCACGCGGCAGGGCGCGCATCCGGCGTACCAGAAGTTGATGACCGTGACCTGGCCCGCGAGATCCTTGCTGTCGAGCTTGTCGCCGGACTCGGTGACGCCGCCGAAGTCCACCGGCTCCCCGCGTTCGGCCGCCGGGATCTCGGTGATCGCTCCGTCGGCCGCGACGTAGCCGGTGTTCTCCCCGCTGAGGAAGGACTCGCTGACGGGATCGGGAGCGCAGGCGCTCAGACCGATGGCGAACACCGCGGCGAGCGCGGCTCCGACCGCGCGGCGCGGAAGCCTGCTGCGGGAGGGGCGGCCGCTGCGGATCGACCCTTCGTCGGGCTCAGGGACCGAGTTCGCGAGTGGCACGATTCCCAGTTTACGTGCGGGTTCCTATGCATGGGGTGGACGGAGCTGCCGGTCGACCTTCGTTTTCGAATCGCGCGAATGGTCGCCTCCGGGGCCGAAAAGGGGCCATTCGCGCGATTCGAAAGCAGTCGTCAGACGGCCCCGACGTCGACCGCACTCCCGGTCGCGGCGGGCTCGACGTACGCCACCTCGCGCCACACGTCGCCGACGCGCTCGAACGATGTCACGCTCGACAGCGCGCACCGGCGGGTGCGGGGATCATGGCGGAGCGGAAGACCCGCCACGCGCAGGTGGGTGATCCAGATCGGCGCCTGGTGCGAGACCATCACGACGTCGCCGCCGCCCGCGGCATCCCACGCCTCGTCCATGATGCCCAGCATCCGCTCGGCGATCGACGCGTACGGCTCTCCCCAGCTCGGAGTCGCTGGCTGACGCAGGTGCCACCAATTGAGCGGATTCATCAGAGAGCGGCGCATCTGCGTGCCCTCGAACACGTTGGTGGGCTCGATCAGACGGATGTCGATGTCCGGCACCTGATCGAACCTCTCAGCGAACGGCTCGGCGGACTCCTGCGCGCGCTCGAGCGGCGACGAGTACAGCTCCACGACCGGGCGCTCCAGTGCCGCGACATGATCGGCCGCGGCCTGCGCCATCGCGCGCCCGGCCTTGCTCAGGTGATAGTCGGGAAGCCGTCCGTAGAGCACACGGCGCGGGTTGTGCACCTCTCCGTGCCGGACGAGGTGCAGTCGCGTCGCCGTCACGCGTCGGAATCCATGGGCGCCTCTTTCTGTCGTGGCGATCCTACTGATGATCGGTGTCGGGTCGGGGAACGACGCCGGGGACGCACCGCCCGCCCACGTAGACTGGGCGGGTTCACCATTCCCCAGATCAGAAGGAATCCTCCGTGCTTCGCACCCACTCGGCAGGCTCGCTGCGAGCCGAGCACATCGGTCAGACCGTCACCCTCACGGGTTGGGTCGATCGCCGTCGTGACCACGGAGGAGTCGCTTTCATCGACCTGCGGGATGCGTCGGGCATCGCCCAGGTCGTGATCCGCGACGAGGAGATCGCCCACCCGCTGCGCAACGAGTTCGTGCTCAAGGTCACCGGCGAGGTCTCGCAGCGCCCCGAGGGCAACGCGAACCCGAACCTGCCGACTGGCGAGATCGAGCTCATCGCGAGCGACGTCGAGGTGCTGAACGAGTCCGCTCCCCTGCCGTTCCAGGTGTCGACCGCACTCGCCGATACCGAGACCGTGGGTGAAGAGGCGCGCCTCAAGTACCGCTACCTCGACCTGCGGCGTCCGGCCCAGGCCTCGAACCTGCGCCTGCGCTCGAACGTGTACAAGGCGATCCGCGACGTGCTGCACGCCGAGGACTTCACCGAGGTCGAGACGCCCACGCTGACGCGCTCCACTCCGGAGGGCGCCCGCGACTTCCTCGTGCCCGCGCGCCTGAGCCCCGGCAGCTGGTACGCCCTGCCGCAGTCTCCGCAGCTGTTCAAGCAGCTGCTCATGGTCGGCGGCGTCGAGAAGTACTTCCAGATCGCGCGCTGCTACCGCGATGAGGACTTCCGTGCCGACCGGCAGCCCGAGTTCACGCAGCTCGACATCGAGATGAGCTTCGTCGACCAGGAAGACGTCATCGCGCTGATGGAGTCGCTGGTCGTGGCGATGTGGAAGACGATCGGCGTCGAGGTCTCGACTCCGCTCCCGCGTCTGACCTACGCCGATGCGATGGCGAAGTACGGCTCCGACAAGCCCGACCTGCGGTTCGGTCTCGAGCTGGTCGAGGCGACCGAGTACTTCCAGGACACGCCCTTCCGTGTCTTCCAGGCCGAGTACGTCGGCGCGGTGCGGATGCCGGGCGGCGCGAGTCAGCCCCGCAAGCAGCTCGACGCCTGGCAGGACTGGGCCAAGCAGCGCGGCGCCCGCGGGCTCGCCTACGTGCTCTTCAACGAGGACGGCTCGCTCGGCGGCCCGGCCGCGAAGAACCTGTCCGAGGCCGAGCAGGCGGGGCTCGCCGCCTTCGTCGGCGCCGAGCCCGGCGACTGCGTGTTCTTCGCCGCCGGTTCCACGAAGGAGAGCCGTGCGCTGCTCGGTGCGGCCCGCGTCGAGATCGGACGCCGCCTCGGCCTCCTGAACCCCGACGAGTTCGCCTTCACCTGGGTCGTCGACGCTCCGATGTTCGAGCCGGCGGCGGATGCCGTGGCATCCGGTGACGTCGCCGTCGGCGCCGGCGCCTGGACGGCCGTGCACCACGCGTTCACCGGTCCGAAGCCCGAGTTCGCCGACACGTTCGACACCGACCCCGGTTCGGCCCTGGCCTACGCGTACGACATCGTGTGCAACGGCTCGGAGCTCGGCGGCGGCTCGATCCGCATCCACCGCGAAGACGTGCAGAAGCGCGTGTTCGAGGTCATGGGCATCAGCGACGAGCAGGCCGACGAGCAGTTCGGCTTCCTGCTGGACGCGTTCAAGTTCGGCGCCCCGCCGCACGGCGGGATCGCGCTCGGCATGGACCGCGTGCTGCAGCACCTGTCGAAGACCGAGTCGATCCGCGAGGTCATCGCGTTCCCGAAGTCGGGCAACGGCTTCGACCCGCTGACCGCGGCCCCTGCGCCGATCACCGCCGCACAGCGCGCCGAGGCCGGCGTCGACTTCGAGCCCGAAGACGACTGACCCCCGCCGAGACCCCGCTTTACCGCCGAGACCCCGTGCTGCAGACGTCTGCAGCACGGGGTCTCGGCGCGTACCCGGGGTCTCGCGGTCGTGGCTCAGGCGATCGCGGCGAGCGCCGGTGCGATGTTCTCGTTCCACACATCGACGCCGAGTTTCGCGATCAGACCGATCACGACCACGAGGAACACCACGCGGATGAAGGTCGTACCTCGGGCGATCGCCATCCGTGACCCGAGGTAGCTGCCGCCGACGTTCGCGATCGCGAGGATGGCACCCAGCAGCCAGAGCACCGAGCCGTGCGGGATGAACAGCAGCAGCGCGCCGAGGTTCGTGGCGAGGTTGACGATCTTGGCCTTCGCGCTCGCCTGCAGGAAGTCGTAGCCGAGCAGCGCCACGAGCGTGATCACGAGGAAGGTGCCTGTGCCCGGCCCGATCATGCCGTCGTAGAAGCCGATCGCGAGCCCGGCGGCGCCCGCCATGATGTGGTGCTTGTGCCCCTGGAAGCGCAGCCGGGTCGCCGCGCCCATCTGCGGCTTGAACGCCGTGAAGAGCGCGACGGCCAGCAGCGCCACCACGATGATCGGCTTGAACGCGGCGGGCGGCAGGATGGTCGCGACGGCCGCGCCGCCGAAGGATCCGGCGAGCGCGATCACCGCCATGGGGATCGCCGTGCGGATGTCGGGCTTCGCACGTCGGTAGTAGGTGACGCTGCTCGTCGCGGTGCCGAAGACCGAGGCGAGCTTGTTGGTCGCGAGCGCCTGGATGGGCGCGATGCCCGGGATCAGCAGGAGTGCCGGGAGCTGCAGCAGTCCGCCGCCGCCCACGACGGCATCGATCCAGCCGGCCGCGAAGGCCGCCACGACGATGAGGATCAGCATCCCCCAGGTGAGCTGTTCGAGCCCGAGGAGCGCGCCGATGTCCATCCCCTCAGGATGTCAGACTGGACGCATGCTCGACGCCCTCGCCCTGCCCCATCCGATCGAATCCCGGGCCGGAACGGCACAGTTGCGTCGGGCGACGATCGACGACACGGATGCCGTCATCGCCCTGCTCGCCGACGACCCGATCAGCGCGGCCCGTGGCGACGTCGCATCCGACGAAGACCGCCCCGCCTACAGGGCAGGACTCGTCGAGATCCTCGCCGACGCCTCGAACGATCTGCTCGTGGTCGAGCTCGGCGACGAGATCGTCGGCACGCTGCAGCTCACGTCGATTCCCGGTATGGCCCGGCGCGGCGCCCGTCGCCTGCTGGTCGAGGCCGTCCGGGTGCGCAGCGATCTGCGCTCCTCCGGCATCGGATCGGGGATCATGCGCTGGGTCTCGGACACCGCCGCCCCCGCCCTCGGCGCCGCCATGGTGCAGCTCACCTCGGACGCGAGCCGCATCGACGCGCACCGCTTCTACGAGCGCCTCGGCTACGTCGGCTCCCACAAGGGCTTCAAGTACACGGTTCCGCAGGGCTGAGCGCCACCGGCATCCGGATCCGCCACGACCCGGCCACCTGGCGTTCACCGTCGCCGGCACAATCGGCAACCTCGCACCCATAGTGTCCTCTCGCACCCGAACCGGCGATCGCCGGTCACCCGAGAGGAAACACATGGCTCGCAACATCCGCCGCGCGCGCATCGGCGCCGGCATCGCCCTGGCCACCACGGCCGTACTCGCGCTCACCGCCTGCTCCGGCGCGGCCGACGCCACGGCCGGCGGCGGCGACTCCGACGTCGACGCGGCATCCGCGACGTCCGTCGCCGACTTCGGCACGTTCGCCGACCTCGAGGCCGCAGCCAAGGCCGAAGGCCAGCTCAACGTCATCGCCCTCCCCCGCGACTGGGCGAACTACGGCGAGATCCTCGACCTCTTCGCCGAGAAGTACCCCGAGATCACGATCAACGAGGCCTCGCCCGACGTCTCCAGCGCCGAGGAGATCCAGGCCGCCGAGACGAACCAGGGACTCGACACCGCTCCTGACGTGTTCGACCTCGGCCTCACGGTCGCGCTGCAGAACACCGACGTCTTCGCTCCGTACAAGGTCGAGACCTGGGACGACATCCCCGACGAACTCAAGGAGTCGACGGGCCTGTTCGTCGGCGACTACGGCGGGTACATGTCGATCGGCTACGACTCGTCGAAGTTCGACGCCCCCGAGTCGCTCGACGATCTGAAGAGCGCCGACTACAAGGGCGCGGTCGCGATCAACGGCGACCCGACGCAGGCGGGTGCGGCGTTCGCTGCCGTGGGTCTCGCGACCGTCCAGTCCGACGGCACGCTCGACGACTTCCAGCCCGGCATCGACTTCTTCTCCGAGCTGCAGAAGGCCGGCAACCTGCTCAAGGTCGACGTCACGACCGCGACCGTCGCGAGCGGCGAGACCCCGGTCGTCTTCGACTGGGACTACCTGAACGCGTCGCACGTGGCCGATAACGAGAACTGGAAGGTCGTCGTGCTCGACGGCACCGGTTACGCCGGCTACTACAACCAGGCGATCAACAAGGATGCGCCGAACCCGGCCGCCGCGCGCCTGTGGCAGGAGTTCCTCTACAGCGACGAGGTGCAGAACCTGTGGCTCAAGGGCGGCGCACGCCCGGCACGCATGGAGGCCATGACGGATGCCGGCACGATCGACGGCGACCTCGCTGCTGCCCTTCCCGAGGTGCCGTCCGAGACGGTCGTCCCGACCGAGGAGCAGTCCGCGAACGCCGGCACGCTGCTCGGCGAGAAGTGGGCAGCGGCCGTCCAGTGACGACTCTCACCCCCGCGGGGACGGATGCTGCGGCATCCGTCCCCGCGACCACCACTCGGGAGACGGGCACCGGGCCTTCGCGCGATGCGGGGGCCCGGCGGTCCGCGCCGTCGTGGGCCTGGCTGGGCCTCGTGCCCTTCGCGGCCTACGTCGTGCTGTTCCTCGCGGTGCCGACGGTCCTCGCGATCGGCTCGGGCTTCTTCGCCGACGACGGCAGCTTCACCTGGACCAACGTGTCGGCGCTCGGCGACCCGGTGGTCCTGCAGACGTTCGCGAACTCCGCGGGCCTTTCGCTCTTCACCGCCGTCGTCGGCGCCCTGGTCGGCGCCCTCGTCTGCTATGCACTTCTCGGCATGGACCCCGAGGGCGCCGTGCGCTCGATGGTGGATGCCGCGTCCGGTGTGCTCGCCCAGTTCGGCGGCGTCATGCTCGCGTTCGCCTTCATCGCGACGATCGGCATCCAGGGCGTCCTCAAGCTCTTCCTCCAGGACTCCTTCGGCCTCGACATCTACGCGAACGGCACCTGGCTCTACGAGCTGCCCGGCCTGATCCTGCCCTACATCTACTTCCAGATCCCGCTCATGGTCATCACCTTCATGCCTGCCCTGGCCGCGCTCAAGCCGCAGTGGTCCGAGGCCAACCTCACGCTCGGCGGCACCCGCGCGAGCTTCTGGCTGCGCATCGGCATCCCCGTGCTCGCCCCTTCGTTCCTCGCCAGCCTGCTGCTGCTCTTCGCGAACGCGTTCTCGTCCTACGCGACGGCGGCCGCTCTCGCCAGCCAGGGCTCGCAGATCGTGCCGCTGCAGATCCGCACGGCGCTCACCAGCGAGACGGTCCTCGGCCGCGAGAACCTCGCAGGAGCGTTGGCGCTCGGCATGATCGTCATCGTCGGAATCGTCATGGCGCTGTATTCCCTCATCCAGCGCCGAGCAGCGCGGTGGCAGTCGTGAACCGTCTCGGTCCGTCTCTCGCGACCCGCTGGATCATCGGCACCCTGGTCGGCGCGTTCTTCGCGATCCCGCTGGTGTCGACGTTCCTCTTCACGCTGCGCGATCCGGCCGGCGGGATGTCGCTCACGCACTGGACGGCTCTGTTCGACCCCGCAGCATCCGCCGCCATCAAGCCGATCTGGACGGGACTCGGCAACTCGCTGATCCTCGCCGTCGTCACCGTCGTGATCGTGCTCTTCCTGCTCGCGCCCACGATGATCCTGGTGAACCTGCGGTTCCCGAAGCTCACGTCGGCCTTCGAGTTCGCGGTGCTGCTGCCGATCTCGATCCCCGCGATCGTGCTCGTCGTCGGCCTCGCACCGATCTACCTGCAGATCGGCCGCACGCTCGGCACCGGGACCTGGACTCTCGCCTTCGCCTACGGCATCACCGTGCTGCCGTTCGCTTTCCGCTCGATCCAGGCGTCGATCGATGCGGCCGATCTCAAGACGCTCGCCGAGGCCGCCCGCTCCCTCGGGGCGAGCTGGCCGACCGTCGTGCTGAAGGTGCTCGCGCCGAACATCCGCCAGGGGCTGCTCGCGGCATCCCTCATCTCCATCGCGGTGGTGCTCGGCGAGTTCACGATCGCCTCGCTCCTGAACCGCCAGGTGTTCCAGACGGCCATGGTGGTCGTCCAGAAGCAGGACCCGTACGCTCCGGCGATCTTCACCCTGCTGGCGCTCGTGTTCGTCTTCCTCCTGCTCCTCGTCATCGGCCGCGTCGCCCGCGGCACCGGAAAGGCCCGCTCATGACCCTCGACCACGCCCTCCCTCGTACCAAGGACAACGTGCTGCTCGCCGAGGCCGGCGAAGGCACCCGCGTCGAGCTGCAGGGCATCGTGAAGAGCTATGCCGGCAACCGCGTGCTGAACGGCGTCGATCTCGACATCGCGCCCGGGGAGTTCGTGTCACTCCTCGGTCCGTCCGGCTGCGGCAAGACGACGCTCCTGCGGGTGCTCGCCGGGCTCGAGGGCGCCGACGCGGGAACCGTGCTGCTCGGCGGCGGCGACGTGTCGCGCGTGCCGACGAACAAGCGCGACGTCGGCATGGTGTTCCAGTCGTATTCGCTGTTCCCGCACCTGCGCGTGATCGACAACACGGCGTTCGGTCTGCGACGACGCGGAGCAGGAAAGGCGGATGCGGCGAAGCGCTCGCTCGACGCGCTCGCGCTCGTCGGGCTCGCGGACTTCGCCGACCGCTTCCCGCACCAGCTCTCGGGCGGCCAGCAGCAGCGCGTCGCCCTCGCACGCGCACTCGTCACCGAGCCCAAGGTGCTGCTGCTCGACGAGCCGCTGTCGGCACTCGACGCGAAGGTGCGCGTGCAGCTGCGCGACGAGATCCGCCGCATCCAGCTGCGCCTGGGCATCACCACCGTCTTCGTCACGCACGATCAGGAGGAGGCCCTCGCCGTCTCCGACCGGATCGCGGTGATGAATTCGGGGCGCATCGAGCAGATCGGCTCGCCCGAGCAGCTCTACACGACCCCCTCGACCGCGGGTGTCGCGGCGTTCGTCGGACTGTCGAGCGTCGTCTCGGGCGTCGCCGAGGGTGATCACGTGACGGTGTGGGGGCAGGCGCTTCCGCTGCAGACGCCCGCCGACGGCCCGGTCGACGTGTACCTGCGGCCGGAGAACGTGTTCTTCGCGTCGGAAGCGGATGCCGCGACCGACGCGCTCGTGGAGGAGAGCACATTCCTCGGCAGCATGCGGCGCACGCTCGTGCGCACCGAGGCGGGAGAGCTCGTCCGGGTGCAGCACTCCCCCGGCATCCACCCCGCCTTCGGCGACCGCGTGCGCATCGCGGTCGCTCCCGAGCCCGTGGCCGTGCACCCGCGCGGCTGAAATCACCGGCCGCTCCTCGCTTCCGGTCGCAGTTCCCGCTGCCCGGCTCCGTTCCGGTCGCAATACATGCCGCCCGGCGACGCTGTCGGCGGCAGTTTCTGCGACCGGCGTGGACTCGCGCGACCCTTCCCTCCGATAGAGGGGTGGGGATAGCGTGATCGCGAGCGGTCGAACCTCCGACCCGACAGAGAAAGGACGCCTCATGGCAGGCACGTTCGAGCTGTACACCGATAAGTCCGGCGAGTACCGGTTCAACCTGAAGGCGAGCAACGGCGAGGTCATCGCGAGCGGCGAGGGCTACTCCTCGAAGTCCGCCGCTCTCGCCGGGATCGAGTCGGTGCGCCGCAACGCCGCGGACGCCGAGGTCGTCGAGCGCTGATCCCGACACCCCCAATTATCGCCGAGACCCCCTGCTGCGGACGCCTGCAGCAGGGGGTCTCGGCGCGAAAGCGGGGTCTCAGCGGGGAGCGGGAGCGATCTACAGCACGCGGGACAGGAAGTCCTTCGTGCGCTGGTGCTGCGGGTTGCCGATGACTTCGCGCGGGTCGCCCTCTTCGACGATGTAGCCGCCGTCCATGAAGATCAGACGTGAGCCGACCTCACGGGCGAAGCCCATCTCGTGCGTGACGACGAGCATCGTCATCCCCTCATCCGCGAGCGAGCGCATGACCTGCAGCACCTCGCCGACGAGTTCGGGGTCGAGCGCCGAGGTGGGCTCGTCGAACAGCATCATGTCGGGGTTCATGCAGAGCGCCCGCGCGATCGCCACGCGCTGCTGCTGCCCACCCGAGAGGTGCCCGGGGTAGGCATCCGCCTTCTCGGCGAGTCCGACGCGGCCGAGCATCTCGAGCGCGACCTTCTGCGCCTCTTCCTTGGAGCGCTTCTTCACCCGCTGTTGCGCGACCATGAGGTTGCCCATCACGTCGAGGTGCGGGAAGAGGTTGAAGCTCTGGAACACCATGCCGATACGCGTGCGCACGCGGTCGATGTCGACGTCGGGATCGGTGATGTCGATGCCCTCGATGAGCACCTTGCCGCCGGTCGGCTCTTCGAGCAGGTTCACCGAGCGCAGCAGCGTCGACTTGCCCGATCCCGAAGGGCCGATCACGCAGACGACCTCGCCGGCGGTGACCGTGAGGTCGATGCCCTTGAGCACCTTGTTGTCGCCGAAGCTCTTCTCCAGCCCCTGCAGGTCGATCGCCGGGGCGTGCACATCAATCAGGTCGGTGATCATCGCTGCCTCGCCATCCTTCGCTCCAGCCACGCGCTGAAACGCGTGAGCGGGATCGTCACGATCAGGTACAGGATCGCCGCCATGATCAGCGGCGTCGCGTTCGTGTTCTGCGTCGCCGCATCACGGGCGAAGTTGGTGAGCTCCTTCGACCAGATGAACGTGCCGGCCACGAAGAGCAGCGACGTGTCCTTCAGCAGCAGCACGAACTCGTTCGTCAGCGGCGGGATGATGATGCGGAATCCCTGCGGCACGATGATCCAGAACGTCGTCTTCATGGGCGACATGCCGAGCGAGCGCGCCGCTTCCGTCTGTCCCTTCGGAACCGCCTGGATGCCGGCCCTGATGGTCTCCGCCATGTAGGCGGACGCCACCAGGATGAGACCGATGAGCCCGAGCACGACAGGCCCGCCCAGGTCGCGGCCGGAGATCCCCAGAGCGATCGGCAGGATGAAGGCCACGCCGAAGATCGTGAGGATCGCGGGGAGCCCGCGGAACAGCTCGATCCAGGCGGTGGCGATCCAGCGGAACGGTCCGATGCTCGACAGCTTCAGCAGCGCCAACAGGATGCCGAGCAGCAGACCACCCGCGAACGCCACTGCCGTGAACCACAGGGTGTTGACGAGAGCGGTCGTGATGATCCCGGGGAACATCTTGACCGCGACCTCGGGGTTGAAGAACAGCGGACCGATCTTCGCCCAGTCGGTGCTGACCGCCGCCCAGACGACGATCGCGATCAGCACCGCATAGACGATGTACCGATACAGCTTGCTCTTGGTTGTACGCCTCAACGCCATCGTCAAGGTCCTCCCGACCTACCGTGCCCGCCGATTACTTCGCGGTGAAGTAGTTGTCGTAGATCGTCTGGTAATCGCCGCTGTCGCGAAGATCCTTCAGCGCGCCATTGACTGCCTCGAGGAGTGCGTCCTTCTCACCCTTCGCAAAGGCGAAGCCATACGACTCGTCGGTGTTGTACGTCTCGACGATCTTGTAGGCGCTGTCGGCCTTCTCGTGCTCGAGGTTCACCGGCTGGTCCTGCAGGATCGCATCGATCTGTCCAGCCTGCATGGCCGGCCAGAGTTCGCCGTCGGACGGGTACTGCACGAGCTGGGCACCCGTCGCATTCGCCGTCGCATACGATTCGCCGGTCGTTCCCTGCTGCACGCCCACGTTCTTGCCCGAGAGATCGTCGATCGACTCGATGCCCGAGTCGGTGCGCACCAGCAGCGACTGCAGCGAGTCGTAGTACGGGTCGGAGAAGTCGATGTTCGCCTTGCGCTCCTCGGTGATGGTCATGGCCGAAGCTCCGATGTCGCACGTGCCGGCGGCCAGAGTGGTGCCGGACTGCAACGCGTCGAATCCGACGTCCTGCACCGAGAGCTTCAGGTCGAGCTTCTTGGCGACGGCATCGAGCAGATCGATGTCGAAACCGGTGTAGCCGGTGCCATTGTCGCCGCCCTCGAACTCGAAGGGGGCGTAGGGGATGTCGGAGCAGACGGTGAGGGTGCCCGCTTCGATCAGGCCGTACTCGTCGCCCGCTGCGGGCTCACCCGTTCCGGAGTCTCCCGCGCCCGTGGCGCAACCGGCGAGGGCAAGGGTGGCGGTCGCGACGAGGGCGAGGCCGGCGACGATGTTACGACGGTGCATGTCGGCTCCAGTGAGACGAGGGCGATGATGCCCACGGACGGTAGGTGATCATCTAAACATGCGGCTCAGGACCCGGACTGCCGGGAGAGGGCTTCAGCGGATCACATTTGTGTTGCAAGTATGACCGATTGTGACGTGCGGATTGCGCCTCAGACCTCGAAGTCGACCGCGACGCGGCCGGAGACGACAGAGCGCACGTAGGCGACGACCTCTTCGTGGGCCGGGTGCACCTGGTACTCCTCGAGCGCGGCGATCGAATCGAAGTCGGCGACCAGCGTGACGTCCCAGTTCGCGTCCGCGTACGCCATATTGGCTCCGGCGGAGATCGACAGCAGCTGCGGCACCACGCCGTCGAGGGCGTTCAGGCGACGGGCCACCTCGGCCGCCTGCGTGGCGCGCTCGGCGGCGTCTTCGGCGGCGAGCTTCCAGCTCACGACATGGCGGATGGTCACGACAGCTCCTTCTGATCGCTCAGGGCGACGGTTCGGACGGACTCCTCGAGCGCGGCGCGCAGCCGTTCGGGCGAGACCCGCCAGTGTGCGTGGAGCTCTCCGTCGATCAGCACGACCGGGATCTTCTCCCACCACAGCTCGTACAGAGCTGGGTCGTCTTTGATGGAGGCTTCGACGATCTCGATCTGCTCCGCCGCGGCATCCGGCAGCTCGGCGACGACGGCGTCGATCACCTCGGAGGCGACATCGCAGAGATGGCAGTCGGGCTTGCCGATGAGGGTCAGCGTGGTCACGCCGACGGCACCTCGACCTCGCGGCCCTGGGCGATCCACTCGCCCGTGCCGCCCTCGACGTTGGTCGCGTCGTAGCCGCGCCCCTCGAGTGCTTCGACGACCCGCGCGGATCGTCCGCCGGCCTGGCAGATCACGTCGAAGGCTTCACTCGGCAGCTCTTCGAGCCGGTTGCCGATCTCGGACATCGGGATGTTCACCGCACCGGGAACATGTCCTGCGGCGAACTCATCGACCTCGCGCACGTCGATGAGCGGCGTGCCGGAGCGCTCGGCGAGTTCGTTGACGGTGATCGACTTCATGGCGTCCTCTCGAGGTGCGGAGATGCGGGCAGAGACACAAAGCGCCCGTCCGAAGACAGGCGCTCGTGTCTGGCCGCTTACTTCTTGTTGCGGCGCTGGTGGCGAGTCTTGCGAAGCAGCTTGCGGTGCTTCTTCTTCGCCATGCGCTTGCGGCGCTTCTTGATGACAGAACCCACGGAAACCTCACTAAGTCAGCGGCTGGGCGTCGCGCAAAATCGGACGCCCGGGTAACCGGCACGAAAAAATGCCTCGGATCAGTCTAGCAAACCCGAACGGGCACTCTGTGCCGTCTCACTCCTCGACGGTCTCGGTCACCAGGAACCGCCAGACCAGAGCGTGCCCGAGCGCGACCAGCGCGATCAGGAGCAGCGCCTCGACCTGGATGCCGGTCAGCCCGAGAGGCATGACGAGCTGCGGCGCGACGCCGATCACCGCGATCGCGACATAGACGACCACGGTGCCGATCTGTGTCCACCTGATCGCGAGGGGAGTCCCATCCCGCCAGGCCTGCGAGACCAGTCGGACCATCGACAGCCCGCCGACGACGGCGACCACGACGAACGACAGGCGCCAGAGGATCGGGCTCTCCGTGCCGCCGACCTGGGCGAACAGGCCCATCAGGGCCGGAAGCAGGAAGGAGAGGTAGATCCCGCCGATCGTGCGACGCATCGCGGGGTCGGATGTCCAGTCCCGGCGGGCGCGGACGACGTTCCACCACAGACCGGTGAGCGTGAAGCACGTCGTGGAGAAGAGAGCGTAGAACGTGCTGACATCCACGACTTCCTCCTCTGCCGGATATCAGCCGACGTCGGCGATGGGGCGCTGCAGGGCGTCGGCGACGGCCGACTCGGGAACGCGATAGCTGCGGCCGAACCGGATGGCAGGCAGTTCGCCGGCGTGGACGAGCCGGTACACGGTCATCTTCGACACGCGCATGAGCTCGGCGACCTCGGCCACTGTGAGGAACCGGACGTCAGGTACTTCGGGCATCCCACGTACCCCTTTCTCGATGAGCACACTCTATGGGGTAGGTGGGACGCCTGTAAACCCATGTGGCTCGTGTGATCAATGAGACATGGCGACCGTCGCGAACGCGCGAACCGGGAACGTGCCGAAGCCCCGGACGGCAGGAGGTACGGCGGTGAATCGAGAGCCGCGTGCGGGCACACCGTCGAGGCCGGTCAGATGCTCGACCACGTGGATGCCGGCGGCCAGGAGGATGCTGTGCGCCGGGCGCTCTCCTCCACTCTCGGTGTCGTCGATGTTCAGGGCGTCGATCCCCACGAGGATCACACCGGCGTCCACGAGGAAGCGAGCGCCGTCCTCGGTGAGGAAAGGCGAGCCGACCCCGTACTCCGGCGTGCCGAAATGCCGATCCCATCCGGTGTCGAGGAGCACGGCCGCACCGCGCAGGTCGCGATCGGCGAGCGTCGCGGCCTCGATGCCGCGCCGGTCCGCACTCCAGGCGTCGCGCAGATGGAACACCTCTGCAGGCAGGTCCACGAGGGTGCTCAACTCCAGGGAGGCCAGATCGCCGCCGTCCGCGTAGCGATGGAACGGCGAGTCGATGTAGGTGCCGGTGTTGCCGATCATCGTGATGATGTCCATCGCGAACTCGGTGCCCGGCGCATACTTCGAGCGGGAATCCTCCCGCGTGAGGTGGGGCGAGATGATCGGGGCCGGAAGCCCGGGATACGTCACCAGTCCCGCTTCGATCGCATGGCTGAGGTCGATGACGCGCCTCTCCCCCGCTGCATCGTCAGAGGTCTCGACGCCCCGGCTGCCGCGATGCGGCTCCTCGACGATCCGCAGATCGCGGAGTTCGACGTTGCTGACCAAGGCGAGCCCGAGATGCGCGATCAGCAGAACGCCGATCTCTTCCTCCGTCATGCGCTCGCGGGGCAGGTCGAGGCGGAACCCTTCGCCGTGGATGCCGCCGCCGTTCGCGAAGGCGATGGCGAAGTCGAAGTGGGCGCGGAACTCTTTCGTCATCCCCACATCATCGCGGAGTCTCAGCGGAGACATAGCCGTTGCGGGCCTTCCACCCAGCCGGACCTGCCATTGTCATGACAGGACTTGTGCCGGCACCGCCGAGTCCACGCGGGCTGGGGCCCGCGGATCGCCCCTGACGACATGCCCCCCTGTCGTCGGGGGCGAGGCATGTCCGGCGTCATTCGCCGGCGCAGGACGAGAAGGCCGTCAGCCGCCGAACCGCTTGAGCGCCGACGTCACGACGTGCTTGGCGGATGCCGCGGCGCGGCCGACCACCTCGGCCGCATGAGCAGCGCTGTCGGGCAGCGGCACGACGGGGTAGTCGATGTCGGGCGCGCCATCGCCGTACGCGTCGACGAGGAACGGGACCAGCCAGTCGTCGACCACCTCGAGCGGCTCGACCGAGAGGCTGTAGAAGCGACGCTGTCCGTCTTCGCGCACCGACACGAGCTCGGCGTCGCGCAGGACCTTCAGGTGCTTGGACACGGTGGGCTGGCTGATGCCCAGGTCGGCGACGATGTGGCTGACGCTGATACCCGATTCTCCTTCGGCCGTGCGTCGCAGCAGGAGCTGGAGGATGTCGCGCCTCGTACCGTCTGCGATCACGTCGAAGATGTCCGTCATGAGATCAGGGTAGTCGTCCCCGCCACGGAGTACCATGACGAAGGCTCGGCGAAAGGCGTCGTGCGATCGCCCGGACGGGCACAGGCCGGACGAAGGAGGACGCGATGTCGGGGATCGCTTCGGCGTCGTCTCCGCGTGAGCGCCTCGAAGGTGCCGTCGACTGGGTCAAGCACATCGTCACCTCGTCGCCGTCGCGCTTCGCGATCGTGATCTTCGCTCTGCTGATCCTCGTCTTCACGGTGCTGCTGTCCCTGCCGATCGCCACAGCGAGCGGCACCGTCACCCCGTTGAGCGATGCGCTCTTCACGGCCGTCTCCACCATCTGCGTCACGGGCCTCGCCACCGTCGACATGGCGAACTACTGGTCGCCCTTCGGTCACGTGGTCGTCTTCGTCGGCGTCAACATCGGGGCCCTCGGCGTGCTGACGCTCGCGTCGCTGATGGGCATGCTGATCTCGCGGCGACTCGGACTGCGGGCGAAGCTGATGGCCGCGGGAGACACGAATCCCCTGCGCGCGCACGGCGGCGTGGTGAACGAGAGCCAGACCGTGCGTCTCGGCGAAGTCGGCCAGCTGCTCACCACCGTCGCCGTCTCGGCGCTGATCATCGAAGCGTCGCTCGCCGCTCTGCTGTACCCCGCCCTCGTGATGGCGAAAGTCGATCCGATCGCCGCCCTCTGGGAGGCGCCGTACTTCGCCGCCATGGCGTTCACCAACACGGGATTCGCCCCGAACGACGGCGGCGTCGCCGTGTTCGCCGATGACTACCTGGTGCTGACCCTCCTGATGATCGGCGTGTTCCTCGGCAGCATCGGGTTCCCGGTCATCTACACGCTCGCGAAGCACGTCTGGCACGTGAAGAAGTGGTCGCTGCACACGAAGCTCACGCTCGTGACCACCGTGCTGCTGTTCGTGCTGGGCGCCGCGGTGTTCCTCATCCTGGAGTTCAACAACCCGAAGACGTTCGGATCGATGGATGCGGCGGACACGACGTTCCAGGCGTTCTTCCTGTCGGCGATGACGAGATCCGGCGGGTTCAACGTCATCGAGATGGACGACCTGAACGGGTCGTCCCTGCTCGCCGCCAGCATGCTCATGTTCGTCGGCGGCGGTTCGGCGTCGACCGCGGGCGGCATCAAGGTCACCACTCTCGCGGTCCTCGCCATCGCGGTGTGGTCGGAGGCGAAAGGGCGCCAGTCCGTCGAGGTGTTCGGCCGTCGCATCCCCAGCGACGTGCAGCGCGTCGCGCTCAGCGTCGTCGCGTGGGGAGCCACGATCGTCGCCCTGTCGACGATCGTCATCGCCCAGATCACCAAAGACGACATCAGTCATGTGCTCTTCGACGTCATCTCGGCGTTCGGCACGGTCGGCCTGTCGACCGGTCTCACCGCGGAACTCCCCGATTCGGCCTCGTACGTGATGGCCGCGACCATCTTCATGGGCCGCGTTGGTACAGTGACACTCGCCGCGGCAGTCGCCGCGACATCGCGATCGCAGTATTACTCGCTGCCCGTGGAAAGGCCGATCGTTGGTTGAAGTCCTCCGGGGCGACGCTCCCGTCCTCGTCATCGGTCTCGGTCGATTCGGTGCCGCGTGTGCCGGTGAGCTCGACCGCCTCGACCGCGAGGTGCTCGCGATCGACGACAACCTCGAACTCGTGCAGAAGTGGTCGGACCGCGTCACGCACACCGTGCAGGCCGATGCCAAGAACATCGATGCGCTGCGCCAGATCGGGGCGGGCGACTTCCAGGTCGCCGTCGTCGCCGTCGGCTCGTCGATCGAGGCATCCGTCCTCATCACGGCGAACCTCGTCGACCTCAAGGTGCCGCAGATCTGGGCGAAAGCCGTCTCGCAGTCGCACGGCAAGATCCTCGCCCGCGTCGGCGCGAATCACGTCATCTACCCCGAGCGCGAGGCCGGCGAGCGCGTCGCCCACCTCGTGAGCGGCCGGATGCTCGACTTCATCCGCTTCGATGACGACTTCGTGCTGGCCAAGATGTACCCGCCGAAGTTCATCCGCGGTGTGGGGCTCAACGAGTCGGGGGTCCGCTCGAAGTACAAGGTGACCGTCGTCGGCGTGAAGAGCCCCGGCAAGCCGTTCCGCTACGCCGAGGCCAACACGATCGTCACGAACCACGACCTCATCATCGTGTCGGGCACCAACAGCGACATCGAGCGCTTCGCCGCACTCGACCGCTGAGGCGGCATCCGCTCGCGCCGGCGTGACTCAGTCGGGTTTGCGCCACACCTTGCGCACGTCGTCTTCGTGCGCTGTCCGCGGCCAGAAGCGGAGCCGCCACTCATCGCCCGGCTCTGTCGACCCGGGCCAGCCGTTGTTGACGAATCCTCGTCCGCTGATCTCCAGCCGATACTCACCCGGCGGCACCGCGCAGACCGTGTCCTCGAGCGTGGGGCTCCCGAGTCGCACGACGCCGGGGTCGCGCACCGTGAGCGGCTCGATCGAGATCTGCTCCCACTCCGCATCGTCGCGCGAAGGGCGGCCCGACCATCTCTCCACGGTCACACGCATAGCGAAGTTGTTCTGATGAGGGCTGCGTACCAGGATCGATCGGCCGTCCGCCGCGGAAGGGGGATGCTGCATCGCGGCAGCGAGTAGTCGCAGCTCATCGACGTCAGGCCCGCCCGAGATCGTGAACTGCCCGTAATCCATCGCATGGATCATCTCGCAGGTGCCCAGGAGTCTTACATCGCCCATGGGATGAAGCTACCGCTGGGCCGGTTCGCATTCAGGCGTCGATCTCGAGGGTGAGCTCGACGACGTCGTCGACGGCCACACCCTCCCGGTCCTGCAGCACCTTCTTGATCGGCACGATGTAGCCGCCGTCCTTCGGCCAGAGCGCCGTCGTCACGGTTGTCGCACCGATCGTGACGGATGCCGGGATCATCCCCCAGCCGTAGGTCACGACCGAGGCGATCTCGTGGATCATCTCGCTCTCCACCGGCGGCACGGTCACGAAGTGGAACGGCGCCGGCCCGCGCCAGTACCAGATCTCCCCCTCGACCCGCAGCCGCATCGATCAGCCCCCGGCCGCCAGTTCCTTGGAGCGGGCCAGGGCGGCAGCCGCGGCATCCGCGAAGGTGCGATCGAGGTGGGCATCCTGCAGGACGGCGATCGCACGCTCGGTCGTGCCCTTCGGGCTCGTGACCCGGCGACGGAGTTCGGCAGGGTCCTCCCCCGACGCGTCGAGCAGCGCCGTCGCGCCGATGAACGTGTGCTCGGCCATGAGCCGCGCGTCGGCCTCGCCGAAGCCCAGTCCGACCGCCGCCTTCGTGAACTCCTCGATCAGCAGATAGACGTACGCGGGGCCGGAGCCGGAGATCGTGCCGAGCGCGTCGATCTGCGACTCGGGAACCTCCACGACCGCGCCGACGGTCTCGAACAGGCGGCGCACGAGCGCAAGGTCGTCCGCCGTCGCAGATGCTCCCGCGGCAAGTCCTGCCACACCCTTGCGCACGGTCGACGGGGTGTTCGGCATCGATCGGATGACACGCGCGTCGTCGCCGAGCACCTCCGCGAAGGTCTGCAGCGTGACGCCGGCGGCGAGGCTCACCACGATCGCGTCGGGTGAGAGATGCGGTGCGATCTCACGGAGCAGATCCGGCACCATCGCCGGCTTCACGCCGACGAGCACGATGCGCGCCCCGGCGACGGCATCCGCATTGCCCTCGGGGTTCTCCGAGAGCGCGATGCTGGTGACGCCGGCGACGTCCGCGAAAGCGGCCGCCTTCTCGGGCGTGCGGTTGGTCGCGGTGATCCCGCCGTCGATGCGGATGCCGGAGGCGACGACACCACGGAGGATCGCACCTCCCATGGAACCGGCACCGAGGAACGCGAGGGAGGGAAGCGATTCAGCCATGTCGTCATCCTACGGCGGGCGCTCCGGTATCCATCAGCGTGCGGTTCTAGACTCGTGGCATGAGTGCATCCGGAGGCAACAAGGCCATCGTCGCGGCGTTCCTGGCGAACCTCGGCATCGCCCTCGCGAAGTTCGTCGCCTGGGCGCTCTCGGGCTCTGCGTCGATGCTCGCCGAGGCGATCCACTCCGTCGCCGACTCGGGCAACCAGCTGCTCCTGATGCTCGGCGGACGCAAGGCGCGACGCGAGGCCGACCGCTCGCACCCGTTCGGATACGGCCGCGAACGCTATGTGTACGCGTTCGTCGTCTCGATCATCCTGTTCTCCGTCGGCGGACTGTTCGCGATCTACGAAGGCGTCGAGAAGCTCACCGATCCGCATGAGCTCGACCGGACGTGGTGGTGGCTGCCTCTCGTCGTGCTCGTGATCGCCATCGGCCTGGAGTCGTTCTCGCTGCGCACGGCCGTGCGAGAGAGCAATCTCGTGCGGGAGAAGGGCCAGTCGTGGGTGTCGTTCGTGCGCCGGTCGAAGGCGCCGGAGCTGCCGGTCGTGCTGCTCGAGGATGTCGGGGCGCTGACCGGTCTGACGTTCGCACTGCTCGGCGTCGGCCTCACGCTGATCACCGGAAATCCGTTGTTCGACGCCCTCGGCACGGTCATGATCGGCGTGCTGCTCGTGGTCATCGCGATCGTGTTGGGCGTCGAGACCAAGAGCCTGCTCGTCGGCGAAGGCGCGACCCAGGCGGACTACGACCGGATCGTCGACGCGATCAACGCGGGTGACGAGATCGAGAAGATCATCCACATGAAGACCCTCTACCTGGGTCCGGACGAGCTCATGGTGGCCGCGAAGATCGCGCTCAGCGCCGACAAGCCGCTGCGCGAGGCGGCTGCCGACATCGACGCGATCGAGGCGCGCATCCGCGAGGCCGTGCCGGTCGCGCGGGTCGTGTACATCGAGCCGGACGTGTACCGCCCAGCGATCGACCCCCAGCCCTCGACCGACGTCTTCGTGCTGAAGTCCTCGGACTGAGGCGCTGCACTCCGAGTACGTCGCCTCAGCGACGCTGATCGAAGAAGTCGCGCAGCAGGGCGGTCGCGGCATCCGCTTCCAGCCCGCCGACGACCTCCGCCCGGTAAGGAAGACGGCGGTCTCGGAGCACGTCGTACTGGGATCCCGCTGCTCCCGCCTTGTCGTCCCAGGCGCCGAACACCACCCGGCTGATACGCGCCTGCAGGATCGCTCCCGCGCACATCAGGCACGGCTCGAGGGTCACGACGAGGGTGTGGCCCTGCAGATTCCAGGAGCCGACGGATGCCGCGGCATCCCGCAACGCATCGATCTCAGCGTGGCCCGTCGGGTCGTGCGTCTCCTCGCGGTTGTTGCGCCCCTCGGCGATGATCCGGCCCTCCGGATCGAGGACGACGGCTCCGACGGGGATCTCCGCGGCGGCCGATGCTTCCGCCGCGAGGGCGAGAGCTCGTCGCATCGCGAGATCGTCGGCGGCGGTCATGGATCGAGCCTACGACAGCCGCGCCGAGGTGCCGCCGAGGCCGATGTCGTGCCGAGGGGCGCCGCGCATTAGCCTGTAACCATGCGTGTTCACGTCGCCGACCACCCCCTCGTCACCCACAAGCTGTCGGTGCTGCGCGACCAGCGCACCCCGTCGCCGGTCTTCCGGCAGCTGACCGAAGAGCTCGTGACGCTGCTCGCGTACGAGGCGACGCGAAACGTGAAGGTCAGCCCGATCGAGATCACCACTCCGGTGACGACGACGATGGGGGTGAAGATCTCGGAGCCGCGCCCGATCGTGGTGCCGATCCTGCGCGCCGGTCTCGGCATGCTCGAAGGCTTGGTGAAGCTCCTTCCGACGGCCGAGGTCGGGTTCCTCGGCATGGTCCGCGACGAGGAGACGTTCGAGCCGACCACCTACGCCGAGCGTCTTCCCGACGACCTCAGCGACCGCCAGTGCTTCGCCATCGACCCGATGCTCGCCACCGGCGGCTCGCTCGCGGCCGCGATCCAGTTCCTGTTCAACCGCGGGGCGAAGGATGTCACCGCGATCTGCCTGCTCGGCACCCCCGAGGGCGTCGCTGCGATCGAGGCGATGGCGGGCGATCGCGACGTCACGCTCGTGCTCGGTGCTCTCGATGAGCGTCTCAATGAGAAGGGCTACATCGTGCCTGGACTCGGCGACGCCGGCGATCGGCTCTACGGCACCGTCTGATCACGACGCTGCGGCTCGTGCGGCTCGACCGCTAGGCGACATCGAGCCGATACGCGCGCTCGTCGCCGTAGTGGTGGAATCCGACGCGGCGGAGGATCGGCGCCGAGGTGGCGACGCGACCCTTCACCAGTGCTGTCGTGGCGCCGAGTTCCGCACTCGCGCGCAACCGCTCGGCGAGCACAGCCCGGTATGCCCCTCGGCCTCGGAACGCCGGCAGAGTCGCGGCACCCCACAAGCGCGTGAAACCGTCGACGATCGTGCAGCCGCCAGTGCTGACCGCCTGGCCCTCGAGGCGTCCGAGCACACGCACGCCCTCCCCCGTCTGCTGCTGACCGAGAACTTCCGCGAACTCGACGCGCAGGCCGTCCTCATCGAGCGGAGCCTGCTCCCACACGGGCACGTTGATCATGTCGACCTCGCGCACCTGGTCGAGCGTGCGGACGATCTCGCCGGTCGCGCCCGGAGGCGCGTCGATCAGGAGATCGTCGATGGCGCGCGCGAGCACAGCGACGGTGTCGATGTGCTGTGCACCGCGTCGCTGCAGTTCCTCTTCGAGGTCGGGGCTGTCCGAAGGGTTGGTCCAGAAGGTCAGTCGGGACTCCCCCCACTTCCTCGTGCGCTCGACGGCGTGATCGAGCACCGCCGCGGCGTCGGAGGACGAGCGCACCTGCGAGCCCCGCACCCCGCCGCCGAATCGTGCCGGATAGCGCACCAGCGTCAGGTGCTCGTCGGCGCGGTCGCTGTCGCGTGGAAACCACGCCCATGCCGCCGCCGCGCGCAGGATGTCGTCTTCGGTGTGCACGCGCGCGTTCACCCCGCCGCCCCGACCAGTCGCGCGAAAGCACTGAGCCGGGCGACACCCTCGGGCGTGTAGGGAAGGTCGTCGAGCAGCGCGGGCGAGTGGATCAGGTAGGCGACGGCCTGCGCGCGGGAGATCGCGACGTTGAGACGGTTCTGCAGCAGCAGGAACTCCGGCCCGCGCGGCGCGTCCCGACCGCTCGAGGCCGCGAGCGAGGTGATCGAGACGACGGCCTCCTTGCCCTGGAAGTTGTCTACCGTGCCGACCGGCACATCGGGGAAGCCGGCAGCGGCGAGCTCATCGAGAACGAGCTGGCGCTGCGCGTTGTAGGGCGTGACGACGATGATGTCGGACTGCACGAGCGGCCTCGTCGTCGCGGCGGGGTCGTTGTCGGTGAAGGTGCGGCCGATGAGGTCGCCGACGAGACGCACGATCTCGGCGGCTTCTTCGGGCGACTGAGTGGCGTTTCCGCGATGCCGGAGCGGCACGACGTGGAGCCCGGGCTCGATGCCGTCGATCGATCTGTTCTCGGTTCCGGGCGCGGAGGCGAGCTGCCCGGCGTACGCCAGCTTCGACACCGGCGTCGCGACGAACGGGTGCATGCGCCACGAGCGCGCGAGGAAGTAGCCGTACTCCGGTCGCACGACGGGATCGCCGTCCATGACCCAGCCGAGGGCCGAGGTGTCGACCGGCTCCGGGTGCGCGCCCTGACTGACTTGCGGGAGCTGCTGCGGGTCGCCGAGCAGCAGCAGGCGCTTCGCCCCGGCAGCGACGGCGATCGTCGAGGCGAGCGAGAACTGCCCGGCTTCGTCGATGACGAGCAGATCGAGCCCTGCCCGGTCGACGCGCTGGGTGTTGCTGAAGTCCCAGGCGGTGCCGCCGACCACGACGCCCTCGTCGGCATGCTCGGCGAGGAATGAGGCCATGCCGTTCTTGGCGATCGCGGTGTAGGACGTCTCCGCCTCGCTGTCCTTCGGCGCCTTGGCCACCTGCCCCGGTGCGACGCCGTCGGCGACGACGCGCGCGAGCAGGGTCTCGATGATGGCGTGCGACTGGGCGACGACGCCGATCTTGAACCCGTACTCGTTCACCAGGCGCGCGATCACGCGGGACCCCGTGTAGGTCTTGCCGGTTCCGGGAGGACCCTGCACCGCGAGGTAGCTGCGATCGAGGTCGAGCACACCGCGCACGATCGCATCGATCACGTCATCGCCCGCCGTCGGGATCGGTGCCCCCGAGGCGGTGCGCGGCGGGATGCGGCGCAGGATGTCGGTCGCGGCATCGGCGGGGAAGCCCGGCGCCTCGGCGTGCACAGCGTCGGCCCATTCATCGATCGCGCCCTGCAGCGACACCACGCGCGGCGGCGCGGCGGGCGTGAGTGCGATCGGCAGCTCATCCCACGTCTGCCCCTGCACCGCCGACTCCGTCACCAGGTAGCCGTCGTCGAGCACCTCGCTGACGGTCACCGTGTGCGGAACGTGGACGGCGCGCGACGGAACCTCGGTGTCGAACGGCGCCGGCACCTCGTAGAGGGCGAACGGCTGTGCGCCGACCCCGAGCGTCGTGCCCGGCGACACCTCCCCGCGGATCTCGACGTCGCGGGACATTACCCGTCGCCCCTCGCCGATGCTCCAGTCGCGGCGGACCGTCGAGGAGGCGCGATCGACGCGCACGACGTCGCGCGTGCCGTCCCACATCGTCACGGGCTCCCGCAGCCGCTGGAAATGCGACACCCAGAAGCTCTTGGCCTCGCGCGGGAAGTAGTCGATCGCCGCGGCCGCGATCCGATGCACGAGCCCGTCTCCCCCGGCCTCGACCGCGCGCTCCGCGTCGGCGAGCAGCGCCACCGACCGCGGCGAGGGCTCGTAGATCACCTCGTCGATCTCATCCGGCGGCGCCGGCGTCACGCCCTGTCGGCGGGCGATGTCGATCAGCCAATTGCGCAGCCGCCGGGTCGAGACGCAGTCGTAGCGGTTGTAGTCGGCCAGGTCCGCCAGGACAGCATCCGCCTCGGCCTTCTCGCCAGCTGCGGCGAGTTCGCGCGCGGCGACGTACTGCACGATCGAATCGTCGCCCTTCTGCACATCGCTCGTGCGCACGTCGTCGCCCATGTAGAGCGGCTCGAGCTTCTTGATCGAATACGAGCGCGAACCGACGCGCACCGTGCGCAGCACCAGCGGATAGAGATCGACGAAGACGCCTTCGCGCAGCAGGCGGTCGACCTCTCCCTCGCGGACGCCGTGCCGAGCGGCCATCGCCACGAGGTGCGAGGTCTCGTACGGCGCGTAGTGGTAGATGTGCATCGCGGGATGCGCCGCCCGTCGCACCTGGACGAAGTCGAGGAAGTCTTCCAGCGCCCGGCGCTCGTCGGCGAACGTGTGCGCCCACAGTGCCGAATACTGGTCGGTGTTGTCGACCCACCCGAAGAGGTAGTCGATGCCCCAGTGCGCCTCGCCGTCCGGCGCCGGTTCGGTGTAGAGCGGATCCCCTTCGAAATCGAAGAAGATGTCGCCATGGCTGGGGAGCGGCAGCGTGTGGATCGCCGGTGCGTAGTGCACGTCGTAGGTCGGCACCCCGTCGGCATCCGCGCGGATCTGCAGACGCGCCTGCGCTCGGAGGGTCTCGAAGGAGTCGGCATTCATACCGACCGGAGCCTCGAATGCCGATGCCAGCGCATCGATCGTCTCGATGCCGGACGCGCGGAGCCGCGCTCGCTGCACCGGACGCATGCGAGCGACCATCAGCAGATCGCGGTGAGCCAGCACCTGTTCTTCGCACGTGGCGCAGCGGCCGCACGCGACGATCTGCAGGTCGCCTCGATCGTCGCCCCACGCCAGCGGGGTTCCCGCAGCGCCGTCGGGGATGCGCCGATCGGCGATGAGCGCCCGCAGACGCGCGCGGCGCACATGGAAGAGCGGCAGGAGGTCGTCGACGGCGTGCGTGCTGATGCTGCTGTCGCCCAGGATCAGGTCGACGTCATCGGATCTCGGGATGCCGAGCCGATCGAGCTGATCGACATATGCCGCCAGCTGCATGAGCGCGGTGACCCGTGCCTTGCGCGCCAGCTTCGAATCCTGCACCCGCCAGCGGCCGTCGTCGTCTTTGCGCAGGAAGTCGGCGAAGCCGACGAACTCCTCTGTGGCGAAAGCGGCCTGGAAGACGACGAGGGCGTCGGACCGGAGTGCTGCGACGGTCTCGTCGGTCGCGGCGCGGAGCCCCTCGGCGTCCACGGACGACACCTTCTCGATCTGATGGACCCTCTCGGCGCCGAGGTCTGCGACGTACCGGGCCAGCACATTGCGCTCATGCACATCGCCGAGCAGAGCGGCCCGCTGCAGCGTCGCGTCTTCCGGCTCGACGACCGCGGGTACGCGCCCGAGCTTCGCGTCGATCGCACGGCACCAGGCGAATTCACACTCCGCAGCCGCCTTGAGGTCGCTGGCGCTCCAGATGACGCGCTGCGCCTCAGTGTCGATCCGCACGATGCTCCCGTTCTGTCGGATGCTTCGACACTATCCGCGGCATCCGACACGGGACGAACCGCGAGCGTCCGGGGTCAGCGCCACCAGTCGTCGTCGGGCGTCACCGGCAGATGGCGCTTGTGCTGCGTCGCGAGGTACTTCGCCTCGATACGGCCGGCGACATCGGGATCGACAGGGCGACCCTCGAGGAAGTCGTCGATCTGCTCGTACGTGATGCCGAGCTCGTCCTCATCCGCACGGCCGGGCTGGCCGTCGAGGAGATCGGCCGTCGGCACCTTGAAGGCGAGGCGATCGGGCGCGTCCAGGAACTGCAGCAGCGACCGACCCTGCCGCTTGGTCAGGCCGGACAGCGGCAGGATGTCGGCCGCGCCGTCGCCGAACTTCGTGAAGAAGCCGGTCACCGCCTCGGCGGCATGGTCGGTGCCGATCACCAGCATCCCGTCGTGCCCCGCCAAGGCGTACTGGGTGACCATGCGCACGCGCGCCTTGATGTTGCCGCGATTGAAGTCGCTGATGTCGCTCGTGACGGCGAACTCGATGTCCTCCTCGACGCCGTCGACGCCGTTCTGGATGTTCACCTCGACCGAGGCGTCCGGCGCGATGTACTCCAAGGCCGCCACGGCATCCGCGGCATCGCCCTGCACGCGGTACGGAAGGCGCACGGCGAGGAACTTCGCCTCCCCGCCCTCCGCGCGGACGCGTTCGACGGCGAGCTGGGCGAGGCGACCGGCGAGGGTCGAGTCCTGCCCGCCGGAGATGCCGAGCACGAATCCTCGCGCGCCGGTGGTGCGGAGGTAATCGACGAGGAATCCGACTCGACGCTCCACCTCGGCTTCGGGATCGATCTCGGACTTGACGCCGAGGTCTTCGGAGATCTGCTGCTGCAACGACACGTGGTCCTCCACTCTTCCTGGAATCAGTATCGCCCCTCTGTGTTACGCCGGGGTGACGAACGGCTCTCCGACGCTCCTGTCAGGTGCGACCTGAAAGAATGAGGAAGTGAAACTCCTCGTCGCCGCCCTCGCCTCCGAACTGTCCGCCTTCCCGGAGACCCTCGACGGCTTCGACCGTCTCGTCACGGGGCCGGGCAAGCTCCAGGCGACCTTCGCCCTCACGCGGGCGCTCGATGCCCACCCCTACGAGGAGATCGTCGTCGTCGGCACCGCGGGTGCGATCGCCCCCGGCCTCGAGGCGACGGTCCACGAGATCGGCACCGCGTTCCAGCACGACGTCACCGACCTCGACGGCATCGCCGGGCAGCACGTGTCGCTGCCCGCGCGGGTCTCGACCGGCCGGGAGGGAGTGCTGATCGCCACGGGAGACCACTTCGTCGACGACGCGGAGGTGACCGCCGTGATCCGCCCGAGCGGCGCGGCGCTGGTCGATATGGAGACCTACGCCTACATCTGGGTCGCCGAGCAGTTCGACGTGCCGATCCGGGTCTTCCGCGCCGTCTCTGACCAGGCCGAGGACGGAGCGCTCACCGACTGGCGCGAGGCGGTCGCCCGCTGCAGCGTGCAGCTGCGCGACTTCATCCGCGGCGAGTACGGCGTCTGACGCGGCCCGCCGCCGCTGATCGGGCGGTCAGCGGGTCTCGATGATGCTCGGCCCGTTCGGCGTCGCCCGCACGGTCAGCTGAGCCGGGATCTGCTCCTGCATCGCCTCGACGTGGCTGATCACGCCGACGGTCCGGCCTCCCTGTCGCAGTTCGTCGAGCGTGCGCATCGCCACGTCGAGGGTGTCGCCGTCGAGCGACCCGAACCCCTCGTCGATGAAGAGCGTGTCCAGGCGGATGCCGCCGGCGCGGGCCGTCACCACTTCGGCGAGGCCGAGCGCGAGGGCGAGTGACGTGAGGAACGTCTCGCCTCCCGAGAGCGACTGCGGCGGCCGCGTCTGTCCGGTGAACGCATCCGACACCACGATGCCGAGTCCGGAGGCTGCGCCCCGCGCGGCGAGCGCGTCGGAGTGCTGCAGCTGGTACCGGCCGGTGGACATGTCGTAGAGGCGACGGTTCGCGGCTTCGACGATCTCCTCGAGCTCGGCAGCGAGGACGAAAGTCTCCAGCGTCATCTTGCGGGTGTTGGCGCCTCGGCCGGCGATCGCGTCGGCCAGACCTTGCAGCACCTCGAACTCGGCCGCGTCGTCGGCCGTCCTCGCATGCTCCGCGGTCGCGGATGCGATGAGGTCTTCGAGCCGCTCCACGGTGCCGAGCGCGCGACTGGCCTCGTCGACGGCGTGCATCCATGCGGCGCGTGCCGTCGCCGCCGCCTCTTCGTCCGGCGAGATGTCGATCGGCTCTTCGGGGAGCGTACGCAGCTCGAGGTCGAAGAGCGTCGATCGTTCCTTCTCGCGCAGCACGGCGTGCTGAGAGATGCGCGTCTCGAGAGCCTCCTGCACCGCGGGCGATCGCAGCGCGCGTTCGGCGGCGGCGACGTCGTCGAACGCGGACTCGGCGAGCGCCGCATCCCGCTCGCTCTCGGCCTCGGCGAGCGCCTGTGCCCTTCGCTCGCGTTCGGCGAGCGCCGCGGCGAGCAGTCGGGCCGCCGCGACCTTCGCCGTGATATCGGCGAGTCGCTCCGCGACCGTGTCGAACGGCCCACGGGCCTCGGCGGTCAGAGCGCGCGTCTGCTCGAGTCGTTGTGCGCGAAGCGCGAGCTGCTCCCGCGCCGCCGCGAGGGTGGCAGCGCGATCTGCGCGTTCGCGTTCGAGTTGGTCGGCCCGTTCAGCGATCTCGTGCAGTTGCGTGTCTAGAGTCTTCAGGCGGTCGGCCGCGGCGAGACTCTGCGCGTGGAGGTCGACGGCGGCGGCGTGCTCGCCCTCGGCCTGCTCGACCGTGCGGCCGTCTGCTCCGGCCTCGGCAGCGGCGAGATCGATGCGAAGAGATGCGGACGTCGCGGCGGCCTCGCGCTCTCGTTCCGCTGCTGCGTCACGCACGGCTTCGGCAGCGGCGACATCGTCGGCCGAGACGGGGTCGGCATGCGTGGCCGGCGATGGATGCTCGAGCGCGCCGCAGACCGGGCACGGCTCGGCGTCGACGAGACCCGAGGCGAGTTCGCCCGCCATCCCGTCGAAACGACGCTGCCGCAGCTGCGCCAGCGTGGACTGGGCGGTCGCGTGCCGAGTCGTCAGAGCGGCCAGCTGCTGCTCGGCGATCTCCTGCGCCTCGCGGAGGCGCTGAACATCGCGCGCGGCGCGGACGCGGGATTCGGCGGCGTCCCGAGCGGCGGCGAGATCGGCCTTCCGGTCGGCGTTGCGCCGCGCGTCGTCGCGTTCGGCCGTGACCGCGACGACCTCTGTCGGCAGCTCTGCGCGCTCTGCGGCTGCTTCCTCGACACGTGCGGATGCCTCCTGCACGGCGACCTCCGCAGCCTGCAGTTCGGCGATGAGGGTCGGCTCCTGTGCTTCGAGGTCGGCCGCACGCTCCCACGCGCCGCTCTCTTTGAGACGCGTGGCGGCCCATGTCTCGAGGTCGTCATCGGTCGCGACACCGAACCGCTCCCACGTGGCCCGCGCGGTCTGCTCGGCCGCGCGCGCACTCTCCAGAGCCGTGCGTGCGCGAGCGGCGGCGGCGATCGTCGACCGCAGCGCCTCGGCCGACCGCGCATCCGACAGCTCTGCCCGGGCCGTGGCGATCGATGGCTCCTCGGCGTCGAGCCGGTCGAGGGCGGCGCGCGCGCGGTCGCGCTCGGCCTGCGCACGCTGCTCCTCGCGCTTCGTGGAGAGCACGAGGTCGGCGGCCGTCGAGGACTTCTCCGCCTCAGCGCGGTCGGATACACGCCGCTCCGCCCGGTAGTCGGCGCGGGCCTTCGCCCTGCGCAGACCATCGAGGCGCTCGGCGGTGGTCGAGGTGACCGTCGGTCGTACGGCTTCCCCCGCACCGGTTGCCTCCCCCGTGCCCGCCTCGACCGCGTCACCCCAGAGGTCGGCGGTGGACACCAGTCGCTCCGCCTCTTCGACACGCGCCGCGACGGTCGCGAGCCGTGCGCCGAGTGCCTGCTCGGCCGCTCGGCGCCGATCGTCGAAGCGAGCCTGCACGTCTTCGAACCGCTGCGTGCCGAACAGTCGGCGCAGCAGCGTCTGCCGGTCCTTGCTGCCGGCGAGGAGGAACTCCGAGAAGCGGTTCTGCGCGAGCAGGATGACCTGCAGGAACTGGTCACGACTCAGCTGCAGGATCTCGTCGAGCTCATTCGCCACGTCGACTGCCCGCGCGGCACGGCCGACCCACCCGGCATCCGTCCACTCGTCGAGCGCCACGCCGGCAGCCTGCTTCGTCGTGCCCCCACCCCGCTTCGACGGGCGCACGTACTCCGGCGATCGCGTCACACGGAAGCGGCCGGCCGAGGCGCTGAACTCGACGACGACCTCGGAGAGGTCATCGGGCTCGCAGTGGTCGCTGCGGAGTCGCTTCTCACCACCGTCGTAGCGCGGCACCCCGCCGTAGAGGCCGAAGCAGACGGCGTCGAGGATGCTGGACTTTCCTGCGCCGGTGCGCCCGGCGATCAGGAAGATGCCATCGTCGGCGAACGCGTCGAAGTCGACGGTCTGGCGGGACCGGAACGGGCCGAACCCTTCGACCTCCAGGCGGTGCAGACGCATCTAGACGAGCGCCTCCGCGCGCACACGGTCGTCGAGCACGGCACGGATCAGCTGGCTCTCGGTCTCGGTCGGCCCGTGCCCCGCGCGCACGTGCTCGAGGAAGGCTTCGATCCGCTCGGCATCGCTGACGGCGGCACGCAGACGCTGCGAATAAGTGCGCTCCCGCTCTTCGGCCACGATCGCGGGCTGGTGCTGCACCATCGCGCAGAACGGGAAGCTCTCGCGCAGGCGGCGCATCGGCTCCGCCTGCGGCAACGCGTCGGTGTAGATCGCGCAGACCCAGTCGTCGGCGTGAGCGGCCACGCTGGCCTCGGAGAGGATCTCGGCGAGCGGGCCCGTGAGGGTCACGAGCCGACGCGGCACCGGCAGCTCCAGCCATTCGACCGAGGCGAGTCCCTCGGCATCGAGGTCGACCAGCCATGAGCCGCGGGGCTTGTGCTGCTCGCCGAAGCTGTAGTGCAGTGGTGCGCCTGCATAGCGCACGCGCTCGCTCAGCTGCTGCCGTCCATGGATGTGCCCGAGGGCCATGTAATCGGGGCCGTCGAAGACACTCAGCGGCACGACGTCGAGGCCGCCCTGCCTTACCTCGCGTTCGAGGCCCAGAGTGGCATCGACCCCGGCCGCGAAGCAGTGGGCGATCGCGACCGAGCGGCCGGGGTGCGCGCTCATGCCTGCACGGACGAGATCCATCGCATGCGACATCGTCTGCGCCTGGGTGCGCAGCTGTCGCCCTTCGGAGTCGCCGTCCGGCCAGTGCTGGCGCACGATGGCCGGCTCGAGGTAGGGGATGCCGAAGAAATGAACGGGCCCGAAAGCATCGTCGACGGTCACGGGGGCACCGACCGCCAGCGGATCGGTCAGCACATGGATGCCGTCGCGCAGCAGTCGGGCCTGGAAGCCGAGGCGTGCTGCCGAATCGTGGTTGCCGCTCGTGACGATCACGCGGGCGCCGGTCTCGTGCAGCGCGACGAGCGCGTCGCCGAGCAGTGTGTAGGCGGGGCCCGAAGGCGTGGCGGAATCGAACACGTCTCCCGCGACGAGGACGACGTCGACGGCGTTCTCCCGCACCTGCTCGGTGAGCGCTCCGAGAATCTCGGCCAGCGCGTCCATGGTCGAGTGACCGTGGAACGTGCGACCGATGTGCCAGTCGGAGGTGTGCAGGATGCGCATACTCACAAGGTACGAACCCCCTCCGACATTCGGTCCGAGGCGTGCCGCAGATGGGGAGGAGAGAGCGGAAGGTCCCCTGACCCACCCTCGTCGCGACGATCGGCACGCGGTGATGCGTGGTGCGGTGTGCGCCTTCACCTGTGCGGCGTGCGGGGCTGCGCGATGCGAGATCCGGGCTGCCCTCCGCCCAACAGGTGCCGGAATTGCCCCTCCGGCCGGGGTTGTGCCCGCCTCGTCGTGACTACCGACTTCCGCTCACTCCTCCAGGTCGCTCGTCCAGTTCGCCTGCTGGATCCGGTTGTCGAGCTCGCGCAGCTCCTGCGCGACCGCATCGGCCCGGGAGCGCAGCTGTGCCACCGGGAGCGCGGAGATCTGTCGGAGCTCCGAGCGCATCTGGCGGAGGAACTGATCGTTCGATCCGGAGGCGGCGGCCGCGGCATCCGTCAGCAGCGAGTGCTGCAGGCGCAGGACGTCGCGGGCGGCGAGCGCATCGGTCATGGTGCCGTCGGCGCCGAGGCTCAGCCGCGTGTTCGTCGCGTTGATGCGGCGGATCAGGTCGCGCAGCTGCGCGAGAGCGGCATCCGCTTCGATGATCAGGGCGGCGGCATCCTCCGCCGGCTCCTCGCCCTCCTGGTACCGGGCGTTGGCGGTGATGCGAGCGCGGAGCTGCTCGATGCGGCGCTGCAGATCGGCTCGGGCGGTGAGGGCCTCGGCGAGTTTCATGGCTTCATCCTGTCAGGCCGACCGCGTAACAGAACGAAACAATCGCGCGCGTCAGCGCGTGCGCAGGAGGTGAGCGCGATCGGGGTGGGCCGCGAACCAGTCCGCGACGTACCAGCAGACCGCGTCGACCTTGCGATCCCCGCGCGCCTCGATGTCGGCGACGGCGCCCTCGACGACCTTCCCCGCGTACCCGTGACCGCGGAAAGTCGGGATCGTGAACGCTCTCGTCAATGCGACGGTGCTGCCGTCGTCGCGGTAGTCGAGCACGCTCACCAGTCGCCCGTCACGCATCAGGGTGTAGCGCGATTCATCCTTCTCGTCGGTCAGGATGAACCCGCCGATCGTGGTCGAGATCGTCATTCGAGCAACGTTACGCCCGCTCATGCGCACAGAGCCCGTTTTGACACGAGGCGACACGATCGGACATAATCCCCCCATGACCACCAACGCACGCCCTTTGTCCGCCCAGGAGGCGAACGGGACTGCCGGGATGATGATGCCCGGTCGCGTTGGCATGTGTTGCCGAATGTGTCGCTGAACGAACAGCCACCCCGCCTGACCTGATCCTTCGCCATCTGCGAGGTCAGAGTCACCGAGCATCCACCCTTGCTCGTTTCCCGGCTCCGCCGGTCATTCGCAACACATCAGAGCCGCTCTCCGGCTCACGTCCTGAGGACTTCATCATCATGTCGAACATCGCACTTCTCGAGCGTCCCGCCACCGCAGCCCAGACCCGCACCGCCCGCCCGCAGTCCGAGGCCGCTTCGCTGAACGGCGCCGCCGATCTTCCCGCCGTCCGCTCGCCCCGCGGCTTCGCCCTCTACGTCGGACTCGACGAGATCAAGGCCGCCGAAGCCGGCGTGAGCCTCCCGCTCCTCGTCGACGCCCTGCGCCGCACGCTCGCGGAGCTCGCGCCGGGCGCCGAGACCCACGCCACGGTGGCTCTCGCCCCGCACGGCTCCGGCGGGCGCGACCTCGACGTCGTGCGCCTCGCACTGCAGGAGCCCGGCGCGATCGCCCGCACCAAGGCCGCCGCCGAAGAGGACACCGTCGAGGAGGAGACGGGCGTCACGGTCGACATCTCCCGCAAGCGCGTCCTCATCGACGGCGAGTCCGCCGCCTTCACCTACAAGGAGTTCGAGCTGCTGCAGTACCTCGTGCTGCGCGAGGGCCGCACCATCGAGCGCTCCGAGCTCGTGTCCGCCCTCTGGCAGGCGCAGGACGACGAGACCCCCGGCGAGCGCACCATCGACGTGCACGTGCGCCGCCTGCGCGCCAAGCTCGGCCGTTACGAGGACATCGTGCGCACCGTGCGGGGCATCGGCTACCGCTTCGACCGGCACGCCGACGTCGTCATCCGCTACGGCCACGGCACGCCTTCGCCCGACCGCTTCTGAGCACGACCCCGGCAGCGTTGTCGGCGCCGCCGCGTAGGGTGGGCGCATGACCCTCACAGCCGATCCCGCAGCGGCATCCGCCGCAGGGTCGGGTGCCGCGCACGAGACCGTCTACCGGCCTCGGCACGACCTCGACTTCGGTCGCACCGTCGGCGTGCTGCGGCGTGGGGGAACCGATCCGACGACGGTCATCGACGCCCGGGTGATCTGGCGGGCCGTGCGCACTCCGCTCGGAGCCGCGACTCTCGCGATGCGCGCGATCGGCGACGAAGTCCGCGCGACCGCCTGGGGGCCCGGAGCCGCCGAGGCGCTCGACCGGGTGCCCGACCTGTGCGGCGCGAGCGACGACGCCGAGGGGTTCGACGCCTCGGGGCATCCGCTCATCGCCGAAGTCGCCCGTCGCAACCCCGGCATCCGCCTCGCCCGCACCGACGAGGTGTTCGACGCCCTCGCCGGTTCCATCCTCGAGCAGAAGGTCACCGCGATGCAGGCCTTCGGCGCCTGGCGCTTCCTGGTATCGCGCTTCGGCGAGCGCGCACCCGGCCCCACCCCTCGCCCGATGTTCGCGCCGCCCGCGGCATCCGTCTGGCGCACGATCCCGTCGTGGTCCTGGCACCGCGCGGCCGTCGAGCCGCCGCAGTCCAAGACACTCGTGCGCGCCGCCTCCCGTGGCGACAGCATCGAGCGCGCGGTGCGCGCGGCATCGACGGGAATCGACCGCGACCGCGTGCTCACGAGCCTCCCCGGGATCGGCGTGTGGACCTCGGCCGAGACCCGCATCCGCGCGCTCGGCGACCCGGATGCCGTCAGCGTGGGCGACTACCACCTGGCTCACGAGGTGGGCTACGTGCTCACCGGCACGCGCACGGACGACGACGGCATGCTCGAGCTCCTCGCGCCCTGGGCGGGGCACCGCCAGCGCGTCATCCGGCTGATCTACGCCAGCGGAGTGAAGGAGCCCCGCCGCGGCCCGCGCCTCGCACCCGAGAACCATCGCGGCCGCTGAGCTGCCCGCTCCCCGCCAGCGAAGATCTAGGCTGAGGTCATGTCCCGCACCGCGCTCCGCGTCTCCGTCACCGCCGGTCTGCTCGTCGTCGGTGTCGTCATCGGCCTGATCTTCCAGAACGTCTGGCTCGGCATCCTGCTCGCGGCGATCGTCTGGCTCGGCTGGTTCCTCGGCTACGAGTCGCGGCGCGGGAACAACGCCGGCGTCAACGACGAGGACCACGGCATCGAGCTCTGAGCGCCGCTCTGGTGCGACGTCCGTCGCCCCTGCAAGACTGGCCCCATGGCTCTCCTCGATCATCTGGGTATCACCGTCGCCGATCTCGAACGGGGGCGCGCGCAGTTCCATCCGGTCCTCGCGGCGCTCGGCTATCAGAGCGGCGGGGAGGACGATCACTCGATCTCGTGGAACAACGGCGATGAGACCGAGATCATCCTCTACGTGTGGGACGAGGACAGCACCCCGCACCGGCACGGCCGCGTCGGATGGCAGCATCTCGCCTGGGCGATGGAATCCCCTGCCGACGTCGACCGCCTCCACGCGGTCGCGCTCGACGCCGGATGGACCGCGGTGCGCGAGCCCAAGGAGTACCCGCGCTACAGCGACCGGTACTACGCCTCGTTCATCGAAGACGCCGACGGCATCCGCATCGAATTCATGTACAACCCTCCGCGCGATCCGGCTTGACGCCCGGGCGTGTCGCCCCCTATTCTCGGAAAGCTGTGCCGACCGGCGCAGCACGCCAGCCGAGGAGACGACGGATGACCGCCCTGCGGAAACTCCCCTTCGCCGCGGTCGAGGCGCTTCAGCCGAAGCGCAACGACCGCTACGAGTCGTACCCTCCGGCGCGCGCCGTCTGACAGCATCCGCTGCTCTCACGCCTCGTACCGTCAGGTCCGGGGCGTTTTCCGTTGGAGAGACCCCTGACCTGTGGCTGGACATCACCACAAGGAAAGGAATCATGGAGAGGCTCTCCGCACGGCTGCTGTCGTGGGCGTCGCTGATCGACGAGAAGACACTCGCGCAGGCGCACACCACGGCACGCATGCCGTTCATCCACCCGCACCTGGCACTGATGCCGGATGCGCACCTCGGAAAGGGCGCGACGGTCGGGTCGGTCATCCCGACGCTCGGGGCGATCATCCCTGCCGCGGTCGGCGTCGACATCGGCTGCGGCATGATCGCCGTCCGCACCCACTTCACGAAGAGCGACCTCGACGGTCGCGACCTCGCCGAACTCCGGGAGCAGATCGAGCGCGCCATCCCGCTCTCGGCCGGCCGGTACAACAACAAGATCGTCGCGACCGCCGCGCCCCGCATCGCGGAGCTCGAGGCGCTGGCCGAGAACAACGGGTTCGACCCCGCGCAGTACGCCGGGAACTGGCGGCTGCAGTTGGGCACGCTCGGCTCGGGCAACCACTTCATCGAGGTCTCGGCCGACGAACTCGACCGGGTCTGGCTGTTCCTGCACTCGGGTTCGCGCGGCGTCGGGAACAAGATCGCCATGAAGCACATCTCGGTCGCGCAGCGGCTCGCGAAGCAGTGGTGGATCGACCTCCCGGACCCCGACCTGGCGTACCTGGTCGAGGGGACCCCGGAGTTCACCCGGTACATCCGGGAGCTGCGGTGGGCCCAGCACTTCGCGCTGCTGAACCGGGCGGAGATGATGGACCGCGTCGTGCGGCAGGTGTCGGAGTTCCTCGGCACGCCGGTCGACGAGCAGGAGCGGATCAACTGCCATCACAACTTCACCGAGTCGGAGAAGCACGACGGCAAGCAGGTGTGGGTGTCTCGGAAGGGCGCTATCCAGGCGGATGCCGGTCGGCCCGGGCTCATCCCCGGCTCGATGGGCACGGCCTCGTACGTGGTCGAGGGACTCGGCGACCCGCAGTCGCTGAACTCCTCGCCGCACGGCGCCGGCCGGAACTTCTCCCGGTCGACGGCACGGAAGACGTTCACGCACGAGCAGCTGCGGGAGGCGATGGCGGGGATCGAGTTCCGTGACACGGACGCCTTCATCGATGAGATCCCGCAGGCGTACAAGCCCATCGACCAGGTGATGGCGGATGCCGCGAGCCTCGTATCGATCCGGCACACGCTGCGGCAGCTCGTCAACGTGAAGGGCGACTGAGACGAGGGGGCGGGCGGTGGACACCCACCGCCCGGCCTCTCGCATCTCCTCCACAGACACGGGTGGAGAAGCGTTGTCCGCGTTTCGTGGGGAACCGATATGTTCGCCCGCGAGCTCTGGCAGGCTTGCCGGATCGATGCCACGATGAGGAGATGGGATTCATGAACGACGCGCAGATCTGGACCATGATCGGCTCGTTCACCGCGCTGATGTTCGGCACCCTCACGGTCGTCTCCACGCTGTTCGTCCGCATCCTCCGGACCGAGATCGGCGGACTCCGCAACGAGATGAACGGCCAGATCGGCGGGCTCCGCAACGAGATGAACGGGCAGATCGGCGGGCTCCGCAACGAGATGAACGCACGGTTCGATGCCGTGAACACCCGCATCGACGGACTCGACCGAGACGTGCAGGCGATCGTTAAGCGTACCTTCGGCATCGACCGCGACGGATGACCCCGCTGCACAGCGGGTCGCTCGACCTGGCCGATCTTCACGACGCGCACCCGGAGTGCGCCTCCGGGACCGCCGTGCTGCTGCTCGCCGGCTCCAGCGGACGCATCGAGAACGAACGCGCAGACCTGCTCGCGCAGCACGGCGCTCGCGTGCGGGCCATCCGCTGGTTCGGCGGTGTCGGGCAGCGGCCCGCGCCGCACGAGGTGCCGATCGAGCTGTTCATCGAGCAGCTCGAACTGCTGCGGCGGGACAGCGATCGCGTGGCGATCTTCGGGACGTCGTTCGGCGCCGAGGCCGCACTCGTCACGGCATCCGTGCATCCGACGGATGCGACCATCGCTGTCTCGCCCTCATCGGTCGTCTGGTCGGGAGTCGCAGACGGCCGCTGGTCGTCGCATTGGACGCATGGCGGAAACCCCCTTCCGGCCATGCCGTTCGACTCGTCCTGGCGGGCGGACACCGATCCGCCCGCGTACCGCTCGCTGTACGAGTCGAGCATCGAGCATCATCCGGAGCTGTCCGTCGCCGCCACGATCCGCGCCGAGGACATCGTCGGGGATCTCGTCCTCGTCGCCGGAGGTGACGACCAGGTGTGGCCGAGCGTCCCGTTCGCCGACCGCCTCGCGCGCCGGCGCACGGCCGCCGGCCTCGACACCGTCATCGTCACCCATCCCGCAGCCGGTCACCGTCTCCTGCTGCCCGGCGAGACCGCTGTCGTGGGCGGACAGGCGATGGCGCGCGGGGGCTCACCCGATGCCGACGCCGAACTCGGAGCGCTCGCGTGGCCGGAGATCACGCGAGCGCTCGACCTCGTGCGCGCCTGACTGCGTGCGCCGACGCTGCGGCAGAGTGAAGAGACCCAGAATGAAGGAGCCCACGTGAACGGCGAGGAACTGCAGGAATGTGCTCGGGCACGGGTCGACGAGCTGCCCGGTGCCGTCTTGGAATACCCGTTCGGACCCGAATGGGAGGTCTTCAAGGTGCGGGACAAGGTGTTCCTGTTGATGATGGATGTCGCCGGTGATCCGAGGGTGACCCTGAAGGCCGATCCGGAGGACAGCAAGGCGCTCCGCGAACAGTTCGACGCGATAACCCCCGGCTATCACATGAACAAGAAGCACTGGATCACGGTGAACCCCTCCGGAGACCTGGATCCTGAGCTGATCGAGGACCTCGTCACGGATTCGTACCTGCTCGTCGTGGCGAACCTCCCGCGGGCGAAACGGCCGGTCGACCCGGCCACGTTCGGGCAGGACGGCCGACGCGGCGGCCGCTGATCTCAGACGGCCGGCGCCGTTTCCGTCTCGACCGACCGATCGGTGAAAGCCGCTTTGGGCACGAACACGAGCAGCACCGCCGCGGCGAGCGCGGTCACACCGCAGACGAGCCACACCGTGAAGTAACCGGCCAGCGATCCCGCCGTGCCCTCGGCGGCGCCGGCCGCCGTGCTCGCCACCCCGTTGAGCAGCGCGATGCCGAAGACGCACGACGCGATCGCTCCGCCGACGGTCTTCACCGAGTTGGTGAGGCCGGTCGCGACGCCCGTCTGCGTGGCCGGAGCAGCGGATGCCGCGGCCGCCGGCAGCGCGGCGACGAGAGCACCCGACCCGAGGCCGACCACCACCATGTTGGTGATGACCTGCGCATACTCATGGTGGAAGGGCAGAAACAGCAGGAACCCGAACCCGACGAGCACGGAGGCGCCCATGAGTGTCAACCGCGGCGACAGACGTCGCGCGATCGTCGGGAAGAGCAGCGCACCCGTGATCATGGCGATGAGGTAGATCCCGATGATCAGCGAGGTCGCGAATCCGGTCGTCCCGAGTCCATAGCCGTACACGTCGGGATCAGTGCGGGCGAAGGTCGACAGCGGGGCCTGCGCACCGAGCACGCTCACCCCGAAGAGGCCCGCGGTGAGGAAGACCGGGCCGAGCGCGGGCGAGCGGAACATGCGCACGTCGATGAGCGGGTCGTCCGAGCGCAGTTCCCACAGCACGAAAGGGATCACCAACAGCAGCCCCAGGACGACGACGGTCCACGACCAGGGATTCCCGAGCCCCCCCTCGAGGCGGAGCAGGCTGAGACCGCCGGTGAAGCAGACCAGCGCGAGGGAGATCAGCACGAGCCCGACCGTGTCGAACACTCCCCCGGTCGGATCCGGCGATTCTTTCACGCCGAAGAGGATCACGAAGAAGCAGACGACGATGAGAACGGCCGGCACGAGGAGCACGACCGTGAGCGGAAGGACATCGATCAGCGCGCCGCCGACGAGGGCACCGATGATCGCGCCGCCCTCGAGCGCGGCGACGAGGAGCCCGGCCGCTTTCGCCGTGATCGACGAACGCCCCTCCATCCGCCGAGAACGCGACCAGATGAGGGCGATCTCCAGCGGGAGCCAGACGACGTAGAAGCCCATCAGCGCCCACGCGGCGAGGAAGACGGCGAACGAATCGGTGAACGGCAGCACCAGCGCGGCCGCCGCGGTGAGCGCCGTCGAGATCAGCAGCATCCGCTTGTGGCCGACCATGTCGCCGAGCTTCGCGAACGCCGGGACCACGAGGGCGGACAGCATGAGCTGCGCGCCCTCGAGCCAGTTCACGTCGGCGTCGTGGATGCCGAGATGACGGGCGATGTCGGTGAGCATGGGCGTGTAGTAGCCCTGCAGCACGCCGCTCGTGAACTCGACGAAGGCGAGGAAGCCGACGACGACGGCGAGAGTGCCCAGCGTGCGATTGCGCGTCATGAGAGTTCCTTTTCGGGGCCGGTCACTGAACGAGGAGCGGAGCGACGAGTCGAAGGGCACTGCAGCCGTTCGAGGAGCGCGCGATGGAAGCGCTCTCCGCGTTCCAGCGCGGCGATCTCGACGCTCTCGTCGACCCCGTGGATCGAGGCGCGCTGCGCGTTCGACATGTCCAGCGGAGCGAAGCGGTAGACAGCCGGCGAGAAGCGGTGGAAGTGTCGCGAGTCCGTCGCCGCCATCATCACGTACGGCACCGCAGGGACGCCCGGATGCGACACCGCGAGCGCCTCTGCGAGCAGGGCGAACTGCGGGTTGTCGGTCGCCGACTCGGGCGACGGCTCGCTCGCCTCGAGCACCTCGACCGAGATGAGCGGATCCCGGATGCGGCGGCGCACGCGGAACACCGCCTGCTGCGTCGTCTCGCCCAGCGCGATGCGCAGGTTCAGGGTCGCTGCGGCCTGGGAAGGAAGCACGTTCGCCGCGGTTCCGCCGGATTGCATGGTCGGCGCGACCGTCGTCCGGACGAGCGCCGCAGGTTCCCCACCCAGCGCGGCGAAGACTCTCGCGGTCAGCAGCGGCGTCGATCCGAGCAGACGCAGCAGGTGGCGCGCCGGGCCCGGAGTCTGCGCGGCGAGCTGCGTCAGCATCCGGAGGATCGCGCGCGACGCGTGCGGGCGGAAGGTGGTCGGTCCGAGCCGGTCGACGGCGCGGGCGATGCGCCGCACGGCGGTGAGCGTGGGCGGGGCGGAGGCGTGTCCGCCGTCACCGCGAGCCAACAGCCGCACCGTCAGCACGCCCTTCTCCCCGACACCGATCATCGCCGCACGCCCCGGCACGAAGGGCAGCGGTGCATCCACGACCGCCCCGCCCTCGTCGACCACGAGCCACGGCACGACCCCGCGGTCGCGGAGGACCCGCGAGATCTCCTCCGCCGCGCGACCGTACGTCTCCTCGTTGCCGCCGAAGGAGAGATACACGTCGCGGGCGGGAACGAATCCGTCGGAGAGCAGGTTCTCGACCGCCTCCAGCACGACGATCAGCGGCCCCTTGTCATCGAGCGCTCCGCGGCCGTGGACCGAGCCGTCGGCGATGACTCCGGCGAACGGCGGGTGCGTCCAGGCGTCGCTCTCATCGACGGGCACGACGTCGTAATGCGCCATCAGCACCACGGGCCCGTCGGATGCCGCGCCGCGTCCTGCCCAGTGGTACAGGAGCCCGAAGTCCGTGTGCCGTTCCAGCCGCAGCCTCTCGTGGGTGAGCGGATAGAGTTCCGCCAGCAGAGCGACGAATTCCTCGAACGGCCCGGCGCCGCGCTCCTCGAGCTCGGCCGAGACGGTCGGGAGCCGGATCATCTGGGAGAGGCGGTCGTCGATGCCGGGGCGCACGGTCGGTGTCGTCACAGTCGTCATCGTAGCGATCGACGCATCACTGCCACTGCGTGAGCTTGTCGGGATTCCGCACGATGAAGATCTCGGTGATACGGCCGTCGGCGACCACGAAGGAGGTCACGGAATCCGTGCGACCGTCCAGCGTCGCGAGCAGCGCGATACCGTCGGCGGTCTCGGTGACGCTGAGCTCGATCCCCGGATTGAGACGCGGGATCCCGAGCAGGAAGCGCGCCACGCGGTCGGGGCCGACCACCGGGCGACGCGCCGCAGACATCTTGCCCCCGCCGTCGGAGCGCAGCACGACGTCGGGGTCGAGCAGCGAGATGAGCTGCTGCAACTCGCCCGTCGAGGACGCCGCGAGGAACGCCTTCGCCACCGCGTCGTGCTGCTCCCGCGTGGCCATGCCCTCGCGGCGATCCCGCACCCGACGTCGTCCCTGCGAGGCGAGCTGACGAACGGCGTCCTGGCTCCTGCCGACCGTCTCGGCGATCTCGGCGAACGGCACCCCGAACACGTCGTGCAGCACGAACGAGACGCGTTCCGCCGGCGTGAGCGATTCGAGCACCACCAGCAGCGCCATGCTCACCGATTCGTCGAGGGTGACACGGTCGAGCGGGTCGAGCTGTGCGGTCGCGACCAGAGGCGAACTGCGCGGCAGCGGTTCGGGAAGCCACGGTCCGACGTAGCTCTCCCGTCGCACGCGGGCCGATCCCAGCACGTCGAGGCAGATGCGGCCCGCGACGCGCATGAGCCACGCGGCCGGATTGACGATCTTCGCGCGCTCCACGTCGGAGAGGCGGTACCAGCGCACATACGTCTCCTGCACGGCATCCTCCGCGTCGGCGACGGTGCCGAGCATGCGGTACGCGCGAGCGAGGAGGTTCCGGCGTTCGGCTTCGAGAGCGTCGATGTCATCCATCGACTCCTATCCTGTCCCCCATCGGACGATCCGTCGACACGAGTCTCACGCGCGCGCCTCACATTCGCCGCGGCTGCCGCGTCGGAGGAGTATGAGCATGCAAGAAGGAGAATCCCCCATGAGGATCGCGGTCGCAGGAGGTACCGGAGTCGTCGGTCGGCACACGGTCGAGGCGCTGCGAGCCGCAGGCCACGAGGCCGTCGTCCTCTCCCGTTCCCACGGCGTCGACCTCGTCACGGGGACGGGCCTCGATGCGGCTCTGCGTCACGTCGACGCCGTGATCGACGTCGCGAGCATCGAGACCCTCAAGGCCGCCGCGGCCATCGAGTTCTTCACCGCCGCGACCGGGAACCTCGTCTCGGCGGCCGCGGACGCCGGCGTCGCGCACATCGTGCTGCTGTCGATCGTCGGGATCGATCGCATCCCCTACGACTACTACGCGGGCAAGGTCGCGCAGGAGAAGGTCGTGGAGCGCTCGCCCGTACCCTGGACGATCCTCCGGGCGACGCAGTTCCACGAGTTCGCCGCGCAGATGTTCGCGCGGGCGAAGGTCGGTCCCGTGCATCTCGCGCCGAACGCGCGCACGCAGCCGATCGCCGCTCGCGAGGTCGGCGAGCGGCTCGCCGACCTCGCCGCCGGAGAGCCGCAGGGGCGTGTGCGGGACCTCGCCGGCCCGCGCGAGGAGCAGCTGGCGCAGATGATCCGCTCGTATGCGCGCCGTGAAGGGCATCGCGGGTGGATTCCCGCGCTCAACGTCCCCGGCCCCCAGATGGCGGGCATGCGTGCCGGAGACGCGCTGCCCGGACCGGATGCCGTTCTGGGACGCCAGACGTTCGAGGAGTGGCTCGCCGCGCGCTGACGGATGCCGAGCGGGGACGACAATGGAAGGGTGAGCCTCTTCGCCTTCGCCCCTTCACGAGGCCCGCGCTGGCCGCTCGCACTGCAGGCCGCGCTGGGCATCGGGGCGCCGATCGCGGTGATGACCCTTCTCGGTCAGCCGGCGCTCGGCTATGTCGCGGCGAGCGGTGCCTTCACGGTGCTGTATCTCGGCTCCGCGCCCGCCGTCGACCGCGCACGGGTGCTGCCGCTGGTCGCGGCCGGCCTCCTCCTCAGCGCCGTGTTCGGCGTGCTCCTCGCAGGAAACGTGTGGCTGGTGAGCGCCGGTGTCGTGATCGTGGCGGTCGCCTCGGCGGCGCTCGCCTTCGGCTTCCGTCTCGGCCCGCCGGGTCCGCTGTTCTTCGTGCTGGTCTTCGGGCTCTCGGCGCACGTGGTCGACGTCTCGGCGATCACACCGGTCGTCTACATCGCCGCGCTGACGGCCGGCTGCGCGTTCTCGTACCTGGTCGCGATGGCACCCCTGCTGCTGCGGCGCACTCGCACGACGCCCTCCCGACCTGTGCGGGACCTGCTTCCCGGGCCCTCTCTGGGAGCGGACTCCCGCATCCTGGTGCTGCGCGTCGGCATCGTCGCCGTCGTCGGCGTGCTCCTCGGACTCGTCATCGATCCCGCACGCACGTACTGGATCGTCGGGTCGGCGGTCGCGGTCATCGGCGTCGCAGCGGCGAGGAAGGCGGCGTTCCAACGCGGACTGCACCGCATGCTCGGCACGGTCGTCGGAGCGGGCGTCTACGCGGTGCTCGCGCTGCTGCATCCGTCAGGCGTCTGGCTGGCGCTCCTGCTGGCGGCGCTGCAGTTCACGATCGAGCTGGTCGTCGTGCGACACTATGCTCTCGCGCTCGTCTTCATCACTCCGCTCGTCCTGCTCCTCACCGGGGCGGCGACCGGAGACATCGGCTCGATGGACGTGGCGGGAGAGCGCATCGTCGACACGGTCGTCGGTGCGGCTCTGGGAGCGGCATCCGGGCTCCTGCATCCGCGGGCGATGCCGGAGAGCCGCTGAGACCCCTTGGCAGGGTGGATCCGCCCGCACAGCTGGAGCGGCCAGTCGTTCGGCGCAGAGGGGCTCGCCGCGTCCGGCAGCTTCGAGGCCGCGGAAGCGCGTTTCACCGACGTGGACGACATCGACGTCGACGCCCTGGCCGCATGGCTGTCGGCGGCCCGCGACATCCAATGGGACTACGAGCATATCCGCACGAACCGCGGGCTCGTCAAGCGCACCGACTTCTGACTCGCGTGGCCGTCACCGGGAACACCCGGCGACGGTGGGCGGTTGCATCCGTCGAACCCGATGTCCTGGAAGCGAGGTGCGCATGGAGCTGACACTGGTCTCGTCGTCGTTCTGCGGCGCGTGCGCGCGTACCCGCTCCGTGCTCGCCGACGCCGTGCGCTTCCTTCCCGACGCGACCGTCACCGAGATCGACGTCGCCCGCGAACCGGATGCCGCTGAGGCACTCGACATCGGCTTCACTCCGACCGTCATCATCCGTGACGGTTCCGGTGCGGAGGTCTTCCGCGCCGAGGGCGTGCCCACGGTGCCGCAGGTGCTGGCGGCGGCAGTGAGGGCTCTTCCGGCCTGAGCCCGAGGGGCCCTTGCGGACCGGAGCCTCCGAGCGCAGACTGACGGGCACAGATGCCCACCCGGACACCTCCCGCTCACCCTTGGAGTCGTTCATGCCCGCTCTCAACCCGTATCTGTCCTTCCGCACCGAAGCACGCCAGGCGATGGAGTTCTATCAGAGCGTGCTCGGCGGCGAGCTCGACATCAGCGTCTTCGGCGACTTCCCCGACATGGTGCAGGACCCGAGCCAGCACGACCTCGTCATGCACGGCCAGCTGACCACGCCCGACGGCCTGGTCCTGATGGCGTCCGACACTCCCGAGGGCATGACATACGAGAAGCCGCAGGGCATCTCGGTGTCGCTGAGCGGCAACACGCAGCAGGTCACGCAGCAGGTCTGGGACAAGCTGTCCGACGGCGCCACGATCACCATGCCGCTGGACGTGCCGCCGTGGGGCGGGACGTTCGGCATGCTGGTCGATCGCTTCGGCATCGCCTGGATGCTGCAGGGCGACCCGGAGTGACCCGGATTCCCACCTGATGGTGGGCCGCGCTCAGTGGAGCGCGTTCTCCTCGATGAAGGCGCGGAGCGCGTGCTCGTCGTCGGCCATCTCGGTCACGTGCTGCGGGGCGTCGAGCATCGCGCGCAACTCGGGCGCGTAGGCGAGCTCGATGCCGATGGCCTCGTGGATCGTCTCGGCGAACTTCTCGGGCTTCGCGGTCTCGAGCACGAGCATGGGCACTCCCGGCTCGAGGTGCTCGTGTGCGATCCGCACACCGTCGGCCGTGTGCGGGTCGATGATCTCGCCGCTCGACTCGTAGACGGAGCGGATCGTCGCGAGCCGATCCTCATGGGTCGAGGTCCCGCTGACGATGCCGAACTCGTCGACGAAGCGCGACAGCTCCGCGGAGAAGTCGAAGAAGCCCTGCTCTTCGAGCTCGTGCCAGGCGCCCACGACGCGTGACGCGTCGCGACCGACGAGCTCGAAGATGAACCGCTCGAGGTTCGACGCCTTGGAGATGTCCATCGACGGGCTGGAGGTGGCCAGCGTCTGGGCGGCGTTGCGAGGGCGGTAGATGCCGGTGCGGAAGAACTCGTCGAGGACATTGTTCTCGTTGGCGGCGAGCACGAGCCGGCGGATGGGCAGCCCCATCTGCTTCGCGTAGAAGCCCGACAGGATGTTCCCGAAGTTGCCGGAAGGCACGGTGAACGAGAGCTCGGTCCAGCCTCCGGCGTCCGTCGCGCGGAGCCAGGCCCAGAAGTAGTAGACGACCTGCGCGGTGATGCGCGCGAGGTTGATGGAGTTCACGGCGCCGAGGTGCTGTGCGCGCTTGAAGACCAGGTCGCCGGCGAGGTGCTTGACCAGGTTCTGGCAGTCGTCGAACACGCCCTCGACCGCGATGTTGTGCACGTTCGCGTCATCGAGGGAGAACATCTGCGCACGCTGGAACGCGCTCATCCGGCCCTGCGGCGACAGCATGAACACGGCGACCCGCTCCTTGCCGCGGAGCGCGTGCTCGGCGGCAGAGCCCGTGTCGCCCGACGTGGCGCCGAGGATGTTGAGCACCGAGTCCTGGCGCTCCAGCGTGTACTCGAGCACCTGGCCGAGGAACTGCATCGCCATGTCCTTGAATGCGAGGGTCGGTCCCTCCGACAGCCCCACGAGCGTGATGTCGTCGTCGATCGCCCGCAGCGGCACGACACCCGCCGGGAAGTCCGCATAGGCGTCCGCCGTCATCCGCGCGAGGTCCTCGCGCGGGATGTCGGTCGCGAACAGGCCGATCACCTCGGTGGCCAGCTGCGGGTAGGTCAGCGCCCGCCAGCGCTCCAGCGTCTCGCCGTCGACGGTCGGCATGACCTCGGGAACCGCGAGCCCTCCGTCGGGCGCGAGTCCCTCCAGCAGCGTCTCGCTGAACGACTGCGGCTGCATGCCGCCGCGGGTGGAGATGAACGGCACGGTGGCTCCTCGGGTCGGGACTCGGCGCCTCCATTCTCTCAGGCCCCGGTGGTCGGAGATGACGGGATGACGGATCCCGCTGCCGAGATCAGAACAGCGATGCGGGCAGCGCGCCCTCGAACTCGAGCAGCCACCGCTTCGTCGCGAGTCCTTGCCCCGGGGCTCCGCCGGAGTAGCCGCCGAGGCCGTCGCCCGCGACGACTCGGTGACAGGGCACGATGATCGGGATCGGATTCGCGCCCATGATCGAGCCGATCCCGCGAGCCGGCACAGCCGTTCCGCTCCGCGCCGCGAGCTCGCCGTACGTGACGGGCGTGCCGTAGCCCACGGTCTCGTGGAGCGCGGTGAGCACGGCCTGCGTCGCCGCGGTCTGCACGCCGAGATCGATCGGCAGATCGAATGCGGTCAGATCGCCGGCGAAGTACGCGCGCAGCTGCGCGAGCGCTTCGTCGAGCAGCGGATCAGGAGACGGATCCGCGTCGACCGGGGCCGGAGCCCGCCACCCCAGCCGGGTGATGGACGTGCGGTCGCTGATCACGCCGATCACTCCGACGGGAGTGGCGAGCGTTCCGAACGTGGGCATGTGCCGAGGCTACTCCCGGCCGGGGACGCGTCGTGCTCGCAGTGACGAGGTCATCCAGGTCATCCGGCCGACCGGCTCTCGGGCGAAGGCAACCACGCGCCGGCGGGCGCTTCGAGCCACCCGTTGATGGCGGAGAGCTCCGCTGCCGCCGCCCGCAGGTCGGCGAGCGCCGGGTGATCGAGGTCGCGCCGCCAGGTCATCGCCCACGGGAAGATCGGGATCGGATCGACGACCGGCAGGAGCACGGCGCCGTCGACGGCCGGCTGCGAGACGAGGGTCAGGATCGGGGCACCGCGCAGGCTCAGATGCTGGGCGAGTTCTTCCCCACCAGCCACCACCGGGTGCCCGATCGCCGGATCGATGCCGAACGGCGCGAGCAGTTGAGCCGTCGCGTCGATCCATCCGTCGGTCACATGGCCCCCGGCGCGCGAACAGACACGCGTGCCGCGGAGGTCCTCGAACGCCACGGCATCCTGGTCCGCCAGCGGATCCCCTTCCAGGACGAGCACGGCGAGGGGTTCTAGGCGCACGAGCTGCGATGCCACGTCCGGGGAGGGGCGGCTCACGCGATCGAAGACGACATCGGCGTTCGCGCGTGCATCGCCGGTCCTCCCGAATCGCGCGACGTACTCCTGCTCCGGCGCGCGACCGCGCACCGCGTCGAGCACGCGCGCCGGGGTCAGATCGGGATCCACCACGTCGACGACCAGCGGCTCGTCCTCGCGCAGCTCGCGCAGGGCGAGGTCATGCAGCGCGAGGATCTCTCTCGCGCGAGGCAGCAGCCGGCGCCCCGCGTCCGTCAGGTCGACGCTGCGCGTGGAGCGACGCAGCAGCGAGGTGCCGACGCGGTCCTCGAGCCGCCGGATGTCGCGACTCAGGGCTTGCTGGGCGATGAAGAGCCGCTCGGCGGCGCGTCGGAAGTGCAGCTCTTCCGCCACCGTGACGAAGTGCCGCAACAGGCGCAGCTCGAGCTCATCGGCCATGCTCCCGTTATAGCCGATTCACAACAGGAACGCGTCAATCCGGCGGGAATGGGTGTTGGAGTCGACACGGTCGCCGGGGCCACCCTGGAGCCATGGACACGCTCCGCTCCCGCCACCTCCTCATCACGAACGGCCACGCGCTGACCGGTCTGATGACGGCCGTGTGGGGCGCCGGGCTTCCCGCCCTCGACGCCCGCCTCGACCTCGGCCCCGCCGCGCTCGGCGCGATGCTGCTCGTCGTCGCCGGTTCCGCCCTGCTGTCCATGCGCGCCGCCGGCCGGTTCGCCGGTCCGTCCGGACGCATGCTGGCGGTCGCGCTGCCGTGCGCCGCAGCGTCTCTCATCGTGGCGGGCCTCTCCCCCTCACTCCCGGTGCTGCTGCTCGCAGCCGCCGCCTTCGGAGTCGGCTGCGGCGCGACGAACATCGCGCTCAGCACCGAGGCGATGGCCGTGGAGTGCGCGATGGGACGTCCGGTGATCGCCCGCATGCACGGCTTCTGGACGCTCGGCGCCGCGGGCGGCGGCGTGCTCCTGGCGGCGGTGCTCCACGCCGGCGTCGACAGCCGCCTCGCGATCTCCGGGGCGGCCGGCCTCGTCGTGGCGGCATCCGCTCTCCTGGGGGCGCGGATGCGCGCCGTGCCGGAATCCCCTCGCGAGGCCTCCAGAGCGACGGTCGACAGCCACGTCGCGAAAGCGTCGGATGCCGGCGGCCCCGCACTCGGGCGCGCACACCTCATCGCGCTGGGAGTGCTCGGCGCCGCCGCGTTCCTCACCGAGGGAGCGGCCACGGACTGGTCGGGCGTGCACGCCACCCGCATCCTCGGCGCGGACCCGGCGATCGGGTCGCTCATCTATGGCGTCTTCTTCGCCACGATGACCGTGATGAGGTTCTCCGGAGACGCGCTGCGTCTCCGGCTGGGCCCCCTGCGCACGGTCCGCGTCACGAGCAGCCTCGCCGTGATCGGCTACGCGGCGGTGCTGATCTCGGGCCTTCTGCCGAGCAGACCGCTCGCCGTCGCCACGGCCCTCCTCGGCTGGGCCCTCGCGGGAGCAGGGACGGCGCTGATCTGGCCGATCGTGATCGGCACGCTCGCGGAACGCGGCGAGACGGCCCGGAGGCTCTCGGTCGTCACCATGATCGGCTACAGCGGCGGGCTCGTCGGTCCGGCGCTCATCGGGCTCCTCGCCGCGGGCCTGTCCCTGTCGCTCGCGCTGCTGCTGCCGGCCGCGCTCGCCCTCCTCGTCGCGATCACCGCCCCCGGCGTCATCAGCCGCGGCCGCGGCATCCGCCCGTCGTCGTCCTCGACGACGCCCCCATCCGTCGCTGTTCCTGAGACGCCCTGACCGACAGAAGGAGAAACCCATGAACACCACCGCGAGCCTGGATCGCCCCGACGCCCGCCTTCACTACGAGGTGCGCGGCGAGGGCCCGCTGATCGCCCTCATCGGATCCCCGATGGATGCCGACGCGTTCGCACCCTTCGCCGACGAGCTGGCATCCGACCACACCGTGCTCACCGCCGACCCGCGCGGGATCAAGCGCAGCACCGTGGCGGATCCGTCGCTCGACTCGAGTCCGGAGGTGCGGGCGGCGGATCTCGCCGCACTGATCGAGAAGATCGATCGAGGACCGGCGACAGTGCTGGGCTCGAGCGGCGGCGCCGTGACCGTCCTCGCCCTCGCACAGGACCGCCCGGAGCTCGTCGACGTCGTGATCGCGCACGAGCCGCCACTGCTCCGTCTGCTCCCCGACCACGCGGCGCAGTTGCAGACAGCCGATGACCTGATCGCGCGGGCGCTCGCCGGAGATCGGCTCGGCGCCTGGCGGATGTTCTTCGACCAGGCGAACATCGCCCTGCCGGAGGAGGTGCTCGTGCAGTGGTTCGGTGGGGATGCCGATCCGCAGAGCCTCGCGGACGAGCGCTTCTGGTTCGAGCGCGAGTACCGGGGCAGCGTGGGCTGGCAGCCCGACGTCGACGCGCTCCGTCGCACGGACGTGCGCGTGGTGCTCGGCATCGGCGAGGAGTCGGTCGACCAGCTGTGCGAGCGCACCACGACGGCGCTGGGCGGGCTGCTCGATGTGGAGCCGACCCGGTTCCCCGGCGACCACACGGGCTTCGTGGACCACCCCGCGGAGTTCGCCGAGCGCGTGCGTGCGGTGCTGGCCGGGCTCTGACAGCGCGCCAGGTGCGCCCCGGACGGTTCCGGGGCGCACCTTCGCGCGTCAGTCCGGTCGCCCGAGCTGCTGCCAGAGCCCCGCCCACTGCTCGGGGCGCAGATCGCGCGGCAGACGCGGAGCCGAGGCACCCGCGGCGGCGAGCGCCTTCCGTGCTCGCGACCTCGACACCCGACCCGCCGTCGCGACGACCGCGTCGAGCGTTCCTCCTCGGGCCGTGAACATCGACCGGACGAACAGCTCGTAGGCGCGGCGTTCCCCGATCGGCACGAGCGGCGAGCCGCGACGCGAGATCGAGAGCAGACCGCCGTCGACGCTCGGCTGCGGCGAGAACCCCCACGCGGGCACGCGCCCCTCGAGCGTGAACTCGAACCACGGCGCCGACTGCGCGGTCATCATCGTGCCGCCGCCGACGCCGGCTCGCTTGCGTGCCACCTCCCACTGGGTGAGCAGGACCGCGTGCCGCCACTGCCCGCTCGACAGCAGGCGGCGCAGGATGGGCGTCGTCAGATGGAACGGGATGTTGCCGACGACGACGTCGGCGGTCAGCGGATGCCGCGTCGCATCGGCCGCTTCGACGCGGACGCCGGGCAGGGAATGCCGCAGCCGACGGACCCGATGCTCATCGATGTCGATCGCGGTCAGCGGTCGGCCGAGGTCCGCGAGTGAGCGGGTGAGGACGCCGTCGCCGGCCCCGAGTTCGAGGATCGAGCCCGAGGTGCGACGGACCAGGCCGGTGATGCGCCCGAGAGTCGGACGGTGGACGAGGAAGTTCTGGCCGAGTTCGTGACGGCCGCCATGCAGTGAACGAGGCATGAGTGCGCTCCAGAAGAAGGATCGGAGCACCTCGGAGGAGGGAGAGACGCGGAGACGCGTCGAGAGGAACTGCCCGTCCCGAGGTGCGATGACATCTCAGTGGACGGCGCGCAGATGCGTGCGAGGAGCGAGCGCGCCGTCAGGCGCGGCGGTCGCGGAACACGAGGGTGCGCCCCATCACGGGCGCGAAGAATATTGTTCCCATGGCCGACAGCCTAGCCGCGCCCGGGTGAGCGGATCCAGTCAGATCCAGCCCCGTTCCTCGGCGATAAGCACCGCCTGCTGCCGGGTGCCGACCGACAGCTTGCCGAGGATCACCGAGATGTGGTTGCGCACGGTTCCCGGCGCGAGGGCGAGCGCGCGGGCGATCTGCCCGGTGGTCTCGCCTCGTCGCCCCGCACGCAGCACGTCGAGCTCGCGATCGGTGAGCGGCGAGCGCTCGTCGCTGAGGGCGTCGGCGGCGATCTCCGGATCGACGTACCGCGCGCCGGCCGCCACCCGGCGGATGACGGCCGCGACCTCGTCGGCCCCCCGCGACTTGGGCAGGAATCCGGCGACGCCGGAGGCCAGCGCGCGGCGCAGCACCCCGGGCCGCGCGTGACGTGTGACGACGACGCACCGCGTCGCGATCGCCCTGTTCAGCCGCTCGGCGACCTGCACGCCGTCGAGCCCCGGCATCTCGAGGTCGAGCAGGCACACGTCCGGTTCCAGACGCAGGGCCTCGGCGACGGCCTGCTCGCCGTCGGCGCACTCCGCGACGACCTCGATGTCGTCCTCCAACCGCAGCAGGGCGGCGAGCGCGGATCGGATCATCCCCTCGTCGTCGGCGAGCAGCACCCGGATCATCCGCGTGCCTCGACCGTCGACGGCACCGTCACCACGACGGCGAACTCGTCCGCTTCGGCGCGCACGTCGAGAGTGCCGTGCGCCTCTTCGATCCGGCGGCGGATGCCGTCCAACCCCGACCCTCCCGGCCCGTCACTCCGGACGTCGGCACCGGTCACGACGTCGTTCGCGATCTCGTAGCGCCAGGCATCCGGATCCCTGGTCAGCACGAGACGCGCACGGCGCCCTCCGCCGTGCCGCAGCACGTTCGTCGTCGTCTCGCGGATGACCGGACCGAGAGCGGATGCCGGGGCCCCGGCAGCATCCGCATCGATCACGGCCTCCACCTCGAGGCCGGCGGCGCGCAGGAGGTCGCGCGCGTTGGCGAGCTCGTCGCTCAAGGGCACGGAGCGATATCGCGTCGCGAGATCCCTGGTCCCCTGACGAGCCTCGTCCACGCTCACCCGTGCGGCGCGGAGCTGCTCCATGCCGGCATCCGGATCCCTGGGCAGCAGCCGCTCGGCCAGCTCGAGCTGCAGCGCGATGACCTGGAGGTGATGTCCCTGCAGGTCATGAACATCGGTGGCGACCCGCAGCCGCTCCTGGGTCGCCGCCAGTCGCGACTCGGAGGCGCGAGCGCGGTCGAGCGTGACCATCACATCCCAGAACCACAGGGAGCTCACGGTCATCGACGGCAGCAGTGCCGCGTAGGCGCCGGGCAGCCAGGAGGGCACGCCCGCGCCCAGCGAATGGGTCGCCGAGTCGAGGAAGGCGAGCGCGACCAGCAGCAGGGTGGCCGCCACGACGACACGGAAGCGGACCCCGCGCGGCCAGTTCAACAGCACCACCGACTGCGCGAGAGGCATCGCGGCGAGCTGCCAGCTTCCGGTGAGCGAGCCGGCGACGGCGCCGAACGCCACGGCGACCGCGAACGGCACGATCAGCCGCTTCCACGGCACGCCCGGACCGGCGTCGATGCGGTGCCGGTAGTCGAACAGCAGCAGCAGGGTGGAGGCGCACCAGAGCAGACCGCCGACCGCGACCACCAGCACGACGGAGCCGCCGAAATCGGTCGCCGCGACGATCCCCGTCCAGGCGCCGATCAGCATCACCTCGATGAAGAGCACGGCCGTCAGCGTGTACCACCAGGTGGCGGTGACACCGCGCGTCAGGGATACGGCCCCCGGGCTCGACGGAGCGGGGGCGAGGGGCTCGGTGCGGCTGCTCACGTTCAACACGATACGGGCGTGACACATGTCACGGATACGGCGTGCGTTCCACCCGGAAAGCGGTGACGAGCCGGCACTGTCGCGCGCGGCGCAGGAACGCTGGACTGGGATCATCGCGACGGAGACGCCGTTCGCACCGATCACCGGGAGCACCCCATGAACCTCATCGAGATCTTCCAGAACTGGGTCGCCCAGGTCCCCGACCTCGTGCAGCCGCTCATCGTCGCCCTCGCCGGCGCGATCCCCTTCATCGAGGGAGAGGGCGCGGCCAGCATCGGGATCATCGGCGGCATCCCTCCCGTGGTCGCCGCGATCGCCGCGATGGTCGGCAACTTCGTGTGCGTCGCTGTGCTGGTGCTGGCGAGCTCCGGGGCGCGCAGCGCCATCCTGAACCGGACACGAGCCGGGGAGACCGCCGTCGCGAACGGCGGGACGGTGACCGAGACCGCCGTCCAGACCGCGGAGAGCGATCGCAAGGCGGCACGTCGGGACAAGTTCCAGCGCGCGTTCGAGCGCTACGGCGTCCCCGGCGTCAGCCTGCTCGGCCCGCTGCTGCTCCCGACGCACTTCACCGCCACGATGCTCGCCGCCGCCGGCGTGAACAAGGCCCGTGTGCTGTTCTGGCAGGCCCTTGCGATCATCGGCTGGACGACCGTCGTCGCCGTGATCGTCGGCAGCGCGGTGTACGCCATCCGCTGAGCGGAAAGAACGTCGCCGCGGATCTTCTGGACTCGCGTCATGAATCGTCCGCCGCGAAGTCTTGCCTATGACGGAGGGCCGAGTCTTTGGGGATATTGACTCGCTCCGTCGCCGGCCGCGCACCCCTCACACCGAGCGGCCTGCGGGTGGGATCCTGTTCCCAGGGATCCCACCCGCGATCTTGTCGGTGGATGTCATATCCGCGTGGGGGCGGACCCCGCGGTATACAGTATTCGCGCGGGTCTCCGACAGAGATGCGCGGACGAAACCACCGCAGGAAGCACGAGGATCGATGGCCGGCACCGAAGACGCCGACGCTCTCCCTGATGCCGTCCTGCTCCAGCGCAGTCGCGACGGCGATCGACGCGCATTCTCCGAACTCTGGCGTCGGCACGCGCCGACAGCCGTGGCCTATGCCCGGAGCCTGGGGGCCGCCCCGCCTGACCCGGAGGATGTCGTCTCCGACGCCTTCCTGAGCATCCTTCAGGTGGTGCGCGGGGGCGGCGGTCCGGAAGAGCGATTCCGGCCGTACCTGCTGACGGCGGTGCGCAACACCTGGCTGACGGCTGCCCGTCGCGCCCCCTCGACAGTGCCGATCGAGCTGGTCGACGACCCCCCGTCAGACATCGGAACGATCGACGTCGAGGCGATGGTGGACTCCACGGCACTCAGCGAGGCGTTCTGCGCTCTGCCCGAGCGGTGGCAGCATGCGCTCTGGCTGAGCGAGGTCGAGAGGCTTCCTCCGCGTCAGATCGCCCAGGTGCTCGGACTGCGGGCGAACGCGGTGGCAGCCCTGACCTACCGCGCCAGGGACGGGCTCCGCAAGGCGTGGATCACCGCGCAGCTGCGTCGTGCACCTGAGGGATCCGACCACGCCCGGGTCATCGAGCTGCTCGGCGGCTACGCGCAGGGCGGCCTGGGCCCTCGACCGCAGAAGGTCGTCGCCGAGCATCTCGCGTCGTGCGCGGACTGCCGCGCGGCGGCCGGTGAAGCCCGGCACCTGGCGCGCGCCATCACCCTGGGCCCGCTTCTCGTCGGCGGCGCCGGACTGGTCATCGCGCCCGCATACTTCGGGGCGGGCCAGGCGGCGGCCGCCACAGGCCTCGCCGTTCCCCTGGTCTGGCCCGTCGCAGCCGCCGTGGCCGTCGCCGTCTCCGTCAGCGGGGGTCTGCTCCTGCGGATCCCGGCAGAACCGGATGCCGCCGTGCACGTGACGGCAGCCGCCGTGCCGCCGGCGACGGCATCCCCGCAGCCTCTCCCTCCGATGACCGATCCCGCGCCACTCGAGGCCGGCACGCTCCCCTCCGCGGATGCCCCGAACGACGTCGCACCGAGCGACACCGCCCCGACCGTCGACGGTGCGAGCGGTCAGCTCCCGGCTCCGATCGCCGAGGTCTCCCCACCGGCGCCCGCGGAAGAACCGGAAGACCGAGCCGAGAGCGCTCCGGTTGCCGCACCGGATCCGGTGGATCCGGTGGACCCGGCGCCGAAGACCTTCCTCACGCGGGCTCCCGCGTGGTGGGCCGATATCGCGCTGACGACCGCGGGGTCCAGCGGATGCCCTCCGATCGCCACCGCCACGATCAGCGGGATCGCCGGGTCGGTGATCCTGATCGTCGTCGACGGCCGGAGCACCGGGGTGACGGCGACCCTCGGCGCCGACGGCAGCTGGACGGGAGAAATCGATCTGACCGCGCCCTCCGGTCGGCACACGGTGACGATCTTCGGCACCGGCCCGGAGGGCGGGTTCAGCGAGCAGGTCGCCGAGAGGGTCATCGACTACTGATCAGCGGCATCTGGTTCAGTATTCTCTGAATTCAGGTTCTGATGTACTGTGGGCGCATGACCACGGCGACGGCCTCCCTCACCCACACCGCAGCTGTGGCGCGTCTCGGACACGCCCTCTCGGATCCGACGCGCGCCGGCATCCTGCTCGCGCTGCGGGCATCCGACCGCTACCCCGCCGAGCTCGCCGACGGTCTCGGCGTCTCCCGTCAGGTGATGTCGAACCATCTGGCCTGCCTCCGCGGCTGCGGCCTGGTCGAGAGCGTGCCCGACGGCCGACGGAGCAGCTATCGCCTCGCCGATCCGCACCTCGCGCCGGCCCTCGACGAGCTCATGCGCGTCACATTGATCGTCGAACCGGACTGCTGCGACGGCGAAGGATGCACCTGCTGATGTCGACGACCCTCACCACCGACCGGCGCGAGACCCTCCACCGTCGCATCCGGCTCATCGTCGCGATCACGATCGGGTACAACCTGATCGAGGCCGTCATCGCGATCACCGCCGGGTCGATCGCCTCCTCGGCGGCGCTCGTCGGGTTCGGCCTCGATTCCACCATCGAAGTGCTGTCAGCGGCCGCCGTCGCGTGGCAGTTCACCCGACGCGATCCCGAGCGCTGGGAGAAGCCGACCCTGCGCGTGATCGCCATCGCCTTCTTCGCGCTCGCCGTCTACGTCACGGCCACATCCGTGCTCGCCCTCGTGACGGCGGAGCGTCCGGAGCACAGCACCATCGGGATCATCCTGACCGCCGTCAGCGTGGTGGTGATGCCGTTCCTGTCGCTCGCGGAGCGGCGAGCAGGTCGCGAAGCCGGGTCGGCCACCGCCGTCGCCGACTCGAAGCAGACGCTGATCTGCACCTACCTGTCCGCCGCCGTGCTCGTGGGCCTCGTCGTGAACTCCCTGTTCGGCTGGTGGTGGGCGGATGCCGTCGCCGGGCTGATCATCGCGGGCTTCGCCGTGCGGGAGGGCGTCGAGGCGTGGAAGGGCGACGCCTGCGCGACCTCGGTCGGGATGATCTTCGAGGATGATCACGACGACGACCACGACCACGACCACCACCACTGAGCACCTAGGTTGGGGAGATGGATGCTCCCCTGTCGCAGCCGCACGATCTGGACGGTCGTACGATCCTCGTCACCGGCGCCAATGCCGGCATCGGCTACTGGTGCGCCGAGCGTCTCGCCGTCCGAGGCGCGCGCATCCTTCTGGGATGCCGGTCGCCGGAACGCGCGCAGACAGCCGTCGACGCCATCACCGCGCAGGCTCCCGCCGCGGAGCTGCGCGTCGTCCCTGTCGATCTCGGATCGCTCGACAGCATCCACCGTGCTGCCGCCGACATCGACGAGCGGATCGACACGGTCATCTGCAACGCCGGAGTGAAGGCCGCTGATAAGGGCGCGCGCACGCACGACGGCCTCGACCTCATGATCGGCACCAACTTCCTCGGTCACTTCGCACTGCTCGCGCGGATCGCCCCGCGCCTCGCCGACGATGCCCGCGTCGTGGCCGTCGGCTCGCTCGCACATCGGTTCGCGCACATCGCGCCCGACCGTCTCTCGGAACCCTGGCACGGATCCTCGCTGCGCCAGTACGGACGCTCCAAGGCCGCCCTCATGGCGTTCGCGTTCGAGCTCGACCGGCGCTGGTCCGACTCCGCGCGATCCGCGCTGTGCGCGCATCCCGGTTACGCGGTCGACCCGCTCACCGCGCCGCGGCCGGGCCTCGTCGAGGTGCCGCCGCTGGCGCGCGGCCTGGCCGCACTGAGCCGGCCGTTCGTGCAGGGCAAGGATGACGGCGCCGCTCCCCTGATCCATGCGGCCACGGCACCGGATGCCCGCGGCGGAGACTACTGGGGGCCGGGCGGGATGCTCGAATTCCGCGGAGCACCCGCGCGCATGCGCGCGTCCGACGAGGTGCGCTCGCCCGCGACAGGTGCCGCACTCTGGGATGCCGCGGAGCGCCTGACCGGCGTGCGCTTCCCCCTCTGAGCCGATGTCGGATGCCGCGACCAGGCTGGGCTCATGATCACCCTGCTGTCCGCACCCAGCAACCTCGGCCTGCGACCGCCCCGGCGGGGAAGCGTCCCCGGCACGGCGAAGGCGCCCGAGGCCCTCCGCGAGGCCGGTCTCCACGCCCGCTTCGCCGCGAGGGGCGCGACCGACGGCGGCGTCGTCGTCCCTGCCCGCTACGTCGACGACGACGACACCCGAACTCCCGGGCACGTGCGCAACGAGGAGGCACTGGTCGAGCACTCCCGGCGCCTCGCCGTGCGCCTCACCGACGCGCTCACGACGGGGAATGCTCCCCTGGTGATCGGCGGCGACTGCTCCCTCCTCATCGGCGCCGGCATCGCGTCGGCGAGACGAGGGCGCACCGGCTTGGTGCATGTCGACGGGCACACCGACTTCCGGCATCCGGGGAACAGCGCCGAGTGCGCGAGCGTGGCGGGCGAAGACCTCGCGGCCGCGATCGGATTGCACTGGCCGGCGATCGCCGACATCGACGGCCTCTCCCCGTACTTCGACGCCGCACAGACGGCGCACATCGGCCATCGCGCCGACGACGAGGAACAGGAGGAGGTGCGCGCCCTTCTCGGACTCGTCACTCCCGCGGCCGACGTCATCGCCCGCGGCGCAGCCGATGTGGCCGCCGCGTCGGCCGCGGTCGCGGGGCCGGACGGGTACTGGCTCCAGGTCGATGTCGACGTGCTCGATCCCTCGGTGATGCCGGCGGTCGACAGTCCCGATCCCGGAGGGCTGAGCGCTGCACAGCTCACGGATCTCCTGCGCGAACTCGCTCCCGGGGCGATCGGCGCGAGCATCACGGTGTTCGACCCGGATCTCGACCCCGACGGCCGCTACGCGCGACTGCTGGTCGACATCCTCGACGCGGGGCTGAGCGACCTCGGCACGCGCGGCATCGAGTGACGTTTCGCGGAGGTGATGACGTTTCGCGGAGGTTTCCCTGGGGATCGCTCCGCGATTCGTCACCGGCTCCGCGAAACGTCGGCGCAAGACGGAGGCTCCGTGGCGGCACCTCCTCAGGCCGGCGCGGGCTCCGCCTCCGTGTGCGCGGTCACCTGCACACGGGAGATGCGGCGGCGATCGAGCTCGGTCACCCGCAGGGTCGCTCCGTCGACCTCGATGCTGTCGCCGACGACGGCGAGTCGCCCGAGGCGCTCCGTGACGAACCCGGCGATCGTGTCGGAAGACCCGCGCGGTATCGCAAGACCGGTGAGCTCCTCGAAGTCCTGCAGGTTGAGCCTGCCGTCGACGCCCGCATCGGGAGAGGCGGTGACATCGGCGTCGTACTCGTCGAAGATCTCGCCCACGACTTCCTCGACGAGGTCTTCGAGCGTGACCAGTCCGTCGGTGCCGCCGTATTCGTCGACGACCACCGCGATGTGGTGACCGTCCGCCCGCATACGGGTCAGCGTCGGGAGAACGCGTGCTGTCGACGGGATGTACGGGATGGCGCGCACGAGCGAGCTCAGGGGCGCGGTGGCGTCCGCCCCCGCCGCCTCGAACAGGTCTCGGACGTGCACGAAGCCGGTGATGTCGTCGATGGAGCGATCCGACACCGGGTAGCGGGAGAACGGCAGATCCCGCACCTGCACCATGGCGTCCGCCACACTCGCCGACTCGTCGAGGGCGACGACTTCGGGGCGCGGTCGCATGACCTCGCTGATCTGACGCCCCCGCAGCGAAAGCACGTCGTCGAGGATCCGCCGTTCGTCATCGGGCAGTCCCTGGTGGGAGGCGACGATGTCGCGCACCTCCTCGTCCGTCATCTCGTCGCCGGTCTTGTGCGGGTCGCCGCCGAGCAGCCGCACGAGCGCGTTCGTCGACACCGAGAGCAGCCAGATGACGGGACGCATCACCGTCGCGAAGCCGTTGAGCGCCGGCGCCACCGTGTACGCGAACTGCGCGTTGCGCTGGATGGCCAGCCGCTTCGGGACCAGCTCGCCCAGCACCAGGGAGAGATACGCGATGACGAGCGTCAGGACGACCGTCGCGATCGTGAGCGCCAGTGCGGGGGCCAGGCCCCACGTCTCGAGCAGAGGAGCCAGCGAGGGTGCGAGCGAGGTCGCTCCGTAGGCGGCCGACGCGAAACCCGCGACCGTCACACCGATCTGGACGGCCGAGAGGAAGGTGTTCGGGTTGCGTGCGAGTTCCGCCACCTTGGCGCCCCGTCGTCCGCGGAGCCCGATCGCGTTGATCTGACTCTCGCGCAGGGTGACCAGGGCCATCTCGGTCGCCGCGAAGACTCCGCCGACCAGCACGAAGACGAAGACGAGTGCGATGTTCCAGAGCAGATCGCCCATCAGCGGAGGTTCCGCAGAGGGATCTGCGCGCCCGGCCCAGGCCGGGCGCTCGTACTGTCAGGGTCCGAAGATGGTGCGGAACAGCGCGGCGCGCTCACGAGGTCTCCTTGTCGGTGGCGTGGGTCGTGCGGGTGGGGGTCTCTGACGTCGTGGGGCTCTCGAGCGAGCTGATCGCGCCTCCGGCGACCGGTGCCGCGCCGGTCGCTGAGGTCGCCTCGGCGGCATCCGACGTCCGGCGGGTCTTGAGGAGACTCGCGACCGTGGCGACGGTGATCGTCGCGGCGATGAAGAGCAGCGAGAACCAGATCGGGATCTCGGGGGCCCAGAGCATCGGCTCGCCACCGTTGATGAACGGCAGTTCGTTGACATGCATCGCGTGGAGCACGAGCTTCACGCCGATGAACGCGAGGATGACCGCGAGCCCCTGGGCGAGGTACACGAGGCGCTCGAGCAGTCCGCCGATGAGGAAGTACAGCTGACGAAGCCCCATCAGGGCGAAGGCGTTGGCGGTGAAGACGATGTACGCCTCATCGGTGAGCCCGTAGATCGCGGGGATCGAGTCGACGGCGAAGACGAGGTCGATGAAGCCGATCGCGATGATCGTCAGCAGCATCGGGGTGACGAAGCGCGTGCCGTTCTTGACGACGGTCAGCTTGGCCTCGTGGTACTCGTTCGTGACCGGCAGGTGCCGGCGCACGAAGGTCATGAAGCGACCGTTGGCGGGGTCGCTCTCGTGGCTGCTGAAGGCCTGGCGGTACGCGAGGAAGAGCAGCAGCGCGCCGAAGAGGTAGAAGATCCAGGAGAAGTTCTCGATCAGCGTGGCACCGACCGCGATGAAGATCCCGCGCAGGATCAGCGCGATGACGATGCCGATCATCAGCACCTTCTGCTGGTAGATCTTCGGCACGGCGAAGCCGGTCATCACGATGAGGAAGACGAAGAGGTTGTCGATCGACAGCGCCTTCTCGGTGAGATACCCGGCGAAGTACTCTCCGCCGAAGGTCCATCCGGAGACGATGCCGATACCGACGCCGAACAGCACGGCGAGACCGATGTAGAAGGCGGACCAGCGCGCGGATTCGCCGATGGTCGGCTCGTGAGGCGTGCGCACGTGGGCGAAGAACTCGTACACGAAGAACGCGATGGTGATCGCGATCGTGATGATCCAGATCAGGGGCGTGATTTCCAAGAGGACTCCAGACTCGGCGTATGCGGAAGCAGCGCCAAAGTCTTCTCCATTCCTGAGACCAGGAACCGGTGGCCCGGGATGCGACGTGCATCCGTAATGACGACCCGACCGTATCGGAGTACTCCCCTTGGGAAATGCCAGAATACAGGCGACGCCCGGCGCTTCCTGTGGATCTGCCGACAGTGGATGCTGCTCCGCGGGCGCGCCGTGTGACGCGCCCGCGGAGACGGCATTCAGTTCAGTGTGAAGACCACCGTCGCCGTGTTGCCGGCCACATCGTGGACGACCAACGTGTTCTGGCCGCGTACCGCACCGAAGACACCGGGCTTCACGGAGTTGATGTCAGACCAGGCGTTGTCGGTGAGGTCTTTCACGACCCCGTTGAGGACGACCTGCGAGACCTTGCCCGCGTCGAAGAGCTTGAAGCTCACGAGGTCGTAGGTTCCCGCGGACCCCACCGTGAACGACGCCCCTTCCTTGACGGTGGCCGTCGGCGCGGTGGCGTCGATCGAGAAGGCGAAGACTCCGGTCTGGGCGATGTTCCCGGCGAGGTCCTCTGCGTTGTACTTCACCGTGTATGCACCGTCGGGGAGCGTCTGGGTCGTCTCGTGGACGCCGCTCGTCGCGCCGCCGATCGCTGTCTGGGTGCTCTTGACGAGTGTGCCGTCCTTATAGATGTTGGCGACGATCCGCTTCAGACCGAGATCATCCGTCGCCTCGACGCGCAGCTTCACCGAGGGCGTCGGCCCTGCCGCGGTCGGAGCGACGAGGGTCGCGATCGGCTTCGTGGTGTCGACCGGGGCGGCCTCCTGGCCGAGGGCGACGCGGTCCACGACCCAGAACGCACTGTTGGTGCCCGTGTAGTGGAACCGGAACTGCGCCGTCTTCGCACCGGCGGGCACGTCGAACGCGAGACGCTCCTCGGTATTGGTGTTCGTCGAGTAGGCCTTGAGCGATCGCGGTTCCCCGCCGTCGAAACTGACCAGCACCTCCGCGGACTGCGGCCCGTCGATGAAGTAGTTCGTCGTATACGCGAGTGTCGCGGTGGCTGCTCCGGTGAGGGGATACGCGGGGCTGACGAGCGTCGAGTCGAAGGCACCGGCGGAGTGCGCCTTGTCGTCCCACTCGTCGGAGTCGGCGACGGCGAACACGTCGCGAGCCCGCACCGAGGTCTCGCGCCGCTGCCCGAGCTCGACGTTGGTCCAGAAGTCATCGGTGGCGAAGGACCAGCCGGCCCACTCCCGCACGCCGCCCGACGGCATCCGGGAGTTGTCGATGCTCCATCCCTCCGGTGCGGCATGCGTCCAGCCCAGAACGCCTGCACCCGGGCGGGTCTCGTCGGCACGGGTCTGCAGCGAGGGCCGCAGGGTGTCGAACGCATCCGGCGTCAGGTCGGGCACGGCGGTGCCGTCGAGCGACCAGGCCGGGTCGGCAGCGATGCCGACGGCGGAGAGCACCGTCGGTGCGACGTCCGAGATCTTCACGTCGTGACGCACACCGGGCTCGATGCCGGGCCCTGCCGCGATCACGAACACCTCGCGCTCCGCCGGCGTGCTGCCGCCGTGGCCTCCCGTCGGTGTGTGACCGTGGTCCGCCGTGACGACGACCAGCCACTCCTCGTCGGCAGGACGGGCGTCGACGGCGGCCAGGATCTGTCCGATCTCGCCGTCGGCCTTCGCCAACGCTGCTCCATAGGCAGCCCCGTTCGTGCCGACGCTGTGCCCGGCGCCGTCGACCTCATCCAGATGGACGAAGACATCGTCCGCGCCGCTCGCGATCGTCTCGACCGCCTCGGCGGTCGTGCCCACGTCGTTGCCGCCCTGCACACGGGAGTCGACGGCAGACCCGAAGACGGTGGTCGCGATCGGCGCCCACGTGGCCACAACGGCCGTGGTGCGCTCCGGCTGCGCCGCCTCGATACGGGTCAGATAGTCCGGGTACAGGTCGAACCGGGGCGCCGTGAAGTTGTTGTCGACCACCTTGTGCTTGTCGGGCCAGACGCCGGTGGCGATCGTCGACCACCCCGGGCCCGAGATCGTGCCCGCCATCGGCGTGGCGTAGAGGTTGCTCGACGAGACCATGCCGCGTGCCATCAGGGCGTCGAGGTTCGGCATGTCGGCATCATCGAGGAAGTCGAAGGACGCGCCGTCGATGCCGATCACGAGGGTCTTCACGGTGGGTTCGTCGACCGCCGCAGCGGGCAGGGCGGGTACGACGATCAAAGCGGGCAGCAGGCAGGCAGCTGCAGTTGACAAGACAACTGCTCGCTGGCGATTCGAGGGCATTTCATCTCCGAGACGTGGGGATTCAGCGGCAGGGGAAGGTCCCTGCCGCTGCCAGTCTCGAACCCGACGCCCGCGCCGCCTATGCTGCGCGCGAAGATGTCAATACAAGTTGGGATGCCGTTTACTCATGGCCACGCATGTAGGTACCCACCTCCGTGAACAGACGTCCGGCGGGCTTCAGCGGAGCAGTTCGTTCACGAGCTGCTCGATCCGCCCTCGGATGTCGTCGCGGATCGGACGCACGGCGTCGATGCCCTGACCGGCAGGATCGTCGAGTTCCCAATCCTCGTACCGCTTGCCCGGGAAGAACGGGCAGGCGTCACCGCACCCCATGGTGATCACGACGTCGGAGGCCTGCACGGCTTCGGTCGTGAGCACTTTCGGCGCTTCCGCGGTGATGTCGATGCCCAGTTCGGCCATCGCCGCGACCGCGATCGGGTTGATCTCGTCGGCGGGCATCGACCCGGCCGAGCGGACCTCGACGCGGTCCCCCGCGATGTCGCGCAGGAACCCGGCGGCCATCTGCGACCGGCCCGCATTGTGCACGCACACGAAGAGGACGGAGGGTGTGGATGCGGCATCGTTCATAAGGGCTCCTGAGGGGTCAGTTCTATATTGACACTTTTCGATGCGAGCGAACGCGCACATCAGACGGATGCCGTCGGGCGCGATCCGATCTTCCGCACCGAAGGGATCGCGCAGCATCCGCTCGCCCCCTCATCGAACCCGCCCGCGCCGCCGCAGACGCCGGTTTCCGGCAGCACCAGCTCGTTGCGGGCCGCAGCCGCATGATCGCCCGCGAGATGGGCGACGACGCTGCGCACCTGCTCGAAACCCGTCAGTGCGAGGAAGGTCGGTGCACGCCCGTACGACTTCGCCCCGACGATGAACAGACCGTGTTCCGGCTGTGCGAGCTGGCGCGCCCCCGTCGCCGACACCGACCCGCACGAGTGGATGTTCGGATCGATCTCGGCAGCGATCCCCGCGACGGCCTCGAGCGCCGGATCGAGATCGGTGCGCACCTCACGAAGCAGGCCGGTGTCGGGACGGAACCCGGTCAGCGCGAACACATGGGCGGCGCCGGCCACCTCCCGCCCGTCCTCCGAGCGGATCCAGAGCGCACCGTCCTGCTCTCGGAACTCGGTGACGCGGAACCCGGTGACGACGTCGACGACTCCGGATTCGATCACCGTGCGAGCGCGCTCCCCGAGCGCCGCCCGTTCGGGGAGCTCGTCGCCTGCACCGCCGCCGAAGACGTTCGTCGCGGTTCCCCTTCGCAGCAGCCACGTGACTCTCGTCCCCGGGGCGCGGCGCGCGACTTCGCTCAGTCGCAGCACCGCGTGCGTCGCGGAATGCCCGGCCCCGATCACGACGACGTGCGTTCCCGCGAAGGCGGCGACGTCTTCGGGGATGCGATAGGAGATGCGATCCGCTGACGCGGTCTCGCACCGCGCGGGATGACCGTCCGCACCTGCCGGGTTCGGCTGCCCCCACGTCCCGCTCGCGTCGATCACCGATCGGGCGAGGGTCCGCCCCTCGACGCCATCGGCATCGCGTGTGTGCACGACGAACGGCTGACTCCGGCGACCGCCGTCGACGACCTTGTCGCGCCCCTGACGTGCGACGCCGGTGACGGTGACGCCGTAGCGCACCCGATCGCCCAGCGCGTCGGCCAGCGGGGCGAGGTATCCGTCGACCCATTCGGTCCCCGTCGGGAATCCCGCCGCGGGAGCCGACCAGCCCGATGGCGCGAGGAGCCGCCGACCGGCGGCGTCGGTGAGCTCCGGCCAGGAGGAGAAGAGGCGAACGTGGCCCCACTCCGACACGGCGGCCGCCGCGGCGCCTCCCCGTTCGAGCACGACGGTGTCCAGCCCGCGTTCGGTCGCATGCGCCGCTGCGGCGAGCCCCTGCGGTCCCGCGCCGATGATCACGACGGGCAGTTCATCCATGACGTCTCCTCAGATTGAAAAACTTCAATATGAAGACCATCGCCCACCTATCGAAGAATGTCAATACGTGCGAAGATACAGCTGTGAGCCTGCCACTGACGATCGATTCCACGGCCTGCTGCGTGCCCCGGGTGACGTCCTCCTTGACCGTCGACGACGCCGAGCGCGCGGCACGGGTGTTCAAGGCACTCGGCGACCCGACGCGGGTCCGACTGCTGTCGCTGATCGCCGCCGGCGAGGGCGGGGAGGCCTGCATCTGCGACCTCACCGAACCCGTCGGCCTCTCCCAGGGCACGGTCTCCCACCACATGAAGCTCCTCACGGAGGCCGGCCTCGTCACGCGTGAGCAGCGCGGCAGGTGGGCGTACTTCGCCCTCAACGACTCAGCGCTCGATGCCGCGGCCGACGCACTCCGCCGGGGATGACGGGACGCGACCTCAGGGATCGACCTCGAAATACAGGGGCGCGTGCAGTGCGCACCCGGGGTTGAACGCCGATCCGCACGCCGGGCACCCGGTCGCCACGAGGTAGGCGGCGATCGTCAGCTCCGTGCCGCACGCCCCGCACAGGACCGCCTTCTCGCCGCGCTCCCCGACGCCCCACTGCCGCGCGGCGTGCCCGGCGGCCTCCGCATGGCAGAGGTGGCACGGGTAGTACTCGCCGCAGCAGGCGAAGCGGATCGCCACGATGTCGACGGCGCTCCGATAGTGCACGCACCTCGTCATGTCGTCGACGACGGCGCCGCGGACGACCGGTCGATCAGACATGGCGCTCCCGGCCTTCGATCAGGGCGGCGAGGGCGTCGAGGGTGCGGGCGAGTCCGAATGCCCACGCCTGCGCCCCGCCCCACGCGCCACCCTGGGCTTCGCCGGCGGCAGCCCCGATGCGCACCGCGCGGGGGTACCTGACCGGGTCGAGCACGCGGGCGAGGATCGGCTGGTTCGCCGACCACCACTCGGCGTCGCTCATCGCCGTGTCGGTCACCGCCCGCGCCGCGTCGTGCACCGACCGGCAGTGCCCCTGCACGAACCCGAGGACGTAGGTCAGCCCCGCGTCGATGTCGACATCGGCGAGTCCGGTGCCGTCGAAGGCCGAGAGCTCGTACTCGTACTTCGCCATCACGCCCGGTCCGAGCGGCGGACGACTGAGGGCGGCGACCTCGGTGAGCCACGGATGCCGCAGCAGGAGCTCGCGGTTGGCGTGCGCGATCTCGGTCACACGCTCTCGCCAGGGCCGATCCCCCAGGCCGGGCCGGTCCATTCCGGCAGAGAGCGCGTCGACCATGAGGTCGAGGAGCTCGGGTTTGCCGGGGACGTAGGTGTACACCGACATCGGCGCGATGCCCACCCGCTCGGCGACCGCGCGCACCGTGACGGCGGAGAGTCCGCCGTCGTCGGCGATGCTCAGCGCCGCCTGCACGATCTTCTCGACGGCGACGGAGCGGGCTGGCCCCTTCCGCGGAGCGGTCGACTCACCCCAGAGGAGCGCGAGCGTTCTGCTGGGCTCTCCGGAACCCGTTCGATCAGCATCCATGGGAATGATCTTGTCATATGTGCGTTATACGCCGTACATTGTACGTCGTATAATTTACCGACAGGAGCAGTCATGCAGATCACCGCATCCGCCATCTCACTCAACGTCCCCGATGTCGACGCCTCATCCGCCTGGGTGCAGAAGCACCTCGGATTCTCGGTCGCCATGGCGGCAGACGGATTCTCGTCGCTGCAGCATCCGGATGCCGGGATCAACCTGATCTTCCTGCGCACGGGGCTGTCGACCTTCAAGCCGGCCTCGGCCGCGGTGGACGCCGCGGGGCTGCTCGTCGTGTTCACCGTCGAGCGCATCGACGAGGACTACGCCCGGCTGCAGGCAGACGGCGTCACGATCGTCACGCCGATCGAGACCGAACCGTGGGGCGAACGCTACTTCCAGATGACGGACCCGAACGGCGTCGTCTACCAGCTCGTCCAGTGGGTCGAGCCGACGGCGGAGGACGTCGGCTGAGGTCGCGCCCCTGCGCTGGGCGGCCTCGTCGCCGCTCAGCGCGTGGGTGCGCTCGACCGTCCCTGCTCTCGACCACTGAGCTCCGCGTCGAGGGTCTCCTGCGCGATGCGCATCTGCTCGGCGTATGCGGGCTGCTGCAGGCGCTGCCAGATCACATCTTCGGGGACCTCCTCCACATTGCTGACCACCCACCAGATGTTGCCGAACGGGTCCTTGATGCGGCCGCCGCGCTGTCCGAAAGCGTTGTCGTCGAGAGCGGTCACGATGACGGCTCCCGCGGCGAGCGCCTTCGCGAACGTCGCCTCGGCATCAGGGACCCACACCCGCAGCAGGCTCGGCATCACCGGCCACTCCGGGCGACGGTCGAAGGCCAGCACGACCGTGTCGCCGACCCGGACCTCGGCGTGGCCGATCAGGCCGTCCTCTGTGGCGACCCGCCCGAGCTCTTCGCCGTCGAAAGCGGCGACGAGGAAGTCGAGCAGCGCTCCGGTGTCATCGGTCACGACCCACGGAGCGACCGTCGTGTAGCCGGAAGGGGCGGGATTCTTCGTTTCGGTCATCTGCTTCTCCGATCGTGACGTCAGGCGATGACGCTCACTCTAGGAACAGATGCGGACATATCCTGTCCTCGTTCCGACGCTCGATCGATCGAGAGTCACCGCGCGTACTGCGGACCCAGCACCGAGAGCAGCCGCAGTTTCTCGTGGCTCTCCGACCCCGGGGCCGCGGTGTAGACGAGCAGAGCCTGCGAGGATCCCGGGTCGAGCAGGCTCTGGCACGACAGGTCGAGCGCCCCCAATTCCGGATGGACGAAACGCTTGGTCTCCCGGGGGCGCAGCCCGATCTCCTGCCGGTCCCAGAGCACCCGGAACTCCTCGCTCCTCTCGCGCAGCAGCCGGCACAGTTCCGCCGCACGCGACTCCGGCCCATTGCGGCCCATGACCTCCCGAAGTCCTGAGACCCACAGCCGCGCGAGGAACGGGTGGTCGCGCGGGTCGTACAGCTCTCGCGACTTCGGATCCGTGAACCACCGGAACCCGATGCTGCGCTGCGGACCGGTGAGCCGCGCCGTATCTCCGGTGAGCGCGACGCCGAGCGCGGTCTGACGCAGCGTCTCCCCCAGCTCTGTGACGACCTCGGCAGGCGTGTCCTCGAGCCGGTCGAGGATGCGCAGCATTCCGGGTGAGACATGATCGCTCTCGGTTCCGCGAGCAGGAGGCCGGTGGCCGGCCAGTCGGAAGAGGTGGTCGCGCTCGTCGGCGGAGAGATGCAGGCCCTGGGCGATAGAGGCGATCATCTGCTCCGAGGGCAGCGGCCCGCTGCCGCGTTCGAGGCGGGCGTAGTAGTCGGCGGACATATGACTGAGCGCCGCGACCTCCTCGCGCCGGAGTCCCTCGGTGCGACGTCGCTGTCCATGCGGAAGGCCGACGTCCTCCGGCTGGAGGACGTCGCGCCGACGACGGAGGAACTCCGCCAATCCCGCCCTGTCGATACCCATGCGCACGACCGCCTCTCGTCGCTGATGATCCTGACACGCCTGTGCTCCGGCATCCACTGATCGACGAGTCCTGGTTGCCCGCCAGTGCGACGGCGAGAGTGGTGGAGACCTGAAGGAGCACACCATGCCACGCATCATCGACATCACCGTCCCGCCGCTGACCGGACGCCGCGCCGTCGTCACCGGAGGGAGCGACGGCATCGGACTGCGGATCGCCACCCGCCTCGCGCGAGCCGGCGCCGAGGTCGTGCTGCCGGTCCGCAACCTGGCCAAAGGCGAGGCCGCGGCCGCCGGCATCCGGAAGACGGCGCCGTCCGCAGAGATCACGCTGCTGCCCATGGACCTCTCGTCGCTCGAGTCGATCGCGGCGTTCGGCGACAGCATGCGGCAGGACGCTCGACCCGTCCACCTCCTGATCAACAACGCCGGCGTCATGACCCCGCCCGACCGGCAGCTCACGGCCGACGGCTTCGAGCTGCAGTTTGGCACGAATCACCTCGGCCACTTCGCCCTCGTCGGGCAGCTGCTCCCGCTCCTGCGCGCAGGCAGCGCCCGCGTCACCTCGCAGGTCAGCATCGCCGCGAACTCGGGCTCCATCCACTGGGACGACCTGAACTGGGAGCGGTCCTACAGCGGCCAGCATGCCTACAGCCAGTCGAAGATCGCCTTCGGGCAGTTCGCGCTCGAGCTCGACCGGCGCAGCGAGGAACACGGCTGGGGCATCACGAGCAACCTCGCCCACCCGGGAGTCGCCCCGACCAGCCTGCTCGCAGCCCGACCCGAATTGCAGCGCGGGCAGGACACCGTTAGCGTGCGCATGATCCGGTGGCTATCCGCACGCGGCATCCTGGTCGGCACGCCGGAGTCGGCAGCGCTGTCCGCCCTCTATGCCGCGACATCCCCCGACGCCCGCCGCGGCCGCCTCTACGGCCCCCGCGGGCTCGCTCACCTCGGCGGCGCTCCCGCCGAGCAGAAGATGTACTCGCGACTCCGCAGCGAGGAAGAAGCACGGCGCGTGTGGCAGGTCTCCGAGGAGCTCACGGGGGTGCGGATCAACGGTGACTGAGGGGATCGAGACTGTGAGCCCGTACAGCTAGAGGGCGTAACGTCCGATCATGAACGCACAAGTGAAGATCGCGGGGCTCAGCCCCGAACCGCTGGGTCTCGGATCCGCTCTCGTCGACGCGCTCCCTGTCGAGCTGACGACCGTGCAGACGCCTGACCCCGACGCCGCCTCCACGACGATCGACGACGACGAAGCACGCATCTCGGACTGGGCCGAAGAAGGCGGTGCCGTCCGCAGTTAGGGCGACACCGGCGAAGAGGTCATCATGGGCGACATCCGTCCGACCGTCCGCACTCGTCCGCGCGACAGCGCGCCCCGTGCATCGAGCACTTTCACCGAGCTCGCACAGACCGTCCGCAGTCGCGGTCTCCTGCGTCGCCGCTACGGCTACTACTGGACGAAGCTCGTCGCCGCGCCGCTGGTGCTGGTCGCCTGCATCGTCGCGTTCGTCTGGATCGGCGACACCTGGTGGCAGCTGTTCACCGCGGCGCTGCTGGCGATCGTGTTCACCCAGATCGCGTTCCTCGGGCACGATGCCGCGCACAGGCAGATCTTCGTCTCCGGACGCTGGAACGACTGGATCAGCCTGATCCTCGGCGATCTGCTCGTCGGCATGAGCTACGGCTGGTGGCAGCACAAGCACACCCGACATCACGCCAATCCGAACAAGCTCGGAGCCGATCCCGACATCGAGCTTCCGGTGATCGCCGTGACCGCTGAGAGCGCGGCGCGACATCACAGTCCCGTGGTCTCGTGGCTGCGTGGGCATCAGGGGCTGATGTTCTTCCCGATCCTGCTGCTCGAAGGGCTCTCGCTGCACGCCTCGAGCGTGCGGCGCGTGTTCGCCCGCGGGCGCCTCGAACGGCGGTGGGCCGAGATCGTGTTCCTGAGCGTGCGGATGATCGGTTATCTGATGCTGGTGTTCCTCGTGCTGTCGCCGGGCATCGCGTTCGTCTTCCTCGCCGTGCAGCTCGGGCTCTTCGGCTTCTACATGGGCGTCGCGTTCGCCCCGAACCACAAGGGGATGCCGGTGGTCCCGCGCGACATGACGCTCGACTTCCTGCGGCGCCAGGTGCTGATGAGCCGCAACGTCCGCGGGAGCCGATTCGTCGACATCCTGCTGGGCGGCCTGAACTACCAGGTCGAGCATCACCTGTTCCCGTCGATGCCCCGGCCGCACCTGAGGCACGCGGCCCCCGTGGTCGAGGCGTACTGCCGCGAACTCGGGGTGCCGTACACCCGGATCGGGCTGTTCGCGTCGTATGGGATCGTGATCCGCTACATCAACCGCGTCGGCCTGGGCGAGCGAGACGTCTTCAGCTGTCCGCTGATCGACCAGCGCAGTCACGTCGGCGCGGTCACCTAGCGCGCCGAGGCGTGTGTCGTACGCATCCGGCACGATAGGAGGCATGACGGACGGCTACGATTCCGAGTTCCTCGCCACGACGGTGCCGCTGCCGGCGCCGGGCCGGGAACTCCGCACGCTCGACTACCCGCGGTTCTCGGTGCTGCTCGATCCGCAGCGCCGGCTCGCAGCCGTGACCGCGGTGAACATCGACGGGGCGCGGCTTCTCGATCTCGCTCGGGAGGGCGAGTGGCGTCTCGACCCGCGCATCGACGCAGAAGTGCAGACCGGCCCCGACGTGTACGCACGGAACGACCTCGACCGCGGTCACCTCGTACGCCGCCGTGACCCCGGGTGGGGTGAGGCGTCCCAGGCACGCGCGGCGATGGAGGCCACCTTCTTCTACCCGAACGCCGCCCCGCAGGCAGCGGGCTTCAACCAGTCGAAGGAGCTGTGGCTCGGCCTCGAAGACCACGTGCTCGCGTACGCCGAGACGACAGATCAGCGGCTGAGCGTCTTCACGGCCCCGGTTCTCGCCGACGACGACCCGCCGTATCGCGGCATCCGCATTCCGCTGCGTTTCTGGAAGGTCGCCGCCTGGCACGATCCGACAGGGCTCCGTGCCGCCGGTTTCGTGCTCGACCAGACCGAGCTCGTCGATGCCGACGAGGGGCTGCTCGCGGCCCCGCCGCTCGGAGGGTTCCGCACCTTCCAGGCTCCGATCGCCGACATCGCCGGGATCGCCGGCGTCGACCTCGGCCCGCTGATCGCGGCAGACGTGCTCCGCGGCGAGAGCGCACGCGCGGAAGGCTGGCGCCCGCTGAGCGCCTCCGGCGACATCGTGCTCTGAGCCGCCCGCCGCGGCAGGGTCAGGCGTCGGTCGACGCCGTCGTCTCCGTGCGTGGTGCCTCGGTCGCGACCCAGCTGGCCAGCATCTTGAGCTTGTCCTCCGAGGGGGTGCCGGGCTCGGCCGTGTACGTCGACATCTGCAAGCCCGGATCGGACGGAAGCTCGAACGCCTCGTAGACGAGCTCGATCTCGCCGACGATCGGATGCCGCAGCCGTTTCACTCCGCTGCGATTGAAGCGCACGTCGTGCGCGGCCCACAGCGTGCGGAAGCGATCACTGCGCGTGGACAGCTCTCCGACGAGGTCGCTGAACCGACGATCGAACGGGTTGCGGCCTGCCTCGCTGCGCATGGCAGCGACGAGCTCACGGGTGACACGGTCCCAGTCGGGATAGAACTCGTGGGCCACAGGATTCAAGAAGGCGAATCTCACACTGTTGGGCGAGGGATCGTCGAAGTGCGGCGAGTACAGCGCCCTGCCGAGATCGTTCGCACCGAGGTAATCGAAGGAGCTGCTCCGCACCAGGGCCGGCGCTCCCGTCATCGCGTCGAGGAGTCGCTGGATGCTGGGACGGATCGCTTCCGCCTTCTTGCGCGGCCTGCGGGCGACGGGTGAGGCGTTCGCCGTGCGGGCGAGGTCGAACAGGTGCGCGGTCTCGGCGTCGTCCAGCTGCAGAGCGCGGGAGAGCGCGTCGAGCACGCTGTCCGACACTCCGGAGAGGTCGCCGCGTTCGAGGCGCGTGTAGTAGTCGACACTCACTCCCGCGAGGAGGGAGACCTCTTCGCGACGCAGGCCCGGCACGCGTCGGTTGCCGCCGAACACCGGGAGTCCAGCCCGATCGGGGGTGAGTCGTGCGCGCCGCGTGGAGAGGAATTCGCGCACTTCGCTGCGGGTGTCCATACCTCGACGGTACGCCCTCTTGGCACACGCAGAGAGGTACCACCAGGCCCTCCCACCCCGACGCGTGCGCGCGCACACTGGAGCTATGACCACGAATTTCACTCTGAACAACGGCGTCACGATGCCCGCCCTCGGTTTCGGCGTCTATCAAGCGGCACCTGAGGAGACTGTCGCGGCGGTGACATCGGCGATCGAGACGGGGTACCGCCTGATCGACACGGCCGCCGCCTACGGCAACGAGCGCGAGGTCGGTGAAGCCATCCGCCAGTCCGGCATCGCGCGCAACGATGTCTTCATCGAGACCAAGGTCTGGATCACCGACTTCGGCTACGACGAGACGCTGCACGCCTTCGAGAAATCGACCGGCAAGCTCGGCGTCGACACTCTCGACCTGCTCATCCTGCACCAGGCTCTACCGTCGCAGTTCGACCGCACCCTCGGCGCTTACAAGGCTCTCGAGACCCTGCTCGGGGACGGACGTGTGCGCGCCATCGGCGTGAGCAACTTCATGCCCGCGCATCTTGCGGACCTCGCCGCTGAGACCTCCATCGTGCCCGCGGTGAACCAGATCGAGGTGCACCCGTACTTCCAGCAGCGCGACGTGCAGCAGGCGGATGCCGTGGCCGGCACGATCACGCAGGCCTGGTCGCCGATCGGCGGCATCACCGCATACCGTCCCCACGGCGCCTCGGCGTTCGACGACGAGACGCTCGCGGCCATCGGCGCCGAGCATGGCAAATCCCCGGCACAGGTGATGCTGCGCTGGCACCTTCAGCAGGGACGATCCGCCCTGCCGAAGTCGGTGCGCCCGGCGCGCATCGCCGAGAACTTCGACGTGTTCGACTTCGAACTCACCTCCGACCAGCTGGCGGCGATCGACGCGCTCGACACGGACGTGCGCCGTGGCCCCGAGCCCGAGGCCGTCACGCTCGAGGCCTTCGGCCGGGAGATCCCCGAAGCATGAGCGACCCCGCTTCCGTTTCCTCAGACCGATTCAGCAAGGAGAACCACATGCGTGGAGTCATCATGCACGGACCCGGCGACGTCCGGGTCGAAGACCGTGAGAAGCCGACCATCACCCGACCGACGGATGCCGTCATCAAGCTCGCCGCGACCTGCATCTGCGGCTCGGACCTGTGGCCCTATCGGGGTGCGGACTCCGTGGACGCCACCCCGATGGGACACGAGTACGTGGGCGTCGTCGAGGAGATCGGCGCGGAAGTGAAGAACGTTCAGGTCGGCGACTTCGTCGTCGGATCGTTCATGGCGTCCGACAACACCTGCGAGATCTGCGAAGCCGGGTACCAGTCCCGTTGCGTGCATGTCGTGCCGATGGGCCGCTACGGCACCCAGGCCGAGTACGCCCTCATCCCGCACGCCGACGGCACCCTCGTCGCCACGCCCGGTCAGCCCGACGCCGATCTCGTGCCGTCGCTGCTCGCCGCATCCGACGTGCTGGGCACAGGATGGTTCGCCGCCGCCGCGGCCGAGGTCGGCCCGGGCAAGACGGTCGCCGTGGTCGGAGACGGAGCCGTGGGGCTCCTCGGCGTCCTCGCCGCGTCGCAGCTGGGGGCCGAGCGCATCATCGCGATGAGCCGGCACGCCGATCGCCAGGAGCTCGCCCGCGCCTTCGGCGCCACCGACATCGTCGAGGAGCGCGGAGACGCCGGCGTCGCGAAGATCAAGGAGCTGACGAACGGGCTCGGCGCGCACTCCGCGATCGAGGCCGTCGGCACCCAGGAGTCGATGATGCAGGCGATCCGCTCCACACGTGCCGGAGGCCACATCGGATATGTCGGCGTCTCGCACGACGTGGAGCTGCCCGGCAACGAGCTGTTCTTCTCGGGTGTGCACCTCCACGGTGGGCCCGCGCCGGTCCGCCGCTTCCTCCCCGAGCTCATCCAGCTGATCTGGGACCGGAAGATCGACCCGGGCGTGGTGTTCGACCTCACCCTGCCGCTCGAAGAGGCGGCCGAGGGCTACAAGGCCATGGACGAGCGCCGCGCCACCAAGGTGCTGCTGACCGTCTGAGGAGGAGGAATCGTGAATATCGAACCGCGGATCCCGACCGTCAAGAATCCGCCGGAGCAGTTCACCGGTGACGTCTGGCTCGACCCGATCATCGCGCCGCACGACGCGGACCAGCGGATGTCGGGCGGACTCGTGCGCTTCGCCCCCGGCGCTCGCACGGCGTGGCACTCGCACGCCCGCGGCCAGTACCTGCGCGTGACCGAGGGCACCGCGCTCGTCGGCACCCGCGACGGCAAGGTCGTCGAGGCGGAGCCCGGTCAGACGGTGTACACCCCACCCGGCGAGGAGCACTGGCACGGCGCCACGGAGGACGGCTTCATGCAGCACCTCGCGCTGCTCGAGAGTGCCGACGATCCGGCCGAGACGACGACCTGGCTCGAGCACGTGTCGGAGGAGGAGTACCGCCGGCGCTGAGGACCATGCGGAGACGTTTCCTGGATCTCAGCCGCTGATCCCGTCGAAGGAGGGGATCGGCAGCGGCACGCCACCCTGCAGAGCGGACTCGTGCGCGATCACCCCGGGGGCCGTCCAGTTCGCCGCCGTGACCGCGTCGATCGCGGGGAGTCGGCCCTCGACGATGCTGCGGACGAACTCGTGCACGAGATGCGGGTGCGAGCCGCCATGACCGCCGCCCTGCACGAACGAGGCGTGACTGCCGTCGGCGAAGACACTGGAGCCGGTGTAGCCCGCGATCTCCGCGGGAAGCAGGTCGCCCCGATCGGGCGCCTCGATGCGGCGGGCTTCGATCCCGTCGCCTCGCGCGTCCTCCCCTGCGCCGGTCACGCGGAGGAAGTGCACCGGAGGCTCGTCCTCGAGTTGCGGCCACTCGAATCCGTAACTCTCGCCATACACGGCGAACGCCTCGGAGTAGGAGCGCGTGGCCTGGAACAGGGTGCGGGAGACCTCGACCGCGGCATCCGATCCCTCGAGTTCGAAGATCGCCGTCTCGGCGGGGAACGGATTTCCGTACTGCGCCGCACGGTCGTCAGGCAACCGGCCCGAGCCGAGGCAGCGCACAGTCGTGGCGCGAGTGCCGAGCAGACCGAGCACCGGAGCGATCGCATGGGTCATGTAGAAGTGCGGCGGGAGGCCGCGCCAGTACGCCGGCCAGCCCTCCATGTCCTGGTAGTGCGAGCCCTTCGCGAAGGTGATCGCACCGAACCGCCCCTCGTCGAACAGCTCACGGCAATGCAGGAACTCGCGCGTGTAGACCGCGGTCTCCATCATCATGTAGTTCTTGCCGGTGGCGCCCTGCAGCCGCACGATCTCGCGCATCTCGTCGATCGACAGCGCCATCGGCACCGTGGAGGCGCAGTGCTTGCCCGCTCTCAGCACCGCGATGCTCTCCCGCCCGTGGTCGGGGAGACGGGTGACCAGATGCACCGCGTCGATGTGGTCCTGCGCGAGCACGTCATCGAGGCTCGCATACCTCTCGGTGATCCCGAACTCGTCGCCGACGGCAGCCAACACCCCTGCATCGGCATCGCAGATCACGAGCGTCTCGACGTCGGGGTGATCGCGGTAGATCGGCACGAACTCGGCTCCGAAGCCGAGACCGACGAGGGCGACAGTGATCTTCGCAGTCATAGGTCCAGTTCTACCGCCTTCGACCTAGGCTGTCGGGATGAATGACGCGCTGGACGAGGGACCGTTCTATCACGGCACCAAGGCCGACCTTCAGGAGGGCGACCTGCTCACCGCGGGATTCCGGTCGAACTACCGCCCGGAGGTCGTGATGAATCACATCTACTTCACGGCGTTGCGGGACGGGGCGGGCCTCGCCGCAGAGCTTGCGGCGGGCGACGGGGAACCGCGGGTGTACATCGTCGAGCCCACGGGCCCGTTCGAGAACGATCCGAACGTGACCGACAAGAAGTTCCCCGGCAATCCGACGCGCTCGTACCGCAGCACCGAGCCGGTGAAGGTCGTCGGCGAGGTCGTCGACTGGACCAGATTGTCGGCCGATGCCCTTCAGCCGTGGCGCGAGCGGCTCGCCGCCCTCCGCGCCGACGAACGCGGCGAGATCATCAACTGACCGCGGAGGTGTTCCCGCCGGCGTGCACGTACGCCGCTCGCCACGCGCGGTCGAACTCCTGTCGACTGATCACGCCCTGCCGGCAGGCATAGGCGGCATCCTGCAGAGCTTCCGCGATCGTGTCGAGCCGACGCTGCTGCGAACGCTCCTGCGCGCTCTCCTCGTGCAGGCCGGACCGGCTCGCTGCCAGCGTCACGGTGCGCTGACGGATGTCACGTGCACGGCGAGAGAGCGAGAAGCCGACGGGGAGCAGCACCGCCGTGAGCGCCAGGGTGGCGAGCAGCGGAGGAACGCCGACGGCGCACAGCCCCACCCAGACGACGACGCCCCCGCCGAGCGCGAGCGGTGTGAAGAAGCGGTTGGCCTCGGCGAGGCGTCGTTCTGCACCGGTGGAATCCGGCGGATAGATGGCGAGCACCGATGCGACCGTGCCGTAGTGGCTCACGGTGCGCGAGACATGGCCCCAGCGCGGGACCGACGGGCTGACGGCGGTCACGGCAGGGATGGGAGCGGTGAATCGAGGACGATGGACGAGGGACATGTCCCCCACATTCCTCCGCCCGGGCCTCGGGAGCGCGGATGCAGACGGAACGCATACGGCCCCGCGCCGTTTCCATGCGCGTTGGCGACGCCGGCTTTGCGGCGAGGGAGCTAGTCCCGACGAGGCGGGGACGGATGTCCGTCGTCTTCGATGCTGAGCATCCGCAGACGAGCCGTGCTTCTCCGGCGTTGCGTCCGGCGGAGGCGCGCGGCTCGTCGACCCTGCCGACGGCCGGAGATGAGCTGCACGTACAGCGTCGCGACACCGGCGATCAGGAGACCGGCGAGATTGATGAGCAGCTGGATCGCGGAGCCGCGCGCCTCGTCCCAGGCACCGACGGCGAGTGTGAGACCGATGGTCCCCACCGCCGGCACCGTCGTGATGGAGATGAACACCCCCACGAGGGCCGACGACTTCGCCGTGGTGAGCGAGAGCACGCCGGCGATGCCCGCGAGGATCGCGATGACGAACGACCAGGCGTCCGGGGCCACGATGAACTCCGTCGCCGGGCCGGTGGTCGCCTGCTCGTAGGTGATCACGCCCGTCGCGTAGAGGGCCGCCCAGATGCCCCAGGCGATGGCGGCGCACACGGCGAAGCCGCCCAGGAGCGTTCCGAGGGCGGGGACGACGATGCCACCGCGTCGGCGGACGATCGCATACGAGATCGCGGCCAGCGGAGCGAACTCCGGACCGACGACCATCGCACCGATGATGAGGATCGGCTGGTCGAGCAGACGGCCCACGCCCGCGATGAGAGTGGCGAGCAGCAGGAAGACGAAGAACGAGACGGACGGGTGCGCGTCCTCCTCCGCCTTGCCGGCGAGCTGCGCCCAGAGCACCCCGTCGGCCGGATGCCCCGGGGCGAGAGTCTCGGCGCGGACGGCAGCATCGGAGACCACGACCAGTGGTTCGGAGACGACGATGCCACCCTCGGCGGGGATGCCGAGGTGCCGCAACGAGCGCATGATGTTGTTCGCGTTCTCCCTGGTCATCTCGAACAGGATCACGTCGCCGCGTCCGCCCATCGCCGACCCGGGGATGACGGCGAGCCCGCAGACGGTGGGGTCTCCCGAGAGGATCTCCTGCGCCTGAGCGGAGAGTGCCTGGGTGACGGTGACGCGCACGGAGAGCATGCACCTATTCTGCTCGGCCCGTGTCTTCCTCGGACCCCGTCACGCCGGACACGAGAGCTGCGTCCCGGGCGGCCGCCGCGCCGACCGTGCCAAGGGGATGGTCGGAGCTCATGACGGCTGGCCACGATGCGAACATGAGACGCACTGGTCTAGGATCAGGCCCTCAGCTCCCTTTCGCTGAGAAGCCGTGACAGGAGCCGGAAATGACCGAACAGCACTGGTCCGGCGGAGGAACTCCGGATGACCCGTGGATGCTGAAGACAGCTCCCCTGTCATCCGACTACACCCTCTACCGTGATGACGACAGCGATCCGGCTCTCCTGGCCTGCCAGGTCGGCACCACCCGGCTCACCTACCTCGCCCGCGCGATCGAAGACCTCCATGCGGAGCTGCTCCGGCGCGGTGACTGGGTGGCACTGGGCGCCGCCGACGAGAAGAAGGAGCCGGCACCGGATTCGGTGGAAGCCTGGGGACGCTCCGAAGACAACCCCGTCGGCGGCTGGTACGGGCAGCGGAAAGGCTATCGCGGCCGCTTCGGCATGTACCTGCCGCCGCTGCTGGAGGCCCTGGGTCTCGTCGAACTCGAGCACAACCCGCGCAACAATCGCGTGAGGGCGGTCCCGCAGGAGTGACTCGTCGATCCGGAGGGACCTTCGACCCTGCCGGTCCGTCGCCGAAGGCGGTGGACTGGAGGAAACAGAAAGGTCGGGATCATGAGGTCATCGAAGGACGACGCCCGAGCGGGCTCGCGCAGCGGCACGGCGGCCGACGGAGTGGAGAAGCTGGCGACCGCGGACTGCTGGCGCCACATCGAGGCCGAGTCCTTCGGACGCCTCGCCATCATCGGACGAGACGGGGCCCCGGACATCTTCCCGCTGAACTACACCGTCCACGAGGGATCGATCTACTTCCGGTCTGCGCCCGGTTCGAAGCTCGCCGCGATCGTCCTTCACCCGGTGGTCGCGCTGGAGATCGACGGCGAAGAGTCGGGGTTCCGGTGGAGCGTGGTCGTCCACGGTGGCCTGCGGCGCCTCGACAGCGACCAGGAGATCCGCGATTCGGGTGTCAAGTTCTTGGCCTCGCAGAGTCCGACAGCCAAGTACAACTACGTCTGCATCGAGCCCACCTCGATCTCCGGACGCCGGTTCATCGACAGGTCCGAGGGCAGCACCGCAGCTCGATCGCCTGCGATCACCAAGAACCCGATCGGCCCCCAGGAGCCGACGCGACCTCTGGACGACGCGGTGATGCGAACGCACCGCCGATCGCGGGAGGCCGTCCGCCGACTGCCGATCTCGCACTTCCCTCCGCTGAGCTGAGCTGAGCGGAGGGTTCGCGGGCTCAGGCCGCGACAGCGGCGGTCCGGGCGAGGCTGAGCCCCCACGCCTCCGCACGTTCCCGTTGCCCGTCGACGAGCTGGTTCTCCGAGTTCACGATGAAGCACTCCATCTCGACCTGCTTGTGGGCGGGGCCCTTGAGTCGGCGCTTGATGGCGACCGCGGCGTCACCGGCCAGGGCACGCATGATGTCTGCTCGCGTCGAGAAGGCGGCCAGGAGACGGGTCCGATCGGAGACGACCAGCTCATCGAGCCACTCCCTGACACCGTGATCGACTTCGGCGTGCTCGAGCGTGAGCGTCCTCGCCGGGTCGGCAGCCCATGCGGCGGCCTCGAGTCGTGACGTCGGCCGGGGAAGGCTGTGGGCATGCGTGGGAGCACCGACCACGAGAAGGTCGAAACCGACCGTCGACCGTGGGGCCGCGGACACTGTCGTGATCGTCACATCGATCGCGCTGCGCTCGAACGTGAGACAGATGCTCTCTGCGATCGCTCGGGTGTTGCCGAACATGGATTCGTAGACGACGAGTGCGCGCATGGTCGTGCTCCTTCGATGGGTGTAGCGAAAGTCTCACGCGTGGACTTCGGCGCAGACAGGGCCGAAAGTCCCGTCGGATCCGGTCAGGATGCGGTGTGTTTCCGTTCGGAACCGTAGACGGCCGCCTGGGTACGGCGTTCCATCCCGAGTTTCGAGAGCAACCCGCTCACGTAGTTCTTCACCGTCTTCTCGGCGAGCCCGAGTCTCGCTCCGATCTCACGGTTGGTCAGTCCGTCGGTGATCAGGTCGAGGACCTGGTTCTCACGCATCGTGAGCCCCGGGCCGGCGGGGAGATCGGAGCTCCGTGGCGTCGGCCGGATGGCCGTCGCTCCGCGGCGCAGCACATCGCCGGACTGTATCGTCCCTCCCGCGGCGGCGCGACGGATGGCCTCGATCAACGCCCCGCTGCGGATGTCTTTGAGCACGTAACCGCTGGCGCCGGCGAGAATCGCAGAACGCAGGGCGTCGTCATCGTCGTAGGCCGTCAGGATGAGGCAGGCGATACCCGGATGCAGGGAGCGGATGTCGCGACACAGGGTCACGCCGTCGCCGTCCGGGAGTCGCACGTCGAGGACGGCGACGTCGGGTAAGGTCGCATCGATCCGCCGGACCGCCTCACGAAACGAGCCCGCTTCGCCGATCACGGAGAGGTCGCTCTCGGCATCGATCAGCTGCGCGATCCCGCGCCGCACGATCTCATGGTCGTCGACGAGGAAGACGCGGATCATGGCTCTCCTGGCTGGCCGGCCGCGGTCACCGGTGCTGTCCACATGACACGAGTCCCCGAAGGCGACTCCGCGGTGATGATGCAGAGACCGCCGCGAAGTTGGGCGCGCTCGGCGATGTTCGCCAGACCGCTCGAACGCGCTCCCTCCGGAATGCCGCGGCCGTCGTCGATCACCGTGAGAGCGACGACTCCATCGGCGACCTCCGCGGCGACTTCCACATGGTGAGCCTGGGCGTGCTTGACCGTATTGGTCAGACATTCGCGCAGCACCGCGACGAGCTCGTCCGCAAGCGATGCAGGAACGAGCGAGTCGAGTGGCCCCGAGAAAGTGATGCGGGGAGTGGACGCGAGGCCGGCCGAGACTTCGGCGACCGTGTCCAGGAGGCGATCACGAGTCCGCTTCTGGTTGCCGCGCTCCCCCGCACCGAGGGCGAAGACGACCGTCCTGATGTCTTTGATCGCCGCGTCGATGGCGTCGACCTGCGTCTCGATCACGGCGGACGCCTCGGCATCGACCGCCCCCGAGACCGCCTGCAGCGACAGCCCCGCGCCGAAGAGCCGCTGGATGACATGATCGTGCAGGTCACGCGCGATCCGGGCGCGATCGCGATTCGTCTCGAGGCGCCGGCGGTCCTCCCTCGCCCGGACCACCTCGATCGCGACACCGGCCTGCCCGGCGAACGCGAACGCCAGTTCCAGGTCTGCGTCGGTGAAGGCGGCGGCCCCCAGACGTCGCGAGAGCGTGAGCACGCCCAACGGCTCCGCACCGCTGTAGAGCGGGATGGCGACGGTGGGCCCCGAGCCCGGCTGCCAGTCGACCGGCGCCTGGTCGGCATCAGCGCCACCGCGGGCGCCACCGACGACGACGCTTGCCGCCCGCTGCGTGGCGAGTGCGCGGGCCGCCAGTGTTCCGGCCGCCGGGAAGACGCGACCACGCAGCGAAGACGCGTCGCGACCGTGGACCGTCGTGACGAGGAAGTCGTCGTCGCCGTGCGGCACGGCGACCACGACCAGGTCGACGTCGATCAGGGCGCCGACGTGTTCCGTGATGACCTCGAGCACGCTCTCGTCAGCGACTTCCAGCATCGCCGCCATCACGTCGGCGGTCGTATCGCTCCAGATCTCACGAGTCTTCGCGATGTCGTACAGGTGTGCGTTCTCGATGGCGATCCCCGCCGTGGCCGCCAAGGCGATGACGAGCCGCTCGTCCTCTTCCGAGAAAGGCCCCTCTTCCCCCGAAGTCAGGTACAGGTTGCCGTAGACGTGGTCGCCGACGCGCACCGGAACACCGAGGAAGGCCTCCATCGGCGGATGGTGCGCGGGAAAGCCCGTGGAGCGGGGATCCATGGCGAGATGCGGCACCCGGATCGGCGTGTGTTCGGTGATGACGGCCCCGAGCAGCCCGTGCCCCACCGGCGGGGGCCCGATCCGTGTGACGGTGGCGGCATCCATCCCGACGTGGATGAAGCGCTCGATGCCGCCCTCGCGGTCGATGACGCCGAGAGCACCGTAGGGCGCATCGACCAGCCTCATCGCGGCCTCCACGATGCGGCGGAGCACCACCTCGAGATCGAGTCGCTCGATGATGGAGGCGTTCGCGTCGAGCAGGTCACGGAGCCTGCGCTGTGCGAGTGCTGCCTCGGCCGCCTCATCAAGTGGGCCTGAACGTTCCGGCATGACTGCCTCCCGTCGTCGCGAGTCTACGACCGATCACGTCGGCAGCACCGCGTTCGGGACGATGCAGACAGGAACCGCCGAACGAGCCAGCAGCTCGCGGGCGATGGATCCGCGCAGCGGGTCGGCGAAGATGCCGTGACGAGGCAGGCCGATGACCAGAAGAGAGGCGTCTCGCGCTCGTTCGAGGAGCGCTCCGGCTGCGTCTCCGTGCGTCAGCGTCTGCTCGACGGGGAGAGCGGGAAATGTGTTGCTCACGCTCGAGGCTGCGCGTCGCAGAGGCTTCGCGTGCTCGGCTCTCATCTGGATCGGTGACGCCCGGAGCGAGATCGGTCCCTCGACGCGGGGAACGGGCATCTGCCAGGCGTGCACCATCGCGAGCGTCGCGCCGGTTGCGTCGGCTTCGCCCGCCGCGACGTCAACGGTCCGAGAGGGTGCTTCACGGCCGGAGAAGCCGACGACGACCGCAGCGTCCGAGGGCGACCAGCCGTCCGGCACCACGACGATGGGGACGGGGGATCCGGCGGCGAGTCGCAGGAAGTGCGCGGACCGCATCGACCTCGCCGCTCCGTCATGAAGTGCGCCGACGACCAGCAGATCCGCAGCGGATGCCTGCTCGAGCAGAGCCGCCGGCATCGTGCCTTCCACCTGCCGTGAGGTGACATCGCCATCCGGCACGATGTCGAGCACACGCAGTTCCGCTGCACGCAGGGGAGCATCGAGCCGAGACTCGTCCGACAGGACCGTTCCCCCGATGGTGACGATCTCGACTCGCGTCTCGCCTCGGGCGGCCCGTTCGGCCGCCCAGTCCACGGCGACGAAGGACCCGTCGCTTCCGTCGAAACCCACGACGATGGTCTTCATGAGACCGAGCCTTTCCGTGCGACCTCTCGGCCGGGACGCTTCGTCAGACGAGCCAGCGGTTGCGCTGCACGACGGGGAGCGCCTTCCACTGCCGTCCGAGACCCCAGGTGTCTCCGGCCGCGAGGACGGCGGTGACGATCAGGGCGAGCGCGTAGATGATGTGGTAGTCGACCAGCGGATTGGTCGAGGCGGCGTTGATGCCGAACGGCCACTCGGCGAGGTACATCGCGACCATGAGGACGGTACCCACGACGGCACTGATGCGAAGTCCCACGCCGAGGAGCACGGCCACACCGATCGCGAGCATCGCGATCATGAACAGCACGTCACTCACCGGGCTGGCGATCGATGCGAAGAAGGGCTTCAGCGGGCCGATGACCGAGTCGCTGTTGAGGAAGCCCTGGCTCGGCGTCCCACCCGAGATCCAGGCTCGCTCCGGCGGCGTCGAGAATCCGAGGCCGAGCGTCTTGTCCAGGAAAGCCCACAGGAAGATGAATCCGGTGGCGAGCCTCAGGACGGCGAGCCAGCGCCGCCCGCTCGCGATGGTCACGATGCGTGTCTCCTCGACCGTCGCGGCCTTCGCGGGGTTCGCGGATTCAGCTGAGCGTGCGGGGGGAGTCTGCAGAGCGGTCATGATGATCCTCACCTAGGGCCGCAGACGAATGTCGCGACGGGATACCCCCACCATCCGGCGTCCGCACCGTCGTCGCCAGGGTCGAAGGTCCCGGTGCCCGGCGGGTTGCATCCTCGGCGGGCCGGATGCGCGAAGGGTGGAGGATGCCGAGCAGCACCAGCACGAGGGCCAGCTCGCCGAGACCGAGGGCGAGGTAGATCGATTGCAGCCAGGAGTAACCGACGACGGCGACCTCCACGAAGATCCAGATCGTCATCCCGAACCCGGCGACCGCTGCAGCGAGAAGCCCCCACGGCAGTCGACGGTGACTCAGGAAAGCGGCCGCGCCTTGCGTTCCCCCGACGACGACTCCGAGGATCAGCCCCGGGATCAGATACGAGGCGAACGGCGTCCCGTCGAGATGGGCCAGCGGGACGCCGGCTCCGTTCGCGACGACGCCGAGGATTCCTCCCGCCAACGCGGAGACGGCGCCGAAGCAGAGAATCACGAACAGGACGTTGCGCGCCCAGCTGTTGCCGAACGCGAACGGCCGATGCTTCCTCATACCTCTGATGCTCGCCGTCGCCCCGCCGCAGACCTAGGGCCGAAGGTCCTTCGTCGAGAGCGCTCCGCCCGTGATCTTGGCCGCTGCCGCGTTGCCCGATCCGACCGGAGTCGACCCGCCCGCGAACCGGCCTCGGGACTCAGGCTGTCTGGCTGTCCGCTCGCTCACGCGTCGGCCACCGAAATCGCTGGACGAATCCGGCGATCGTCTTCGACCGCGTCAGAAGGACGAACAGGCCATAGCCGATCATCCCGCCCAGGATGTTCGTCAGCCAGTCGTTGATGTCCGCGAGGTGTCCGCTGAGGGCGAGCCGCGAGACGGCCATCTGTACCAGTTCGATGGCGAGGCTCGCCCCGGCGACGATCGCCAACACCTTCCACCAGCTCGCGCGCGCGGTGAGCAGCGGCACGAGCCCGCCGAGCGGAATGAACACCGCGACATTGATCAGAGCGTCCTCGAACCCGTAGTCGACGAACGGCACGAGGTAGAGCGGCAACGGCCGCGGCCCGTCATAGAACCCTGTCCCGACGCGGAGGAAGATCGGGAAGACCGTGTTGGCGAGCACTCCGGCCGCGTAGACCGCGAGGACCACGGCGACACTCGCGCGGGCAAGCGTGACCCGCCCGCGGGAGCGGAGGACCCAGATGAGCACGAGGAAGATCACGACTCCGAAGGGGATCACGATCGGGAGCATGGGGACTTCGACGAAGGTCATTCACTTCTTCCGGAGACTGCACGGTACGGTGCAGGGGCACCGCACCGATCGTATCGGGGTCGGGAACCGCGCCGATGCCCGCCTGTCCGATCTCACGAAAGTTGTCGGCTGGTGAGACAGAGCAGCCCCGGAAAGACGGGTGGCTGATGCGGCGCCGAAAGCGCCCGTTGTCTCACGAAACTTGTCGGTAATCGCGTCTCAACCCGTCCTGCCTAAAACGTCGAGCGGACGGTTTCGGCGCGGCAGGTTCCGGCAGGGGGTTTCGGTCGGCGCACGGCCGGCGTGTCGTGTGGTCGGCCGGCGGCCTGGGAGGGGGCTGCCGGAAACGATCGTTTTCGGCAGACCGATCGACTATGGGCCGAGGCCTCCAACGCGGTGCATCCGTCTCTCTTTAGAGCTGACCGAGCAGTTGCACGAACTCGTCGGCCATGGCGAGCTGCTCCGTGAGTTTCTGGCGACGCTGGTCGGCGCCGTCGCGGATGTCATCGATCCGGGCGCGCAACGCCACGTCGCTCGGGTCGACGGTGAGGGCGTCGACGACGTCGAGGAGTTCGCGCATCTCGTCGAGGGTGTATCCCAACGGTTTCATTCTGCGGATGATGAGGATGCGATCGACATCTTTCTCGGTGTAAAGCCGGAACCCGCCCTCCGTGCGCGCGGACGGCTGCACGAGCCCCACGTCGTCCCAGTGTCGAAGCGAGCGGAACGAGAGCGCCGTGCGCTCGGCCACTTCGCCGATCCGCATCGTCTCGACGGTCCTGTGTTCGTCTTCCACTGATTTCCCCACAACACTCACGTTACGTTAGAGTCTAGATCGGCGCGGCTCTCGCGCCCGCTCCCCTTATCTTTCCGTGTCGGCCTGACCGACGCCTGCGCACCGCTGCGCTCCCATTCGTTTCCCGCGCTCTCACGAGAGAGCCCAGCACCCGGAGGGCACATGACTGCCGTCACCCCCACCCGCGACTCCGCGTCGCGTTACCGCATCGAACCCACCGTCATGCAGGCGCTGCGCAGCCCGCGCCTTTTGACCCGTGAAGTCCTCGCGGGCCTCGTCGTCGCCCTTGCCCTGATCCCGGAGGCGATCGCGTTCTCGATCATCGCGGGCGTCGACCCCCGAGTCGGCCTGTTCTCGTCCTTCATCATGGCCGTCGCGATCGCGTTCCTCGGCGGACGCCCTGCCATGATCACCGCGGCCACCGGAGCAATCGCGCTCGTCATCGCGCCCGTCGCTCGTGAGTACGGCATGGACTACTTCATCGCCACGGTCCTGCTCGGTGGACTCATCCAGATCGTCCTCGCGTTGCTCGGGGTCGCCAAGCTGATGCGGTTCATCCCGCGCTCGGTGATGGTCGGGTTCGTGAACGCTCTGGCGATCTTGATCTTCACTTCGCAGTTTCCGCAGCTCATCGGCGTTCCCTGGCTGGTCTACCCGCTCGTCGCGGTCGGCCTGCTGGTGATGTATCTCATGCCGCGGATCACGAAGGTGATCCCGGCGCCACTCGTCGCGATCGTGCTGCTCACCGCGGCAGTCGTGGTCTTCGCGTGGAACGTGCCGAACGTGGGCGATCAGGGAGAACTTCCCGAGAGCTTGCCGGCGCTGTTCATTCCGAATGTGCCGCTCACCTTCGAGACGCTGCAGATCATCGCTCCCTACGCGCTGGCTATGGCCGTGGTCGGCCTGCTCGAGTCGCTCATGACCGCGAAGCTCGTTGACGACATCACCGACACCCACTCCCGCAAGACCCGCGAGGCACTTGGACAGGGCGCCGCGAACGTTCTCTCCGGCGCGTTCGGCGGCATGGGTGGCTGCGCGATGATCGGCCAGACCATGATCAACGTCAAAGCCTCCGGCGCACGCACCCGGATCTCGACCTTCCTCGCCGGCGTCTTCCTGCTGGTCCTCGTGCTCGCGCTCGGCGACGTGGTGGCGATCATTCCCATGGCAGCGCTCGTCGCCGTCATGATCCTCGTCTCGATTGCGACTTTCGACTGGCACAGCATCCGCCTGAGCACGCTCAAGCGCATGCCGAAGAGCGAGACCGCCGTCATGCTCATCACCGTCATCGCCACCGTCTGGACCCACAACCTCGCCGTTGGCGTCATCCTCGGAGTCGTGGCCGCGATGATCATGTTCGCCCGACGCGTCGCACACTTCGTCAGCGTCACCCGCACCCTCAGTGACGACGGCGACACAGCGCATTACGCCGTCGATGGAGAACTCTTCTTCGCCTCCAGCAACGACCTCACCACCCAGTTCGAGTACGGCGACGACCCCGACACGGTAGTCATCGACATGAGTCACTCCCACGTCTGGGACGCTTCCACCGTGGCCGCCCTCGACGCCATCGTCACCAAGTACGAAAACCACGGAAAGACCGTCACCATCCAAGGCCTGAACGACACCGCAGCAGCGTTCCACGGCCGCCTCACCGGAAACCTCGGCGCCGGGCACTGAGTCACGATTCACGCAAGAAGAAGGGGCGGCCTCGGGTCGCCCCTTCTTCGTCATCCACCGACGCCGCCGCTCCTCGACCCTCAAGCTCGGCATCGAGCGCGAGGCTCGGCCCTCCAGCGCGCCGAAACAGTCTGCCGAAACCGGCTTCCGGTGCACGTTTGCGGCACCCCTCGCAGAGCAGAATACGAAATCACGCCGTAAACGATCGTTTTCGGCACTCCACAACTACGGAGTATGCCCTTCGTCAGATGAGACCCACCGTAGGCTCAGAGGATGAGCACGGGTCAGGTGTTGCGCATCCCGTTCGAGTCGAAGGGGTTTGCAGGCGTCGTCACTGTAGACACGGTGACGAGCACGAACATTTCGCAGACTGGGCTGAACGCCCTTCTGAACGATGTGCCACACGAACGGCTCATCGGCTACCCGATCATGACGGCAACCGTTGAGCATGCCGGCTCCGGCTACAACGCTGTGTTCGCCTGGGTTCAGTTCGTGGAGATGACCCCCGCAGATGAATCGCCCTCGACAGCGTTCTTGGACAATATGCCGAGCCTGAACCAGCAGGGTCCTTTCAGTTCGCTTGGGTTTCTGCCGACGCTGTTTGACGCCCCCGCGAATCCCAACGCGCCAGACCTTCAATGGCGCGCCCATTCATATCTTGTCCGGTTCTCTGTTTACGAACCGCGAGTGATCACGCCGATTGCAGCGTTCCAATGGGGGTACGACCTATGCGCGGGAAAGCCCAGCGTCGTACATGCGACCCCTCTTCCCTGGCAAGACATGCTGCGCTGGACGAGCTCGCTGCCTGACTCGTTAGGCGGTTGGGACGTTAACGTAGCTCCCGACGCTGACTAGTGGCGAGCTCCTAGCGTCGCTGTCACCCGCACGCTCAGCCGAAAACCTCTGCCGCTTGGTGGTTACGCCGCGCGTTTTCGGCAGGCCTTCCGTTGCACACGCCAGGATCGCGCCGTAAACGATCGATTTCGGCTGCGATCGCGGCTATTCTCCGGGGGATCCCGTTGAACCACATCTCCGACATTTCTCGAGCTTCGGAGTGAGAGAGTGAGAGCGTGGAGATGAGGCGGAAGGGCAGAGCGGGCGCGATGTTCCTCTGCGCAATCGTGGCGACGACAACATTCACAGGATGCGCTGTCGAATACCATGGCTATCCCAGCGGAATAGATGGTGTGCTCTGGCGACAAGTCGCATCCTTCGAAGATCCTCTATCCCAGCGTCTCTACAGTCCCCCAGTTGATGGTCCGACGGCTTACCTCGACACCCTTCCTGGCGCACGGTGGGATGGCGACGCCCTCTCAGCGGCTGAGTTCGAGATCGAGCAGGGTGGCATCGTCCTCTACAACATCTCTTCGACGGATGCCTTCGCTCACGTCTCGGTGTTCATCGCCTCAGGACCACGACCGGCCATCCCGACCGATGATGGCTATGCCTACAACGGGCCAAGCGAGGTTTACACCTGCTACGACGTGAGGGCCGATTTTCGCTCGCAGCCAATGCCGTCAGCAGAACGAGACATCCTCACGAAGTGTCCAACACCCCTCGTGGAACTCTTAGCCGAGGATGCCGCATTTGCTAGTGGTGAGGTGTTCGACGGGTAGGCATCGACTTTTTCCGTCCGCCGGCGATCAACGGGAGCTGCCGAAAGCGCCTGCCGAAACGCGCTTCCGGCGAACGTTAGTGGCACCCTCGAAAGCGCACGACACCTGACCTCACCGTAAACGATCGTTTTCGGTGGGCTAAGGCGAGCAGGTTTGAACAGTCGGGGCGGGCATCTGGCGACCCCGCCCCGACTGTGCATCGCGAGGCAGTGCTCGAGCGATGCGGTGGCGTGCTGTGCACGCAGGTACGTGCTCGTGGGGGCGAGCACGTACGTCTCAGGGCTGCACGACGGGGAGGCCTGTCGTGGCGGCGGCGTCTTCCAGGGAGCCGAGGTTGAGGAGGTCGGTGAAGCCGGCCTGCTTCATCAGGTCGATGGCGACTCCTGCCCGGTTACCTGAACGGCAGTAGACGAGGTAGGTGGCTTCGGGGTCAAGGTCCGGCAGCGCAGCTTGGAGGTCGCCGCCCGTGACGTCGAGCAGGAGGGCGCCGTCGAGGTGGCCGGTGGCGCGCTCGGCGGGGGTGCGCACGTCGATGATGACCGCGTCGGGGCCGAGGTCAGCCTGTGGTGTGGGTGTGCTGGCGCAGGAGGTGAGCGTGAGTGCGGTGATGACGGCGAGGGTGGTGAGGGTTAGGCGGCCCATGTGCGTCCTTTCGTTGTGAGGGAGCGAGAGTGTCAGCGGTCGCAGGCGCCGTTGGCGCAGTGGCGGGTGGGCTGCCTACTGAAGCGTTGGTGCAGGGCACATCCCGCGCACCACCCGAGGGTGGCTTCTAGGAGCAGGACTGTGAAGCAGACTCCGCAGAGCCCGAGAGTCACGGGTAGCGGGACCATTCCAGCGCTCATCGTCACGCACGAGATAGCAGCGAGACCGAGGGCGAGCCACCAGGCGAAGACCTTCTGCGGCGCGCCCACCCAGTGCCGACGGCGGCGGCGTGTCAGAGCACGGCCGAGGGCGAGAGTGAGGGACAGCCGGTCGCTGATGAGTACGCGCGTCGTCATGTCGAGGAGGAAGAACATGCCGAACATCTGCAGCGGCCTGATGCTGTCGGAGGCGAGCGTGATGGTAAGGGCGGTGATGCCTATGGCGAGGAGGATGCCGGCGGCGATGCGGACGGCGTGCTCGTCGAGGACGGGCACCTCGTATCCGTCGACGTGTTCCCCGGTGCGGGGCGCGGTGTCGGTCGCGTGAGGCATGGGCTTCTTTCTGGTGGTGGTCAGGCGGAGAGCGTCTGAATGATGAGGGTGGCGAGCATGGTCAGCCCCACGGCCAGCACCAGAACCCCGAACCCGGTCCGGATGCCGGCAGCCGGGAGGCGATGCGACAGTGCCAGACCGATGAAGGATCCAGCGACGGCGAGCGCGGTGAAGGTGAGGACGATGGGCCAGTGGATGGCCACGGTCGTGATCTGGGTGAGGAAGCCGGCGGACGAGTTCACGGCGACGACTAGCAGCGATGTCCCCACTGCAGCGGCGATGGGCTGGCCGAGGAAGGTGAGGGCGGGGACGATGAGGAACCCGCCGCCTGCTCCCAGTGCCCCTGTGAGGACTCCCACGCCGAGTCCCGTAGCTGTCGTTCGGATTCCACGGACGACCGGCCGCGTCGGAGGGCGCGCCGCGCGTCCTCGTCGCGGCCGCATCATGGCGATCGCTGTGACGATCATGATCGCCGCGAACAGAACGGTGAGCACGGTTTCTGGTAGCAGCTGACCAACCATCCCGCCACCGATTCCCCCGATCAAGCCGGTCGCCGCGAAGACGCCGGCGACTTTCCAGCGCACCTCGCGTCGGCGCACACGGAAGGCGGCGGAGACGGCGCTGGTGATAGCGACGACGAAGAGAGAGGAGACGATCGTCTCCCTCGTTCCGATGCCCAGGACGAGGGAGAAGATGGGGAAAGTGAGGATGGAGCCCCCGCCGCCGAGGAGCCCGAGTGCGACACCGACAAGGGCCGCGAGAGTCATCGCGAGGATGATGGAGGTGTCCACTCGAGCTCCTCGGCCGCTCAGGCGGCCGTCGGCCGAGACGGCGTCGCGGCGAGCCAGGCGTTGTAGCTGCCTTCGATCTCGATGACGTCGAGGCCGGCCCGGCGCAGGGCGCTGGCGGCGACGCTGTTGCGGACGCCGCTCTGGCAGTAGGTGAGGATCTTGCCGGCGGGCAGTTCGTCGGTGTGCCAGAGGGCCCGACCACCGGAGAGCTGCGCGGCGCCGGGGATGTGCCCGGCGTTGTACTCGGTACGGTTTCGCACGTCGAGGAGGAGCGCCGCGTCGACCTGGTCCAGGTCGGTGGGGGCGATCGTCTTGGGCTGCACCGTGGGGAGGCCATCGAGTGTGGTGATGAACCCGTCGACCTGATCGATGCCGACCCGCAGCAGATGATCCCGGAACCGGGCCGCGGCGTCCCCCGAGTCGATGATGAGGACGAGCGGCCGCGTCTCGGTGTCGGGGTCGTAGACCCAGGCGCCGTAGCTGGCTGCTTTCGCGACTCCGGGCACGTTCAGCGCGCCCTGAACAGTGCCCTCGTGCACGAGGGAGTGGTGGCGGGTGTCGACCATGATGACCCGGTCGGCGTCGATGTCGGCGTCAAGATCGAAGACGCTGCGCTCGAGGAGCGGAGGAAGTTCGCCCAGCACGGCCGGTCCGACGCGGTTCTGCCGCTTCATTCGTGCGAAGTAGGCGTGTGCGTCGGGCTGATCGTTCAACAGCGTGTCGACGAATCCCTGCTCATCGCCGGCCTCGAGGTAGGGAGCCCACCAGGCGAAACGCCGCTCGTATCCGACTGTCGAGCTTGGGACGGCGCCGAGCGCCTTGCCGCAGGCGGACCCCGACCCGTGCGCGGGGAGCACCTGCACGTAGTCGGGCAGGGTGAGGAAGTGGTCGCGGAGGCTCGCGAATAGATCCCGTGCGCCGTCGAAGCGGGTGTCGATGCCGCCTGCGGCCTCGTCCAGCAGGTCCGGGCGTCCGACGTCCCCGACGAACACGAAGTCACCGGTGAGGACATAGCCCGGCTCGGAGGTCGTGGCGCCGTCGATGACGAGGAAGGACAGGTGCTCGGGGGTGTGCCCGGGAGTGTGGACCGCCTCGACCGTGATGTTGCCGACCGTGATGCGGTGACCGTGCATTATCCGGGTGGCGTCTTGGAACCCGACACCGTACTGCCAGTCCGGGCCGCCCTCGCCGGAGACATACATCGTCGCCCCGGTACGGGCTGCGAGCTCGCGGGTGCCGGAGAGGTAGTCGGCGTGGATGTGGGTCTCGGTGACCGCGGTGATGGTCATGCTGTTCTTCGCGGCGAGGTCGAGGTAGACCTGGATGTCGCGGCGCGGGTCGACGACGATCGCTTCACCGGTGCGCTGGCAGCCGATGATGTAGCTGGCGTGGGCGAGGTCGTCGTCGTAGAGGCGTTCGAGGAGCATAAGGGTCTCCGTCGCTTTCTTCTGGGTCAGTGCGTGCAAGTGCAGCGCTGGGATACGGGGACGCCCGCGAGGGCTTGTTCGATGTGCTGGCCGCAGCCGTCCCAGGTGGGCTTGCCGCAGGAGGAGCAGGTGATTCGTGCGCACATGGTGCCAGGTCCTTTCAGGGGGTAGCGGTGTTGGCGAGCTGGCGGCGGACGTCGTCCATGTCCAGTTCGCGGGCCTTCTCGATGAGCAGCTCGAGCTGCGGTTCGGCAAGAGCTCCCGGCTGCCGGTAGACCAGGACGCCGTCGCGGACGACCATCAGGGTCGGAATCGAGGTGATGCGGTGGGCGGAGGCCAGAGCGGTCTCGGCCTCGGTGTCGACCTTCCCGAAGAGGATGTCGGGGTGCCTGTCGGATGCTGCATCGAATACCGGGGCGAAGGCCCGGCAGGGTCCACACCACTCAGCCCAGAAGTCGATCAGCGCGATGCCCTCGGCGTGGGTGAGCTGTTCGAAGTTCCCGGTGGTCAGTTCAACAGTTGCCATCGCCGATCACCGTCCGAACAGGCGGGCGAAGAAGCCACCCCGCTGAGACTGGGCGGCCTGGACTTCGGCACGGGTATGGCTGCCATTGCACCAGTCGGATGCGGGCACGGATTTCCGCACGGATGCGACGTGCTGACCGCACCCGGTCCAGGTCGTCTTTCCACAGGTGTGGCACTTCGTTGCTCTGCACATACGCTGATCTCCTTGCTCGGCGATACCCCGGGGAGTATCAGTTCATGTGAATACGATACCCCAGGGGGTATAGTGGTTGTCAACTCGACGGAAGGACCACCCATGACCGACACCCTCGTCACCGGCGACCCGCTCGTCCACGACCCCGAAGCCAAGCGCAAAGTCGTCAACCGCCTCAAGCGAGCTCAGGGCCAGCTGGCGGCGGTCATTACGGCCGTCGAGGACGACGCGCACTGCCGCGACGTCGTGCAGCAGCTCTCCGCCGTCTCGAAGGCCCTCGACCGGGCCGGATTCCTCGTGATCTCGACCGCGCTGCGGGAATGCCTCACCGATCCGGACGCCGACGACGTCACCTCCCCCGCCGAGTTGGAGAAGCTCTTCCTCTCCCTGGCCTGAACCGGTCAGGCCCGCTCCTCGGGGCCCTCGCCTGGTGACCTGGGAGGAGTTCGACGATTCCCGTGTCGAACACCGTTAGTCTTCCCAGGGCGCTGTTCGCATGGGACCGGCGCTGAACAATGATGTGTTGAAGCATTCACAGTGATGCCAGATGAGGAGCGGTGCTTCGTGCTTTTGACGAGTCTTCCCAGCCCCCCACCGTCGTGGGCACAGTTCACCCTCGGGCCGCTCACAATCCACACCTACGCGCTGTGCATCATCGCCGGGATCATCGCCGCCGTGATCATCACCCAACGACGCCTGTCGGCACGAGGCGCGGAGGACGGCGTGGTTGTCGACATCGTCATCTGGGCTGTCCCGATCGGCATCATCGGAGCCCGGTTCTATCACGTGTTCACCCACGTCGGGGACTACTTCTATCCGGGCGCGAACCTCGGGAACATCTTCGCCATCTGGGACGGCGGCAACGCCCTCTACGGGTCCCTCCTGGGCGGCGCTGTCGGTGCGTACATCGGCTGCCGACGAACCGGTATCCGGCTGTGGTCCTTCGCCGACGCTCTCGCGCCCGCGATGCTCATCGCGCAGTCCATGGGTCGGATCGGCAACTACTTCAACCACGAACTCTTCGGGCTGCCCACCACGCTGCCGTGGGGGCTCGAGATCCTGCCGACGGACACCATGTTCCCGGACGGCCTCCCGGCCGGAACGCTGTTCCACCCGCTGTTCCTGTACGAGATCATCTGGAACCTGATCGGCGTGGCGATCATCCTCCTCCTCGAGCGCAGATACCGGTTCCGGTGGGGACGAACCTTCGCCCTCTATATGATCTGGTACGGCCTCGGACGCAGCTGGCTCGAGGCCATCAGGATCGACCCCACCAGCGACGCCCTGTTCGGCATCCCCGCGAACGTCTGGGCATCCGTCGTCGTCGTCGCCCTCGGCATCGCGCTATTCGTCGTCCAGGGGCGACGACACCCCGAACCCGAACCCTCCGTGTACCAAGAAGGACGCGCGCCAGCGGTGGAACATCAGCCCAGCAGCGCAGACGAGAGCTGAACGCCACCCACACCTCCAGCTGTCAGCTAGTTCTGTCTAAGCGATCACGGACACAACGCCTCTTGACGTGGTGCGCCGAAAATCCCTGCCGAGAGGGGTTTCCGAAGATCGTTTGTGGCGCCTCATAAGGAGCCACCGGGCCAGTGACGCCAAAACGATCGTTTCTGGTGTGACGGACGACGGCATGCGGAAGATCATCCGGGTTACCCGACCCGGTTTGCGCCGGGCGTACGCTGATGGTCTCGATCGCGGAAGACGGGACGACGACCATGGGCGACTCGGCACAGGGGCCACGCGGTTCGCTGCTCTATGTTGAAGATGATGCGGAGATCGCTGCGCTGACCGTCGAAGTGCTGGAAGAGGTGTACGACGTCGAGCATGCCGCGGACGGCGAGACCGCGCTCCGGCTCGCGCTGAGCAGGCGATACGACGCCATGGTGGTCGATCGACGCCTCCCCGGCATGGACGGCGTCGATTTCATCTGTGCCGTGCGTACCGCGCACATCACGACGCCGGTCCTGATGCTGACCGCGCTCGGCACCGTGGACGATCGTGTCACCGGTCTCGACGGCGGAGCGAACGACTACCTGGTGAAGCCGTTCGATTACGACGAGCTGCTGGCGCGCCTTCGGGCGCTGCGACGCGCGTTCAGGGCTGATGGGGTACGTCGACGCCTCGGCGAGTGGGTGTTCACGCCGGACGCCCAGGCCGCGTACGATCCATCTGGAATCCGAGTGGCGCTGACGGCGACGGAGAGCGCGCTCCTGGAGCTGTTGAGCACCAGCCCCGAGCACGTGTTCAGTCGGGACGAGATCCTCCGCGCCGTGTTCCATGAAGGAGATACGACGAGTTCGGTGGACACGTACGTGCACTATGTGCGGCGCAAGACGTCCCCCGACATGATCGAGACCGTCCGCGCACGCGGCTACCGCGCGGGAACACCGTCATGAGCGACGCCGATAATCGACGCGTGCGTCGCGCAGCGCTATCCATCGGACTCTGGGTCGGAGTCTCGTCGGGTGTGATCGTCGCGATCGGCATCGGCGTGCTGATCGCGGTGGTGCTCTCAACGTCGCGCCGCGAAGGCGAGGAGCACGGCGGCGGCTGGTTCGGCGGTCCCGCCGGAACGCGGGACGACTTCATCGTCGACATCGACGTGATCGTTCCGGCCGTGATCATCCTCGGAGTGATCGGCGTGGTGCTGCTCGGGGTTGTCGCCGCGGTCGCCGCTCGACGATCGGTCCGCCCGCTCGGGGAGGCGCTGCGTCGGCAGCGAAACTTCGTGGCCGACGCGAGCCACGAACTGCGTACGCCGCTGACGGCGCTGACGAGCCGTATCCAGGTGTTGCAACGCCGTCATGACCGAGGCGAGGACCTCGGAGCGGGTCTCACCAACCTCCGGCGCGATGCGGACATGATGGCCGACGTGCTCAACGACCTGCTCATCGCCGCGGAAGGAGAATCGTTCGCCGACGGGAACGCGGACGTCGCGACAGCGGCGGCGACAGCGGTCGCAGCGATGACGACGAGCGAGAAGCGCTCCGAGGTCTCGCTCGCGATCACCGTGGATCAGGAGGTGAAGGCGCAGCTGCCGGAAGTCACGCTCGTCCGCATCCTGGTCGCGCTGCTCGACAACGCCGTGCAGCACTCCCCGGCGCGAGGTACCGTCTCGATCCGCATCGCGCGGGACGCCCGCAACGTGACGGTGCGCGTCATCGACGAGGGCTCCGGGATCGAAGGCATCTCGCCCGAGCAGGTCTTCGAGCGCTTCGCGCGTCCGCGCGAGAGTGGGCGCCCTCGCAGCTTCGGTCTCGGACTCTCACTCGTGCGAGATGTCGCTCGCCGTGCCGGAGGGTCCATCGAGGTCGAACGGTCGACAGCATCCGGCACGACTTTCCTGCTCACACTGCCGGCTCATCCCTGAACGAGTGCGTCTCCTCCGATCGGATGCGAACCGACCGTCGTCGTCTGCACGTCCACCATCGTCGTGCCGAGCCAGCGGGTCACGCGACGATCAGCATCGACGACGATGCCGGTGCGCGACCCCGCAGCCGCGATCCACGAGCGGTTCGCCGGGCCGGCCACCACGGCAGCGGTCGCCCAGACGTCCGCTTGCGTGAGACCGTCGGTCACGATCGTGGCCGACGCGGTGCCTGTCGCGGGCCTACCGGTGCGCGGATCGAGGATATGATGCCCGCGCTCCGCCGTCCCTGAGGTCGCCACCGCACCGTTCACCACGTCGACCACCGCGATCAACTGACCGCGGTCGTGCGGGTCGGCGATTCCCACCGGCCATCGCCAGTCGGCTCCCTCGGCTGTGAACAGCTGCAGGTCTCCTCCGGCGTTGATGCCGACCGCGGTCGCGGCAGCCAGCAGCGGCTCGAGGTGCCGACGGCCCGCAGCTTCCACCGCCCAGCCCTTGACGTATCCCGTCGGGTCGAACCTTCCCCGCCACCGGGCGGAGACCAGGCCGCCAGTCTCCTCTTCGGCGCGTTCGCAGGCATCCGCGACCAGCGCCACCCTGCTGTCAGCGTCGGCGATGGAGAGTTCACCGCGACGGATGCGGCTGATGTCGGAATCAGTGCGATATGTCGAGAAGACCCGGTCGATGTCACGCAGTTCGTCGAAGCATGCTCGCACTGCCCGGTCGGCGCCCTCGTCGGTCATTTCCCCCGGAGCAATCAGATGGATGCTCATCGGAATGCCCATGATCTCCTCGACCCAGACCCGCGTCACCTCATTCGCGGTACGCATCAGCTCTGCGCCTGGTCGATCGCGCTCTGCAGCGACGAGAGGTAGCCACCGCTCGTGTATGTGGCACCGGACACCATCTGGATCTTCGAGCTCTGCGCCTGGATCGTCTCCGAGACGAGCCTCGGGATCGCGGTGCCGTTGATCTGCCGGTCCCGACCGTTGCTGTTCGGGTAATCGACCGCCTGTGCGTCCGTGATCTGTCCACCGGAGACGGTTATCTGCACCTGCACCGGCCCGTAGCGGGTCTGCGATGATGCGCCGGTGTAGGTTCCGTCGGCGAGGCCGGTGCCAGACATGGTTCCCGAGTTCGTCGATGTGGTTCCCGAGCCGCTCGCGCCGGTCTCGGCGGTCGTCAATGAACTGCCCGCTGTCGCCGCACTGGCGTCGGTCGGGGTGACCGCCTCCAGAGACGTTCGGTAGCTGAACAGCAGCACGAGTCCGCTGACGGTCGCGAGCAGCGTGTAGAGGATCTTCTTCATGGCCGTCTCCCTGCTCAGATCGTGAACGATTCGGAATGGATGCGATGGGCGGGGAACCCGGCGCCAACCAGGTCGCGCCTGAGGTCTTTCATCCAGGCCTCACCGCCACAGATGAACACGTCGTGGTCCTTCGGCTCCGGCACGAGATGGCGGAGGAGATCTGCGCCCGACCACGCCTCGTGCGTGGCAGGGATCCAGCTCGACGCGCCGGAAGATCGCGGGCCGATGAACGGCAGGTAGCTCAGGCCACGGGTACTGATGAGGTGAGCGATGGCCTCCTGCCGAAGAGCGTCCTCGGCCGCGGACTCCCGGGTGATAAGCATCGCTTCTCCCGGTCCGTAGCCTTCCGTCTCGAGCAGCGAGACGAGCGGTGCGACCCCGGCGCCTGCGCCGATCATAAGCAGCTTCGTCCCGGTCCTGCGCTCACCGGTCATCTCCCCGTATGGTCCTTCCACGATGACCCTGGTGCCAGGGAGCAGCGCGGTGAGGCGTCGCGTGCCGTCGCCCAGCACACGGGCAGTCAACGTCAGCTCGCTTCCCGGCGCAGCGGAGAGCGAGAACGGGTGCGCGCGAGTCCAGCCCGGTCCATCGAGGAACCGCCAGACGAAGAACTGACCAGCCCTGGCACCGAGCGTCGCGAGGTCGCGACCGGTGACCCGGATGGTGACGCCCCGAGCACCGTCCGCCTCGACCCCCGCCACCCGCAGGGCCCGACGAGTGGACCGCAGCAGCGGCATCCCGATGCGGAAGAGCAGTACCGATCCTGCGGAGAGCGCCCAGATCGACCACCAGTAGACGGTCGCGATCGGTGAGGACAGGAAGTCGGCGCCCGTCCACAGCTGGTGCGGCAGCGCGAGCCCGACGCCCAGGTACGCGTACAGGTGCAGGAGGTGCCAGGACTCGTACCGCAGGTGCCGACGAGCACGCCGGATCGAGGTGACGACCACGAGCAGGATCAGCAGAGTGCCGGCAGTCGCCAGGAGCATGCCGGGGTATTCCCAGATGAAGCTCCACAGCTGGACGAGCGGGTTGATACCGGCAGCCATCGCGTAGCCCACCGCGAGCAGTGCGATGTGCGCGCCCATCAACCAGAACGACCAGAATCCGACGAAGCGATGCAGCCGCGTGATCCCGTCGCGACCGAATCCGCGCTCGAACAGCGGGACGCGCGCCATCAGCAGCACCTGATAGAGCAGCAGATTCGCCGCGACCAACCCGGTGAGGCGTCCGAGCGTCGTGACGGTCTCGGCGTTGACTCCCAGGACTGCGGTCACTCCACCACAGGCGATCCACAAAGCGACGACGAACAGGCTGGTCGCCCAGATCACCGTGATCGCCGCTGCACGCCAGACCCGCGCGCGGCCATGGGCTGCCCGCCGTGGCTCAGGGGAAGCGGCGGGGACGGAAGCACGCGGTCTCGTCGTCAGAGTGGTCATAGGGGAATCGTGCTGCGCCGACTCTGAGACAGGTCTAAGGAACGGCTCCCGATAGGCAACTCATATCTGTCTCTCAGGCAACGCCACTCGTCCCGAGCAGCGTACCGATCGCGAACGTGACCACCAGCGCGATCGCCCCACCGAGCACCACCCTGATCGT
>NZ_SSDJ01000146.1 GCF_004794465.1 Microbacterium sp. K24 | reverse complement strand
GGTGTGGGGGCCGCGGCGTCGAGCCGCGGCATCCGTCCGCTCCCGTCTCTTCGCGCGCTCAGCCGGAGGCCCGCCGCCTCGGTGCGGAAGCCGCTGCGGTCGAGGGCCTTCGCGGTGGAGGCGAACTCCGTGGAGGCGATGGGGCGCTGCGGTCGAGCGCGCTGCTGCGCCTCCAGCCGCACCGCGTCGGCACGGGCCGCCCAGGCGGCGTTGTCGAGCGCGTGGAAGCGCCGAGCCGCCGTGCGCGCAGCACGCTCGGCGGCGAGTGGATCGTGGCGCAGCAGAGAGCGCGCGAGATGGAACTCCGCCTCCCCGCGGGCCTGCCGCATGCGCTGCGCACCGAACTCGCGTGCGACCTGGCCGAGCAACGCTTCGGCTTCGGTGGTCAGCCCGGCGTCACGCAACACCTCGGCGCGGTCCTGATCGCTGATCGCGGCGGCCAGGTCGCTGGTGGCGGCCAGAGTCGGCCGCGAGCGGGTCATCAGGGTGAGGGCGGTGACGAGGTCGCCGCCGAGCAGCGCCGCATAGCCGAGGTTGTGCCGCGCCTCGGCGAGCGGCTCCTCATCCCCCGTCGCCTCATAGACGGCGACCGCGCGGCGCAGGTCGGCGGTGCAGGCGTCGAGCTCGTGCCGCTGCATCCGCACGACCGAACGGTTCATCAGGCAGTTCGCGAGCTCGATCGACTCCACGCCGATCTCCGTGAACGTGTCGATCGCCCGCGTGAGCATGGTCTCGGCCTCGTCCAACCGCCCGGCGTGCGTGAGCAGCGTGCCGAGCTGCCCGCTGAGCACCGTGATCGTCTCGGCGCCGAGCCCCGACCGTCCGAGCGCCGCGCGGCACAGCTGCTCCGCCGCGGCCGGCTGACCGGTCTGGGCGAGCACGTATGCCACGGTGCCGTCGATGCGCGCCCGCAGATCGGGATCGTCGGTGCGAGCGGATGCCGCGTCGAGCGCGCGCCGCGCCTGCGTGAACCGCCGCGCGTTCGCCGCTTCGACGCCGCGCCGGTGCAGCTCGCTCGCGGACAGGGGCATCCGTCCAGGATGCCGTGCGCCGGGGTCGCGCGGAAGAGTGCGGTTCCGGCACCCGTCCGTCATCGGGTCGACGCGGCGACACAATCCAGGTCGAGATCACAACTGCAGGTCGATTCGGGCCGTTTCGACCTGCATCTGACTTCTCGACCGACAAACGGCCCACCGGATGCTGGCGGCGAGGCCTTCCGGAACGGACGCGGTGCGTCAGCCCCGGTCCACCGGGGCGGGCAAGGTCTTCAGCACGGCCGCGACGGCCTTCGCCGCAGCATCCGCCTTCACCCCTTCAAGAGGAACCGTGCCGAGCTGCGCGGCGATGCGTCCGGCGACGTAGGGGGCGGCGAAGGACGTGCCGCTCCAGACCGCGAAGCCTCCGCGGTAGTCGTCGGGGTCGAGAGTCTCACGGCGCAGGCCGTCGACATCGGCCCTGGTCGTGGCCTGCTCTCCGCCGACGAACGCGGGCGACGTGCTGACGACGGCGGCACCCGGCGCATAGGTCTGCACCCAGGGACCGACGTTCGAGAACAGGGCGACCGACTGCGCCGACGGATTGAGCGCTCCGACCGAGACGAGGGGAGCGCCCTTGTCCGCCGGGATGCCGTTGTCGGCGCCCGGCCACGGCCACAGCGACGCGGGGAAGGACGGACGGTCGATCGCGTCGTTGCCGGCCGAGCACACGACGACGCAGCCGAGCTCCCGCGCCGCGGCGAGCAGCCCGAAGAGGGTCAGGCTGAAGAGTCCGTCGGTGGGGGTCTCGTGGTAGTAGCCGAGCGAGAGGTTCAGCACGTCGATCGGGAACCCGGTCTTCGGATTCTCCCGGTGACGACGCAGCAGCTCCACGACCTGGGTGACCGCCTCCAGCAGGGAGCTCTCATCGATGATGCCGAGCGCGCCCGCGACGCGCACCGAGAGGATGTCGGCATCCGGCGCCGCCTGCCGCACGATGCCCGCGATGAACGTGCCGTGCCCCGAAACCGCGTCGATCTCGCCGTCGAGCTGGCCGTAGAGGTCGGGGTAGCGTTCCGGATCGGCGTCGTCGGTCAACCCGACCGGTACGCCGTCGAGCTCCACGTGGCGGGTGACGATGTCGGCGGGCAGCCAGGAGTGCTCCCCGCATCCGCTGTCGAGCACTGCGACGACAGGACGTCTGCCGCGCTTCGGGGCCGGTCCGCGCTGCGGTGCCGGACCCAGCCAGCTGACCGGCTGCCGTGCGCCCCGGCCGGGCTCCAGGTAGTCGTCGCTGCCGCCTGCTCCGGCCCCGCGGATCGGATTCGTCCGCGTGAACGGGTTGGTGCGGGTGAACGGGTTCGTGCGGGTGAACGGATTGAGGCCGACGGGGTCGATCGACAGCACGTGCTCCAGGCTGGTGCGCGGCATCGTCGAATGCGACATGCGGCGGGCGCGCTGCAGCACCCGCCAGGCGTCGGGGGCGACCGGCGACTCGCCGCGGGCGGGCTCGTCGGGCGTCGTCAGGTAGGCGCGCAGGAACCCCGGAACCCCGGGGAGGATCGACCGTGCCGCACGTGCGTCCGGCTCGACGACGAGCTGCCACCCGAACGTGTCGGCGGCATCGCGCAGAGTGCGCACCTCCTGGTCGTACTCCTCCTGGTCGCCCTCGCTCCGGGTGATCAGCAGGCGCTGCGGCAGGTAGGCGGTGGGGAAGGCGCGGATGCCGTCGACCGGCTCCAGGCTCGGATCGAGGGCCGTGCCGCGACGGATCGAACCCTCCGCGCGGTCCTGCCAGGTCCATCCCTTGGGCTGCTCCATGGATCATCCTCTCCCTGCGGGTCGCCCCGCGGCATCATCGACGGGCAGCGCCCGTGATCACAACTCGAACTGCGGCGTCGCGAGAGTGCGCGTCTCGTCGCCGTCGCCGGCGGTCAGGCGCACGCGGGTGAGACCGGGCGGGACCTCGTCGAACACGAACCGGCCGGTCTCCGCCGGAGACTTCGAGATCGAGCGCTCGCCCTGCGTCAGCACGATCTCCGCCGTCGCGGTGTCGACCCAGCCGTCGACCCGGCGGCGTCCGGAACCCGTCGTCGTGACGTGGAGGAGGATGCTGGTGGTGCCGTCGCTGAACTGCAGAGTGAGGGCGTCGGCGTCTCCGCGCACCGCGCCGAGGGGGCCTTCCACGAGCGTCAGCAGGGCGTACTCGTGGGAGAGGTCGTCGGAGGCGACCGCGGCGACCATGCGATCGATCAGTCCCGCGGGCACCGGATCGACCGCGCGCCACAGCGAGCGGAGCCGGGCGAACACCTCGGCGTCGTCGTGCTCGGTCATGACAGTCCCTCCGTCCGCGGCGTCGGCGCGTCCAGCAGGGCGCGCAGTTTGGCGAGGCACCGGTTCCGGGTGGGGCCGATGCTGCCGACCGGCATCCCGAGGTCCGCGGCGAGGCGCGCGTAGTCAGGACGATCCTCGAACGCGATGACGCGGAGCAGTCGCTGGCAGCGTTCGGCGAGACGCTGAACCGCCAGCCACAGCCGGCGGTTCTCGTCGCCGATGGCCGCATGCTCCTCGGCGGACACCTGCTCGGGGAGCAGGGCGTCGAGGTCGTCGGCATCCGTCGTGTCGATGCGGCCGTGCGCCTTGCCGATCTTCCAGGCCTCGCGACGTGCGGTGGTCGTGAGCCAGGCCGACACCGCCCGCGGATCCGCGATCGACGACTGCCCCCGCACCAGCTGCAGCCAGGTCGTCTGCAGCACGTCTTCGGCCAGGGTGCGCTCGAGCCCGTACGCGCGCACGACGTGCCACAGCACGGGCGTCATCAGACGTACGAGCTCGTCCATCGCGCGACCGTCACCCTCGCGCCATGCGTCGAAGAGGTCTGCGGCTCGCTGCCAGCGCGCCGGGCCCCCGCCCGAAGCAGGATCGAGAGCGGCGCCGGGTGCACCGTCGATCATGAAGCCCATTGTGATCACACCTACCAGGAGCACGGCAAGAGCATCCTGATACATGTTCGAGTCCAAGAATCCGGCGGCTACCGTGGAGGGGTGATCCCCCTCGCCATCGTGCTCTTCCTCAACGCCGCCTTCAATGCGATCGTCTGGCCGCAGTTCTACAAGCGGGTCGCCAAGGATCCGCGGGCGAGGGACGAGAACGGCAGGGCGACGGCGTTCCTCCGGGTGCACGTGGTGCTGATCTCGATCGCCCTCGTGCTGGCGCTCGTCTCGGTGATCCTCGGCATCGCCGCGCTCGCCGGCGCGCTCTAGTCACGCGAGGAATTCGCAGAACAGCACGGAATTCGCAGGCACCCGGAGGATTCCTGCGACGTTCGCGTCGTTCTGCGAAGTCCCGAACCCCGGATGCCGTGGGTCAGGCCGATTCGTACTGCTTCGCGTGCTCCGCCCAGCGCGACTCGACGGGCAGCGCGCGGAGCGCCCGGTTGCCGAGGGCCAGGGCGACGGCGATCACGCAGAGTCCGGCGCACACGAGCAGCGTCCACTCGCGGCCGATCCACGTGAGGCCGAAGCCGGCGATGAGCGGCGCGAGCGGCAGGGCGCCCATGCCGAGCACTCCCGCGGCGCTGTTCGCACGGCCGAGCAGCTGGGTGGGCGTCGCGACCATGAAGTAGCCCATCATCCCGGCATTGAGGGCGGGGATCATCAGCACCGCGACGCCGAGCACGGCGACGATGGCCCAGGGCTCGGTCACCATCGAGACGACGATGGCGCCGATCGCGGCGATCGACAGTCCGATGATCGCCAGGCGGCCCGACGCGATTCGGGGCACGAGCAGCGGTGCGAACAGAGCGCCGACGAGCATCACCGCCCCGACCCCCGCGGTCATCGCGCCGATCAGCACCTCGGGGTACCCGTCCTGCTGCAGCGCGTAGATCACGGTCGTGATGGCCGCGTTGAAGCCGAGGTTGATCGTCGTGATGATCAGCAGCACGCCGCCGAGGTCGGGGCGCGACATCAGCCAGGCGAAGCCTTCGCGCAGTTCGGCCCAGGCATCGGGCTTCCCGGCCGAGGCGGTCGCCGAATCGTCGGCATCCGCTCCGACGTCGACGATCCCGGCGCGGCGGGCTTCGCGTCCCAGCATCCAGGCCGTCACGGCGGCGACCAGGTGGCAGACGGTCATCGCGACGCCGACGAGCCAGCCGCCGACCCCGAGCAGGAGTCCGCCGATGGGTCCGCCGGCCAGCTGCAGCGCGGCATCCCTTCCCTGGTTCGCGGCCTGCGCCCGGCCCATCGCCTCATCCGGGACGATCTCCTTGATCGCGCTCTCGCCGGCGACGTCGAAGAGCCCGCTGCGGGCGGCGAGCAGCACGTCGATCACGAGCAGCGACCCGAACGTGAGCGCGTCGGCGAGAGCGAGCAGGGTGAAGGCGCCGGCGAGCAGGATGCCGAGGAGCGAGCCGAGCAGCATGAGCACGATGCGCCGGTGGCGATCGGCGAGGATGCCGCCGACGAGGGTCGTGAGCAGACGCGCGACCATGCCCGCGCCGCCGATGATGCCGGCCTGTGCGGGGTCGTTCGTGACGATGAGGGCGAGCAGGGGGATCGCGAAGGCGAAGAGCGATGCGGCGAGGCCCTTGCTCGTGTCGCTCACCAGCCAGGTGAGGTAGCGGCGATTGCGCCAGAGACGGTGCGGGGCGGTCGCGGTGCTCATGGCTTGAGCGTATATGCGCAAGAACAGTTGCGCAAGTCTCATTGCGCAACTATCGGTGCAGGTAGGATCGGGGGATGGAGGAGCAGAAGCCGCGTCGCTCGAGCGAAGACACCGTATGGATGACCTCGGCGATGCTGAAGGCCTACTCCCACCCGCTGCGCCGCCAGATCCTCAGGCTGATCGCGCGCCGCGGATTCCTGCGCGCCGCCGACGTCGCCGCCGAGCTGGGCGTGCCGGCGAACAGCGTCAGCTTCCACCTGCGCACCCTCGCGGATGCCGGCCTCATCGAAGAGGCGCCGGAGAAGGCGCGCGATCGACGCGACCGGGTCTGGACCGGGCGCAAGGGCGCGCTCAACCTCGGCGGTCCCGAGAACCCCGTGCCGGACGAGACGCTCGGCGCAGCCGTCGTCGGCGCGCTTGCGGAGGACCATCACGACCTCGTGCGTCGCGTGCTCGCCTGGACGCCCGAGTACGTCACCGGCCGTACGACCGAGGTGCACGCGGCTTTCACGCAGCGCACCATCCGGCTGACGGAGAGCGAGTTCGACGCGGCCATGACCGCGCTCAACGAGGTTCTCGAAGCAGCCGAGAAGGCGCACGACGAGGCCGACCCGGACGGCCGGTACTGGCAGCTCGACCTCGTCGCGGCCGACGACACGATCTAGCTGCGCGCGAATCTCGCAGACCCCCGCGCGAGGGCGCGCACCGTGTGCCGGAAACCCACACGCTCGTGCCCGATGACCTCGACGACGAACGACAGGGCGACCAGCGAGACGATGATCGTGAGGGCGGTCACCGAGTCGGCCGCCTCGACCTCTCCGCCCCCGTCGACCGAGAGAGCGAACACCACCGCGGCGATCATGGGCGTGAGGCTCGCGGCCAGGAGCGGGACGTGCGAGAAGTCGTACGACCGCACGAGCAGACTCCAGGTGGCGAAGATCGACAGGAGCACGACAGACACGGGGATCGCCAGGGACAGGGCGATGAGCGTGAGCGACAGATGTCCTTCGCCGACGCCCTCCGCCGCGACGCGAAGACCCGCGCCGATTGCCGCGATGGCCCCGAACATCGGGAGGTGCGCATAGCGCCAGGCGAAGACCCTCGCAGGCTCGAGCTCGAGCACCGTGGTGGAGGGGACGAGGAAGTACGCCCACCAGATGCTCGCGGCGAGCAGCAGCCCGAATGCCGCGATGATGACTGCGGAGGCGCTCCATCCGTGCTCCTCGACGAGGGCTCCGACGGCCGTCGTCGTCGCCCACACGACCTCGCCGATGACGATGATCGTGAGCAGGCTGAATCGCTCGCCGAGGTGTCCCGGATTCCACGGTGCGCGTCCGAGACGGCGTTCGATGATGACAGGAGCCGTCATCTCCGCGAAGGCGAGAAGCACCAGGAGGACGATGGTGACCGGCGTCGGGATCGGCACGACGACGGTCAGGACCCACCCGAGCTGCGCGACGGCGATCGTCAGGGCGTAGGCCCGTGCGGTGGAGCGCCGGGCGGCGTCACCACGCGCCGCTCGCAGCCAGAGCGCGATGAGCGGCACCCGCATCACCAGGTATCCGGCGACGAGCAGGGCGTTGTTCGGGCTCTCGCCGTGCTGCGCCGTCTCGAAGGCCACCGGGAGGCCGAAGGTCAGCAGCACGGCGCCGACCATCTGCACGATCGTCGCGACGCGGAAAAGCGCGTCGTCGTTGCCGTAGGCGGATGCGAACCAGGTGAAGTTCATCCACGCCCAGCTGATCGCGAAGATCACGAAGAGGAACGCGCCGAAGGCGGGGCCCGGGTCGCCCTGTGCGAGCTGGTGGGCGAGCTCCTCGGCCGCGCGCCCGAAGGCGATGACGTACACCAGGTCGTAGAGGAGTTCGAGCGGAGTCGAGCGTCGACTGCGGTCGTGAGGATCGTTGCCCGACATCGGTCGCAGACGGTGGTGGAGTTCGTCGCGCAGGCGCGTGCGGACGCTGTCGGGGAGTTCCGCAGGATCGGATGCGCTCACGCACACAGAGTAGCGACGCGGAGTGCCGCAGGGCAGGGGGAGTTCGCGCCGCCTAGTCCCCGCTCAAAATGAGGATGCGACGAAGGTGCATGGACGTGAGCACCCCGGGGCCCATCGATCGGCCCACATCGAGCGTGCGGTCGTCGACGAGCTCGAGCAGCCGACGGACGGCGCCCGCGGCCTCGCTCCGCTGCCGGTGGCCCTCGCTCGACGACGGATCCTCCTGCGCGATCACGTCGGCGACCGCGTGGCAGGCCTCCGACAGCGGCTCCGGCAGGGCGGGGTCGAGGGGCAGCGCGGCCGGGCGCTCCCAGATCGTGTCGGCCGTGGCATCCGAGATATCGCGGATGAGGTGGGCGACGCGATCGAGCGTGGCGAGCTGCTCGTGGATGTGCTGCGTCTCCCCGCGGCGTCCTCGCGCCCGCAGGTTCCCGCGCCGGCTCTCGTCGGCCTCGGCGAGCGCGGCCCGCAGAGCCGCCGACGTGTCGGCGAGGGATGCCGCGTCGTCAGCCCACTGCTCATGCTCGGGTGGCCACGACTCCGACACCGCGGAGCCGATGTCGTGCAGGTGCGCACCCAGCTGGGCGCGGAAGGCCTCGACACGCGCTTCTGCAGCCACGGTGAGCGGAGCGGGGGCGATGAGCACGTTCACCAGCAGCCCGATCACGACTCCCACCGCCATCTGCGTGAGGTAGCCGAGGGAGTAGTCCTCGGCATCCTGCCCTCCGACGACGAGCACGAACAGCGCCGCGATCGGCACGTACTCGCGGCCGGCGCCGAACCAGCCCGTGCCTGAGAGGAGGACTCCGACGCCGATCACGAGCGGAACCGTCCACCAGGTCGGCCCGACCGTGATCACGACCAGGGTCGCGAGGCCGATCCCCGTGACGAGGCCGATCAGGGTCTGCAGGCCCGATCTCACCGAGCCCATCAGGGTCGGGTACATGCTCGCGAGTGCGCCGAGCGGTGCGTAGTACGGGTAGTCGTCGGTCACGCCCGGCATGTGCGGGGCGATCGTCCAGGCGAGGCCGACGGCGAGAGTCGTCTTGGCGACGAGCAGCAGTCGGGCCGGGTGCACGGCTTCGCGGAGGGCGAGGGAGATACTCGCACGACGCGTGCGAGTGGTAGAGGTCTTCACGTGCAGCGACGGTACCGGTCGCCGCGCGCCGCGGCCAACGGGTTGTCTTCGGAGACGTCGGCGGGTATCGGTGCCGAGACGTCAGGGCGTGACGACGGTCAGATCGTCCCAGGTGAAGGTGGTGGTCGGCAGAGTCGAGGCCGCCGAAACGGTGTTGGTCAGCCCGATCGTGCCCGGTGTCTGCATCCCGGCGGTTGTATCGGTCGCCGTGACCTGCCACGTCACCGGCTCGGTGTCGGTCGACTTCCAGACCTTTGCGGCGAGCGTGGTCGGGTCGGTGCCGGTGACCGAGAAGCTCACGGTGAGCACCGTGCCCGGCGTGTAGGTCGCTCCGGGCATCAGGTACGAGCCGAGAGCCACCTCATCACGCAGCAGATACAGCCGCACGGCACCACCGGTTTCGAAGCGCAGGCGTGCCGAGTAGGTGGACGCGCCGACCTGGCGTCCGATGACGGTCGCGGTCGCCGCTCCGCCGGTCGCGACCTGGTCGGCGGCGACGGAGACGCGAATCACGGTGTCGGTCATCGACAGGCCGAGTCGGGCGGTCCGCGTGGCTGATGGCGTCAGCGCCACTGTTCCCCTGCCGTTCGCGACGGAGAACGCGGCGGATCCACCGGTGAGCATCCATGCGCCGCCGACATCCGATGCCCCCCACGCCCCGGCCGCGACCGTGCGGGTGAAGGTGTCGGACACGAGAGGTCCGCCCGCCGATGCCTTCGCGACGGTCACCTGCCTGGTCACTGAGGTCGTGCCCGCCCGGTTGTCCGTCACGGTGAGCGTGATCGAGTAGGTCCCGGCGACGGCGTAGGTATGCGACGCCTTCGCGCCCGTGGCCGTGCTGCTGTCTCCGAAAGTCCACGCGTACGACGCGATCGTGCCGTCGGGATCCGTCGAGGCCGCACCGTCGACCGTCACCGAGAGGCCGCTCGGCGTCGGCGTGAAGGCCGCGGTCGGAGCCTGGTTCGGCGGGGTTCCGTTGGGGTCTGTCGTGACGGCAGTCCAGTCGCTCTGCGTGCTGTTGCCGAAGGCGTCGATCACCTTGACGCGGTAGTTGTAGACGGCGCCCGGCACGGCCGTCGCGTCGCGGTACGACATCGCGGGTCGGGTCCAGAAGTTCGAGAGCTGGTCGGTCTCGTAGAGGGGCGTGGTCATTCCCTTGTCCTGCCGGAACACCTGGTAGTGCAGGCTCTGGTTGTCGCGATCGTGGTTCGCGCTCCAGGAGAGGAGATTGCCGTCTTTGGACGGGGTCGTGGTGAGCGTCCACGCGCCGCCCTGCACCTGCGGACCCTGCTTGTTCGGGGCGACGTTCTTCTTCGCCAGCCGGACGATGCCCTGCTGCGGTGTGCCGTTCACCTTGAGGAACTCCCCGCCGATCAGCAGGTAGTCGCCGGCGGCGGTGATCTGCCACGGACCCTGCGACTGGCCCGTGTAGGTGCCGGGTGTCCAATCCGGGAACCAATGCAGCAGCGAAGGTCCCGGGTTGCCTTCGAAGTTGCGATACCCGCCCGGCACAGTGTTCTTCGCGGTGATCGGTCCGGTCGGCGACTTGGAGAAGGCGATCGAGTTCTTGTACGTGGATCTGGCATCGGGGAAGCCCCCGTTCCTGCTGCAGTCGTGCGGGTGGCCGACCACGTACACAGCGTCGCCTGCGGGCGCGATGTCATAGCTGTCGCCGTGGCAGTCCTCCAACCACTGCAGACTCCCGTCGCTCCAGTTCGCGCGGAACGCGCCTTCGAAACCGCCCTCGGGCATCGGCCCATGGGCGGTGCCGGTGCCGTAGACGCTCTCGCCGTCAGAGGTCAAGGAGTACATGGTCGCGTACATGCCGTCGTAGCTGTCGGCATTGCGCAGGATGCTGTTCATCGCCCACGGCATGATCGCCCCGGTGCTGGCGTTGAGGGCGGTGATCCCCCGCCCGGGATTGGTCGAGCCGTTGACCGACGTGAAGGAGCCGGAGATCACGATCTTGCTGGAGTCCGGTGAGACGACGACGGCCTTCGCGCCGTATCCGCCTTTGACAGCGGCCGTGAAGGAGGTCACGGCGGCGGTGGACGGTGACACTGCGGCGATCTTCGGGCGCTGCGCGCCGTTGATGGTGGTGAACTCGCCGGCGAGGTAGATCGCCGATCCGCTCACGGCGATCGCTTCGACCTTGCCGTTCGCCTCTGGCGCCCACGACGTGACCAGCGCGCCGGTGGCCGTATCGAAGGCCGCGACGCGATAGCGCCAGGCGCCGGCGGCCTGCGAGAACATGCCGGCCACGTAGATGCGGGAGCCGTCGGCCGACTTCTTGATGTCGAGGACGGTGCCGTTGGTGCCCGGGTTCCAGGAACTGATCAGGGCGCCTGTCGTCAGGTCGTACGCGAGCAGGTTCGCCCGCGGCGTCTCGTTCGAACCGACGGGCGAACCTGCGGCGCGGGCCTTGGCGAAGCTTCCGCCGACGTAGACCGTGTTCCCGACCACTTCCTGCGCGTACACCACACCGTCGATCTGCACGGTGGGCAGCGCGTCGGAGGCGTAGGTCTCCGGAGTGCCGGCCGCCGGCGCGGTGTCGGCGGAGGCGAGAGGTGCGGCGAGCCCGCCGAAGGCCAGCGCCGCAACGGTGGCGACGGCTCCCCAGAGCGTCGCCCTCCGCCGCTTGCGCATTCCGCGATCGTCGGCCGCTCCCCAGCGGCGGTCCCCAGTGACGTGCATGTCGTTCTCCCCAGAATCAGCACAGCGCGCCTCGACGCACGGTATCCCCATCGCGGCCGACCACCCCCGTGGGCGGGCACGCATTTCCCGCCATGAACTCTAAAGGAACGGCGTTCACACTCGATTTCCACTCCGTGAACACTCGTTCGACGGATGCGGAAGACGGATGCCGCGACCGCACAGTGTGCAGTCGCGGCATCCGTCGCCATGGATCGGATCAGGGGATCGCCCTCCGGAAGGCGAGGAACGAGACTCCCGTGAGCACCGCGGTGATCAGCAGGCCCCAGAGCGCCAGACCCAGCGCTCCGAGATCGTTGATCGCCGCGCCGACGTGCGGCCAGAGCTCGAGCCGGGTCGCCAGGAAGACGAGGCCGACCAGCAGCAGCGTGAGCCCGATGCCGACGATGAGCAGCACCAGCTGCCCCCAGCTCTTGTAGATCGTCGCGCCGGTGAACCCGACCACGAAGAAGAACAGTGCAAGGGTGAAGTACACGATGAAGGCGCCGAGGGGCCCGGCATCCCACAGCCAGGGCAGGTAGAACACGTACCCGTTCACCCCGTAGCCGTTCGTCGCGACCTCGATGCCGCCGCCGATCAGGAACAGCACGCCCATGAGGGCACTGCCGATGATCGCGGTGAGCATCGTGCCGAAGAAGAACTCGCGCCGCGTGATGCTCATCGCCTGCGAGAACGGGAAGGTGAGCGTCATCGCCGACAGTCCGATGGCGAAGAAGTACCAGAGCGGGGCCTGGCCGCCGCCGCCGTACTTCGGGGTGTCGACCGGGATCATCGCGTAGATCAGGATCGAGATCACGGTCGCCGCGCCGAGGATCATCAGCGGATACCAGACGAAGGTGCCCTTGTTGATCAGCTGCAGACGGATGACGTTGACGGTGCGTCGCATCAGCGGACCTCCTCTTTCGTGGCGGATGCTCTCGTGGCGGTGCCCGTCGCCGCGGAGTGCTCCGCCTTCTGCGTGAGCCGGACGACCAGCTGCTGCAGCGAGACCGGAGCGAGATCCAGACCGGATGCCGTGACCTCGGCGCGCTCCGTCGCCGACAGGGCGCCGAGCACGGTGACGGATGCCACGCGCCCCAGCGATTCCCGATGCAGGACCTCGCGGCCCTCGACCCAGGCATCGACCTTGGCGGCGTCGCCCACGACGGTGACGGCGCGCTCGCGCAGAGCATCCGTGTCCTCACTCAGGAGGATCCGGCCGTCGTCGATCAGGATGACCTTCTCGATGAGGTTCGACACCTCGTCGATCAGGTGCGACGACAGGATGATCGTGCGCGGGTGCTCGGCGTAGTCCTCGAGGAGACGGTCGTAGAAGATCTGCCGGGCGACGGCGTCGAGTCCGAGGTACGGCTCGTCGAAGAAGGTGATCTCGGCGCGGGAGGCGAGACCGATGATCACGCCGACCGCGGAGAGCTGACCGCGCGAGAGCTTCTTGATCGTCTGCTTCATCGGCAGCTGGAACTCGGCGACGAGTTCGTCGGCGAGGGCCTGGTCCCAGTTCGGGAAGAAGAGGCTGGCGGCCTTGAACGCGTGCCGCGGGTGGGCGTCGTCCGGGTACTTCTGACTCTCGCGGACGAAGCAGATCCTGCCGAGCACATGGGCGTTCTCGTAGGGGTGCTCGCCGAAGACCCTCACGGTTCCGGACGATTCGAAGTTCTGCGCGGTGAGGATCGACATGAGGGTCGTCTTGCCGGCGCCGTTGCGGCCGAGCAGACCGTAGATGGCGTTGCCTTCGATGCGGAGCGACACGTTGTCGAGCGCTCGCTTCTCCTTGTAGCGCTTGCTGAGGTTCTGCACCTCGATGACGGCGGTCATGCGGGGGTCTTCCCTTCTGCGATGGGGGTCTGTGCGGCGCGCTGCCGGAGCAGGTCCGCGAGGTCGTCGGGGCCGAGGCCCAGCGTGCGGGCTTCGGCGAGGAGCGGGTCGATGTAGCGGTCGGCGAAGGCCGAGCGGCGCTCGCCGAGGAGCATGTCCCTGGCGCCCTCGGCCACGAACATGCCGATGCCTCGGCGCTTGTAGAGCACTCCCTTGTCGGTGAGCATGGCGACTCCCTTGGCTGCGGTGGCGGGGTTGATCCGGTAGAACGAGGCGAGCTCGTTCGTCGAGGGTGCCTGTGCCTCCTCGGCGAGCGAGCCGTCGACGATCGAGTCCTCGATCTGCTCGGCGATCTGGAGGAAGAGCGGCTTGCCTTCTTCGATCACGAGTCCTCCAGGTGGTTCATGGGTTACTTACATGAGTAACTAACCATAGAACCTCGGAAGGTGTCAACCCCCCGACGTCGCGGACAGGCGCATGCCGGATCAGGGACGCGGATGAGCGGGTGCTGCGCGGGCGGATGCTGCGGGGACGGGTGCCCCAGGGTGCGTCAGGCCGGCGGGAGTCCGATGTACATCGAGGTGTGCAGCTCGGCGACGTGCTCGAAGGCGAGGCGGCCCGCAGCGGCGGCATCGCCCGAACGTAGAGCCTCCACCAATCGCGCGTGCTCTTCGTTCGAGGCCCGCAGGTAGTCGATGCGATAGGGGATGAAGTACGCGTAGAGCTCGTGCGACACGCGGTGGTGCAGCTCGATCGCTCCGGGAAGCGCCGACGCCTCGGCGAGGGTGGCGTGGAAGGCGCTGTCGGCCGTGCGGAAACCCGTCCAGTCGGGAGCACTGCCCATCTCGTCGACCAGGGCTTCCAGTTGCGCGAGCACCTTCTCGCTCGGATGCGCGCTCACCAGAGTCGCGAGACCGGCCTCGAGCGCGGCCCGCTGATCGATGAGGGAGTGCACGTGCGCGGCATCCGCTCGATAGGCGTCGATCTCCACCACCGTGCCGACCGAGGGGGCGTCCGCGACGAAGGTGCCGCCGGCGTTTCCGGGGCGCCGCACGACGACTCCTTCGTCGCTGAGCATCCGATAGGCGCGTCGCGCCGTCATCTCACTGACTCCGAACGCGCGCGCGGTGTCTTCGGAGCTCGGCAGTCGCTGCCCGGGGATGAGCATGCCCAGTTCGACGGCCAAGGAGATGCGGGCGCGCACCGTGTCGACCGCGGTCGTGCGGCGTATCGCTCCGAGCGCGGGGGAGCCCAGGTCCATCGGTCTCCCTCGTCTCTTCGTCGTCGGCTAGGCGGCTGGAGCTTCCTCGTCCGCGGACTCCTCGAAACGGGGGGTGTCGAGTCGGAAGCGCCTGCCCAACACGATACCGACGACCACGGCTGCGACGGGAATGAGTGCCAGCGCCGCGCTCACCGCCACGCTGCCGCCCGTCACCAGGGTGAAGTTCGACAGGACGAGCCAGAGGGCGAACGCGAGTCCGATGACCGCGAGGATCGGGAAGACGCCGGCGCGCACCCGGCGGCCCGCGGCGAGCTCGGGCCGTCGCGCGAAGAACACCAGCACGGCGATCGAGGTGGTCAGCATGAGCAGCACCATGCCGACGGTGGCGACGCCTGCCATCGAGCCGAACACGCCGACGAGGGGGTCCAGGCCGAGCAGGGCGAGGACGGCCAGCAGGATCGCCGCCGTGACGGTCTGCACGATCGACGAGAAGGCGGGCGAGTGATGCGCGGCGTGCCGCCGACCGAGTCGCGCCGGCAGCACGGCCTTCTGCGCGAGCGTGAACTGGTACCGCGCGATCACGTTGTGGAACGAGAGCACGCAGGCGAACAGGCTCGTGATCAGCAGCACCTGCACGACGTCGCGCAGGATGGGGCCGAGGTACTGCGTGGTCGTGTCGAGCAGCAGGTTGCCCTCGCCGGCGAGCGTCTGCTGCGCGACGGCGACCGCGTTTCCGGCACCGACGCCGGTCACCAGCGCCCAGCAGGAGAGGGCGTAGAAGACGCCGATGATGATGACGGCGAGGTAGGTGGCGCGGGGGATGGTCTTCTCGGGCTCCCGCGCCTCATCGCGGAACACCGCGGTCGCTTCGAAGCCGATGAACCCGGTGAGCGCGAACAGCACGGCCACGCCGATTCCGCCGGTGAACACATAGGACGGGTCGAAGGTCTCGAGGGCGATGCCCTCGGCGCCCCCGGTGGCGAAGATCACGACGTCGAGCACGACGACCACGAGGATCTCGAGCGCGAGCGCGACTCCGAGCACCTTGGCGCTCAGGTCGATGTGCCGGTAGCCGAGCACGGCGACGATCGCCATCGTCGCGAAGGAGTAGAGCCACCAGGGCAGGCTCGGGCCTCCGAAGAAGGTGACGAGGTCGTCGACAGCCCAGCCCATGTAGCCGTAGATGCCGACCTGGATGGCCGTGTACGCGATCAGCGCCGTGAACGCCGACCCCAGTCCGAGGCGAGAGCCGAGGCCCGCGGTCACGTACGAGAAGAACGCCCCGGCCTCCTTCACGAACGGGGTCATGGTGACGAAGCCGACGGAGAAGACGAGCAGGATGACGGCGGCGAGGGCGAAGCCGATCGGCGCCCCCGGCCCGTTGCCCGCACCGATCGCGATGGGCACGTTGCCGCCGATCACGGTGAGCGGGGCGGCTGCCGCGATGACCATGAAGACGATGGCGCCGGTGCCGAGACGGCCGTCGAGGCGCTGATGCGGCTCGACCAGAGGGGAGACGGTCATGGGATTCGCTTTCGCAGAGGTCCGGTGAAGGACGACGGAGGGAGGGTGTTCAGTACAGCTCGGGGCGGCGGTCGGCGAGGTACGGGTTCTCCTGCCTCGCTCGTCGTGTCGCCTGGGGATCGATCGTGGCGATCAGGAGTCCGACGTCGGTCGCGCCGAGGGAGGCGAGCACCTCGCCGTCGGGGGCGACGATGCTGCTGCGTCCGACGTAGGTGAGGTCGCCTTCGCCGCCGACGCGGTTGACGTAGACGACGTGGATCTGGTTCTCCCAGGCGCGCACCGGGATGAGTCGCTCGGCGACGTGCGCGTACGGCTCCATCTGCGCGGTCGGCACGATGACGGCATCCGCACCGCCGAGGGCTGCCCGTCGCACGGTCTCGGGGAACTCGACGTCGTAGCAGATGAGCACCGACAGGCGCACGCCGTCGATCTCGACGATGCCGGGGAGTGCGGCGCCCGGCACGAAGAGGCGGCGGTCGAGCGCGCCGAAGAGGTGGGTCTTGCGGTAGCGCAGCAGCTCGGCGCCGTCGCGGTCGATCATCACCACGGAGTTCGTGATGTCGCCGTTCTCGAGCGTCTCCGGGAGGCCGGCGAGGATGGCGATCCCGCTGTCCTGGGCGATGCGGGCGATCCGGTCGACGAGGTCGGGAGTGGCCAGCGGCGCCAGGCGGTCGCCGATGTTGTAGCCCGTGACGAACATCTCGGGAGTGACGAGGATCCCCGCGCCTCGTTCAGCGGCTTCGCCGGCGGCCGCGGCGACGACGGCGAGGTTGGCATCGACGTCTCCGGGCTCGCCGTGGTGCTGAAGTCCGGCGATGGTCAGGGTCATGCGGATGCTCCTCGCGCGTCGTTGCGATCATTCAAACAGCTCAAAGTGATCTATTTGATGTCCATTGTGTTTCCATCGCGTCTCATCCGCAAGGCCCTGCTCGGATGCCGCGGCGATCAGTCCGCGATGTCGCGTCGCTGCGCGCGCCATTCCTCGACGATCTGCGGCATCCGCGTGGCGAGGTAGCGGAAGAATTCGGCCAGCTCGACGGCACGGTCCTGCGCCCCCGGGTCATCCCCGTGCTGGGCGGCGATGTCGTCGATGTACCCGGCGAGGCTCGTGTACACGGGCACGTTCCCTGCCATCGAGCTCGCGAAGGTGTCGTGCACGAACTCGTAGCGGTCGCGTCGATCCCCCGGCGAGGAGCGGCGCTGGATGAAATGCAGCTGCTGCAGGTAGCGGACGGCTCCCGACACCGCTGCCGCCGAGACGCCGAGCCGGTCGCCGATCTGCGCCGCCGTGTAGCCGCCGTCGGGGGCGGCGACGAGGGCCATCATGACGCGGGCGGGCATGCGCGACATCCCCGCGGCCGTCAGCATCGCCGCGGCCTGTTCGGCGGGTTGGATCGCGCGGTGCGCGCCGGAATCGGATGCCTCGGCATCCGCTCTCTCGTCGTCCGCCATCACGCTCCTCTCGCCCGCACGTCTCAGCCGCCCGACGTCAGTTCGCGGCGGCGCATGAGCGACAGGGATGCCGCGAGCCCGGCGCCCACGGCCAGCACCAGCCACCAGAGTCCGCGCACGTCGACGCCGTCGCCGTCGACGACCGGGGTCACCGCGAACGGAGAGATGTTCGCGGTCCACTCCGGCAGGCCGAACAGGGGCCCGAACATCCCGAGCATGGTCGCGACGAGCACGAGGGTCCAGGCCAGGCCGATCGTGGCGCGCGGCACGAGCACGAACACGAGCGCGGTGAGCACGGTGAACACCGAGGCCGCGACCGCCTGTCCGAGGCCGGCGACCGCGACGATCCGGTAGAGCGAGTCATCGGCATCCTGCGACCAGATCCCGGCCCACCCGGCCAGCACGGCCGCCGCGACGACGATCAGCACCGCGCACGTCCCGACGATCACGTAGTCGGCGAGCCAGCGCACGCGGCCGACCGGTGTCGCGAGCACGGCCTCCGCGGTGCCGCGCGCCTCCTCCTGCCGGGCGCGCACCACTGTCTGCACGGCGCAGCAGGCCGCGAGGATGCCGAGCAGCGTGAAGAACACCGTGACGACGACCTCGTCGAGGCCGCCGGTGGCGCCGCCGATCTTCTCCAGGATGTCGGCGACGGCCGGATTCTCGCCGGAGATCTGATCGACGAGCCCGCTCAGCGTCGTCGCGAGGATGCCGGTGACCGCCCCGCCGACCGCCCAACCCACGATCGAGCCCGAGGTGAGCCGCCACACCAGGGCGAGCGGGGTGGCGAGGCCGGGCCGGGCCGAGACCCGGCCGGGACGCTCCGCCACGAAGCTCGCGTCGATGTCGCGCTGCGACTGCAGGACGACGGATGCCGCGGCGAGCACGAGTCCGAGACCGAGGCCGAGGAGCACCGGGCCGACGAGGTCCGCATCGTACGGGCGAGCCTGCTCGGCCCAGGCGAAGGGCGAGATCCAGGCGAACCAGGCGCTCGTCATCCCGGACAGGTCGTCGTTCGGCGTGCCGGCCGCGTTGCCGATGCCGCGGATCAGGAACGTCGCGACGAGCACCCAGACGGTCAGCGAGTTCGCGCCGCGGGAGGTGCGCATCAGCTGCGCGGCCAGCAGCCCGATGCCGAGGAAGGCGATGCCGGTGGCGCCTGCCGCGGCTCCGGCGAGCACCGAGCCGGCTGCGGGCAGTCCGCTCGCGAGGAGGGCGAGCGTGGTGAGAGCGAAAAGGACGAGATCGGCCAGGACGCCATGCACGATCGTCACGACCGTCGGCAGTCGCCGTCCGGCCGGGGTCGCCCAGACGAGCTCCGAGCGTCCGGCCTCCTCGTCTCCGCGGGTGTGCCGGACGGCGAGGAAGGTGCTCATGAGGGCAGCGAGCAGCGCGAGCCACGGCAGGATCTCGAACGCGATGAACGCCCCCTCGGACGTGCCGGACGGCAGCCCGCGGAACATCAGGATCACCGGGTTCGCGAGGGCGGCTGCCAGGATATTCTGCCGATCCTCGAGCGTCGAATACGACTGGGAGACGCCGGCGTATCCCGCGCCGGCCATCGCCGCGGTGCCGAGGATCCACAGGGTCAGCTGCAGCCAGTCGCGCCGGATGCGCTGCCGCAGCAGCACGCCGAAGGTCGACATCACGCCTGCTCCTTCGCGCGACGGCCGCGACGCGTCTGCGGCTTCGCGTCGCCCGCCGGGCCCTCTTCCGCCGCTTCGAGCGCGGCGAGGTCGTCGCCGTAGTGGCGCAGGAACAGCTCCTCGAGCGACGGCGGCGCGACGCGCAGGTCGCTGATGCCGAGGGATGCGAGAGCCGGGAGCACCGTCGCCGTCCGATCGCTGTCGACGGCGAGGCGGAGGCGATCACCCTGCACCGTCGGATCGTGCACGTCGGGGATGGCGGCGACCTGGTCGAGGGAGATGCCGGATGCCGTGAACGACACGTCGCTGCGGGTGAGGTGCCGCAGCTCGGCGAGGGTGCCGCTCTCGACGATCCGACCCGCGCGGATGATCGACACCCGGTCGCAGAGCTGCTCGACCTCGCTCATGATGTGGCTCGACAGCAGCACGGTCGCGCCGTTCGCGTGGGCGCGGGCGACCTCGCGCTGGAAGATCACCGCCATCAGCGGGTCGAGGCCGCTCGTCGGCTCGTCGAGGATGTACAGGTCGGCCGGCACCGCGAAGGCTGCGATCAGCGCGACCTTCTGGCGGTTGCCCTTCGAGTAGGCGCGGCCCTTCTTGCGCGGATCGAACTGGAACGCGTCCATGAGCCGCGTCTTCTCGTGCTGGTAGGCGGCATCCTTCGTGTGCGCACCGCGCAGCCGGGCGAGCAGATCGACGGCCTCGCCGCCGGACAGGGTGGGCCAGACGCTGACATCGCCGGGCACGTACGCGATGCGGCGATGCAGATCGACGGCGCGGTTCCACGGGTCCTCGCCGAACACCGAAGCCGTGCCGCCGGTGCGCCGCGCGAGCCCCAGGAGGATGCGGATCGTCGTCGACTTCCCCGCCCCGTTCGGACCGAGGAAGCCGTGCACCTGCCCCTGCTCGACGGTGAGGTCGAGTCCGTCGAGGGCGTGCACGTGACCGTAGTGCTTGGTCAGGCTCCGGGTGTCGATGACTGTGGTCATGGCGGTGACGCTACGCCCGTTTCACGAATTTGTGAATACTGCGAAAAAAACTCATGCGGAATCCTTACGGCCGCCGCGTACAGTGGGCTGGTGCCGGAGTTCCCCTACAGCCGCCTGCGCCGCTGGCCCGACGTCGAGGCCGACAATCTGCAGGCCTCCGACGCCACCGACATCCTGCTGGTCGAGCGGGCGCTCGCGCTCGGTGTTCCCGGCGACGAGATCGCGGTGATCGGCGACGAATACGGCGCGATCACCCTGGCGTTGACGGATGCCGGGCGCCACGGCATCCGCGTGCATCAGGACCTGGCGACCGGGCGCCGGGCTCTCGCGCGGAACGCGGGAGAGCTGGGGCTCGGGGGATTCGCATCGCACGAGCTCGACGCGGACCTGCTCACCGGCGCCCGAGTGGTGCTGCTGCAGCTGCCGAAGGCGCTCGCCGAGCTCGAGGAGATCGCGGATGCCGTCGCCCGCTGGGCCGCTCCCGATGCGGTGCTCGTCGCCGGAGGGCGAGTGAAGCACATGACTCTCGGGCAGAACGAGGTGCTCGCGCGGAGCTTCGCGCACGTGCAGGCCGAGCGGGCCGAGCGGAAGTCCCGTTTGGTCGTGGCGTCGGAGCCGCTTCCGGTGCCGGCCGAACCCCCGTATCCGGTGACGGCGGAGCACGACGGACTGACGCTCGTGGCCCACGGCGGCGCCTTCGCCGGTGCGCGCCTCGACATCGGCACGCGTGCGCTGCTCGATGTGCTCCGGCTGGAGCCGACTCCGGGGCCCGCGGATGTCATCGACCTCGGCTGCGGCACCGGCGCGCTCGCCGTGTCGTGGGCGCTTGCGCACCCCGACGCCCGCGTCATCGCGACCGACCGGTCGGCGGCGGCAGCAGCATCCGCTCGCGAGACCGTCGCCGCGAACGGCGTCCGCGATCGTGTCGCGGTCACGCACGATGATGCCGGCTCCGACCTCCAGGACGCGAGCGCCGATGTGGTGCTCCTAAACCCGCCGTTCCACCTCGGCAACAGCATCCACACCGGTGCCGCGACCCGACTCTTCGAGGCTGCGGCGCGCATCCTCCGCCCCGGTGGAGAGCTCTTCACGGTGTTCAACTCCTCGCTCGGATACCGGGCCGAACTCACTCGGATCGTCGGCCCGACCGAGCAGCTGCACCGCACATCCAAGTTCACCGTGACGCGCAGCATCCGCCGCTGAACATATGACCAATTCCCCGGTCAGCGGGAGAAACCCGGGCGCGTTCGGGTTTGCGGATTTGCCCCTGATCAGCCATTTCGTTACGTTGGTCTGTGGGCCTGATGGCCCGAAAGACCAGTCCGCGACCACGTCCTTCTTTCGATGAGCTGTGCTGCGAAGAGGCGTGGACGTACGGTCGATGCTCTCTGCGGCGGATCCGAAATCCGCTGCCCGCGCCGCCACAGCAGTCATGTCGAACGGCCCCGTGAGCATCACCCGGGCGTAACCGAAGCAGGCTCAGCCACCCCATGCTGAGCCGCGGGGGAAACGTGTCCGAAATCGCTCTTGAAGCGCGCAATCTGTTCAAAGTGTTCGGGAAGAATCCGAGCCAGGCCGTCCGTCGGCTGAAGGCCGGTGAGAGCCGTACCGACGTCGCCGACGCGGGAATGGCCGCCGTCATCGACGCCAGCTTCACCGTCAACCGTGGGGAGATCTTCGTGATCATGGGCCTGTCCGGATCGGGCAAGTCCACCATCATCCGCATGCTCAACGGCCTGCACGACGCCTCCTCCGGCTCGGTCACCGTCACCGGCGATCCCATCACCGGCATCCCCAACGGGCAGCTGCGCGAGATCCGTCGGGACCGCATCTCGATGGTGTTCCAGCACTTCGCCCTGCTGCCGCACCGCACGGTCGCCGCGAACGTCGCCTACCCGCTCGAGCTGAAGGGCGTCGACAAGACCACCCGCCTGGCGAAGGCCGAGGAGATCCTCTCGCTGGTCGGCCTCGAGGGCCAGGGCGAGAAGATGCCGTCCGAGCTCTCCGGCGGCATGCAGCAGCGCGTCGGCATCGCCCGCGCGCTCGCCGCCGACAGCGACATCCTGCTCATGGACGAGGCGTTCAGCGCCCTCGACCCCCTCATCCGCCGCGAGATGCAGGAGCAGCTGCTCGAACTGCAGGAGAAGCTGCAGAAGACCATCGTCTTCATCACCCACGACCTCAACGAGGCCATGTTCCTCGGCGACCGCATCGCCGTGATGCGCGACGGCCGCATCGTGCAGATCGGCACGCCGGAGGACATCCTCATGGATCCGGCGAACGACTACGTCGAGCAGTTCGTGCAGGACGTCGACCGGGCCCGTGTGCTCACCGCCGCGAACGTCATGGAGCGGCCGCGCCCCGTCGTCCCCGAGACCGCCGGCCCCCGCACCGCGCTCCGACAGATGCGCGACGCGTACATGTCGGCGACCTACGTCGTCGGCCGCGACCGCCAGCTGCTCGGCGTCGTCACCGACCGGGATGCCGTGAAGCTCGTGCGCTCCGGCGCGACGACGCTGAATTCCGTGCTCAAGCCCGTGCTGCAGAGCGTGCGCGAAGACGAGGTGCTGATGAACCTGTTCGTCCCCGCCGTCGAGTCGCCGCTGCCGCTCGCCGTGGTGGATGCCGATGGCCGCCTCACCGGCGTGATCCCCCGCGTGACGCTGCTCGCCGCCCTCGGCCCCGGACCGGGTGCCACCGAGGAGATCATCCTTCCCCTTATGCCGATGCCGCAGGCCGAGATCGACGCCGTGCTCGACGACGGATGGACGGATCCCGGCCCTTCGACGGGCTCAGGAACCGACGTGATCGAGGAGGTGCGCTGATGGACGGTTTCCGCATCCCCCTCGGCAGCTGGGTCGAAGCCGGCGTCGACTGGGTCAAGGTCAACCTCGACGGTCTGCTCGACGTCGTCTCGTTCGTCGTGACGTTCCTCGTCGACGGGCTCACCTCGCTGCTGCTGCTGCCCTACTTCTTCGTCGTGATCGCGCTCGCCGCGCTCATCGCCTGGCTGGTGCGCTCATGGCAGCTGGCCATCGGCACGATCATCTCGTTCGCGCTGATCGTCGCGATGGGCCTGTGGGTCCCCGCGATGCAGACGCTCGCGCTCGTGCTGGTCGCCGCGCTCGTCGCGGTGCTGATCGCCGTGCCGCTGGGCATCTGGTCGGCGCGCAACGCCACGGTCCGCGCGGTGCTCAAGCCCGTGCTCGACTTCATGCAGACCATGCCGGCGTTCGTGTACCTCATCCCCGCGATCGTGTTCTTCAGCATCGGCGTCGTTCCCGGACTCGTCGCGACGGTCATCTTCGCGCTGCCTCCGGGCGTGCGCCTGACCGAGCTCGGCATCCGCGGGGTCGACTCCGAGACCGTCGAGGCCGGTCAGGCCTTCGGCGCGAAGCCGGGGCAGATCCTGCGCGGCATCCAGCTTCCGCTCGCGATGCCGACGATCCTCGCCGGCATCAACCAGGTCATCATGCTCGCGCTCTCCATGGCGGTCATCGCCGGGATGGCGGGAGCCGACGGCCTCGGGAAGATGGTCGTCGAGGCCATCTCGACCGTCAACATCGCCAAGGGCGTGGAGGCCGGTCTCGGCGTCGTGCTGATCGCCGTCTTCCTCGACCGCGTCACCGCCGCGCTCGGCACGCTGGGTCAGAACCCGGCGTCGCTGCTCGCCGTGATCCGTCGTCGGCGCGCGCAGCGCCAGGCGACTGCGGCCGCCGCGGCATCCGCTCCGGTCGTCGAGACACCCGAGAAGCCCGTCGAAGAGAAGGAGCTCCAGAATGCGTAAGCGCACGATCATGTCCATCGCGGCCCTCGGCGCCGCAGGAGCCCTCGCCCTCTCCGGATGCGCGAGCGACGGCGCCGGCGGAACCATCGAGCTCGGCGGCGGCGGAAGCACCGGCGGAGGAGGCGACAAGGGCACCATCACGCTCGGGTTCCTCCCGTCGTGGACCGACGGTCTCAGCACCGCCTACCTGCTGCAGGACCAGCTCGAGAAGATCGGCTACGACGTCGAGCTGAAGACGCTGACCGAGGCGGGCCCGCTCTACACGGGACTCGCGCAGGGCGACGTCGACCTGTTCCCGTCGGCGTGGCCCGAGGTCACGCATGCCGAGTACATGGCGACCTACGGCGACTCGATCGAAGACCTCGGCACGTACTACGACAACGCCCGCCTGACGATCGCCGTGCCGGAGTACTCCGACCTCGAGACGATCGACGACCTCGCGGATGCCGATCTCGGCGGCAAGATCTACGGCATCGAACCCGGCGCCGGTCTCACCGCGCAGACGCAGAAGATGCTGCCGGAGTACGGTCTCGACAGCCAGTACGAGCTCGTCACCTCGTCTACCGCCGCGATGCTCACCGAGCTGAAGTCCGCGACCGAGAAGAAGGAGGACATCGCCGTCACGCTGTGGCGTCCGTTCTGGGCCAACGATGCCTTCCCCGTGAAGGACCTCGAAGACCCGAAGGGCGCGATGGGAGAGGCCGAGGGCCTGCACTTCCTCGGCACGAAGGGGTTCGCGTCGGAGTTCCCCGAGGCCGCCGAGCTGATCTCGCAGATCGTGCTGGACGACGAGCAGTACGGCTCGCTGGAAGACCTCGTCGTGAACGAGTACGGCGAGGGTCGCGAGGCCGAAGCCGTCGACGCCTGGCTCGAGGAGAACGGCGACCAGTTCGACTGGGTCGTCAGCAGCTGACGCGCAGCATCCGCCGTTCCGGTCGCAGTATGCGCCGCCTCCCGAGCGTTCGGGCGGCAGGAACTGCGACCGGAACGCCCGCAACCGGCGCTAACTGCGACCGGAGTCAGGATGTCGGGCTCTGGGCCGCCTCGTCGGGGTGGTTGGGCGTCCAGCCGAGCCACCCGTCGGGCGTCTGCGCCACACTCCACGCCCCGCACGCGAAGACCGACGCGACCTTGTAGACGTCGATCGTGTCGTCGAGAACGTATGCCGGAGCGGACTGCCGGGGCACCTCGGCGCACAGCGCGTCGTCGAGCGCCTCGTCGCTGTCGAGGGCGATCGCCGCATCGTCGGCCTGGGTCGACTGCGTGACACGGATGGCGGTGCTGTCGGCCGGCAGCCACGGGACGTCGAGGTCTGCGTCGGTCTCGAAAGCGGCGGCATCCGGATACTCCGCGGACTTCTGCTTGTAGACGAGGGCATCGACGACGCCGCAGCCGGATGCCGTCAGCATCACAGTCACGAGGAGGCCTGCGCCGGCGAGTCGAGGGAGGAGGGTATTTCTCATGCTTCCACTCTCGCCACCACCGGCGCGGGCGTCGTCAGTCCGGAGGGTGACGACGACTACATCGCAGGAGGGGTCTTCGAGCTTCCGCGCTCAGACGGGAAGCCGCAGCGTCGCCACCAACCCGCCGTTCCTCCGCGCCGCGAGGTGCAGCTGACCGCCGTGCGACTGGGCGATGCTCTGCACGATCGCGAGTCCCAGGCCGGTGCCGTCGGGCCCGGCCGAGGTGCGGCTCGCATCACCGCGATAGAACGGCTCGGTGAGCAGCGCGAGGGTCTCGGCCGCGATCCGCGCGCCCGTGTTCTCCACCTCGATGACCGCGTGCTCGCCCTCGCGTCGGCAGCGCACCCACAGCTCCCCGCCGGGGACGTTGTGGCGGATGCCGTTCTCGAGCAGGTTGCGCACGGCCCGGGCCGCCAGCATCCCGTCGCCGTCGATGGAGACCGCCTCGACGCGGGTGTGGACCGTGACGTCCTGCCCATCGAGCTCCTCGATCTCCTCGGCGATCACCTCGTCGAGAGCCACGGGTTCGACATGCTCGAGTCCGGTGCGCGATCGGGCGAGCGTGAGGAGCGCCGTGATGAGCCGTTCGCTCTGCTCGGTCGCCCGCAGCGCCCTCTGCATGTTCGGCTGGAGGTCGTCGGGCACGCTGCCCTGCTCCAGCGGGATCTCGAGTGCGGTGCGCGTCGTCGTGAGCGGGGTGCGGAGTTCGTGCGAGGCGTTCGCGACGAAGCGGTCCTGGGCCGCGAACGCCGACTGCAGGCGGTCGAGCATGCCGTCGATCGTGTCGCCCAGCTCCTTGATCTCGTCGTCGGGGCCCGGCAGGGCGAGGCGGCGCCCGAGGTCGCGCTCGGAGATGTCGCGCGCGGTGGCGGTGACCTCGCCGATGCGTCCGAGCGATCGTCTCGCGAGCCAGAACGCGATGGCGGCGGCGACACCGGTGAACGCCACGAGCACCACGACCGACCACAGCAGCAGACCGCCGCCCACCTCGTCCGCGAGGAAGGTGGACTGCTGCAGCACGGCGCCGCCGACGGCATCCACCGACACGGTCTCCATCGGCGTGGCCAGCTGGAAGTCGACCGAATCGGCGACGAAGGCGCACCCCGTGCTGGCGGTCCCGTATGTGAGGCCGTCGTCGGTGAGCGGGGAGACGTCGGTGACGTCCGTGCCGTCGGTCGGGCTCGTCGTCTCGGCCGGGCTCGTTCCCTCGGTGAGGGCTGCCACGCCGGAGACCGGCACGCAGCTCGCCGCGGTCACCGAGAGCGCCGAGGCGAAGAGCTGCTGCACGACGAGGTACTGCACGGTCAGCAGCGCCGCGCCCACCGCGATGAACGCGCCCGCGATGATGATCACGAGCCGCCTGTGGAAGCTCATCCGTCTCATGTCGTCCCCATCCGGTAGCCGTGGCCGGCCGCGGATTGGATCACCGCGGGTTCCCCGAGTTTGCGGCGCAGTGTGTGCACCACGATCTTGACCACGCCGCGTGTCCGTTCGAGCGGCTCGTCCCACACCTCGTCGAGCAGATCGTCCGAGCTGACGTAGCCGCCCTCCGCGGCGAGAAGGGTCTCGAGCACCCCGAACTCCTTCAGCGTGAGGCGCATCGGTGTGCCGTTGCGCTCGACGACGCGTCGCACGGTGTCGAGACGGACGCCGGCGAACTCCAGCACCGCGCGCTGCCGGCCGGAGCCCCCGCGCCGCCCGAGGGCGCGGATGCGGGCGAGCAGCTCGACATAGGCGAAGGGCTTGGCGAGGTAGTCGTCGGCCCCGAGGTCGAGCCCCGCCACCCGATCGCCGAGGGTGCCGGCTGCCGTGAGCATCAGGATGCGCGCCGGGTACTCCTGCGCGACCAGGGTGCGGCAGACCGCATCGCCGCTGAGCACGGGGAGGTCGCGGTCGAGCACGATCACGTCGACATCGGCCGAGGCGGCTGCGGTGAGCGCGCTCGATCCGTCGCGCGCGACATCCACGAGATATCCCTCTCGTCGCAGGCCGTCGGCCAGCGTGTCGGCCAGATCGGCCTCGTCCTCGACCAGCAGCAGACGCATGGCACCTCCTGCATCCGAGGATGCGGGGCCCGAGGTTAGTTTCCGGTTAGGCGCCGTCATACCGACAGCAAACCATCGCCTCCATAGAACGGACTGCAGAGTCGCGGACGACCCGCGGCCGGAAGAGAGGTAATGTCATGTTCGATGTGAAGATCCGCCGTTCCGTGGCGGTGATCCCGGTGATCCTGGCCGTGGTCGCGCTCGCCGCCTGCTCCGCACCGTCGGCCGACGACAAGGCGAAGGGCGGCGGGAACGATGCCGCCGCGACGCGTTTCGTGACCTGCCTCACGGGTGAGGGCCAGACCGCCAAGATCGTCGAGGGCGGGCAGGTGGGCCTGCTCATGCCGGATGCTCCCGGCGAAGGTCAGATGGGCACGATGAGCGCCGACGCCGGGTCGCTCGACGGCGCCGGTGACGGCGAATCGATGCCGATGATGATGGTCTTCTCCGACGAGGACGGCACCTGGCTCGCCTCGACCGAAGCGTCGGGCTATCCCGAGGAGGGCGGCCAGCGCGCCGCCTGGGAGAAGTGCGAGGAGGAGGTCCCCGAGTTCGAGCAGCCGGAACCCGACATCTCGGCGGCCGATGGTTCCGAGACGAAGATGCTCTCCGCTGAGGAGATGATCGAGACGGCGCTCGCCTTCGCATCCTGCGCCCGGGAGAACGGGTTCACCGACTTCGCCGATCCGGATGCCGACGGCATGCTCGAGCTGCCCGTGGGCATCACCGAGGACGAGGCGCGGACGCTGTTCGAGGCCTGCCAGGACACCGTGGAGGACATGCCCCCGATGTTCACCCCCGAGAGCGTGGAATCGGTCGACTTCGACTTCTACGCCGTTCTCGGCGAGTACTTCGAGGGCGGCGTCATGGCGGCGACCACGATCCCTTCCGGGGGCGACGAATGAGCCGCCGGATGACGCGCGTGCTGGTGCCGGTCGGAGTGCTGCTCGTGGTGGCGGCGGTGACGCTGGCGGTGCTGCAGCCGTGGAGCTCGGTCGCCGAAGCTCCCGACGACCGCCGGAAGCCCGTGACCGCCGAGGCCGAGCTCACGACGCTCACATCCGACCTCCGGATCAACGGCAGCCTCAGCTACGGAGCGTCCATCGCGCTGCCCGGGCGCGGCGGGACGATCACGCGCCTGCCCAAGGCCGGCGACGTGATCGGCGTGGGACAGGCCGTCTACGAGGTCGACGGCAAGCCCGTGATCGCGATGCGCGGGGATCGGCCGTTCTGGCGTGACCTCGGCATCGGCGTCGAGAAGGGTCCTGACGTGCGGCAGCTGGAGCAGGCGCTCGCCGATCTCGGCTTCGGCAAGGACATGACGATCGACGACGAGTTCACCGCGGTCACCGAGGCCAACGTCAAGGCCTGGCAGAAGGCCCTGGGCGTGACGAAGGACGGCGTCGTGAAGCTGGGCGACGTCGTCGCCATCACGGCGGCATCCGTGCGCGTCGAATCGGTCACGGCGCAGCTGGGCGACTCGGCGGGTGCGAGTCCGCTGACCTACACGAGCACCGCCCTGCGGGTGGTCGCGAAGCTCACCGACGGGCAGGCGCGCGAGATCCTGCCGGGCACTGCCGTCACCGTGGTCCTCCCCGACGGCACCGAGGTGCCGGCGACGATCACCGCGGTCGATCCCGGCGGTCAGCCCACCGACAAGGAGGGTGAGACAACGCCTCCGACCGCGAACATCGAGTTCGCCGATCCTGCGGTCGCCGAGGGCATCGGGCTGCGCGCGGTGAAGGTCGTCTTCGCGACCTCGGAGGTGAAGGACGCCCTCGTGGTGCCCGTCACCGCTCTCGTCGCCACGACCGATGGCGGCTATGCGGTCGACGTGCTGCGCAAGGGCGGCAAGGTCGAGCGCGTCGCGGTCGAGGTCGGCCTCATCGCCGACACCCGGGTGCAGATCGTCGGGGGGAAGCTCGCCGCGGGCGACGCCGTGGTGGTGGCCCAGTGAACCCCGGAACCGTGGTCGAGCTCGTCGACGTGGTGAAGGAGTATCCCGGCAGTCCGCCGCTGCGGGTGCTGCACGGGATGAGCCTGGCGATCGAGAGCGGCGAGCTCGTGGCGGTCGTCGGAGCATCCGGATCGGGGAAGAGCACCATGCTCTCGATCATGGGCACCCTCGACGATCCCACGAGCGGCACGGTGCTCATCGACGGGACGGATGCCGCGCTCCTCGCCGAACGCGAACGCGCGGCCCTTCGCGCTCGCCGCATCGGCTTCGTGTTCCAGCAGTTCTTCCTGCTGCCGGCGCTCAGCGCGGTCGACAACGTCGCGCTCGGACTGCTGTACTCGGGCGTTCCGGCTGCCGAGCGTGCCGCGCGTGCGGCGGCCGCCCTGGAGCGCGTCGGTCTCGGCGAGCGGATGAAGCATCGGCCGGGGCAGCTCTCGGGCGGAGAGCAGCAGCGCGTCGCGATCGCGCGGGCGATCGTCGGAGAGCCGTCGGTGCTGTTCGCCGACGAGCCGACCGGGGCGCTCGACTCGACGACCGGCGAGCGCATCCTCGAACTGCTCACGTCGATCGCGGGCTCCGGCACGGCGGTCGTGATCATCACGCACGACGCGAGCATCGCCGCCCGCACCGAGCGGCAGGTCAGCATCCACGACGGCCGAATCGTGAGCGACACGGGCGCGCGTGTGCGGGAAGAGGTCGCCGCATGAGACGCCGGGGAGAGCGGATGCCGAGGCTCAGCGTCGCGGACAGCATCCGCACGGCGCTCATCGGACCGCGCAGTCGGAAGATGCGCACGGCGCTGTCGGCGCTGGGGGTCGCGGTCGGCATCGCCGCGCTCACCGCGATCACCGGCATCGCCGCATCGAACCAGGCCGAACTGCTGGCGAAGCTCGACGCGCTCGGCGCCGACATGGTCGTGGTGCAGCCCGGCTACGGCCCCGACAACAAGCCGGTCGCGCTGCCCGAGACGGCGGCGGAGATGATCGGCCGCGTCGACGGCGTCGAGCGGTTCGGCGTGCTCGAGAAGGTGCCCGACGGCATCGGGGTGTACCGCAACGACCTCATGCCGAAGAGCCAGGGCAACGGACTGACCGCGTATGCGGCGAGTCCGGACTTCCTCGCTTCGGTCGAGGGTTCGGTCGCGAAGGGCAGCTGGTTCGACGAGACCGACCGCTCACTGCCGGTGACCGTTCTCGGATCGGCCGCGGCCGCGCGGATGGGCATAACCGAGCCCGGCGTGCGGGTGTGGATCGGAGAGCAGTGGTTCACCGTGATCGGCATCCTCGATTCGGCCGGCCTCGCCGAATCGATCGATGCGAGCGCGTTCCTCGGCGACCGCTGGGCGGCGGAGCATGTCTCGGCGGACGGTGACGACACCATCGCCGCGATCTATGTGCGCATGGCCGACGGCGACATCGGCGAGAAGGTGCGCGACGCGATCGCCCGTGCCGCGAACCCCGGCTCGCCGTACGTGCAGGTCACCGGACTCGGCGATCTCGCCGGGGCCAGGGAGACCGCCGACGACGCGCTGTCCGGCCTCGCGGTCGGACTCGCGGCGATCGCGCTCCTGGTCGGAGGCATCGGCATCGCGAACACCATGGTCGTCGCGGTGCTGGAGCGTCGCGGCGAGATCGGACTCCGACGGGCGCTGGGCGCGCGGTCGGGGCAGATCGCGGGGCAGTTCGTGGCCGAGGCCATCGTGCTCGGCGGCCTGGGGGGCGTCGCCGGGGCGGTGTGCGGGGCGCTCGGGGTCATCGTGTACGCCGCGATCCAGGGGCAGGCGGCGACGATACCCGCGGTGGTGCTGGTCGGCGGTCCGCTGGTGGCCCTCGTGGTCGGTGTGATCGCGGGGCTCTATCCCGCGATCAGCGCCGCGCGGTTGTCGCCGACGACGGCGCTGCGGACGGTGTGAGGCGTCGCCTGCTGTCGTTCCGGTCGCAGTTCCTGCCGCCTCCGGGCATTCCGGACGGCAGAAACTGCGACCGGAAGCAGGAGACGGATGCCGGCGCCGAGCGCAGCGAAACGCCCCGGCCGGGGTATGAACCCCGGACGGAGCGTCCCGTCCCGCTCGAAGAGATCAACGGACCTTCTTCCGGTAGGAGATGATCGCGAACACGTAGGCGACCGCGAGGATGCCGACGCACCAGGCGAGAGCGACCCAGATGTCGTCGCCGACCGGCTTCTCGGCGAACAGCGCCTGGATGGTGTTGACGATCGAGGTGACCGGCTGGTTGTCGGCGAACCACTGCACCGGACCGGGCATCGTGTCGGTGGGCACGAAGGCCGAGCTGATGAACGGCAGGAAGATCAGCGGGTACGAGAAGGCGCTCGCGCCGTCGACCGTCTTGGCGTTCAGGCCGGCGATGATGGCCAGCCAGGTGAGCGCCAGCGTGAACAGCATCAGGATGCCGATCACGGCGAGCCATGCCCCGACGCTCGCCCCGGTGCGGAAGCCCATGAGGAATCCGACGCCGAAGATGATCGCGAGGGTGATGGCGTTGGCGGTGAGCGAGGTCAGCACGTGGGCCCACAGCACGCTCGATCGGGCGATCGGCATGGAGTGGAACCGCTCGAAGATGCCGCTCTGCATGTCGGTGAACAGCCGGAACGCCGTGTAGGCGATGCCGGATGCGATGGCGATGAGCAGGATGCCGGGGAGCAGGTAGTTCACGTAGTTCTCGGCGCCGGTGCTCTGGCGGAGCGCGCCGCCGAAGACGTAGACGAACAGCAGCATCAGGGCGATCGGGGTGACCGCGGTCGTGATGATCGTGTCGGGACTGCGGAAGATGTGCCGCATGGAGCGGCCGGTGAGCGTCGCCGTGTCGGCGGCGAAGTGCGTGGTCATGCTGCGTTCTCCTTCGTGGATGACGGACCGATGAGGGTGAGGAAGATCTCCTCGAGGGTGGGCTGCTTCTCGACGTACTCGACCTTGGCGGCCGGGAGCAGCTTCTTCAGTTCGGCGAGGGTGCCGTCGGCGATGATGCGGCCCTCGTGGAGGATCGCGATGCGGTCGGCCAGCTGCTCCGCCTCGTCGAGGTACTGCGTGGTGAGCAGCACGGTGGTGCCGGTGTTCGCGAGCTCCTTGATGACGTCCCACACCTCGATGCGGGCTTCGGGGTCGAGACCCGTGGTCGGCTCGTCGAGGTAGATGACCTCGGGGTGTCCGACGAGGCTCATCGCGATGTCGAGCCGGCGGCGCATGCCGCCGGAGTAGGTGCCGACCTTGCGGGCGCCGGCATCCGTCAGACGGAACGTCGCCAGCAGGTCGTCGGCGACCTTCCCCGCGTTCGGCAGGTGCCGCAGCTTCGCGACGAGCACGAGATTCTCGCGGCCGGTGAGGATCTCGTCGACCGCGGCGAACTGCCCGGTGAGGCTGATCTTCTCGCGGACTCCGAGGGGATCGGTGGTGACATCGACGCCCTGCACGGTCGCCGTTCCGGCATCCGCCTTCAGCAGGGTGGAGAGGATGCGCACCACGGTGGTCTTGCCGGCGCCGTTCGAACCGAGGAGGGCGAAGATGCTTCCCCGCTCCACCTCGAAGTCGACGCCGCGCAGGACATGCAGGTCCTTGAAGGACTTCTGCAAGCCCTTCACGCTGATGGCTGCGTTCGACATGATCAGTTCTCCTTCTTCTTGGCGTCGTCGACCGCCTTGACGAGGCGGGCGCGCTCCTTGTCGACCCACTGGGTGCCGCCGTACGCCTCGGCGTAGGTCTCGGCGAATTCGACGGGGTCGTCGCCGATGATGGCGTCGATCGGGGTGCCGTCGATCGCCGCGCGCTCCCACAGATCGGCGAGATCGAGGAAGATCTGCACGAGGGTGTCGCCGTCGGTGATACCGCCGTAGTACATGGTGTAGCGGTGCTGCGCGTTCGCGACGGCTCGGTACGGCTCGGGGAGAGCCTCGATACGGGCCTTCGCCTGCTTGTACTGCTTCTTCTGCTCGAGCGATCCGGTGAGGACTTCGATCCACTTCGCGACCATGGTCAGTTCTCCTTGTTTTCGTTGTTCGTGTCGGTGTTGTTCGTGTTCAGCTGTTCGATGTGCTTCTTGAGGAAGCTCCAGGTGTTCCAGAAGTCCTCGAGTTCCTGCGTGCCCGCGGCGTTGAGGCTGTACACCTTTCGCGGCGGGCCCTTCTCGCTCGGGACCTTCTCGACGTCGACGAGGTTCTTCTGCTCGATCCGCACCAGCAGTGCGTAGATCGTGCCCTCGGCGATGTCGGTGAACCCGTGGTCGCGCACTCGCGCGGTGATCTCGTACCCGTACGCCGGCTGCTCGGCCAGGAGGGCGAGAACGATGCCCTCCAGAGTGCCCTTGAGCATCTCGGTCATCTGCTTGCCCATCAGGTCCTCCTCTCTCTTGTCTCGGTACTCAGTGTTGCTGGGTACCGGTACAAAGTAACACTGAGTACCGGTACTTAGCAACACCGAATACTGAAATTCTTCGGAGCGGGGCGATCGGGATCTTCCGATTTCCTTGACGGCGTAACTTAACCTTGGAAAGATAATGCCGCCGCCGCGACGACGCGGGGGCGGAAGGAGTCATGATGGCTGCAATCAGACGCTTGTCGTTGGCCACGGTGGCCGCAATCGTCCTATCCGGAGGTCTGGTGCTCGCCTCGCCGGCGGAGGCGGTGACCGACCACACCGTGACGTCGCCCGACGGCGGCACCACTCTCACCGTTCGGAACGAGAACGACGGAACCCTCACCTACACCGTGGTACAGGGGTCCACCACGGTGATCGCCTCCTCGAAGATGGGAGTCGTCACGGCCGCCGCAGACCTGTCGACGTCGCTCGCCTTCGATTCGGAGACCACGACACCGATCACGCAGAACTACACGCTCGTCGAGCACTTCGACGGGCCGGTGTCGTCCAGCGCCAACCAGATGACACTGCGCTACCACCGAGGCAGCGCACAGCTTGCTGTCGTGGTGCAGGCGCACGACGACGGCGTGGCGTTCCGCTACGAGGTGTCGGGGGTCGGTGCGACGACCATCACACGCGAGGCGACGACGTTCGCGCTCCCGGTCGACACCGGTCTGTGGGCGAGCGACTACCGGTCCGCGAAGGACTACGAGGACGCCTACCCGTACGTCTCCGCCGCCTCGATGGGAACGCGGCATTTCTCGATGCCGACGCTCGCGAGCATCGCGAACAACGCGAAGTGGGCCCTGATCTCCGAGGCCGCCGTCTACGTCGACCCGACGTATCCCGCGGTCAGGCTCGACGCTCAAGGCAACGGCAACCGCACGCTGAAGGTTCAGCTCCCCGGACCCGACACCGACGTCTTCAACACCTCTACCGCGTCGACGCAGGTCGCCACGAGTGGATCCTTCGTGACGCCGTGGCGTGCGATCGCCGTGAGCTCGTCGCTCGACGACATCGTCAACACCAGCCTGATCACCGACCTCAACCCGGCGCCCGCCGCCGGCACCGACACGTCATGGATCCGGCCGGGCAAGGCGCTGTGGTCGTGGTGGTCCAACGAGGAGAAGGCATCGGAGGGCGACGACATGGTGCGGTCCCAGAAGGAGTACATCGACATCGCCGAGCAGCTGAACATGCAGTACGTCACGGTGGACTGCTGCTACAACGACACGGACGGCTCCATCGAGCAGCTCGTGGCGTACGGGAAGAAGCGCGACATCGGCGTCTTCATCTGGAAGAACAAGGGCGACTATGTCAACACCGATGGCAGCTACTTCTCCCAGTCGCAACTGGACACCGCGATGCAGACGATCGCGAACCGCGGCGTCGCGGGGGTGAAGATCGACTTCATGCAGTCCGACCGTCTCGACACGATCGCGCTGTACGACCGCATCGCGAAGGCGGCGATGAAGGCGAAGGTGCTCGTCAACTTCCACGGCAGCACGAAGCCCGCGGGTGAGAACCGCACGTATCCGAACATCATCACGACGGAAGCGATCCTGGGAAACGAGCAGTACAAGTACGGGCGGCCTCCGACGGCGGTCGACAGCGCGACATACCCGTTCACCCGGAACGCGATCGGCGGGATGGACATGACCCCGGTCATCTTCTCGAACCCGAATCTGCTGACCACGCATGCGCACCAGTTGGCCCAGAGTGTGCTGTTCAGTTCGTCGATGCAGCACTTCGCGGACTCGGCCGCGGCGTACGAGACCTGGGTCGGTCGTCACCTGCTCAGTCGAGTGCCGACCGTCTGGGACGAGAGCAGGCTGGTCGAGGGCTTCCCCGACGACTTCGCGACCATCGCGCGGCGATCGGGCTCGGAGTGGTACATCGGCTCGGTGTCGGATGCGGCGCGCACGACCAGCATCCCGCTGACGTTCCTGGGCGCCGGCACCTACACGGCGACGCTCTTCAAGGACGGCGCGAACGATCGACAGATCGTGACGCAGACGCTCTCGGTGACCTCCGCCTCCACCCTCTCGGTTCCGATCCGTGCGCACGGCGGGCTCACCGTGCACATCAGTGCGACGCCTCTCGCCTTCGACGGCACGAGCGATCGTGTGCTCGAAGCCGAGGCGAGCGGTAACACGCTGGCGGGCGGGGCGAGTGTCGCGGCGTGCCCGGGCTGCTCCGGCGGCTCGAAGGTCGGCAGCCTCGGGAACGGCGCCACGGTGCGCTTCAACGGTGTGCAGGCTCCGGTCGCGGGGGCGTACGTGCTTCGCGTCGGGTACCTGGCCGAGGATCCGCGGTCGTTCACGGTGTCGGTCAACGGCGGCGCCGCGCAGACGGTGTCGCCGCCGCGATCGGGGAAGGGCAATGCGGGCAACCCGAGCGGGTGGGACATCGTGCGCGATGTCGAGGTCCCGGTGACTCTGGCGGCGGGGGCGAACACGATCACGATCGGCGGCACCAGCTATGCGCCGGACATCGACCGGATCATCGTGCTCCGCTCCTACGAGGCGGAATCGTCGAGCAACACGCGAACGGGAACGGCCGCGGTCGCGACGTGCTCGGGGACTGAATGCTCGGGATCGAAGGTCTCGGGTCTCTCGGGCTCCTCGACCCTGGTGTTCAACGGCATCCAGGCGCAGCAGGCCGGATCCACCACGGTCCAGATCCGCTATACCGCGGCGACGGCGCGAACCGTGCAGATCAAGGTCAATGGCGGTACTCCGATCACGGTCTCGTTCCCCGTGACGGCGAACGCGAACGACGTCAGCACGCAGACCGTGCACCTGCCGTTGGCCGCGGGTGCCAACACTCTCACGTTCGATGCCGCCGGCGGCAGCGGTCCGGACATCGACCGGATCATCGTCCGGCAATAGGGGAAGCAGGGACGGAGAAGCCGGGGGTCGCGATAACGCGGCCCCCGGCTTCTTCGCGTCGGACGCCTATCCGACTGCCGTGAGGTGCAGCAGCATCGCGTGGCCGGGGTTCAGGAGAGGCAGGGGGATGCCCTCGGCGAGGACCGCGCCGGTGCAGACGAGATCGTCGTCGCAGCGCAGCCACGCGGGGTCGGCCACCTCGTGACGGCTCACGGTACCGAGCTCGTCTCGCACCCGCACCCGATACGAGGACGTCGGGTCGAGACCAGGGATCGGCACCCGCGCCGTGCTCGCCGTGGCGCTCGTCTGCACGCGTACCCAGGCGAAGACGGCTTCGCCGCCGTCGGGACGCACGATGCCGTGCAGCAGCGCGCCGCGATCGACGTCGTCTCCGCGTACCGTGACACCCGAGTGCAGCAGTCCGCGGAGCTCCCGGTAGAGCGCCGCCCACGCTGCGATCGCGGTGCGTTCCTCCGTTTTCGTCGCGGCGAGGTCCCACTCGAGTCCGGCGTGCCCGAAGAGGGCGGTGACGGCACGGAACGAGAAGTCGGCGTGACGGTGCGTGGTGTGCGACTCGGTCGGGCCGATGTGCGCTCCGATGAGCTCGGGCGGAAGCAGGGTCTGCGTCCAGCGCTGGATCTGCTGTCGCTCGATCGGGTCGTTGCAGTCCGAGGCCCAGACGCGATCCGTGCGCGCCAGCACGCCGAGGTCGGCGCGCGCGCCGCCGCTGGCACACGATTCGATCTCCAGAAGCGGATGCCGTCGCCGAAGCTCGTCCAGAAGCCGGTAGAAGCCGAGGGTGTGCGCGTGCACGCGCCGCGCACCCCCTGCGCCGATGGCCGCATGCAGGTCGCGGTTGTGGTCCCACTTCACGAAGTCCACGCCGTTCTCGGAGATGACCCGGTCGAGCCGGTCGAGCAGGTGGGCGACGACGTCGTCGCGGGACAGATCCAGGACGAACTGGTGCCGCCACTCGAGCGACGGCGACTCGCGGAGCAGCCATTCCGGATGCTGTCGCGCGAGGTCGGAGTCGGGATTGACCATCTCGGGTTCGAACCACAGTCCGAACTGCATGCCCAGCGCATGCACCCGGTCCGACAGGGGCTTCAGGCCGTCGGGCCACACGTCGGCGTCGACGTGCCAGTCGCCGAGGCCGGCGTGATCATCGCGCCGTCCGTGGAACCAGCCGTCATCGAGCACGAACCGTTCCACCCCGAGCTCGGCGGCCGTGGTGGCGAGCCGGGTGAGTGTCTCGAGGTCGTGGTCGAAGTAGACGGCCTCCCATGTGTTCAGCAGCAGCGGCCGCGGCGTCCGCGGGTGACTGGGCCGGGAACGGATCGATGCGTGCAGCCGCGCCGTGATCCCGTCGATCCCTTGATCGCTCCAGGTGAAGACGACCTCCGGCGAGGCGTAGGTCTCGCCGGGCTGGAGCCGGATCTCGGCGGCATCCACGAGCTCTCCGCCGCCGATGATCGCGCGATGCACTCCCGCGCCCTCCGGAAGGCGCTCGACGAGCATCTCCTGGTTGCCGCTCCAGGCGACATGCGCGGCCCAGATCTCGCCGCTGCGGAAGCGGAAGCCCTCGGTGCCGGCGAGCGTGAGGTACGAGGAGTCGTGCCCGGGCCGCCCGCGCCGCGATGAACGCAGCCATGTGCCGTCCTGGATAGGCATCCGCTGCGGCCGGTGCTCGTGCGTCCAGCGGCCGGTGAAGTCCATGACCTCCACGGCCCGGCCCGGCAGCGGCAGGAGGGTGCGCACGGCGGCCACGTCGAGACGACGGTCGACGCTGGTGTTGTCGACGACCACGGAGGCGTGCAGGACGCCGGCGTCGTCGAGCCGGTAGGAGAAGGTCGAGCGGGCGAGGGAGTCGGCGTCCGCCAGGACGAAACGGGCCTGCGATTCCCCCGCGGTGCTCTCGACGAGAGAGAAGCCCTCGACAGGGCGCTCGTCGTACTGCGCCTCGATGGCCGGGGTTCCCGACCAGCCGTGGGCTCGTCCGGCGGCGATCGAGAACGACCGGGGGATGTCGAACGAGCTGTTCAGCAGGGCGGGGCTCGACGTCGCCAGGAGGCCGGGGATGTCCGCGTCGCTCAGTGCCGCGCCCCAGTGGGCGATGCTCGGCGCGCCGAACGAGTCGACCGTGAACAGGAGGCTCACGCCGCCGTTGCGCAGGTGCACGGTGGACGCTTCGCCGACTTTCTGAGCATCGTGAAGTTTAATACTTGACGTCATGAATTAATGATGCGTATTCTCGTCGAAGACCGCAACCCGAATCTGATCGACAATGGAGTCCCTGCTGTGACATCTGCTGCTTCCCAGACCGCTGTGGACGTCGTCCGCGGCGATCGCCGTGCTCTTCTCACCGTCGCGACGGGGCGCCCTGCCCTCGCGTGGGAGATCGCGGGAGAGCGGCTCGCGACCGTCGCGCTCGGCATCGACGCCGACGGAGACGACCTGGGCTCTGCCGCGGAGATCGTCGCGATCGACGAGCGGATCGTGCATGAGGAGTGGATCGCCGCGTTCGGCAAGGCGAGCGGCATGCGACGCGCCACGCACCACGAAGCCACCGTCGCGCTGCGCACCGGGCTGCGCGAATGGGCCGTCATCATCCGGATCGCCGACGACGGCTTCGCGTTCCGGTACCGCCTCCCGTCCGACGCCCAGGTGCTGGGTGCCGAGCACACCCGCATCCAGGTGGGGCCGCAGGCGCGGGCCTGGGTCCTCGAGTACCAGACCTGGTACGAGACGCCCCGCTTCGGCTCCGACCTCAGCGCCCTCGCGCCGGCCGACTATGGCTTCCCGCTGCTCCTCGAGGTGGCATCCGGCCGCTTCGTGCTGCTCTCGGAATCGGACATCGACGGTCGCAGCTCCGGTGCGCACACCGCGTTCGATGGCGAGGACTTCGCGATCGTGCCCGCCGACCGGGAGGTCGCCGTCGCCGGCGGGCACCTGACCCCCTGGCGGGTCGCGATCGCGGGGACGACGGCGGAGATCGTCGCGTCGACGCTCGTCGACGAACTCGCCCCCGCCGCGGCACCGGATGCCGTCGCCGCCCGCCCCGGTCGCGCCGCGTGGTCGTGGTGGTCGAGCCAGTACTCGGGGGCGTACCTCGACGTGCAGAAGCGCTTCACCGACTTCGCGGCCGAGCAGGGTTGGGAGCATGTGCTCGTCGACTGCGGATGGGACCCGGCCTGGGTGCCGGAGCTCGTGTCGTACGCCAGCGCTCGCGGCATCCAGGTGCACCTGTGGAGCTCATGGAGCGACCTCGACGGAGAGGAGAGCCTGCGTAAGCTCGCCCTCTGGCGCTCCTGGGGAGTGGCCGGCATCAAGGTCGACTTCATGGAGTCGGAGGCGCAGGAGAGGTACCGCTGGTACGACGCGATCATCGCCGAGTCAGCCCGGGTCGGACTCGCCGTGAACTTCCACGGTTCGGTGATCCCGCGCGGCTGGGCTCGCACCCACCCGCACGTGGTCAGCTACGAGGGTATCCGCGGTGCGGAGTACTACGTCTTCTACGGGCATCCCCTCACCGCGGCCCACAACGTCATCCAGCCGTTCACGCGGAACGTCGTCGGCTCGATGGACTACACGCCCGTGACCTTCAGCGCACCGGAACGCGAGACGAGCGATGCGCACGAGCTGGCGCTCGGGGCGGTGTACGAGAGCGGCATCACGCACTTCGCCGACGATCCCGACCAGTACCGGGCCCGCCCGCTCGCCGCGCGCTTCCTCGCCGAGGTGGCAGCCACCTGGGACGAGGTGCGTCTGCTCGACGGACACCCCGACACGCACGCGACGGTCGCCCGACGCCACGGCGACCGCTGGTTCATCGGCTGCATCGGCGCCCAGGAGACCCCGACGCGAGTCTCCTTCGATCCGCACGCGCTGCTGGGTGCGCCGGCAGACGTCTGGACCGTCCGCGACGGTGATGACGGACTCGTCGCCGACACCGTCCACGGCATCGGCGGACCGGTCGAGGTGACGCTGGCTCCGCGCGGCGGCTTCGTCGCGATCGTCACGCCCGCCGGGACTGCCCTGCACCGCGCAGCGCCTCGGCCCGTGGTGCCCGTGCCGACGCACGACGCCGGACTCGTGGTCCTCCGCGGCGAGCGCGTCCTGATCGAGACGGATGCCGACGGCATCCGCGTTCCGGTCGGATGGACGGCGGCTCGCGAGAACGAGAGCCGATGGAGCGTGGCGCCGACGGAGGTGCCCGCGCCGGGCGCGCTCGCCGTGGTGACCCTGGAGAAGTCCGGCCAGGACGGCGTCCCCGCCGTGTCCCATGTCCGCATCGTCGTCCCCCTCGTCGCCGGGCCGCACGACGTCTCAGCCCTTCCCTTCGTCGCCGCACGGAACGCCGTCGGACCGGTCGAGCGCGGGCTGGCCAACGGCGGCGGCGACCCCCGCGACGGCGCGGCCCTCACGGTGCGCGGCGAGGTCTTCGCCGACGGACTCGGCGTCTCGCAGGATTCGTCGGTCGTCGTGGCGATCCCCGGCAGCATGCGCCGCCTCACCGGGACGGTCGCGGTCGACGACGAGACGCCGACGGCCGACGCCACCGCGGAGATCGTCATCGACGGCGTCGTCGCGGCGACCATCGCCGTCGCGGGCGGCGACGCCCCGACCCCGTTCGATATCGACGTCACCGGCGCCGATTCGCTGGAACTCCGCACCTCGCCCGGTGCGGCGGAGGAGACGCACGTCGACTGGCTCACGCTGCGACTCGCTGAATGACGACCTGGCAGAGACGCCAGGCTGACCTAGAGGAGAAGAACACATGCGCAGATCGACCACAGTTCCCGGTGTGGCAGCTCTCGCCGCCATCGCCCTGCTCGCCGGATGCTCCTCCGGTGCCGGAAACGGAGAGGAGGCCGGCGGCGGAGACGTGACCCTGACCTACGGCGTCTGGAGCCAGGACGAGACGATGCAGGCCCTCATCGATGCGTTCGAGGAGGAGAACCCCGGCATCACGGTCGACCTGCAGGTCAACCCGTGGAACGACTTCTGGACCAAGCTGCAGGTCGGCGCCCAGGGCGGCACCGCCCCGGACGCGTTCTGGATGCTCGGCGACCGGTTCCAGGTGTACGCGGCGAACGACCAGCTGCTCCCGCTCGGCGACGCGATCGACGAGGCGGGTATCGACCTGGGCGTCTACCCTGAGGCGCTGGTCGACCTCTTCACGCTGAACGACGAGCTCTACGGGCTTCCGAAGGACTTCGACACGGTGGGGCTCTGGTACAACAAGGAGCTGTTCGACGCTGCGGGCGTCGGGTACCCGACGGCGGACTGGACCTGGGACGATGTCTCGACGGCCGCGGCTCAGCTCACGGACCCCGCGGCGGGCGTCTACGGCATCGCCGCTCCGCTGAACCGCCAGGAGGGCTTCTACAACACCGTCGCACAGGCCGGCGGCCACATCATCGAAGACGGTGCATCCGGCTACGACGACCCGAAGACGCAGGAGGGCATCCAGTTCTGGACCGACCTCGTCGCGGACGGCTCGTCACCCACGCTCGAGCAGTTCGCCGACACCGAGGCCGTCGCCCAGTTCGAGAACGGCACCGTGGCCATGTACTACGGCGGCTCGTTCTACGCGCAGCGCTTCTACGACAACGCCGATCTGCGCGCGAAGATCGACGTCACCGTGCTCCCGCAGGGCGCGGAGCGCGCCACTGTCATCAACGGCATCCAGAACGTGGGCTTCGCGGGCACCAAGCACCCCGAAGAGCTGAAGAAGTTCCTGCTGTTCCTCGGCGGGAAGGAAGCCGCCGAGATCCAGGCGGCGACGGGCGCCGTGATCCCCGCGTACGAAGGCACGCAGCAGGCGTGGGTCGACGCGATGCCCGAGTTCAATCTGCAGGCGTTCATCGACGAGGTCCCCTACGGTGTCGTCTACCCGGTGTCCGCGGACACGGCGGCGTGGAACACGCTGGAGGACGAGTACCTCCCGGCGGCATGGAGCGGCGCGGAGAGCGTGCAGGATGCTGCCGACAAGCTGGCCGGCGCCATGAACGACGCCCTCGCGAAGGAAGAATGAGCACTCTCACGATCGGGCGGAGCGCTGCCGAGCGCTCCGCCCGCACCCGCAGGTCTCGCGGCCGGTTCCGGCAGAACGCACCGGGACTGGCCTTCATCGCGCCCGGTCTGATCGGACTGCTCGCGCTGTACATCATCCCGCTGCTGACGACGGTCTACCTGAGCTTCACCAAGACCAAGCCGTTCGGCGGCGAGACCTTCACCGGCATCGACAACTACGCGAAGCTCGTCGCCGACCCGCAGTTCTGGGCCGCACTCGGCAACAGCGCCGTCTACACGGCCATCGTGCTGATCGGCATTCCGATCAGCATCGTCATCGCCACGCTGATCCACGCGGTGCGCCGCGGCAAGAACATCTACCGCGTGCTGTTCTTCCTGCCGATCGTGACGCTCCCCGTGGCGGTGGGCATGGTGTGGCGGTACATCTTCAACGGGGAGTTCGGTCTCCTCAATCAGGCGCTCGGAGTGATCGGCATCGACGGCCCGAGCTGGGTCGCAGACCCGAGCGTCGCGATCTTCGCCGTGGCCATCGTCGGCATCTGGATGAGCCTCGGAACCAGCATCATCATCCTCGGCGCGGGGCTTCAGGGCGTGCCGCCGGAGCTGCTCGAGGCGTCGTCGCTCGACGGCGCAGGTCCCGTCCGGCAGTTCTTCGCGGTCACCCTGCCGTTGCTGTCGCCCAGCATCTTCTTCGTCACGGTGCTCTCGGTGATCTCCTCCCTGCAGATGTTCGACCTGATCTACGTGATGCTCGTGCGCGGCTCTCAGGCCGAGACGGCATCCCAGACCATCGTCTACTTCTTCTTCCAGCAGACCTTCCTGCGGTTCGACCGCGGGTACGGCGCGGCCATCGCGATCGTGCTGCTGCTCGTCATCATGCTCGTCACGGCCCTGCAGTTCCGGCTGCAGCGGAAGGCGGTGTTCTATGGCTGAGACCGCCGTTCTCCCCGCGCGCGCGCCTCGGCGGCGACGCCGGTCGCAGTGGCCGCTCCATGTGATCCTGATCGCATGCGCCGCACTGATGGTCCTCCCCTTCGTCTGGCAGCTGCTGACCGCGTTCAAGACGGTGGCGGAGTCGCGGGCGGTGCCGCCCGTCCTGTTCCCGAGCGTCCTCGACTTCGGGGCGTTCGAGCGATTCTTCGCGACGGTCCCGTTCGGGAGCATGCTGGGCGTCTCCGTCCTCTCGCTGCTGCTGCGGGTGGCGGGCCAGCTCGTCGTCTGCACGCTCGCGGCGTACGGCTTCGCCCGCTTCCGCTTCCCCGGCAGAGACGCGCTGTTCCTCCTCTTCCTGGTGATGCTGATGGCGCCGAGTCAGCTGTTCCTGATCGCGCAGTTCGATCTGATGAAGGCGCTCGGGCTGCTGAACACGGTGCCCGCGATCGCCATACCGGGAATCTTCTCGGCATTCGGCACGTTCCTGCTGCGGCAGGCGTTCCTCGCGCTCCCCGCCGACTACGAGGAGGCAGCACGTCTCGACGGCGCGAACGCGTTCCAGGTGTTCTGGCGGGTCATGCTGCCGATGGTCGGTCCGACCGTCGCCGCCCTGGCCGTGCTCACGTCCCTCTATTCGTGGAACGATCTGCTCTGGCCGCTCATCGTCACCTCGTCGCCCGAGACGATGACCCTTCCCGTCGGTCTCGCCAACCTCCAGGGACAGTACGGCACCGATTACCCCACGTTGATGGCAGGATCGTTCATCGCATCCCTTCCTCTCGTCGTGATCTTCATCGCCCTGCAGCGTCAGTTCTTCGCAGGCATCGCATCCAGTGGTCTGAAAGGCTGACTCTGTGAATCGCATACCGGTCACCTCACCCGCCTCGGTGGCGGTCTTCCGTCGCATCCTCACCCATGGGCCGCTCGGACGTGTGGACATCTCCCGGGCCACCGGTCTGTCGCAGGCGGCCGTGACGAAGGCCGTCACACCGCTCATCGGCGCGGGATTCGTCGTCGAGACCGACGAGCGCTCCACTCCCTCCATCGGCCGCCCGGTGAGTCCTCTGGCGGTGGCGCGCGATCGCGCCCACATCATCGGAGTGAAAGTCACCGCGGAACGCACCTATGGTGTGCTCACCGACCTCGGTGCGACGGTGCTCGCGCGCACCGACGAGCTCAACGCCTCCGCCGCGGTCGACGATGTGGTCCGCGCGGTCGGGCTGGTCGTCGAGACGCTCCGTGCTGCGTCGACGACCACGGTCGACGGGATCGGCATCGCCGTCTCGGGCGACGTGGACCGCGAGTCCGGCATCGTCCGCGACTCGCCCCTGCTCGGATGGCGGGGCGTGCCGCTGGCGAGCATTCTCGAGGAGGCCCTCGGCATCCCCACGATCCTCGAGAACGACGTGCGCGCCCTCACGACGACCGAGGTGTTCTTCGGCTCGGGGCGCGACGCCGACTCGTTCGCCGTTGTCACCATCGGCACAGGCATCGGCTGCGGGCTCTACCTGAACGGCAAGATCGTGCAGGGTACGCACGGCGTATCCGGTGAGATCGGCCACCTGCCGCTCGCGCCGAGCGATGCGCTGTGCAGCTGCGGGCGACGCGGGTGCGTGGAGGCCGTGGCATCCACCGCAGCCATCCTGAACGACGTCCGAGCGGGCCACGACGACCCATCGCTGACGATCGAGGACGCGTTCACGCTCGCGCACGCCGACGACCCGATCGCCCGGGCAGCCTTCGAGCAGGCGGGCGGCGTGATCGGCGCCGCGCTCGCCGCGCTGGTCAACCTCACCGGCCCCGAGCTGGTCGTCATCGCCGGCGAGAACGTCACCGAGTACGGACTCTACGAGGAACGGCTGCGCGAGACCTTCGCCGAGCACGCCTTCGGCGCCGCGAGCGATTGCACCATCGTGCTGCGGCCTCACGTCTTCGACGACTGGGCGCGCGGCGCCGCCGCCTGTGTGATCGAGGTCATCGCGAGCGGCATCGCCGCGCACGGGTGAGTCCGGGCGCGCCGATCCGCTAGCCTGACGCCGTGGCTCTCACCGATCTCCCCCTCGACCAGCTCCGCTCCTTCCGGCCCGACGTGGCCGAGCCCGCGGATTTCGACGACTTCTGGGCGCACACCCTCACCGAATCGCGTGCTCTCGCGACCGCCCCGACCGTCGAGCCCGTCGGCACACCGATCACGCAGCTGATCATCGAGGATCTGACCTTCAGCGGCTTCGGCGGCGAGTCGATCCGCGCATGGATCACCCGCCCCCGCGTCGACGGCCCGCTGCCGACCGTCGTCGAGTACATCGGGTACGGCGGCGGTCGCGGCCTGCCGGGCGAACGGCTCCAGTGGGCGGCCGCGGGGTACGTGCACGTGCTGATGGACACCCGCGGTCAGGGCGCCGGCTGGGGATCGGGCGGAGACACCCCGGATCCGCACGGCTCCGACGGCGCGACGCCGGGTTTCATGACCCGCGGCATCCGCGCTCCGGAGACCTACTACTACCGCCGTGTCTTCACCGACGCCGTCCTGCTGATCGACGCCGTCAGCCGGTTGGATGCCGTCGACGGCGACCGGATCAGCGTGACCGGCGGCAGTCAGGGAGGCGGGATCAGCCTGGCGGCCGCGGCCCTCCATCCGCGCGTCTCGGCCGTGATGCCCGACGTTCCGTTCCTGTGCCACTTCCGCCGGTCGGTGCAGCTCACCCCCGACAACCCGTTCGTCGAGATCGGGCGCTATCTGTCGGTGCATCGCGGGGCCGTCGACGAGGTGTTCGAGACGCTGTCGTACTTCGACGGCGTGAACTTCGCTCGGCGGATCACGGCTCCCGTGCTGTTCTCCGTGGCGCTGATGGACCCCATCGTGCTGCCGTCGAGCGTCTTCGCGGCGTTCAATCATTGCGCGTCGACGGATGCCGACATCGCGGTGTACGAGTTCAACGGGCACGAGGGCGGACAGGCCGTGCAGTGGCTGCGCCAGACCGAATGGCTGGCCGCGCGGGTCTAGCCGGCCGGACTCAGCCCGCGAGTACGGCGAGCACGTTGCCGGCGGGATCCTTGAACCAGGCGATGTCCGGGCCCTTGCCGGGTGCGCCGTGCGAGATGCCCTTCGCATCGGTGCCGAGGTCGGGATCCGAGTAGATCTTCGTCACGACGCCCTTGGCGTTGAGCTCGTCGACCGCGGCCTCCACGTCTTCGACCGGGAAGTTCAGGATCGTGAAGCTCGCCGGGGTGTGGTCGGGCTTGGAGTAGACGAGGATCGAGCCGCCCTGCGGCAGCGAGATCTCGAGGAAGCCCATGGCGTTGTCCGAGACGTCCATGCCGAGCGTGTCGCCGTAGAAGGAGCGGGCCTCGTCGATCGAGTCGACGCTGAATCCGCTGAACGCGTGTGTGGTCTGGAATGCGGTCATGCCCTCAGCATGCGCTCGTGCGGGCGGCCTGTCCAGAGTCTGCCGGTGCAAGCCCCCGAGACGCCGTCGGATGCGAAAGACTGGTGTCATGACTTCCGCTCTGCTCGACACTCTCCTCGCTCGCATCGTCGACAGCGGCCTGATCGATGAACCCGTCGCCGAGAACGGACTGATCTACGGGCGCGCGAGCATCGACGCCGCCGGCACCGTGGTGACGGTCAACGTCGACCCCGAGCTCGAAGACGATGACGACACGATCGATGAGGACGCGCTCCTCGCCGCGATCACCCGCATCCTCTCGATCGGCGAGTCCCGCTGGCGGGCCGTCATCGACGAGGTCGCCGACGACATCGACGAGGCGGTCGACGACGAGCCCGTGGTCGAGCAGATCGACCTGCGCGACGACCTGGAGGCCACGTCGGTCGTCGTGTTCGCGGATGCCGTGCTCCTCGCCTTCGACGCCCCGAAGCAGTTCCCCGACTCCCGCATCCTGGTGCAGCTCGACGACGAGCTCGAGGTCGCCAACATCGAGGTCAGGGATCGGGACGCCCTCGATGTCGATTCCGGGGATTCCCGTTCGACGTCCTGATGAGAGGGTCGAACGGCGACCCCGATCAGGAGGAAGACCATGACCCGCGAACTCGTCTACACCGGATTCATCACTGCCGACGGCATCGTCGACTCTCCCGGCGGCGCATCCGAAGGACACCCGAACGGTGGATGGGTGTTCCGCACGCCGTTCGACGCCGGTGCCTACTCCCTCAAGGGCGAGGAGCTGGCCGACACCACGGCGCTGCTGTTCGGTCGCCGCAGCTACGAAGCCTTCGCGCCGTTCTGGCGGGAGTCGAAGGACCACGCCGCCTACCGCGACCTGCCGAAGTACGTCGTCTCCACCACCATCACCGATGATGACCTTTTCGACGGCTGGGGCGAGACCCGCATCCTGCGCTCGACCGATGAGGTCGCGGCGCTGCGCGACGGTGACGGCGGCGGCATCTTCATCCACGGCAGTGCGGAGCTCGCCCGGCGCCTCGCCGAGGCCGACCTCATCGACCGGTACAACCTGCTGGTGTTCCCGGTGTTCCTGGGCTCCGGGAAGACGATCTTCCCGTCGGCGCAGCGCGACCAGAAGCTGTCCCTGCGGGAGTCTGCGGCCTATGCCAACGGGGTCGTGAAAGTCGTCTACGACGTGAACCACTGATCGGATGCCGCCCGGCCCGTCGGCATCCGGCATCCGGCATCCGGCGGTAGGCGGTACACCTGCAGGACGACACGCCAGATGTCGGACCGAATGTCCCTTCTGGTCCGACATCTGGCGTGTCGCCCGACATCTGTACCGGCCGTACCCGGTTCAGAGCCACTTCTTGTACTTGAACACCCCGTACAGCGCCACAGCGAACGCGGCCATCGCGCCGATCGCCATCGGGTAGCCGAAGGCCCAGTGCAGTTCGGGCATGACCTCGAAGTTCATGCCGTACACCGTGCCGACGAGCGTCGGGGCGAAGATGATCGCCGCCCACGAGGAGATCTTCTTGATCTCGTCGTTCTGCGCCAGTCCGGCATCCGTCTGGCGGCGCGCGACGAGCGCGGAGTGCACGGTCAGCGCGTTCTCGAGGATCGCGCGGAACGAGTCGACCCGCTCGTTCACCCGGATCACGTGGTCGAGCACGTCGCGCAGCGACCGCTGCAACTCCTCGTCGATGCGGTACTTCTGCGATCCGCGACGCAGCCACTCCAGCATCCCGGCGAGCGGATGCACCGCCCGCTGGAAGTTGATGACCTCGCGCGAGAGCTCGTAGATGCGGCGTGAGAGCGCGTCGTCGTCGCTGTCGCCGAAGAGCTGGTCCTCGATCTCGTCGATGTCGTTCAGCAGTCCGGCGACGATCGGCTCGTAGCCGTCGACGACCTCGTCGAGGATCGCGTAGAGCACGGCCTCGGGTCCCATCGCCAGCAGGTCGGGGTTCGCCTCCATCCGCCGCCGCACGGCAGCGAGGTCGGGCGACTCGGCGTGCCGGATCGTCACCACGAAGTCGGGGCCGACGAACAGGTGCAGCTCGCCGAACTCGATCGACTCCTCCTTGTCGCGGTACCGCGCGGGGCGCAGCACGGCGAAGAGCGTGTCGCCGTACCGCTCCACCTTCGAGCGCTGGTGACCCGACAGGGCGTCTTCGACCGCGAGCGGATGCAGGTCGAACTCGCGCGCGACCGACGTGAGCTCCTCGGGACTCGGACGGTACAGGCCGATCCAGGCGGTGCCGCCCGCGGCATCCATCATCCGGTAGGTCTCGTCCAGGTTCTTCGGGGTCTCCACGCGACGTCCGTGGACGTACACGCCGTTGTCGATGAGCGCCATGATGCGCATCCGTTCTCGCAGGCGCACGCCGCAGTCAGCGGGTGCGCAGATCAGTCAGGGGCGGATGACGCCGCCGACGCTGCGGAAGGACGTGCGGGAACGCGGAGCGGATGCTCAACGCGAAAGCGCAGGGAGTCGCGACGCAGCGGTGGCGGCGTCGTAACTATCACCGGACATCGCCATCACCGCCTTTCGGACTCTCGGGGGCCACACGACCCGAGGGGCCATGTTACTCCTCGAAACCGGAGCGGTCACGCAGAGGCCCTACGGATGCTGGATCAGAAATGCATCGCGCGGGGGCCGCCGCGCGGTATTTTCGATCCAGCATCGGCTCGCCGGGCGTCGCGCTACTCTGACGAGCGTGAGCAGCCCAGGGATCGCGGACTTCCTCGCTCGGCTGTCGGCGCGAGATCAGGCGGCGGCGTGGCTGGCCGGCGAGCTGCTCGAGGCCGGATGGTCGGTGCGCCGGCTCGACGGCCCGCTGCAGATGGACGTCTGGCAGCTCCTGCTCGACCGCGGAGCGTGCAGCGTCCGCTTCGGAATGGAGCGAGGGCGCTCGGATGGCGTGCACGTCGCGGATCGCGCGGACGGCTTCAGACCGCTCGCCGAAGCGATGGCGGGCAGCGCGCAGGGCGGTACGTTGCTGGCGGAGGACCCGACCGCCGTCTTCCACTGGTTGACCCAGCAGTCGGAAGGCGCGGCTCCCTGAGCGGCTACGGAACGATCGAGTCGATGTATCCGCCGTCGACGCGCACCGCGGCGCCGGTCGTCGCCGAGGCCAGCGGGGAGGACAGGTACGCGACCATGTTCGCGATCTCCTCGGGCTCGATGAGCCGCTGCAGCAGCGACTGCGGTCGGTGCAGCTTCATGAACTCGCGTTGCGCCTCGTCCCACGGCAGCGACCTGTCGACCAGCTCGTAGACGAAGTCCTCGACGCCGCCGGTGTGGGTGGGGCCGGCGAGCACGGAGTTGACCGTGACGCCTGTGCCGGCGGCATCCTTCGCGAACCCGCGCGAGACCGCGAGCAGCGCGGTCTTCGACATGCCGTAGTGGATCATCTCGGCCGGGATCACGACCGCCGAGTCGCTGGCGATGTTGAGCACCCGGCCCCAGCGGCGCTCCTTCATACCGGGCAGCGTCGCGCGGATCAGCCGCACGGCGGCGAGGACGTTCACGTCGAAGTAGCGCCGCCACTCGTCGTCGGTGATGTCGAGTGCGGGGGTCGCGCCGAAGATGCCGAGGTTGTTGACCAGGATGTCGATGTCGCCGGTGGCCGCGAGCACGGCATCCGCACCGGCCGCATCGGTCACGTCGCCGGCAGCCGCGACCAGGTCGCGTTCGGCCCGCTCGCCCTGCAGCTCGGAGACGACGGATGCCACGGTGTCGGGCTTTCGTCCGTTGACGGCGACGCGTGCCCCGGCATCCGCGAGCGCCGTGGCGATCGCCCGCCCGATACCCTGCGTCGAACCCGTGACGAGAGCGGTCCTGCCGGTGAGGTCGATCTGCATGGTGTTCCCTCCGTGGTGGATGCTGACCGCTGGTGCAGCCGCGGACGCCGCGCGTTCATGCCCGATTCAGGCGTCGACCCCGACGAGCTCGGCGCTCTTCTGCCAGAGCGCCTCGGCGAGGGCTTCATCCTCGACCTGGGGGTTCACGCGCGTCGTCAGCACACGCTCGTCGTAGTACGCCCCGGACTGCCAGGTCTCGTCAGGCGTGCCCTCGATGAACCACCGCAGCGTCTCGCCGCCCTTGTCGGAGCTGATGGTCACGAGGCGCCGCAGCGGTGTGCGGTAGATCAGACGCATGACGCTCGACGACCCCGCCGCGAAGTTCGTGCCGACGACTCCGGGGTGGAAGGCCACGGCACTCAGGCCGAGACCGTGGAACTTCGCGTGCAGACTCTTCGTGAACAGCACGTTCGCGAGCTTCGCGTCGCCATATGCCTTGTTCGCGCTGTACTTGCGGCGATTGTCGAGGTCGTCGACGTCGATGTGCCCGAAGAGCCGGTGGCCGACGCTGGAGGTGTTGATGACCGCGGCTTCCGCCGCGAGCAGCTGCGGGAGCAGCAGGTTCGTCAGCAGGAACGGCGCGAGGTGATTCACCTGGATCGTCTTCTCGAAGCCGTCGACGGTCGGGGTCTGATCTCCGAAGATGCCGCCCGCGTTGTTCGCCAGCACGTCGATGCCGTCATCTCCGACCGCGTCGGCGAGCTTCGCGGCGAGCTCGCGCACGTCGTCGAGCCGGGCGAAGTCGGCCGTGAAGAACTCGGCACCCGCCTCCTTCGCGACGGCCGCGGTCTTCTCCGGCGATCGCCCGACGAGGATCAGACGATTGCCGGATGCCGCGAGCTGGCGGGCGGCAGCGGCGCCGATCCCGTCGGAGGCGCCGGTGATGACGATCGTCTGGCGACGACCGGTCGTGCTCTCGGGGGTCACGCGCCCTCGCGCTGCGGCGGGGCGGGGCGCAGCGGGTCGGCGATCGGCATGCGCTCGGGTTCCGGCATCCGCTCGGGCTCCGGTGCTGGTGCGGGCTCTGGTGCGGGCGCCGCCGAGATCTCGCGGGCGACCTGCTTCTCGAGCGCGGTCACCGCGTCGTCGGAGAGCAGGATGAGCCCGTCGAGCTCTTCGCGCACCCGCTTGTACGCGACGTTCCGCTCGGCCTGGGTGGCCGACTCGTCGACCGCGACCTTGAGCAGCTGCTGCGCGCGTTCGAGGCGCTTGCGCTCCGGCTCGGTGAAGGTCGAGTCTCGCAGGCGCCGGGCGTCCTTCTCGGCGATCTCGAAGGCGACGGCGTAGTCGCCGACGGCCTGCAGGTACTCGGCGACCTGGTGCTCGCTGACCTTGGCCTCGGCGGATGCCGGGCGCAGAGCATCCGCCGTCTTCTTCGCCCGCAGGAACGCGGCCGTCAGCGGCTGGCGGCCGTCGCTCATCGCCGGGAACGCGATGAGCTTCGCGACATCGAGTTCGTAGTCCAGCCAGCGCGCGGTGATCTCGTCGTGCTCGGAGAACAGGCGCACGAGCAGATCGTCCGGAGCGACGGAGGCTCGCGTGTCGACGATCGACGGCCCGCGGCGCTTCATCTGCTGGTTCAGTGCCCGCGCCTCGATCTCGGCGGTCTTCAGCTGCGCCTTGACCTTCAGGGTCTCGAGGCGGCGCTCATGCCGGCGCCTCGAGTTGCGCTCCCACGCCTTTGCGGCACCACCGGCCATCCCCATGATGGGGAAGATGAGCCACCAGAAGTTGCCCGCCCACTGCCAGAACTCTTGCATGATGGGATCAGCCTACTTCTCGGAACCCTCCGGCTCACCTGGCAGCAGTGCGACGATGCGGTCCACGAGCGCGTCCGGTGCAGCATCCACGATCACGGTGATGCCCCGCTCGTCGGGCTCGAGGGGTTCGAGCGTCGCGATCTGCGACCGCAGCAGCGCCGGCGGCATGAAGTGGCCCTCGCGCGCCTCGGCCTGTGCGGCCACCCGCGCCGGCGCGGCGGCGAGGTGCACGAACAGCGTCTCGGGTGCGGTCGCGCGCAGCCGATCGCGGTAGATGCGCCGCAGCGCCGAGCAGGCGACGACGACGCCGGGCTCGGCGAGGAGGGCCGCGCCGACGAGGTCGAGCCAGGGCCAGCGGTCGGCATCGACGAGCGGGATGCCGGCGCTCATCTTCGCGACGTTCGCCGGGCTGTGCAGGTCGTCGGCGTCGATAAAGGCCGCGCCGCGCCGGCGTGCGAGCTCCTGGCCGATGGTCGTCTTGCCGACACCGCTGACCCCCATCACGACGATCGGACGGTCGGTGGTCATCGGATGCTCCTCGGATGCTGCGCGTCAGCGGCCCCGCGCGACGGATGGTCCCTCTTATCGAACCACGAACGGAGCGGTGCTCGTCGCGGCGACGGGTTGGTACGGTCGGAGGATGATCCCCGCCGTCGTGCTGAAGATCGTCCTTCTCGCGGTGGCGCTGGTGGTCGTGGTGGTCCTCGTGCGCTCGCTGTTCGTGAGGCCGAGCCAGGCGAAGGCCCGGGATACGCGCATCCGCCTGCCCCGGTACGTCGCGTATGCCGCGGCAGCCCTGCTGGCGCTCGGCCTGCTCGCCGGAATGCTGGGCTTCGGCAGCGGCGACATGCGCGACCCGGTGCCGTTCCGCATTGCATCGGTCGTGCTGGTGGCCGTGGGCCTGGTCGTAGTGCTGGCCTATCGCAACTGGTACGTCGCGCCCGGTGCGGAGGCGGTCGCTTTCCGGACGATGCTCGGCGCGGAGCGGGTGATCCGCTATCGCGACATCGTGTCGCACCGCACGAGCGGCAGGGGGAGGCGGCGGATGCTGGTCGTGAAGGCCGCGGACGGCACCAGGCTCCGCGTGAACACCTCGGCCCACGACCTGGCGCCGCTGCTCGCTGCGGCCGAGGCGTTCACCCCGCGACCGCGGTGAGGAAGGCTGCAGAGCTCGCGCCGGCCGCGATCCAGCGCACGTGGTTCCACCGGCGCCACCCGGTCAGGTAGCGGCGCCAGGCGGACTCGGCCTGCGGGGCATCGCGGTCGATCGCCGCGAGGGCGTTGTTGCGCGGCACGTGCGCGGCGATCGTGACGCCGATGACGCCGACCAGATACAGGGCGGCACCGATCACGACACGCGGGTCGCCGAATCCCGCGATGCCGACCGCTGCCGTGAGCGCCGCGGTGCCGAACAGCAGGCTCATGAAGGCGGGCCGCACGGCCGTGATGTTGATCGACTGCATCGCGGCGATGCCGTCGCGGGATGCCTGTCGCGCGAGCGCCGGCATCACGAACGAGGAGAACGCGAAGAACACCCCGCTCACCACGGCGGTGGCGACGACGGCGATGAGGAATCCGGCGGCGACGAGATCTGTGAGTGTCATGCGTCCAGTGAAGCGCGCCCGCACGAGACGAGGAATGGCCAGAACCAGCGTGAGCATACGCGATCGTCTAGATTGTCGACCATGGACAGCATGACCGCCCTCCTCGACCGTTCCCGCGCCGCCGGGGCCTTCATCCTGCGCTCGGTGCTGTCGCCGCCGTGGGCCATGCGCATCGAGGATGACGCGCCCCTCACTCTTCTGGTGCTCACCCAGGGACGGGCATGGATCGTGCCCGACGACGGCGACCCGGTCGAGGTCGCCCCCGGCGACATGGCGCTGCTGCGCGGGCCCGGCCACCGCTACACCGTCGCCGACGACCCGGCCAGTCCGATCGATGTGGTGATCGACCCGGCGCAGAATCCCACCCTCCGCCCCGGCGTCGACTGGCACTACCTGACGGAGGTCGGGGTGCGCACCTGGGGGAACGATCCCGAAGGCGCGACCGAGATGCTGACGGGCACCTATCAGGTGCGCGGCGAGGTGAGCGACACGCTGCTCGGGATGCTGCCGCCGGTGGCGCTGGTGCGCGCGGACGGGGGAAGCGCCGCGCTCGTGCGGGTGCTCTCCGATGAGATCTCCCGCGATCTGCCCGGACAGGAGGTCGTGCTCGACCGGTTGCTCGACCTGCTGCTGATCGGCGCGATCCGCTCGTGGTTCGCCGATCCGGAACATCAGAACGGATGGTCCCGCGCCCAGGCCGACCCGGTCGTCGGGCCGGCGCTGCGCCTCCTCCAGGCAGACCCGGCACGCCCCTGGACCCTCGCCGCCCTGGCCGCGGCCGTGAACGTCTCGCGTGCGACCTTCGCGCGACGTTTCGCCGAGCTCGTGGGACAGCCGCCGATGGCGTACCTCACCGAATGGCGGCTGAAGACGGCAGCCGACCTGCTGCGCGACCCGGGCCGAACGCTCGCATCGATCGCGGACGCCGTCGGCTACAGCACGCCGTTCGCGCTCAGCGCCGCGTTCCGCCGCGAGCGGGGAGAGAGCCCGCGCGACTACCGCGCCAGGGTCGCGGGGGCCTGAGCGCCGGCATCCGCTGCTCGGGATGCCGCCCCTATCCCCGATCGATGGTCATTGCTATAGTCAACGTGATTGACTTGCTGACTGGATCGAGAGTTGGACGATGATGACCACACCCCGCACGCCGGTCTCCGTGGACTGCGACGGCGTCGAGATCTCGGCCGAGGTGCGCGGATCGGGAAGTCCCGTGCTGCTGCTGCACGGCTACCCCGAGACCAAGGCCATGTGGAACGACGTCGCCGCGGCGCTGGCGGTCGATCACACCGTCGTGGCCGCCGACCTGCGCGGGTACGGCGACTCCGCGAAGCCGCGGGGCCCGCACTACGCCAAGCGCGAGATGGCCCGCGACCAGGTGGCCCTCATGCGCGAACTCGGCCATACGCGCTTCGCCGTCGTCGGGCACGATCGCGGAGGCCGCGTCGCGCACCGCATGGCGCTGGACCATCCGGATGCCGTCACCGCACTGGCCGTTCTCGACATCGTGCCGACCCTGCACATGTTCGAGAACGTCGACCGGGCCATGGCGACGGCGTACTTCCACTGGTTCTTCCTCGCGCGAGACGACGGGATGCCGGAGGCGCTGATCGGCGCCGACCGTGAGACCTGGCTGCGCAGCCGCTTCACCGGCCGACGGCACGACGGAGACCGGCTGCCCGACGCCTATGACGAGTACCTCCGCTGCTTCGACCTCGACACCGTGTTCGCCTCCGGGGCCGACTACCGCGCTGCAGCGACGGTCGACCTCGAGCACGATCGGGAGGACCGGGCGGCCGGAGGCACGGTCGCCTGCCCGACCCTCGCCCTGTGGGGCGCTCACAGTTATGTCGGTCGCCACTTCGACGTGCTCGCGACCTGGGAGACGTACGCTCCCGGGGTCGCCGGTGCGTCGATCGAAGCCGACCACTATCTGGCCGAAGAAGCGCCGGATGCCACCGCGGCCGCGCTGCGTGCGTTCCTCGCCGCCGCGGAGGTGCGCGCGTGACCCCGCGGGAGGAGGCCGCCCAGCGCCTCGCCGAACTGGTCTCCCTCGAGACGCCCACGGGTGATGTCGCGGGTCTTCGGGCTGCGCAGGAGCTCGTGCGCTCGTGGCTCGACCCGGTCGTCGGCGAGGCGGGGATCATCGAGACCGTCGACGGCGTCGAGCACCTGCGCTGGTCAGGCGGCGAGGCCCCCGCGGTGCTGCTGATCGGCCACCTCGACACGGTCTTCCCGAAGGGCACGATCGTCGACCGCCCGTTCCGCATCGACGGCGACCGCGCGACGGGCCCCGGTGTCTTCGACATGAAGGCCGGCATCGTGATCATGGCTGCGGCCCTCGCGCGGATCGCCCGGCCGGGTGCGGTCGCGGTGCTGCTGACGAGCGACGAGGAGATCGGCTCCCTGACGTCGCGCGCGCTCATCGAGCGAGAGGCGCGGCGCGCCGGCGCCGTGCTGGTGCTCGAGCCGAGCCTCGACGGCGCCCTCAAGATCGCCCGTCGCGGCGGCAGCATCTACCGCATCGCCTTCACCGGACGGGCTGCGCACGCCGGGCTCGAACCATGGAAGGGCCGGAGTGCTCTGGCCGAGCTCGCCCATCACGTGCTCGCGCTGCCCGAACTCGCGGACGACGACGCGGGTACGACGGTGAGTCCGACGGTCGCTCAGGCGGGGACCGTGACCAACGTCATCCCCGAGCACGCGGAGGTGCGCGTCGACGTGCGCGCGTGGACGCTCGGCGAACTCGAACGCGTGGATGCCGCGATGCAGCGCCTCGGCGCGCACACCGACGGGGTGACCGTCGACGTCACCGGCGGCATCAACCGCCCGCCGATGGAGGAGAGCGTCTCGGCCGAGCTGCTCGACTGCGCGCGTCGCGTGGCCGCGCGCCTTCGGCATCCGGAGATCGAGGCGGTCTCTGCGGGCGGAGCATCCGACGGCAACTTCACCGCCGCCGTCGGAGCCCGCACGCTCGACGGACTGGGCCCGCGCGGTGCCGGGGCGCACGCCGACCACGAGTGGGTGTCGATGGACTCGATGATGGAGCGGATCGAGCTGCTCACCGGCATGCTCGACGAGCTCACGGCCGGATCGGCCTGATTGCGGAGGATATCTGCGTTCGGGAGGTCGATATCGGGGCGGATGATCCTCCGAAGCGCCGATCTCCTCCGAAGCGCCGACGCGATGAACCTCGCGGCCGGATGAGTCAGGCGCCGGGCGCGTGCCGCTCGATGCTCTCCAGCAGCAGGTCGAGCGCCGACTCCCAGGCGCGAGGGTCGCGCACCCCGGGAAGGCTGTCGCCCGCCCAGGCGATGTTCGGAAACTCGGCGGGGTCGAGGCGCCGGTAGTCCATCTGCCACGTGAGCTCGTCGGCGTCCTGCACGTCGGCGGGCATCGCGGTGAGTGCGGCCTGGATGCTGGATGCCGAGCGGATCAGCTGCCCGAGCGCTCGGGCGTACAGGGCCGCCTGCTCCTGGTCGTACCCGCCGCGGCGCAGGGCGCCGATCGAGAACTCCATCGACGAGAAGTCGGTGGGGCGGCGCAGGGCCATCTGCAGCGCGAACTCCGGGTAGCGCATGTAGTGGTCGTGGATGAGGTGCGCCTGGGTGCGCAGGTCGGCCATCCAGTCGTCGGTCGCGACCATGCCGCCGCTGTAGGAGCGGGCGCGGAGCGTGTCGATGAGGGCGAGCAGAAGCTCGTCCTTGTCGCGGAAGTGCCGATAGATCGAGGTGGGGTGCGCACCGAGCTCTTCGCCGATCGCCTGGAACGTCAGACGGTCGAGGCCCTCGCGCTCGACGACGCGATCGGCGGCGGCGACGATGATGTCGCGGCTGAGCGAGTCGCGCGCGCGGCGGGGGCGTGCGGGGGTGCCGGTCGTACGGGTCGGCGCCTTCGCCTGACCTGCGGCCTTCCGAGTCGCCATCGAGTTCCTCCGTCTGCTGTCGTGCCGTGCGTCGGTCACGCAGACTCACGGTACCTCACCGTCGTCACGGCTCCTGTCATGCTCATCGACAATGCCGCGAACCCTGGTCTTCATCGCTTAGCCAATGCTATAGTCAACGACACTGGCGACGACGAGGAGAAGCAAGGATGCTGCACACCCCGGAAGACTCGACGACGAAGGCCCTGGACGAGCGCTTCGCCGTTCCGTACCTCATGACGGTGCGCCCCGCGGCGGGTGCGTCCGACCTCGCCCTTGTGATCGAGAACCACCCCGAGGGCGCGCGCGGACGCCTCTGGCGCGCCCCGGATGCCCCGGGCGAGCTGCTGCCGTTCGACGTCAGCATGGGGGCGATCGTCACCCCGGACGGCCGGTGGATCGTCGACCTCGACGACGGCGGCGGGTCCGAGGTCGGCGCCCTCGTCGCGATCACCCCAGACGGCTCGGAGCGCGTCGCGCTCACCCCGGGACGCGAGCCCTACGTCCTGCGCGGACTCGCGATGTCGTTCGACGGCTCGGCCCTCATCGCGACGGTCGTGGACGAGGAGGGCTTCCACGTCCTCTCCATCCCCGCCGCCCCCTGGAGTGAGCCGCGAGTCGTCTACTCGAACCCCGTGGAGGCCTGGTTCGGCCTTCCTTCCTCCGATGCCTCGCTCGTGTCGATCGACACGACGGCTCACAATCCCGGCATCCGTCGTCCGCTGCTGACGGTGGTGGATGCCGCGTCGGGCACGACCGTCGCGACGCTCGACGACCTGCCGGACGGGCCCGTCCGCGGGGTGCGCTTCTCCTCCGTCGCCGGCGACGACCGCCTGCTCCTCAACACCGAGCGGAGCGGCTTCTCGCGTCCGGCGATCTGGCATCCGCGCACCGGCGAGCGACGTGACTTCGACCTGCCGGAGCTCGCCGGAGAGGTGCTCGCCCTCGACTGGCACGCCCCGAGCGGCCGCATCCTCGCACTGCACGTCGACGGCGGCATCCACCGGCTCATCGAACTCGACGAGGCGGATGCCGCGGTGCGCACGGTGCTCGAGGGCGGCAGCTTCGCCGAACCCGACGTCGCGAACCTGCATCCGTACTACTGGACCTCGTACTACGCGCCGAGCGGTGCCGTCCGGGCGATGCGTTCGAGCTGGGCGGTCCCGCTGCACGTCACGGAGGTCGTCGCCGACGGCACCGAGACGACCCTGATCGACCCGGCAGCCGTGCCGCCCGGTGTGCCGCTGACCTCGACGCTCGTCACGAGCGTCGACGGCACGCCCGTGCAGCTGTGGTCGGCGCGCCCCGCCGGTCGCGAGCCGCTCGGCACGGTCCTCGAGATCCACGGCGGGCCGATGCTCGTGACGGTCGATCGCTACGACCCCTCCGCCCAGGCCTGGCTCGAGGCCGGCTACGCGTTCGCGTCGCTCAACTATCGGGGCTCCGTGACCTTCGGGCGCGCGTTCCGGGAGGGCTTCTGGAACGTGGGCGGCGACCGCGAGATCGAAGACGTCGCCGCGGCGATCGACTGGCTGCGGGGGCAGGGGCTGGCCGACCCGGCATCCACGTTCATCACCGGCGCCTCGTACGGCGGGCACATGACGCTGCTCAGCGTCGGCCGGCTCCCGGAACTCTTCGCCGGCGGACTCGCACACGTCGCGGTCGCCGACTGGTCGGTGACCATCGAGGCCATGAACCCGGCCGTGCGCACGGTGTGGAGCTCGTGGGTGCCGCCCGAACTCGTCTCCCGCTTCTCGGCGATCACGTACCTCGACGACGTCACGGCATCCGTCTGGATCAATCAGGGGTCGATCGACACCCGCACACCCGTCGTCGGCGTGCAGGGCTACGTCGACCGTCTGCGCGCCCGCGGAGGCGACGTCGTGCTCGACATCTTCGAGGGCGGGCATGAGCCCACGGGCCTCGAGGGGGCGGCGATCAGCCAGCGCCGCATGCACGAGATGACGCGCCGAACGCTCGCCGGAGAGCGCTGGGACAACACCGGCCTCACGCCTAGTCAGGAACATTGACTAAAAGGCTTGCTATCTTTTCCGGTCGGTTCTAGAGTCAGACCACCACCCGCACCACAGCACTTCTGCACTGTTCCTTCGTCGCACGCTCACTGGAGATCCGTCCATGTCGAAATCATTGCTTCGCACCGCTGTACCCTCTTCCCGTCTCTCCCGGCGCGGCATCCTCGCGGCTCTGACCGCCGCCGCACTCATCGGCTCGCTCGCTGCCTGCACCTCGACGCCCACCCCGGCCGAGACGAACGAGGAGGTCGCCGTCGTCGACGGCGGCGAGCTCGTCATCGGCGCCGAGCAGGAGCCGGACTGCGCCGACTGGATCGCCACCTGCGGCGGCTCGATCTGGGGCACCTACGTCATGCAGATCCCGACCATGCCGGCCGTGTTCGAGACCCGCCTCGTCGACGACGAGTGGGTGCCGGTGCCGTCCGACCTCGTCACGGGGGAGCCGGCCACCGAGGTCGCCGACGACGGCACCCAGACGGTCACCTACGACATCAATCCGGATGCCGTGTGGTCCGACGGCGAGCCCATCACCTCGGCCGACTTCGCGTACACCGCCCTCCAGATCCGTGACGGCGACGACATCTTCGACAAGACCGGGTACGACCGGATCACGGCCGTCGACGTCAGCGACCCGAAGAAGGCCGTCGTCACCCTCGACTCCGCCTACGCCGGATGGCGCACGCTGTTCAGCGTGTATGGCATCATGCCCGCGCACATCCTCGAGGGTCAGGATCGCAGCGCGATGATGGCCGACGGCTACGACTTCAGCGGCGGTCCGTGGAAGATCGAGAAGTGGACCCGCGGCACGTCGGTCACGCTCGTGCCGAACGAGAACTACTGGGGCGAGAAGCCGCACCTCGACAAGGTGACCTTCCTGTTCCTGCCCGACACCACGGCCGCGTTCCAGGCGCTCAAGAGCGGACAGGTCAGCGTGCTCGCGCCGACTCCCCAGCTCGACGCGCTCACCCAGATCGACGCCGGCCTCCCCGGCATTAAATCGCAGGTCGACGCCCGCAGCGGCAACCTCGAGGCGATCTGGCTGAACAACTCCGTCGCTCCCTTCGACTCCGTCGCGGTTCGCCAGGCGCTCGCCTACTCGATCGACCGCGACGCCATCGTGAAGCGTCTCTTCGGCAGCCTCGGCGTCGACAAGGCACAGCAGAGCTTCAACTCGCCCATGGTCGCGCCGTTCGCGTCGGACGACTTCTCGCAGTACACGCTCGATCTCGGCAAGGTCGACGAGCTCATGGAGGGCGACGGCTGGAAGAAGAACGGCGACGGCGTCTGGGCGAAGGGCGGCGAGACGGCGACCTTCTCGATCAAGACGCTCGCCGGCAACAAGCGCCGCGACCTCACCGTGCAGGTGCTGCAGTCGCAGCTGGCGGATGCCGGCTTCGAGATGACCATCGACCAGGTGACCCCGGCCGACCTGTTCGGCACGATCGCGCCGGAGGGCGACTTCCAGGCCGGCATCTGGGCCCTCGTCGACACGTTCCCGGATCCCACGCTCAGCGCGACGTTCGCGTCGACCAACATCCCGAGCGAGGCGAACGGTTTCTCCGGCATCAACTTCTACCGCGCCGACATCCCGGGGCTCGACGACCTGCTCACCCAGGTCGACAGCGAGATCGACACGGATGCTCGTATCGCCGCCTCGCACGAGGGCGACGCGCTGATCGCGGAGAACGTGCCGTCCCTGCCGCTCGATGCCGTGCCGAACGTACTGCTGTGGAGCGAGAAGGTCGGCGGCCCGCTGCAGATCAACCCGATCGAGGGCCCGTTCTGGAACCTCGCCGAGTGGGGCCTTGCGGGCTGAGTCCGCGGGGCCGCATCCGCGGCATCCGATGATCCGATCAGGAAGGAGGCGATGAGATGATCACGTTCATCACACGACGGGTGCTGTACTCGATCCCGGTGATCCTCGTCGCCTCCTTCGTGCTCTTCTGGGCGGTGCGGGCGACGTTCGATCCGCTCGCGAAGCTGCGCCTGGCGCAGGACCCGACGGCGCTCGCCCGCGAGGTCGAGAGGCTGGGGCTCGACCGCTCCATCCCCGAGCAGTACTTCCTCTGGCTGCGATCGATGATCGTCGGCGACTGGGGCACGAGCACGCGCACCGGCACCCCGGTGCTGCCCCTCATCGGCGAGGCGCTGTGGCCCACACTGCAGCTGGCGTTCTGGGGGCTGCTGATCGCGATCCTCATCGCCGGCGGCATCAGCGTCTACTCGGCCGTGCGGCAGTACTCGCTCGGCGACAACCTGCTCACCGGCGCCTCGTACCTCGGCATCGCGATGCCGGCGTTCTGGTTCGGCCTCATCCTCATCCAGACCTTCGCCGTCTGGCCGAAGGAGGCGTTCGGGCTCAGTGAGCCGCCGCTGTTCTTCATCGGGCTGAACTCGCCGGGACAGACCGGCGTGCTCGACTACATCCGGCATCTGATCCTGCCGGTGGCCGCCCTCATGATCGCGCTCGTCGCCTCGTGGAGCCGCTTCGGCCGCGCCGCGATGCTCGACGCGCTGTCGAGCGACTACGTGCGCACGGCTCGTGCGAAGGGTGTGCCGCGCCGCCAGGTGATCTGGCGGCACGCGGTGCGCAACTCGCTCGCGCCGTTCGTCACGGTCGTCGCGCTGGACGCGGCGATCCTCATCGGCGGCCTGGTCGTCACCGAGCAGATCTTCGCGATCCCCGGCATGGGGCGCCTGTTCCTGCAGTCGCTCGTCGCGGGCGACGTGTTCGTGCTGCTGCCCTGGATGATCGTGGTCGCCGTCGCGGTCGTGATCTGCAACCTGATCGCCGACATCGCCTACGCGGTGCTCGACCCGAGAGTGAGACTGTCATGAGCGGCGCCGGTATCGCGGGGAGCGAGGAGCTGCTCGCCGAGCAGGATCCGCAGAAGGCTCCGACGAGACAGCTCCTGAAGGGGTTCCTCCGGCACCGACTGGGCGTCGTGAGTCTGATCGTGCTGGTGATCCTGCTGATCGCGTGCTTCGGCGCCGGCTGGATCGCGCCGTATCCGCAGGGGCAGCAGGACCTGCTCACCGGACCCACCCCGCCCTCGGGCGCGCACTGGCTCGGCACCGACGAGCTCGGCCGCGACTATCTCAGCGAGATCCTGTTCTCCGGCCAGATCTCGCTCGCGATCGGCCTGGCCGTCGCCCTGCTCGCGACCGTCGTCGGCACCGCGCTCGGCGCGATCTCGGGCTACGTCGGCGGCTGGATCGGCGAGCTCATCATGCGCATCACCGACCTGTTCCTCATCGTCCCCGCGATCGCCCTTCTGGCCGTCATCCTGCAGGGGCTCGGGCCGTCGCCCACCACGATCGTGCTGGCCCTCACCGCCCTCGGCTGGACCTACATCGCCCGCGTCGTGCGCTCACAGGTGCTGTCGCTGCGGGAGAAGGACTTCATCGACGCGGCACGCGGCATCGGAGCATCCGGACTCCGCATCGTCGTCTCGCACCTGCTGCCGAATCTCGCCGGCGTGATCGTGGTGGCGATGAGCCTGGCCGTGGCATCCTCGATCATCGCGGAGTCGACGCTGAGCTTCCTCGGGTTCGGCGTGCAGCCGCCGCAGACCAGCTGGGGCTCGATGCTCAGCCAGGCCGCCGGCTACGTCGGCACCCCGCAGGTGTACCTGCTGTACTTCCCCGGCTTGTTCATCCTCGTGACGGTGCTGTGCGTGAACTTCATCGGCGACGGACTGCGCGATGCGCTCGACCCGCAGGGGAAGAACCTGTGAGCGGGCGGGAGGTCCTCTTGGAAGTCGAGGATCTGTCGGTGAGCTTCCCGACGGATGCCGGGCTCGCCCGCGCGATCGAGGGCGTCTCGTTCGTGCTGCGCGAGGGAGAGACCGTCGGGATCGTCGGGGAGTCCGGCTCGGGCAAGTCGATGACCGCGATGGCGATCATGGGGCTGCTGCCGAAGAAGGCCGTGGTGACGGGGTCGATCCGGTTCCGTGGTCAGGAGCTCGTCGGCATGTCGGATGCCGCGCTGCGCGAGATCCGCGGCAAGGACATCGCCGTCGTGTTCCAGGACGCGCTGACCGCGCTGAACCCGGTCATGCGCGTCGGCGAACAGCTGGTCGAGGCCGTGCGCGTGCACCGGCCCGACACCACCTCGGCGGAGCAGCGCGCCCGGGCGATCGAGTTGCTCGACATCGTCGGCATCCCCTCGCCCGAGCTGCGCGTGGATCGCTACCCGCACGAGTTCTCCGGCGGCATGCGGCAGCGCGTGATGATCGCGATGAGCATCGCCAACGAACCCGACCTGCTGATCGCCGACGAACCCACGACCGCCCTCGACGTGACCGTGCAGGCGCAGGTGCTCGAGGTGCTGCGCGAGGTGCAGCGCCGCACCGGCACGACCGTGCTGCTCATCACGCACGACCTCGGCGTCGTCGCGGGCACCGCCGACCGGGTCATGGTCATGTACGCGGGCGGGCTGGTCGAGACGGCCGACGTCGATCCGCTCTTCTACGAGACCGCGCACCCGTACACGGCGGGGCTGCTGGCGTCGCTGCCGCGCATCGACCGGCGTGCCTCGCGCGACGAAAGGCTGTACCAGATCGCGGGGCAGCCGCCGGTGGCGACGGCATGGCCCGACGGATGCCGCTTCGCCCCGCGCTGCGCGCACGCGGTGGCCGGATTGTGCGACGCCGTCGTGCCGCCGGCCGTCGTGGTGGGTTCCGGGCACACGGCGGCCTGCGTGCGGGTCGGCGAATGGCAGAAGGAGGCGGCGTCATGAGCACCGGATTGACCGTGCAGAACCTCGTCAAGGAGTACAAGGTCGGCGGGGGACTCTTCGGCCGCACGCGCGATGTCGTGCAGGCGGTGTCGGACGTCAGCCTCTCGATCGAGGGCGGGCACACGTTCGGCCTGGTCGGCGAGAGCGGCTGCGGCAAGTCCTCGCTCGGCCGCAGCGTGGCACGGCTGCAGTCCAGCGACGGAGGCTCGATCCGGCTCGGCGACGACGACGTCACGAGCGTCGAGGGAGGGCGGCTGCGGGCGCTGCGTCGTCGCGTGCAGTTCGTGTTCCAGGATCCGTATGCCTCGCTGAACCCGCGGAAGTCCGTGCGGGCGACGTTGACCGAACCGCTCGTGATCCACGGGCTGCACCGGGGTCAGCACGAGCGCCGGGTGGAGGAGCTGCTCGCGCAGGTCGGACTGAATCCCGCGCACGCCGACCGGTTCCCGCACGAGTTCTCCGGCGGACAGCGCCAGCGGCTCGGCATCGCGCGGGCGCTCGCCGTCGAGCCCGAGGTGATCGTGCTCGACGAGCCGGTCAGCGCCCTCGACGTGAGTGTGCAGGCCGGGGTGCTGAACCTGCTCGACGACCTGCAGCGCGATCTCGGGCTCACGTATCTGTTCATCGCGCACGACCTGTCGGTCGTGCGACACCTCAGCGACCGCGTCGGCGTGATGTACCTCGGAAAGCTCGTGGAGGAAGGGCCCGTCGACGAGCTGTACGAGCGGCCGCGGCATCCGTACACGCAGGCGCTGCTGTCAGCGATCCCGGTTCCCGACCCGCGGGCCGAGCGGGCGCGCGAGCGCATCGTGCTGACCGGCGACGTGCCGAGTCCGGTCTCGCCGCCGAGCGGATGCCGCTTCCGTACGCGTTGCTGGAAGGCCACCGAGGTCTGCGCCGAGGTGGTTCCGGAGCTCGTCGCCACCGTTCCCGCCGACGGCGCCCACCGCGTCGCGTGCCACCACCCCGCCGAGCTCGACGTGCTCTAGCCCCGCCCGCCCCGCCCGCGTTCCGGTCGCACTTCCTGCCGCTCGAACCCGCGGCAACCGGCACGAACTGCGACCGGAGTACCCGGCGCTGGCAGAAACTGCGACCGGAACGACCGGCAACCGGAAGGAACCCCATGACAACCACGCACCGCATCGCCGTGATCGCCGGCGACGGCATCGGCACCGAGGTGATGCCGGAAGGGCTGCGGGTGCTGAAAGCCGCGGCATCCGTCTTCGACATCTCGCTCGAATTCACCGAGTTCGACTTCGCCAGCGCGGCATATTGGCAGCAGCACGGGCAGATGCTGCCCGACGACTGGTTCGAGACGCTGCGCGGCTTCGACGCGATCTACTTCGGTGCGGTCGGCTGGCCCGACGTCGTCCCCGACCACGTGAGCCTGTGGGGAAGCCTGATCCAGTTCCGCCGCGCGTTCGACCAGTACGTGAACCTCCGGCCGGTCAGGCTCATGCCCGGTGTGGTCTCGCCGCTCGCCGGACGGGCGCCCGGCGACATCGACTTCTGGGTCGTGCGCGAGAACACCGAGGGGGAGTACTCCTCGATCGGCGGCCGGATGTTCGAGGGCACCGACCGCGAGTTCGTGCTGCAGGAGACCGTGATGACGCGCACCGGCGTCGACCGGGTGCTGCGGTACGCCTACGACCTCGCGCAGCGCCGCGAGGCGAAGCACCTCACCTCGGCCACCAAGAGCAACGGCATCTCGATCTCGATGCCCTACTGGGACGAGCGCGTCGCGGCGGTCGGCGCCGACTACCCCGACGTGCGGCGCGACCAGTTCCACATCGACATCCTCACCGCGAACTTCGTGCTGCACCCCGACTGGTTCGACGTGGTCGTGGCGAGCAACCTGTTCGGCGACATCCTGTCCGACCTCGGTCCGGCCTGCACGGGCACGATCGGCATCGCTCCGAGCGCGAACATCAACCCCGAGGGCGACTTCCCGAGCCTGTTCGAGCCGGTGCACGGCTCGGCGCCCGACATCGCCGGTCGCGGCATCGCGAACCCGATCGGACAGATCTGGTGCGGCGCGATGATGCTCGATCACCTCGGGTATGCGGATGCCGGTGCCGCCGTGCTCGCCGCGATCGAGTCGGTGCTCGCCCGGGGAGCGGATGCCGCGCCGTTCACCCCCGACCTCGGCGGCTCGGCCACGACGGTCGAGCTCGGCGCCGCGATCGCGGAGGCTGTCGCGGCGGTGTGACGGCTGCGAAGTCCGGGGCGCCGACGCGGCCTCGTCACCCGCCGTTCACGAAGCGTTCCATTCGGAGTACGGCGGTCTCGTAATTGCCTGTCACCTTCGGGAGTTGGAATACCGGTGTTCTCGGAATTCGGGAACATCCCTCCCGAAAGGTCATCATGCGCCGCTTCACCCTGCCCGCCGTCGGCCTCCTGGGCGTCGCCGCCCTCGCGCTCACCGGATGCCAGAGCCCCACCGCCGAGGCGGCCCCCGCCGACCCCGACGCCCCCATCACCATCGCCACCCTCCCCGTCGGCGACGACCCCACCGCCGAGAACCCGATCGAGGTCTTCGCCGAGCTGCTCGAAGAGGCCACCGGTCGCACGGTCGAGATCACGGATGTGCCCGACTACCTCAGCGTCGTCGAGGCGATCCGGGCCGATCACGTCGACATCGGCATCATGAGCGGTTTCCCCTCGGCGCTGGCCGTGAACACCGGCGAGGTCGACGCGCTCGTCGCCTTCCAGGGCGACGGCAAGCCGGTCTCCACCTGCGTGGTGCTGGAGGACTCGCCGGTCCAGACCGTCGAGGATCTCGAGGGCAAGACGGTCGCGTTCGCCGACCAGGCCTCGAGCTCGGGCTACTTCATGCCGGTGTACATGCTGCACGAGGCGGGCCTCGAGCAGGGAACGGACTATGAAGCGATCTTCGCCGGCGGTCACGAGGGCAGCTTCGCCGCTCTCGAGCAGGGACAGGTGGATGCCGCGTGCACGGCGATCATGCTCACCGAGCTGGGCGCCCCGATGTTCCCCTTCGCCGATGGCGAGTGGCGCGCGGTCGGAGAGAGCCCGGCGATGAGCATTCAGGGCGCCGTGCTCGGCCGGCAGTCGCTCGACGACGACACGCGGAAGCTCATCCAGAAGGGCATCGCCGAGGTGTTCTCGCCCGCGAACGCCGAGAAGCTGGGCGCCTACGGAGCGTTCGCGGCCGCCCCGCAGACCGTCGATCCGAAGACCTCGGAGTTCGAGTCCTTCGCCGAGATCGCGGCCGTCGCGGGCGTCGAGCTCAAGGACTTGAAGTGACGAGAGTCGCGGTAGCGGAGGGCGCTTCGTCTCGCTCGGCTCTCTCGACGACCGAAACGCCCACGCCCGCGTCGCTCCGTCAGACGCTCCCGCTCGTGTCCGTGCGCGGACTCGAGGTCGCCTACGACGGGCAGAACGTGCTCGACGGTGTCGATCTCGACCTGTTCCCCGGCGAGATGGTCGCTCTGCTCGGCGCCTCGGGGTCGGGCAAGTCGACCCTCATGCGCAGCCTCACCGGGTTCGCCCCGATCTCCGCCGGCTCGGTGCGGGTCGCGGGTCACGACGTGACGAACCTCCGTCGTGGCGAGCTGCGCACCCTGCGGTCGGAGGTCGGGCAGGTGTTCCAGCAGTTCAACCTGATCCCACGGCTGAGCGTCATGACCAACGTGCTCACCGGCGCTCTGCGCGGCGCCGGCGCGATCAACGTCGCCGGCGGGTTCTCGAGCGCGCACCGCCGTCGTGCGCTCGAACTGCTCGACCGCGTCGGCATCGCGCACAAGGCGACGGCTCCGGCGCGGTCGCTCTCGGGCGGGCAGCAGCAGCGGGTCGCGATCGCTCGGGCGCTGATGCAGCAGCCCCAGGTGATCCTCGCCGACGAGCCGGTCGCGTCGCTCGACCCGAAGCTGGCCGACTCGGTGCTGGAGCTCCTGCGCGAGATCGCGACCGAGGACGGCATCCCGGTGCTGGTGAGTCTGCACGTGCTCCCGCTGGCGCTCGCGCACAGCGATCGCATCGTCGGGTTGCGGCACGGCGAGATGCTCGTCTCCGGCGCGACCTCCCAGCTGGATGCCGCGGCTCTGGCGCCCCTCTACGACGATGAGGAGCACGGCGATGACGACCACCACTGAACCCCGCACCGGACGGTCGGCCTCGACGACCAGACCTGCCCTCGATGCCGCCGAACGCGCACGCCTCGAGAGCGCGTTCCGGGTGCCGCGCGCCCGCTTCCTGATCGGTCTGCCGGTCGCGTTCCTCGTGCTGCTGTGGTCGTTCAACGGCGCGGAGTTCAACTTCGTGAAGCTCGGCGACGGCGCGGTCAACATGGGTGAATTCCTGTCGCGCCTGTTCCCGCCGGACTTCTCGAAGATCGGCACGATCCTCGCTCTGCTGCTCGAGACCTTCCAGATGGCCGTGGTCGGGACGGTGCTCGGCGCCGTGCTTTCGCTGATCGTCGCGTTCGGGGCATCTTCGACCATCGCGCCGAGGTGGCTGTACTACCCGACGCGCTGGGTGATGAACATCATCCGCTCGGTGCCCGACCTGGTTTTCGCTCTGATGTTCGTCTCCGCGGTCGGACTCGGTCCGTTCGCCGGCATCCTCGCCATGACGCTCGGTTCCATCGGCTCGATCGGCAAGATCTTCGCCGAGGCGATGGAGCAGGTCGATCGGGGGCCCGTCGTCGCGATGGAGGCCGTGGGCGCATCGAAGCGGCAGGTCATCCAGTACGGCATCCTGCCGCAGGCGGCGCCCCTGCTCACCTCATACACGCTGCTGCTGTTCGAGGGGAACGTGCGCGGCGCGACCATCCTCGGCCTTGTCGGCGCGGGTGGTATCGGTCTGGAGCTGACGACCGCGATGCGCATGTACGACTACGGCCACCTCAGCGCCATCATCATCTGCATCATCGTGCTCGTCACGGTGATCGACCAGGGCAGCGCCCTCATCCGAAGGAGAATCACATGACCATCATCGACACCGACCTCGTGCTCAGCGCGCCCGTCAATCTGCGCGACCTCGGCGGCATCGCGATCGACGGCGGCGTGCTCCGGCCGGGGCTCGCCATCCGCACCGACGACCTCGCGTACGTGACCGAGGACGTCGCCGCGCAGCTCGTCGCCGACGGTCTCACGGCGATCATCGACCTGCGCTCGCCCGCCGAGGTGTCGGTGACGGGACGTGGCCCGCTCGGCGAGCATCCGATCTCGTACCACCACCTCCCGCTCATCGCGAACGTCGGCGAGTCGATGGATCGTGATGCTCCCGCGTTCAGTCACGAGGCCATGGGGCTGATGTACCTGCGGATGGTCGAGAGCGCCGCCCCGCAGCTCGTCACCGCGCTCAACGTGATCGCACACACTCCCGGAGCATCCGCGTTCCACTGCGCCGCGGGGCGGGATCGCACCGGCGTGCTGGCGGCGATGCTGCTGCTCGCACTGGGAGCAGCCGACGACGACATCGTGACCGACTACGCGCTCACCGGCGCCAACATGGTCGCGATCATGAAGCGCACGGCCCCGGTCATGGGGGCGATGTGGAAGGCGCTGGGTTTCGACTCCGACATGCTCTCGACCTCGTCGTCGCTGCTCGAAGGGTCGATGGACGTGTCGATGCGCAGCCTGCTCGACACGCTGCGACAGCAGTACGGCGATCCGCTGACGCCGCTGCGCACCGCGGGGCTGTCGGATGCCACGATCGCGCGGTTGCGCGAGCGGGCGTTGGCCGCATGAGCCTGGTGACGTCTCCGACGGCGGATGCCGGGGCACCGGATGCCGGGGCGGCGGCGGTGCGCCGCCGTCCCGGTCGCCCGCGCGACGAGGAGATCGACGGCCAGATCGTCGAGGCGACGCTGGAGGTCATCGACTCGGGCGAAGAGGTGACCGTCTCGCGGGTGGTCGCTCGCAGCGGGGTGAGTCGTGCCGCGCTGTATCGGAGGTGGCCGTCGCTCACCACTCTCATCGCAGCGGCGCTCGACGTCGGGCGTGAGGTGCCGCCGGAGTACCCTGCGGATGCCGACCTGCACGAGATCCTGCTCACCGGGCTGGGGCTCGGCGCCGATGCGGTGGCGCCGTCGGCACCCGGGTACTCCGAGGAGCGGTTCCGGCAGCGGATCCGCCTCGTCATGTCGGACCGGGCGCTGCAGAAGGCGTACTGGGAGTCGCACGTGTCGCGACGACGGGTGCCTCTGCAGAACGCCCTGCGCGCCGGCATCGCCCGCGGCGAGCTGCGTGAGGACGTCGACGTCGAGGCATGCTTCGATGCGATCGCGGGGGCGGCGTACTACCAGCTGGTGGTGCGCGGCGATCGGATCAGCGACCCGGCCGTCGCCGCACGCCTGCGGGCCGCGATCGAGGTGATCTGGCGCGGGATGGTCGCGTGAGGACGGTGATCAGCTCTTCGTCAGGTCTTGCGCGAACATCACGAGGATGCCGCTCGGTCCGCGGAGGTAGGTGAGCTTGTAGATGTCCTGATAGTTCGCGACCCCGCGGAGCGGGTGGAATCCGTGCCGCGCGGCGATCGCCAGCGACTCGTCGATGTCGTCGACGGCGAAGGCGATGCGGTGCATGCCGATCTCGTTCGGGAGCGTCGGCTCGGTCTCGATCGCGTCGGGGTGGATGTACTCGAAGAGCTCGATCTGCCCCTGACCGTCGGGCGTCTGCAGCACGGCGATCTTGGCGTGGTTGCCGTCGAGGCCGACCGCCGTGTCGGCCCATTCGCCGCTGACCTCGTCGCGTCCGAGCACGGTGAGACCGAGGTCGGTGAAGAACGAGATGGTCGCTTCGAGGTCGCGCACGGCGATGCCGATGTTCTCAAGTCTGATGGTCATGGGGGGATGCTACTCGCCTCCCCCGACGTCGGGTTCGGCCGCGCCTACTCCAGCCATTCGGTGACGAAGCGGTCGCTCGCGTGCACGTGCGTGGCCTCGTAGGTGCCGCCGTCGAGCACCTCGAAGCGGTGCGAGACGAGCGACGGCACGACGAGGATCTGGCCTCCGACGCCGACGACCTGTTCGTCGCCGACCGTGAACAGCGCGCGGCCGTGATGGATCACGAAGGTCTCGGCGTACGGATGCCGGTGCAGCCGCGGCCCTCTCCCCGGAGTCGTGATGTACTCACGCATGATGCTCACCGGAGAGCCGAGCAGGTACCCCTCGATGTCTTCGTCGCGGCTGACGTCTCGCGGTTGGATGGTCATGGTGCCTCCGATTCTCGCCACCAGGGTACGCCGCCCGGATTCAGCGTCCGAGCACCGCCGACCGAGCTTCAGCGACCGAGCTTCTCGGCGCAGGCGACGCAGTACTCGGCGAACGGGCGCACTTCGAGGCGCTCCGGCGGGATGGGTCGTCCGCAGTTCGCGCAGATGCCGTAGGTGCCGGCGTCCATTCGGGCCAGCGCCTCGTCGACCTGCCGGAGTTCGGATGCCGCGGCCTCGGCGAGACCGGTCAGCCGCGACCACTCCGACGACAGGGTGACGCCTTCGGGGTCGTGCTCGTCGTCGTCGTTCGAGCCTTCGCGGTCGTGAGTGAGCTCGGCCAGCGCGGCGGACGTGGACGCGACACGTGCTGTTGCCTGCGCGCGCAGCTCTTCCAGCAGCGCGCGCAGGTCGGTGGTCATGTGCCCACTTTAGGCAGGGGGTGCGACAGGCGGCCCCGAAGCGGCGAGCCTCAGTGCTTGAGATCCCGACGCAGCAGCGGTCGGTCGATGGTCTCGACATCGGAGGCCGACGAGGCGTCTCCGGCAGAGGCGTCTCCAGCGGGGGAGTCGCCGGCAGCGGAGTCGCCGGTCGGGATCGCGACGGCCTTCATGCCCGGATGATCGCGCTCGAGTGCGGCACCCTCCATGTCGACGTTCGGGAGGAGACGGTCGAGCCAGCGCGGAAGCCACCAGGCGGAGCGTCCGAGCAGGTGCATGAGCGACGGCATGAGCAGCATCCGCACCACGAACGCGTCGAGCAGCACGCCGAACGCGAGGCCGAACCCGATCGAGCGGATGATCGTCGACTCCGAGAAGATGAACCCGCCGAAGACCGACACCATGATGAGTGCCGCGGCGATGACGACCGAACGGCCGGCACGGAAGCCCTGCGCGACGGCATCCTTCGCCGAGGCGCCGTGCACGTACGCCTCGCGCATCCCGGACGCGAGGAACAGCTGGTAGTCCATCGCGAGGCCGAACAGGATGCCGACGAGGATCACCGGCAGGAAGCTCAGGATGGGCCCGGTGCTGTGCAGGCCGATGAGGTCGGCGCCCCAGCCGAACTGGAACACGGCGACGATCAGACCGTACGTCGCGAAGAGGGAGAGCACGAACCCTCCAGTCGCGATCAGCGGCACCAGCAGCGAGCGGAACACGACGATCATGATCAGCAGCGACAGTCCGACCACGACGGTCAGGTAGAGGGGCAGCACTCCGGCCAGCGCTTCGGAGATGTCGATGTTGGTCGCGGCCTGGCCGGCGACGCCCACCACGATCCCATCGCCGATCGCGGGCATCGAGCGGAGGTCCTGCACGAGTCGCTCGGTGGATGCGCTGTTGGGACCCTCGGCGGGGAGCACCTGGAACGCGAGGAGCGTGTTGTCGTCGGATGCCGCGATCGGGGCGACCGCGACGACGTCGTCCTGATCGGCGATCGCCTGCGCGACGGTGACCTGGGTGGCCAGCAGATCGTCGTCGCTGATCGCCTCGTCGAGGGTCGCGGTCACGAGGAGCGGACCGTTCGCGCCCTCTCCGAACTGCTCGTCGACGGCCTGGAACGCGCGGTAGCTGGTGGAGTCGCTCGGTTCGCTCGACCCGTCGGGCAGCCCGAGCCGCATCGACATCGAGGGGACCGCGATGATCAGGAGCGCGGCGACGCTGACCACGGCGGTGACGACGGCGCGGAGCGTCGACATCCGCTTCACCGGCGTGCCGGCGGCGTGCTCCTCGCCGATCGTCCCACGGGTCTTGCGCCGCAGCAGTCGCGTGCCGACGAGTCCGAGGATCGCGGGGGCGAGGGTGATCGCCACGAGGACGGCGACGGCGACGCAGACCGCGCCGACTGTTCCCATGAGGCCGAGGAAGGGCACGCCGGTGACGTTCAGGGCGAAGAGTGCGACGATGACCGTGGTTCCGGCGAACACGACCGCCGTGCCGGAGGTGCCGGTCGCGAGGCCGATGGACTCCCGCACCGGCACGCCGGCGAGCAGTTGCTTTCGGTGGCGGTTGACGATGAACAGCGAATAGTCGATGCCGACGGCGAGCCCGAGCATCACGCCGAGCACGGGTGTGACCGAGGCCATGTCGACGACGCCCGAGAAGGCGAGGGATGCCGTGACGCCGACGCCCACGCCGACGATCGCCGTGACGATCGGGAGCGCCGCAGCGATCAGCGAGCCGAGCATCACGATGAGGACGATCGCTGCGAAGGCGAGACCGACGGCTTCTCCGATGCCGAAGATCTCGGGGACGCCCTGGGCGATGTCGGTGCCGAAGTCGACCTCGAGGCCGTCGATGGGAGCCGATGCGAAGTGGTCGATCGCGCCCTGCTTGACCTCTTCGGAGAGCTCGAGTCGGGGGTCGACGAACGAGATGTTGACGATCGCGGTCGAGTCGTCGTCCGATACGACGCCGATGCCGTCGGACAGGTCGAGGAGCGTGGAGCCGAGTTCGACCTGCGTGCTGTTGTCGTCGAGTTCGATGCGGTTGGAGTCGATCGTCGCCTGCTGCGCGTCGAGTTCGGCGAGCTGCGCATTGAGGGCGGCGAGCTGTGCGTCGAGTTCGGCCAGCTGCGCGGCACCGGCGCCGGCCTGTTCGGCCTGGGTGCGTGCCGCGGTGAGCTGAGTGAGCGCCGCGTCGAGCTGTGCCCGCCCGTCGTCGAGCTGGGTCTGGCCGGCCTCGAGCTGGGTGCGGCCGTCGGCGATCTTCGCTTCGCCGTCGGCGAGCTCCTGCGCCTGGGCGGCCTGCTGCTGCTGTGCATCGAACGGGTCGATCACGGACGCGACGCCGTCGAGGCCTTCGGCGCTCACGGCGAGTTCGGAGATGGCCTGCTTCTGCTCATCGGTGAACGCGGAGCCGTCTTCGGTCCGGTACACGACCGTGCCGGTGCCGCCGGCGGTGTCGGGCAGCTTCTCGGCGAGCTCGTCGGTCACGGCCCCGGAGGCGGTGCCGGGGATGTCGAAGCTGTTGCTCAGCGTGCCGCCCAGGGTGAGGAACGCACCGACGCCGAGCCCGAGGATCACGATCCACGAGACGATCACGGTCCATGCCCTGCGCGCAGCGAACGAACCCAGCCGGTACAGCAGCGAAGCCAATGTTTCTCCCTCGGTCGAAGTGATCATACGGTACGTCTCGTCTAGGGAACTGTGGCTATCCTGAGACGGTGAACGAGCATCGGAGCGGACCCGTTCGCAGCACCGCTGCCCGCGAGGCGATCCTCGACGCCACCGCGCGCCTGTTCCACAATCAGGGCTACGACCGCCTCACGATCGAGGGCATCGCGAAAGAGGCCGGAGTCGGCAAGCAGACCATCTATCGCTGGTGGCCGTCCCGCGGCGCGTTGATCGGGGAGTGTCTGGCGGAGGGGCGCCTGATCCCGGTCGACTTCGTGGTGCCCGACACCGGCGATCTGCGCGCCGACGTCGCCGCCTGGCTGCACACGGTCATGTCGTTGGTCGATGCGCCGGAGGGTGGCGCGCTCCTGCGCTCCCTGGTCTCCGCCGCGACGGAAGACGTCGGCGTCGGCACGCACCTCACCGAGAGTCTCGGCGTCGAAGCGCATCTGTCCGAGCGCCTTCGCGCCGGCATCCGCGACGGCCAGCTGCCCGCGGACGCGCCGGTCGATCAGATCGGCGCCGCCATCCTGGGCGCCATCATCGTGCAGTCCCTCGGCCGGAGATCGGGCGAGGCCGGAACCCTGGAGAGCCTCGTCCGCTTTCTCTTCGCTCCCGGTGGCGACGCTTCGCCCGGACGTGGGTAGTTCTCCCCATGGAGGTATCGTCACGCCCGGGCTACCTTCGTGCCCGGCGACGCTGGGGAGGGTCGCTCCATCCCACCCCCGGTCGTCGAGCGAGAAGTGTGGCCGCGAGACGCCTCCGGCTGGGGTGAGGCGCGTCGCGTCGCCATGCTCCCTCGGCGGCCGGGGTTCCCTTCTGCAGGGCGCTCCGCCGGCCCGGCTCACCGCGCAGCCCCGCTCACGGCCTCGGCCCGAGTCCCGGTCTGCGCCTGGCTGCCCGAGCGGTGGCCGTGCATGAACGCCCCGGCATCCGCTCCGTGACGGGCGCGTCCGCGTCGCGTCGTCATCCGGTCGACAGCCGCCTCCACGCGATCGCGGCGAGAGGCCAGCACGAGCGCCGTGCCGCTGCCGGCCTCGTCGACGATCGCCTGCCGGCTGTCGCGGATGCGACCGGCGGCACCGGCGGCGAATCCCCGGATGAAGCCGCTGCGCGCACGACGCCGGTCGCTCTCGCTGCACAGGCGATAGCCGTCACGATGATGCGCCCACCACGCGCGCATCGCCACCATCGCCTGGACCTCGAGGCTCGCCGTGAGCGTGCGGGCCTGCTGCACGTCGGACGTATGGCCGACGAGGTAGAGCAGGGATCCCGTGCCCTCGGCGTGGAGCGGGCACACCGTACCGAGTGCCAGGGCGACGCCGGCGCCGAGCTCACGCATGTCGCGGGAGTATGTTCCCGTGAAGAGGATGCGCTCCTGGACGATCTCTTCGCGCTCCTGCCCCAGGCGCCCGCGTCGCTCATCGATGCGCGCCTGTTCGATGCCGTACTTCACCATCAGGCGCTCGGCGTGCTCGGTGAGAGCCTCAGCCTCTTCCGGTGTGGTGCTCTCGGCCTTCGCCAGCAGCTTGGCGATCAGATCGAGTTTCGCGTCGGTCATGCCATCCCCTTTGTTCGTGGTGATTGCATGGTGCGCGGGGGCGCCTACATTCGAGGGGCGATTTTCAAGGCCTGAGGGGAAGTCTGTCTTGGCGCGTGCTGTGGAGGAGGGGTCGCCCGCGATCAAACCTCGCAGAACGACAGAAACGTCGCAGGAATCGGCCGGATTCCTGCGACGTTCGTGTCGTTCTGCGAAGTTCGTGCGTCGCCGCCGCGGCCCCTCAGCCCAGCAGGATCGTCAGCACGGTCGCCCCGCCACCGCCGAGGATCAGCGCGACGATGACCGTCCACGCGACGATCCGCAGACGGCGGCTGCGCTTCTCGCCGAGGTCGCCGTAGTCGTCGTCGGGCCTGCTCAGTTCACTCATGCGCTTCGTCTCGCTCAGCGACCGGCGTCTGCCGGCTCCGTGACGGTGGGTCCGAAGTACGACGGCAGGGTGGCGTTCGAGCGCTCGCGCAGCTCGTCGACCGTGACGGTGAAGACGTCCTGCACCTCGAGCTGCGGCTCGCTGTCGGTCACGCCGATGCGGATCACCGGGTAGTCGCGGCCCTCGCACAGGCCGCGGAACTTCACGTCGTCCTCGCGCGGGACGGTCACGATGACGCGACCGGTCGACTCCGAGAACAGAGCGGATGCCGCATCGACGCCGTCGCGTTCGATGATCTCGTTCAGCCACACGCGGGCGCCGACACCGAAGCGGGACACGCCCTCGGCGAGGGCCTGACCGAGGCCGCCCTCGGAGAGGTCGTGCGCCGAGGAGATCAGCCACTCGTCACGGGCGGCCGAGAGCAGACCCGCGAGGCGCTTCTCGCCCGCCAGGTCGACCTTCGGGGGCCGTCCGCCGAGGTGCTGGTGCACGACCTCGGCCCACGCCGAACCCGAGAGCTCGGTCGAGGTGGTGCCGAGCAGGTAGATGTTCTGGCCGATGTCCTGCCAGCCCGACGGGATGCGGCGCGAGACGTCGTCGATGATGCCGAGCACGCCCACGAGCGGGGTCGGGTGGATCGGCACGTCGCCGGTCTGGTTGTAGAACGAGACGTTGCCGCCGGTGACCGGGGTGCCGAGCTCGTAGCATCCGTCGGCCAGGCCGTCGACCGTCTGGCCGAACTGCCACATGACCTCGGGGTTCTCGGGAGAGCCGAAGTTCAGGCAGTCGGTGATGGCGGTCGGCACGGCGCCCGTGACGGCGACGTTGCGGTACGCCTCGGCCAGGGCGATCTGCGCACCCGCGTACGGGTCGAGCTGGCTGTACCGGCCGTTCGCGTCGGTCGAGATCGCGAAGCCGAGGCCGGACTCCTCGTCGACGCGGATCATACCGGCGTCGTCGGGGAAGCTCAGCGCGGTGTTGCCGAGCACGTAGTAGTCGTACTGGTTCGTGATCCAGCTCGTGTCGGCCAGGTTCGGCGAAGCGACCAGATCGAGGAACTGCTGACGCAGGACCTCGGGCTCCGACGAGCGCGGCAGGTTCTCCGCGGCATCCGCCTGCAGTGCGTCGATCCACGACGGGTACGCGACCGGACGGTCGTAGACCGGGCCGTCGACCGCGACCGTCGACGGGTCGACGTCGACGATGCGCTCGCCCTGCCAGTCGATGACGAGGCGTCCGTCACCGGTGACCTCGCCGAGCACGGAGGTCTCGACCTCCCACTTGTTCACGACCTCCATGAAGGCGTCGAGCTTCTCGGGGGCGACGATCGCCATCATGCGCTCCTGCGACTCCGACATGAGGATCTCCTCTGCCGTGAGCGTGGGGTCGCGCAGGAGCACGTTGTCGAGCGAGACCTTCATGCCGCTGTTGCCGTTGGCCGCCAGCTCGCTGGTCGCGCAGGAGATGCCGGCGGCACCGAGGTCCTGGATCGCCTCGACGAGCTCGCCGCGGTACAGCTCGAGGCAGCACTCGATGAGCACCTTCTCGGCGAAGGGGTCGCCGACCTGCACGGCGGGGCGCTTGGTCGGGCCGGTGGAATCGAAGGAATCGGATGCCAGGATGCTCGCGCCGCCGATGCCGTCGCCGCCCGTGCGGGCGCCGAAGAGCACGACCTTGTTGCCGACGCCGGTCGCGTTGGCGAGCTTGAGGTCTTCGTGGCGGAGCACGCCCACTGCGAGCGCGTTCACGAGCGGGTTGGCCTGGTAGACGGCGTCGAACACGGTCTCGCCGCCGATGTTCGGCAGGCCGAGGCAGTTTCCGTAGAAGCTGATGCCGCTGGTCACGCCGTGCACGACGCGGGCGGTGTCGGGGTGGTCGATCGCGCCGAAGCGCAGGGCATCCATGACCGCGACCGGGCGGGCGCCCATCGAGATGATGTCGCGGACGATGCCGCCGACGCCCGTCGCCGCGCCCTGGAAGGGCTCGATGAACGACGGGTGGTTGTGCGACTCGGCCTTGAAGGTGACGGCCCAGCCCTCACCGACGTCGATGACGCCCGCGTTCTGGCCCATGCCGACCATGAGGCGTTCCTTCATCTCGTCGGAGACCTTCTGGCCGAAGCGGCGCAGGTAGTTCTTCGACGACTTGTAGGAGCAGTGCTCGGACCACATGACGGAGTACATCGCCAGCTCGCCCGAGGTGGGGCGGCGGCCGAGGATCTCCTTGATGCGCGCGTACTCGTCGTCCTTGAGTCCGAGGGCGCCGTACGGCTGCTCCTTCTCGGGCGTCGCGGTCGCGTTCTCGACCGAGTCGGGGACGTGCTTGTGGACAGGTGCAGGGGCGGTGGTCACGCGCACTCCAAAGGAAGGGGCCGGCGGGGCGGTTCCAGTCTACCGGCGGTCGCGTTCGGCCGGATTCGGGGAGGGTGGTACCTGCTCGGCCTCGACTCAGGTCCGCCGCCGGCAGGCCATGCTGTGCCGCCACGGCGGCGAACTCGCGATCGAACGGGAGGATGCCGCTGACCACATCACCGAGTTTCAGAGCGGTCGCGAGGTGGAGGGCATCCAGCGCACTCAGGCCGCTGTGCAGGTCGACGGCGCGGGTCCCCCTGTCACCGTCGAGTGAGATCAGCGCGAGACCCTGAGAGGCTCTTCCACGGCATCGCGGTCGATCGGTCGCCGGTCCAGGGCGGCGTGGAGCTCGATGGCGAGAAGCTGTGACGAGACGAGTTCCGAGCCGTCTGCGAAGGCGCCTCGGACCACGTCGGTTCCTTCTTCGTCGATGAGGGCCTTACCGGCCGCTGAGGTGTCGAAATAGATCACACGCGGTCCGCACGGAAATCGTCGAGGATCTCGGCGGTCGACAGGGTGTCGGAAATCGGCGAGTGAGTGAGAGCCCCGGCCCTGGTGGGCAACTTCACGCGATCGCCGGCGATCATGCGTTTCCAAGCTGTGGCCGCTGGAGGCGACAGCTCGGCGGTCGGTCGCCCGCGGTCCGTCACCGCAAGATGCTCGCCAGCTACGACCGCGCCAGCACGCGCGCAGTCTGCTGATTGAGTTCAGTCCTCGTCACAGTCTCCATATCTAGATGCCGCGACGTCGGTACTAGATCTACTAGATCACTCGACCAGGCAGGCGGCTCAGCGACCTACACCCGAGCGCGGGATCTTGCCTGTACCGAGACAGTTTGAGTTACCGCGATCGACAGGTCGAGTTCGGTCCTCGCCTCATCGAACAACGAGACCGCGAGTGCGTAGGATTGCGTCTCGTAGTCCGGGCGCTCGCGGAACCAAGTGCGAGTCTTATGTGTGACTACGACGAAGTAGGCGTCTCCGTCGTCAGGATCCAGCACCGTTGGAGTCCAGTCCTTCACCTGAAGGGTGGACTCGCGATGGGCAGTATGCGGCGGCTTGAACTTGGTGAGGCGACGCCGGTCGTTGTAAAGCGGCTGCGGGTCGTCAGGGTCTTGCTGGCGCAGTCTCTCTTCGAGTGCCTCAATACTCACTGCGCGGTAAGCATCCGTCACCATCGTGGCGGCGGTGTACTCGCGTCTTGTACGTCGGACCGGCGGATCGAAGGCGAGCGCAATCCGAATCGTTCGCGAACTACTCCGCGGTAGCGAGAATCCTCGCGGGATCGGAACGGGGTGAATTACGGAAGTGTCGACGGCGAGGTCGCCTTGGAAGGTCATCGTGACGCGCTGGGGCCCGCTCGCGACCGCGTCTTGATGCCGAACGATGCCAAAGCCGTAGCGGGCATGGCGTATTCCGTGGTCAAGGGCGTTTGCGCCAATTGGTAGGGTCGCCGACGACGCCAGCAAGGCGCGGATGAGATTAGCTGAGGCATCGGGGTACTCATACAAGACAGCCGCGGCGGATCGTGAGACAGACGGGGCTGCGAAGCTCGTCCCATGCCCCATCCGGAACAGTCCACCAGCGGGGTTCGTGGCAGGACCCAGCACGCCAGTGCCTTGATCCCGAACGTTGGCCATGTCCGTATCATCAATGATGACGTTCCCGGCGGGCGCCACGAAATCTGGTTTGTTGATTCTTGAGGTGAGACGGCCGTGCCCAGGGCCCGTTCGACTGAACGGGGAGATGTGACCCACCGGCGCAACCGCGCGGTCGCCGAGCCTTGGGGGGAACCTTGGAGCGGGAGCGGCGCTGATCGCGATTCCGCCGACGGTGAGGAGGTTCGCCGCATTCGCTGGCTGTGCCAGCCTGCTGCTCACGTCGTGCAGGTGGTCTGGGTAGTCGTGCCTGACATGCTGACCGTTAGCCAAGATTCCGTTGTATGGGATTGAGATGTTGCCAGCAGCGACAACCACCACGATGTCCAGCTCGCGAGCGAGCTCGTCCAGCATTTCGGAGAACTCGCCAACGTGCGACGCGCCGAAGTCGCGGTCGAACCCGAAGCTGAGGTTGAAGACACGCACGTTTTGCTCGGAATGCAGCTTTCGAATCGAATCGGCTACCAATTGACCCGGCAGAAACTCTGGAGGGAACTGGGTCGCGTCAACGGTGCCGCTGATCGGTTCGAGGACTCGTATTGCCTCAACGCGACCCTCCACACGAATGACGGCACCTCGGATTAGGTCACCGGCGAGGTCCGGCGCCAGCGCTATACCCGCCACCATCGTCCCGTGTGGGCCCGGCGGTTCCCACGATCGGGGCAAGCTGACCGGCGTTGGATGGATAGTCACCCGTCCCGCGAGAGCGGGGTGCGCGACCGAGGGGAGATCGTCGAGTACTCCAATCGGCGCGGAATCCGTGTGAACGAAGGAGAAATTGTCGGCATCGGCTTCCCGCCAGTCGCTCGGATCAATGTATGGCACGGGTGGAGTGCGCGCACTTTCGATCACGTAGAGGTCCAAGAGCTGGAGAAGCACCGACGCATCGATGGCTACGCGGGCAATGGTGAACCGAGGAAGCACGGACCGCGCGGTAATCTCACCATGAAGCTCGTTGACTCGAAGTTCGAGGAGTGACAAGCGGTGACGGGCCTCGTCCATGTCGTTAGACGGCCAGATAGTGACGTCCACGACTACGGCCCCCGATGCAGGCAATTCGTCGATACCGGGTCCGCTGCGATCGTCCCGCCCATACAGGTCGATCGAGTCGATCTTGTTATAGAGCGTTTTCAAAGGCCCGGAACCACCCTCGACGTCGTCGCCCTGACCGTAACGGTCGAGTGCCTCAGCGAAAGACCTACCGCCATCTTCGGCCAGTACGAAGTACGTTGCCTGGTCGTCGGTACCGAGGACCTCAAGCTCGCGGAGGCTGAGTATCTGATCGTCTGGGAACCCCGCTTCAGACCTGATCTTGAAGACGAATCGGGCGTCTACGCCGTCGGTCGCCGCTTGGCGCGTTCGAACGACGGGCATCGACGCGAGTTGATCGCGCAACTTCCGTCCGTGTTGCCTCGGATTCCGTGAGGGTGTCTGCCCATAACCCGGCGAGACGCGTCTAGATGAAAGCTCGCGACGGGGAGGGAGGATCGGATGACTCGCCACCTGGCATTCTTACCATGGCCGATGTTTGATTTGTCGGAGCAGCTCCGCAACTCGATTCTCGGTGACCATGCCTTTGAGTAATTGCTCGCGCCGGACATCCAGGATGAAGCGCTCCACGGCGGCGTGCGGCAATCCGCGCAACTGAGACGCGGCCGTATCCACAGTGAAGGGTTTTGCGGACATGTTTCGCGCTCGTAGCCGCAGAAGCCGCCGTATAGCATGCACGCTTGGAAGACTAAATTCAGCGATATGGTCGAATCGCCGCCAGAGGGCGAAATCAAGTATGCCGGGGTAGTTGGTGATCGCGACCAAAATGCTCGGCCCTGAGTACTGATCGAGGAACTGCAAGAAAGACGACACGACGCGCTTCATCTCGCCATGCTCCGATGAGTCATCTCGCATCCGGCCCAATGCGTCGAACTCATCGAACACGAGAACCATGCGGTGGCTCTGCGCAAACTCAAACACGCGACGTAAGTTCGTTGCGGTTTCGCCGAGGTATGAAGAAACGACGGTATCGACACTCACGAGTCCAAGGGGCCACCCCAGGGCGGTGGCCAGTCCTTCGGCGGCGCTGGTCTTGCCCGTACCCGCTGGGCCGGTGAATAGGAGTTTTTGTCGCCTCGGAAGGCCAGCGCTGTCGGTCTCCTCCCAATGGGCCGTCTCGAGCGATGTCTCTTCAAGAGTGGTGAGGACGGCTGGTTCGAGTACGAGATCGCCGAGTTCGACCTCGGGAACCCGGACATCGATGAGATCCCATTCATTGTCACGGGACTTGGGAGACGGCGGCAGGGTGAAGAGCTCGTCCGACGCCCGTGGGGCCCCGTTGATGGCCAGCAGGGCCCGAAGATCTCGCGCGATCGCGAAATGGTGGCGAGCCTCTTCTTCCTCGATAATCTCGTTCACTGCTCGACGAAAGGCCAACTCGTCACGCGCTTGGAACGCGCGCACGACGTCCTTCAACTGTCGTCCTGCCATACTTTCGATCATATCCGCGGTATCGGACGTTCCGCGTAGGCGACAAACGGCATTTGGTCGCCGCGATTGCAAAGCGGTAGTCCACGATGGCAAACATCCGAGGACGTTTCAGAAGGGGAGGTCGCGGGTCGCTCCGGCCAAGCGCCCGGCCAACGCTCCCGCCGCCGCCCGCAGCTCCTCCGGCCCCACGATCTCGAACGGCGCATCGAACCGTGCGACCGAGGCGACCACCCCGACCCACGACCACGCGCCCACCGTGATCCTGCACGACTCGGCATCGATCTCCTCGAGCGTGCCGTCGCCGATGAAGGGCGCGACCGCGCGCGACGGCATCCGGATGATCACCTCGCCGACGCACGGCCAGCGGTCCTCGGAGACGGAACCCTTCGACCGTGCCGCGAGGTAGGTCGTAGCATCCGCTGCCGGCAGCTCGCGCGGCGTGAACGAAGGACCGGTCGGGATGCGGGGGCGCAGCCGGTCCAACCGGAAGATGCGCCAGTCGTCGGCCTCCAGGTCCCAGGCGATCAGGTACCACCGCCCCTCGCGGGCGACGATCGCGTGCGGCTCCGTCCGACGGGCGGGTGGATCACTCGCGCTGCCGTAGTCGAAGCGCAGCATCCGCTTCTCCCGCACGGCGGCGCTCACCGCCTCGAGCACCGCCGGATCGACCCGGGTCGCGTTCTCCGTTCCCGAGAAGCGGATGCCGTCGACCCGGTGCCGCAACCGGGACGGCATCACCTGCCGCACGGTCGCGAGCGCCCGTGCCGCCGCCTCATCCAGGTCGACGCCGCTCGACGGCACGCTCTGCAGCGCGACGGCGATCGCCACGGCCTGGTCGTCGTCGAACAGCAGCGGCGGAAGCTCCGACCCAGCCGCGAGCCGGTAGCCGCCGTCGGGTCCCTTGACCGCGCCGATCCGGTACCCGAGCTCGCGCAGGCGGTCGACGTCGCGGCGTACCGTGCGGGGACTGACGTCCAGCCGCTCGGCGAGCACGTGGCCCGGCCAGTCCCGCGGCGTCTGCAGCAGCGACAGCAGCGCGAGCATGCGCGCGGAGCTTCCGGTCATGCCCTCATTGTGGCCCGAGAAGAGGACGGATACTGACCTCTACGGGAGCGAACGGAGGAACGCGTCGATGTCGCCTGCGAGCAGTTCCGTCTCCTCGTGCGGAGCGAAGTGCCCGCCGCGCGGCATGACGGTGTACCGCACCACGTTGTACGTGCGTTCGGCCCAGCTCCGCGGCGGGTGGGTCAGATCGGCGGGGAAGATCGCGACCGCTGTCGGCACCTCGACGCGGGTCACCCGCGGGGTCCGTCCTGATGCGTACTCGTAGTACGGGCGGAACGACGTGGATATGGAATTCGTGAACCAGTAGAGCGAGGCGAGGGTGAGGAGATAGTCGTCGGAGAACCTCCGCGACACGTCACCTCCGCAGTCGCTCCATGCACGATGCTTCTCGAGGATCCACGACAGGAGCCCGACCGGAGAGTCCGCGAGCGCGGGCGCGAGGGTGAGCGGCCGTGTCTGCTGCTGGTGCTGATACGCCCCCTCACTCGCCGACCAGGATGCGACGTCGTCGAGGTAGGCCCGCTCCTCTTCGGTAATGGTGTCCTCGTCGAACTCCTGCGGCGAGGCGACCGCGAGGAGGTGCACGCCCGCGACGGCCTCGGGATGCGCCTCTGCCAGCCGTGAGGTGATGCCGGCGCCGAGGTCGCCCCCGTGCGCGGCGTAGCGCGCGAATCCCAGCTCGTCGGTCATCAGCCGGTGCCACAGCTCGTGCGTGTGCTCTCGCAGGGTGGGCCGCTGCGGTGAGAACGGGAAGCCGGGAAGAGCAGGGATGATGACGGTCGAGGCCGCCGGCGTGCTGTCGTCGGGCGGTGTCGCGATGAGGCGGCGGGCGAGGTCCACGAGTTCCAGCGCGGAGCTGGGCCAGCCGTTCGTGAGCACGATCGGCAGACCGCCCGGGCGCTCGGCGTCGAAGCGGAGATAGCTGAGGGGCGTCCCGTCGATCGTGGCGCTCGCCCACGGCAGGGCACGGATGCTGCGCGCGCTCGCCGCCCAATCGAAACCGTCAACCCAGTAGGCGGCCAGGCGCCGCAACTCGGACGCGCTCGTGCCCGCCTGCCAGTCGTCCACCGGCCAGTCGGGGGCCCAGCGCGTCTGCCGCACACGGTCGCGGAGCGCGTCGACCTCGCGCGGAGAATCGGAGAGTTCGTACGGCGCGGTCATGCTCGCCCTCCGGTCGGCAGGCCCACTCGAGATGAGATGCACGATGCTGTCATGTGAGCCTCCCGGATCCGATCCGGGTCGAGCCTAGTGAACGTCGAGGACATCATGGACCGGAGAACAGCATCGGAGAGCCTGTCGGCTCTGGTCGAGCGTGTGCCCGAGGGGTGGACGCGCGTGACCTACGAAGGGCGGCCGTACGGGCTGTCTCGCACCACGCGGCTCGGCGGGCGGGTCATCACGATCACTGCCGAAGAGTTGGGCGGCACCGACCTCGTCAGCGCGAACGTGTACCGCACCTCGAACGCCGATCATCTGCGGGCGTGCGAGATGCCCGATGCGAAGGTGCTCGCGTTTCTGCACGGGTGGAAGTAGCGGACCGAATCTGACCTCTACCCCTGTGATCGTTGATTCCGGCGGCGCTTCCAGCCGTCAGGAATCAGGGAGAACAGCATGACCATCACGACCACGACCCACCTCAACTTCCGCGGCACCGCACGGCAGGCGCTCGAGTTCTACCAGTCCGTCTTCGGCGGCGAGGTCACGATCGCCACCTACGGGGACTTCGGCATGCCGGCCGGCGTCCCCGGCGCCGACAAGGTCGTCTTCGGGCAGATCGCGAGCCCGTCCGGCATCCGTCTGATGGCGTACGACATCCCCGGGACGGATGAGGCGGATGCCGCCGCCACCGCCGGATCGACCCGACGCGAGAACGGCGCCACGATCACCGACCGCACGTTCTTCCAGTCGCTGCAGGCGGAGTCGCTCGACGAGCTCGCCCGCTACTGGACGCGCCTCGCCGAGGGTGCCGAGGTCGTCGAGCCGCTGGCGGCCTCGGCCTGGTCCGCCGGCTTCGGCATGCTCACCGACCGCTTCGGCGTGACCTGGGTGGCCGACGTGCAGGCGGGCTGACGCGCGGGGCGTATCCGAGCCATAGGGAGAGCCGATGGAAGACAACGGGAGTACCACGCTTGTCCTCTGTCAGGCGCCTCCCTAGGCTCGGCTCTCACGGGCGACGACTGCCTGACGGTCTGATCGCAGGGGCGTCCGACCGACCCGGTCGATCAGCCCGCTCCGTCCCAACGAGAGACAGCGAGATGACGCCACCATGAGAGCAGTCGTCCTGAGAGACAGCGCCACCCCGATCAGCGTCGAAGACGTGCAGCTGCAGGCGCCGGGACCGAACGAGGTCGAGGTCACGATCGCGGCCGCGGGGGTCTGCCACTCCGACCTGCACGTGCGGAAGGGGGACTGGGACCTGCCGCTCCCGCTCGTCCTCGGCCACGAGGGCAGCGGCACGATCTCCGCGGTCGGCGAGGGCGTCACCGACCTCGCCGTCGGAGACCACGTGGTGCTCTCGTGGGTCGCGCCGTGCGGCGAGTGCCGCAACTGTCTGCTGGGCCGCGAGGTGCGCTGCGAGGTCGCGGCCGGGATCGTCGCCCTCGGCGGCACCCTCAACGACGGCACCTCCCGTCTCCGCATCGGCGACGAGACCATCCATCACTATCTCGGCACCTCTGCTTTCGCTGAACGCGCCGTCGTTCCGGCATCCGGGGCTATCAAGGTGCGCGACGACGCTCCGCTCGAGGCGATCTCGATCATCGGCTGCGCCATCGCGACCGGTGTCGGAGCGGTCGTCAACTCGGCGCAGGTGCCGGCCGGAGCCACCGTCGCCGTGATCGGGTGCGGCGGCGTCGGCCTCTCGATCGTGCAGGGCGCCCGCCTGGCCGGGGCCGCGCAGATCATCGCGGTCGACGTGCGCGACGACAAGCTCGCTCTCGCGCGACGCATGGGCGCGACCGACACGATCCTGGTCGCGTCGGGAACCGATGTCGTGGCCGAGATCCGACGGCTGAGCTCCGACGGCGTCGACTACGCGTTCGACGCGATCGGCAAGGGGGCGGTCACCGACCAGTGCATCCGCAGCCTCGCGATCGGAGGAAGCGCTGTCGTCGTCGGCATCCCGCCGGCCGGTTCGCAGGTGTCGTTCGAACCGCAGACGCTCGTCGACCTGGACCAGCGGATCATCGGCTCCAACTACGGCGGCATCAAGCCCTCGCGCGACATCCCCTGGCTGGTCGACCAGTACATGGAGGGCAACCTGCTCGTCGACGAGATGATCAGCGCGCATCGACCGCTGGAGGAGGCAGAGGCGAGCCTCGACCTGCTCGCGTCGGGCGACGCCCTCCGGCAGCTCCTCATCCCCGGGCTGCGCCCCTCCGGCGCGGCGTGACCAGAGACCTCCCACCGAACGACGAAAGCAGGCATCACGACATGGCCGTTTACTCCGTGACCGATCCCTCGACGGGAACCGAGCTCCGCACCTACGACGAGATCACCGACGCGCAGGTCGGAGAGGCGGTGGCAGCCGCGGATGCCGCATTCCGCGGCTGGTCCCGCACGAGCACGGTCGGTGAGCGTGCCGCACTGCTCCGCGAGGTCGCACGACTGCACCGTGAGCGCCGCGAGGAGCTCGCGCGGCTGATCGTCAGCGAGATGGGCAAGGTCCTCGAGGGCGCACTCGGCGAGGTCGACTTCGCGGCCGACATCATCGAGTACTACGCCGACAACGCCGAGGAGATCCTCCGCGACCAGCAGCTCGCGATCCAGGGAGACGGCACGGCCGTCATCCGTCGTTCCGCTCTCGGGCCGCTTCTCGGGATCATGCCGTGGAACTTCCCGTACTACCAGGTCGCCCGCTTCGCCGCACCGAACCTGCTCATCGGCAATCCGATCCTCCTGAAGCACGCCCGACAGTGCCCCGAGTCGGCGGCGGCGATCGAGCAGATCTTCCACGACGCGGGCTTCCCCGCCGGCGCCTACACCAACCTCTACATCTCGAACGATCAGGCCGCCGACATCATCGCGGACCCGCGGGTGCAGGGCGTCTCGCTGACGGGATCCGAGCGTGCGGGATCGAGTGTCGCCGAGGTCGCCGGCCGGCATCTCAAGAAGGTGGTGCTCGAGCTCGGCGGATCCGACCCGTTCATCCTGCTCTCGACCACCGACCTCGATGCCGCCGTGCAGTCGGCGGTCGATGCCCGCCTCGACAACAGCGGACAGTCGTGCAACGGCGCGAAGCGCTTCATCATCGCCGACGACCTGTACGAGGAGTTCCTCGCGAAGTTCGTGGCCGGGATGGGGGCGCATGCGGCGGTCGAGCCGCTCGCCGACGACGCCGTCCTCGGCCCGCTCTCGTCGGAGGGAGCGGCAGAGGCGCTGGAGAAGCAGGTCGCGACGGCCATCGCCGACGGCGCCACGGTCGCGCTCGGCGGCGGTCGTCGCGGCGCGTTCTTCGAGCCGACGGTCCTGACCGGCGTCACCGAGGACATGGCGGCGTGGGGCGAGGAGTTCTTCGGCCCGGTCGCCGCGGTCTACCGGGCTGCTGACGAGGCGGATGCCGTGCGCATCGCGAACGGCACCGGATTCGGCCTCGGGTCGTACCTGTTCACGACCGATCCCGCGCAGGCGGAGCGGGTGGCCGACCTCATCGAGGCGGGCATGGTCTACGTCAACCTCGTGCTCGCCGACAGCCCCGAGCTGCCGTTCGGCGGTGTCAAGCGCAGCGGTATCGGGCGCGAGCTCGGCTTCCTCGGCGCGGATGAGTTCGTGAACAAGAAGCTGATCCGCAAGGCCTGAGTGCCGTCCGACGATGCCGGCCCCGACGAGTTCGGGGCCGGCATCGTCGTGTCCGGCTTACTCTCCATTGGTGCAACTTACGGGTTGCACGTCTTTCGTAACTGTGCAACTCTGGAGTTGCACATAACCGGAGGAGAGATCATGACCACGACGACCCGAACCCGTGTCCGTCCCGCCGCCGTCCTGACGGTGCTGTTCGCCGGAGCCTTCGTGATGGGCTGCGCCGAGATGCTGGTCGTCGGGATGATCGACCTCATCGCCGACGACCTGTCCGTGTCGCTCGCGGCGGCCGGTGCGCTCGTCACCGCGAACGCGCTCGGCCTCGCGCTCGGCGGACCGCTGCTCACCTTCCTCACCACGCGCTTCGACCGGCGCCACGTGCTGCTGGCCACGGCATCCGTCTTCCTGGTCGCGAACCTGCTGCCCGCGCTCGTCGCGGACTACCCGGTGTTCCTCGTCGCGCGTGTCGTGATCGGCGCGGCCCAGGGACTGTTCATCGCGGCCGCCATGGTCACGGCGACGTCGATCGTTCCGCCCGAACGCACCGGCCGCGCGATGTCGGTCGTGATCTCGGGCTTCGCGACGGCGAGCGCGCTCGGGCTTCCGCTGGGGACGCTGATCGGCCAGGCGGTCGGCTGGCGCGGATCCTTCGTCGCCGTGGTGGGCGGCGCCGCGGTCGTGCTCGTGCTGCTCGTCTTCGTGCTGCCGTCGGTCCCGACGGACGCCGGCAGCGGCGCCCTCGGCCAGGCCCGACATGCGTTCGCCCCGCGCGTGCTCGCCGTGTTGAGCGTGAGCTTCCTCACCTTCGCGGCGATGCTGGCGGCCATCACCTATCTCGTGCCGTTCCTCGACCAGGTCACCGGCCTGAGCGGACCGCTCGTCACCCTGTACCTGCTCGTCTACGGTGTCTCGACCACGGTCGGCTCCGCACTCGGCGGACGGTTCGCCGATGCGAACGCCGCCCGGATGCTGATCATCGGCGCCATCGGCGTGCTCATCTCGCTCGGCATCCTGCTCGCGTTCGGCGGGAACGCCTGGGTCGCCGGGTTCGCCGTGCTCGGCATCGGGATGCTGGGGATGGGGACGGCGCCCTCGATCCAGCACCGGGTCGTGAGCCTGGCAGGCCCTGGCGCTCCGCTGGCCGCGTCGCTGCCGGCATCCGCCGTGAACGCCGGCATCGCGTGCGGATCACTGGCCGGCGGCATCGCGCTCGATCAGCGCGGCGTCGGCTTCGCGGTCTTCACCGGTATGGGTATCGCCGTGCTCGCGATCGCCGTGGCGTGGGCCACGAGCTTCCTGAAGGCCCCCCGGTACGGGCGTGAGGAGTCGTTCACGCCGGACTCGCGCATGTGATCAGTGCGGCGGCCAGGACGGATGCCGCGCCACGGCGACCTGGGCCGACAGGGCCGTCAGCACGCGGGAACCGGGGGCGTCGAGGCCCAGACCCTCGGCCAGACCGAGCGCCAGGAGGGCGTGACCTGCGGCGCCGGGGTGGAACGCGTCATCGAGCAGGCCCCACGGCATCCGCTCGTTCCCCGGGCCCGTGCCCACCGAGAACTCCTCGAAGCGGGCGTGCTGATCGACGAGGATCACGCCCTCCCGCTCGGCCGCGTCGCGGATCGCCTGCGCGAACTCTCCGATCCGCGCCCGGTCCGGCGCATGCAGCAGGTCGACGGTCGGCGGGGTCTGCAGCACGGGGATCGCGCCGAGCGCTCGCACCCGCCGCGCGAACTCCGTGATCGAAGCCGCGAACGCCGCCACCTCGATCGGAGGGTCGAGCCACTCGGTCGTGCAGTCGTTCGTGCCGATCATGAGCGTGACGACATCCGGGCGCCAGACGGCCACGCGACGCTCGAAGTCGTCGAGGATCAGGTCGGCCCGCCACCCCGTGACGGCGGTGTTGATCACGGCATCCTGCACGCGCCCCAGGTCGCCGCGGATCAGCTCGTGCAGGTGATCGACGTAGTTGCGCGCGCCGCGAGTGTGGATGAGCCCGTGCGTGATCGAGTCGCCGGTCAGCACCCACGTGACCGGCGCTCCGGAGGCCAGCAGCCCCCGGAGCACCGAGCGGTCATCGCTCAATGCCCCACCGTCAGCTGCACGTCGACGAACCGCGGGCGGTAGATCGAGGCGTCGTCGTAGACATCGCCGACGTTGTCGAAGGTGTTCACGTTGTACGACACGAGGATCCGGTTGCCCTGACGCAGGTTCGGGTGCTCGTGCGCGTTGTAGGTGAAGACGTCGGGGTCGCCGTACGAGCCCGCGGCACCCGTCTCGGGCGTGCGGTACAGCTCGACCGGCTCGGTGAACGGACCCGTGGGCGAGCACGACGTGCGCGCCACGATGCGCGTGCTGAACAGCTCAGACGTGTCCTGCGTCACGAGCAGGTAGCCGTCTCTGAACTTCGCGACGCTGAACTCGTTCGCCACGTACGGCACGACCGGCACGGCATCCGCTTCGGCCGCCGACCAGCCGGAGCCGTTCCAGAACGTCCACGCCCCGGCGATGCCGTCGCGTCCCTCCACCTTCGCGACGTACCCGGAGCGCACACCGCCAGGGTCGGCGACGCCGTAGATGTACGTCGTGCGGCCCTCCTCGAGCGTCCACGAACCCCAGTTGATGCCGGTCGCCGAGGGCGAGTCGGTGATCGATTCGAGCTGCAGGGTGTCGCCGTCGAGGGTGGCGAGGCGGTTCGCCACCCACTGGAAGTCGAAGCTGCCGGTGCCGGTGCGCTCGAACTGCAGCAGCGGCACCTGCACGTCGCCGTGCTTCGCGGGCGTCGGATCGCCGATCCAGTACCAGCTGCCGTCGGCCTCGGGCGGGATGATGCCAGCCGGAGCCTCGGGAGTGCCGCCGGTGATCGTCGTCAGGCCGCCGCGGCGATCCTGCACGACCACGGAGTTGTTCACGAACGGCGAGTCGGTCGGACGCGAGCCGTCGGAGTTCACCGTGCCGAGGAACGTGTCCGAGAAGAACCACCCGGTCTCGCCCTTGCCGAGCGGCAGCGAATACGTGCTGTCGCCGCCGGTCCACGCGCCGCCGGTGTTGCCGTAGGTCGTGAAGGTGTCGGTCAGCCCTTGATTCACGGATGCCGTCGCCGTGAGCGTTTTGTCGACCAGCGAGCAGTGGCCGGGCCCGCCGCCGTGTCCGCCGCCGTGTCCGCCGCCCTGTCCGCCGCCCATGGGGACGGATGCTGTCGCCGGCGCGGCAGCGAGGAGGGCGGCAGCCACTCCGGCGGCGGCCAGCCCTGCGGTGATTGTCCTTCTTCTCATCTCGATCACTCCTTCGTGTTCGTGTGTCCGGCTTTCGAATCGCGCAACTGGTCG
>NZ_SSDJ01000145.1 GCF_004794465.1 Microbacterium sp. K24 | reverse complement strand
CTCAGGGGACCTACGTGGTCTTCGGCAACTTCGCCTCGGCCTGGCAGCCGTCCACGGGTGCGGCGTCGTCGACGCGCTCCGTCGGCGCGCAGGCATGGGCGCTCGCCGAGAGCGTGCTCGACCAGGTGCCGGCGCAGTACCGGGGGGCCATCCGCGCGCAGTGGGTGGACATCGCGGCGGACGGCACGTTCCAGGCCACGCTGACGCTGAAGGACACGGCAGCCACACCCGGCTCCTACGGCGTCTACACGTACGGCGCCGGCGGCGTCGTCAACGCCGACCAGGAGCGCAGCGTCGCCCTGAACTACAGCATCCCTCCGAAGATCACCGTGACCTCGGCCCTCTCCGCCGCGGCGCCCGGCATCACCGCGTCGGTCGCCGGCTCGAAGTTCGGCGCGGCGACCGGCGTCTACGCGGCGCTGATCGAGACGGGTACCGAGGCGGATGTCACCGCGGGCGGTGGCTTCCTCGCGATGCAATACGTGCGCGGCACCTCGGGCGGCGCGTTCACGGTCGATCTGACCGCGGCGGCGGCCGACCTCGACCGCACGAAGACCTACGAGGTGATCGTGTGGAAGCAGCACACGATGCCGAACGCCGACACGATCCTCGCCCGCTCGGCGGTCGCGATCAGCGACGCCGACTGGGATGCCATCGCCCCGGAGCCGGTCTCGCCGTCGATCTCGGTGTTCCTCGCCGACGGGACGACTCCTGCGGAGGGCGTCGCCCTCAGGGCCGGTGACAAGGTCGTCGTGAAGGGCTCGGGATACGACCCGACAGCGAACGTCGGCGGCCGTGGGGCTCCGATCCCGTCCAACCTTCCTCAGGGGACCTACGTGGTCTTCGGCAACTTCGCCTCGGCCTGGCAGCCGTCCACGGGTGCGGCGTCGTCGACGCGCTCCGTCGGCGCG
>NZ_SSDJ01000144.1 GCF_004794465.1 Microbacterium sp. K24 | reverse complement strand
GGTCGAAGTCGCGCCCGCGGAGGTAGCCGATGAACTCCTCCTGCCGCTCTGGGTGGCCGTGATCGCCGGTGATGCGGAACTGATGGAACCGCCAGAGGAACCAGACCCTGAGAAGAAGTCGTGGTTCTCGTCGGCGTTGGGTGAGAGCGCCGACAGGATCGCCGGGTTCACGTTGGTCACGCTCGACGGGAACATCGCCTCGTAGCCGAGGTTCATCAGCGCCTTGTTGGCGTTGTAGTGCAGGAACTTCTTGACGTCTTCGGTGAGACCGACGCCGTCGTAGAGGTCCTGGGTGTACTGCACCTCGTTGTCGTACAGCTCGTACAGCAGCGAGAAGGTGTAGTCCTTCAGCTCGTCGCGCTTGGCCTGATCGACGGTCTCGAGGCCCTTCTGGAACTTGTAGCCGATGTAGTACCCGTGCACGGCCTCGTCCCGGATGATGAGGCGGATGAGGTCGGCAGTGTTGGTGAGCTTCGCCCGGCTCGACCAGTGCATCGGCAGGTAGAACCCCGAATAGAAGAGGAAGCTCTCCAGCAGGGTCGAGGCGATCTTGCGCTTGAGGGGATCGTCGCCGCGGTAGTACTCGGTGACGATCTGCGCCTTCTTCTGCAGGTTCGGGTTCTCGACCGACCAGCGGAACGCCTCATCGATCTCCTTGGTCGACGCGAGCGTCGAGAAGATCGAGGAATAGCTCTTGGCGTGCACCGACTCCATGAACGCGATGTTCGTGTAGACGGCCTCCTCGTGCGGGGTGATCGCGTCGGGGATCAGCGAGACGGCGCCGACCGTGGCCTGAACCGTGTCGAGCAGGGTGAGCCCGGTGAACACGCGCATCGTGAGCAGCTGCTCGTCAGCGGTCAGGGTGTTCCACGACTGGATGTCGTTCGACAGCGGGATCTTCTCGGGCAACCAGAAGTTGTTGACGAGGCGGTTCCACACCTCGACGTCCTTATCGTCCTGGATGCGGTTCCAGTTGATCGCCTGGACGTGGTCGACCAGCTTGAGCGGAGAGGGAGTCATGATTTTCCTAGAGTCGGTCGTTGAGCGAGCGAAGCGAGACGAAACGCAGAGCCGGTCAGAGCATGCACGAGACGCACTCGGCCATGTCGGTGCCCTCGAGCGCCAGCTGACGCAGACGGATGTAGTAGATCGTCTTGATGCCCTTGCGCCATGCGTAGATCTGCGCCTTGTTGATGTCGCGCGTGGTGGCGGTGTCCTTGAAGAACAGCGTCAGCGACAGGCCCTGGTCGACGTGCTGCGTGGCAGCCGCGTAGGTGTCGATGACCTTCTCGTAGCCGATCTCGTACGCGTCCTGGTAGTACTCCAGGTTGTCGTTCGTCATGAACGCGGCCGGGTAGTAGACGCGGCCGAGCTTGCCTTCCTTGCGGATCTCGATCTTCGACGCGATCGGGTGGATCGACGACGTCGAGTTGTTGATGTACGAGATCGAGCCGGTCGGCGGCACCGCCTGCAGGTTCTGGTTGTAGATGCCGTGCTCCTGGATCGACGCCTTCAGCGCGGTCCAGTCCTCCTGCGTCGGGATGTGCTTGCCGGCGAAGAGCTCCTTGACCTTGTCGGTCTCGGGCACCCAGGCGCGCTCGATGTACTTGTCGAAGAACGCACCGCTCGCGTAGGTCGAGTCCTCGAAGCCGTCGAACGTCGTGCCCCGCTCGATCGCGAGGTTGTTCGATGCGCGCAGCGCGTGGAACAGCACCGTGTAGAAGTAGATGTTCGTGAAGTCGATGCCCTCTGCGGAGCCGTAGTAGACGTGCTCGCGAGCGAGGTAGCCGTGCAGGTTCATCTGACCGAGGCCGATGGCGTGCGAGCGGTCGTTGCCGTCCTCGATCGAGCGCACCGAGCCGATGTGGCTCTGGTCGCTGACCGCGGTGAGGGCGCGGATGGCCGTCTCGACCGTCTGGCCGAGGTCATCGGCATCCATCGACAGCGCGATGTTCATCGAGCCGAGGTTGCACGAGATGTCCTTGCCGATGTTGTCGTACGACAGGTCGTCGTTGTACGTCGTCGGCGTGTTCACCTGCAGGATCTCGCTGCAGAGGTTCGACATGTTGATGCGGCCCTTGATCGGGTTGGCCTTGTTCACCGTGTCTTCGAACATGACGTACGGGTAGCCCGACTCGAACTGGATCTCGGCGACGGTCTGGAAGAACTCGCGCGCGTTGATCTTCGTCTTCTTGATGCGCGGGTCGTCGACCATCTCGCGGTACTTCTCGGTGACCGAGATGTCGCCGAACGGCACGCCGTAGACCTTTTCGACGTCGTACGGCGAGAACAGGTACATGTCCTCGTCGTTCTTGGCGAGCTCGAACGTGATGTCCGGCACGACGACGCCGAGCGACAGCGTCTTGATGCGGATCTTCTCGTCAGCGTTCTCGCGCTTCGTGTCGAGGAAGCGCATGATGTCGGGGTGGTGCGCGTTCAGGTACACCGCGCCCGCGCCCTGACGGGCGCCCAGCTGGTTCGCGTAGCTGAAGCTGTCTTCGAGCAGCTTCATCACGGGGATGATGCCCGACGACTGGTTCTCGATCTGCTTGATCGGTGCACCCGCCTCGCGGATGTTCGACAGCAGCAGCGCCACGCCGCCGCCGCGCTTGGAGAGCTGCAGCGCGGAGTTGATGCCACGGGCGATCGACTCCATGTTGTCTTCGATGCGCAGCAGGAAGCAGCTGACGAGCTCGCCGCGCTGCGCCTTGCCGGCGTTGAGGAAGGTCGGCGTCGCGGGCTGGAAGCGACCGGAGATGATCTCCTCGACCAGGGCGACCGCGAGCTTCTCGTCGCCGTCGGCGAGACCGAGCGCGGTCATCACGACGCGGTCCTCGAAGCGCTCGAGGTAGCGCTTGCCGTCGAAGGTCTTCAGCGTGTAGCTCGTGTAGTACTTGAACGCACCGAGGAAGGTCTCGAAGCGGAACTTCTTGCCGTAGGCGAGGTCGTTGAGCTTCTGGATGAACTCCATCGAGTACTTGTCGATGACGGCGCCCTCGTAGTACTCCTTCTCGACGAGGTAGTCCAGGCGCTCCTTGAGCGAGTGGAAGAACACCGTGTTCTGGTTCACGTGCTGCAGGAAGTACTCCCGCGCGGCGCGCTTGTCGGCGTCGAACTGGATCTTGCCGTTCGCGTCGTACAGGTTCAGCATCGCGTTCAGGGCGTGATAGTCGAGCCCCTCGTACCCGGGGTTGATCTTGAACGCCACCTGCTCGGTCATGGCCTGCTCTTCAACTGCGCTACCCACCGTCGCTCCAATCCGTCGCTCACGCGATCCACATCGTCTTGTGTGCCGAAGATTTCGAGCCGATACAAGTGGGGCACCTGACACTTGCGGCTGATGATGTCACCGGCGAGACAGAAGGAGTCGCCGAAATTCGTGTTTCCTGCGGAGATCACTCCACGGATGTGACGCCGGTTGCCCTCGTCGTTGAGGAACCGGATCACCTGCTTGGGCACGGCCCCGCGTTCGACGCCGCGCCCCTCGCCCCCGCCGTAGGTGGGGGTGACCAGCACGAAGGGCTCGTCGATGACGAGATCTTCTTCCTGCCGGTGGAGCGGGATGCGTCGAGCGGGGAGCCCGAGCTTCTCTACGAAGCGCGCCGTATTGCCCGACGCGCTGGAGAAGTAGACCAGGAGCGGCGCAGTGGTTGCGACGGCGGCGCTCATGGTTGCCTCCTCAGGAGCGGTCGGTCAGGCCAGGCGGGTCGCGAGCTCGGCGATCTTGTCGGGACGGAAGCCCGACCAGTGGTCCTCGTCGGTGACGACGACCGGCGCCTGCATGTAGCCGAGCGCCTTGACCTGCTCGAGCGCCGTCGGGTCCTCCGAAAGGTCGTGGATCTCGTACTCGATGCCCTTGGCATCCAGCGCACGGTAGGTCGCATTGCACTGAACGCAAGACGGCTTGGTGTAGACCGTGATCGACATTGTCATCCCTTCAAATCCTGTTTTCCCGGGCAGGCCCCCCGCCGGGAGTTCAATACTACATATGGGTGCCGACATTAGGGGCGACCACAAGGGGTAGTAGTTACATCCGTGTAGTTTTCCACCGCTCTCCCCTGTTACAACACAGGTTCTCCACCGTTTCTTCCACAGGTCGCCGCCCGCTCGAGGCGACCTCGAAGCCCGAGAATCCGCGGCTGGGAGACACCTGTGAGCGATCTATCCACAGGTGGGACGATATGGGGGGCATCCGACATCCGATCGCCTGTGGAATTCGCCCTTCGGCGTGTCGTCGGCGTGTCGCGTCCGCCGCCGCTTCGACGTCCACGGTCCGGGCCCGCTACCGTGGTCAGGTGGCGGGATATCAGGATCTACTTCGCACGCCGGGAGTGGCGCGCATGATCGCCGCACAGCTGACCGCGCGCTTCCCCAACGGCATGTCCTCGCTGGCGATCCTGCTGCACGTCGAGCAGCAGACCGGCTCCTACGGCGCCGCGGGCCTCGTCCTCGCCGCCACCAGCGTGGGCCAGGCGATCGCAGGCCCCATCACGAGCCGCTGGATGGGCGTGTGGGGGATGCGCCGGGTCATCACTCTGACGCTCGGCGTCTGCGTGGTCGCCGTGCTCGGACTGGCGTTCCTGCCGCTGAACGTGCCGGGCTACATGGTCCTCGGAATGATCGCCGGCCTCTCCACGCCCCCGATCCAGGCCGCGGTGCGCACCATCTATCCGAAGCTCGTGAACTCCTCGCAGCTCACGCCGCTGTTCTCCCTCGACGCATCGCTGCAGGAGATCATCTGGATCCTCGCGCCCGTGCTCATCACCCTGGTCTCGACGCAGATCGGCACGGTGGAGGGACTCGTCCTGGTGGCGATCATCCTCGTCGGGGGCGGCGTGTGGTTCATCCTCTCCCCCGAGGTCGGGCGCGTGCGCATCCCGCGCAGCCGCAACGCCCTCGGCAAGGTCGTGCTCAAGCCGCCGGTGCTGCTCGCGACCGTGATCGGCTTCCTCCTGATCGGCGCCTGCGCCGCGGTCGAGGTCGGCGTCGTCGCGAGCTTCGAGCACGGCAGCCTGACCGCCGGAGTGGTTCTCGCCGTCTTCGCGCTCGGCAGCCTGGCGGGCGGGCTCGCGTTCGGCCACATCCCGATCGGGCCCTGGGCGATGGCGCGCCGGCTCCTGATCGTCACGGTGGGACTCGCCCTCACGATGGTCATGCTGAATGTGTTCTGGCTCGGCGGCACCCTCGTGCTGGCGGGGATCGGCATCGCTCCGGCCCTCGCCGTGCTCTTCGCGATCACCTCCGCGAGCGTGAAGTTCTCCGAGACCGCCGAGGCGTTCGGCTGGGCCGGCACCGGCCAGCTCATCGGCGCCGCCGCCGGTTCCGCCGTCGCGGGCTTCCTGGTGGATCTCGGCGACTGGCGTGGCGCCTACTTCGCTGCGACGCTGTTCGCGGCCGTCGGCCTGATCGTCGCCGTGGTGTTCGTGCGCTCGTTCCCTGATCTGCGTCACCGCGACGCGAGTCCCTCTCCCGATACCCAACCCGTGGCGGTCACCCCTTCATGAGCTCCCCTCGCCCGCAGAACTCCCCCGCTCCCGAGGTCGTCTGCGTCGGCGAGTCGATGGTGCTGGTCACCCCGATCGACTCCCGTCTCGCCGATGCGGAGACTGCTGTGCTGAGCCATGCCGGCGCAGAGGCCAATGTCGCGGCGGGGCTGGTGGCCGCCGGTCACCGCGCCGCGTGGGCATCGCGTCTCGGCAATGATCCGCTCGGCGACCGTCTCCGTGCGGAGCTCGAACGCCGACGCGTGCACCTCTGGGTCGAACGCGACGCGGATGCTCCGACCGGCGTGATGTTCAAGGACCCCGGCATCGAATCCTCCGACGTCTACTACTACCGGCGCAGCTCGGCCGCGTCGGCGATGGCTCCGGGCTTCCTCTCGGCGGAGCACCTCGCGGGCGTCCGCATCGTGCACACCACCGGCATCACCCCGGCCCTCTCGCCGACCTGCCTCGACATGGTCGACCAGCTGTTCGCCGACGCGCGCATGGCGGGAGCCGCGGTGTCGTTCGACGTGAACGACCGGCGTCCGCTCTGGTCTCGCGACCTCGCCGCCACGACCCTCGCCCGCCTCGCCGACGCCGCGGACATCACCTTCGTCGGCCGCGACGAGGCCGAGCGCATCTGGGGCACCGCGACGCCGGACGAGATCCGCGCCTTCCTGCCGAACTGCGCACTCCTCGTGGTGAAGGACGGCGATGTCGGGGCGACCGCGTTCGTGCACGGCGCCGATGCGGTCTTCGTGCCCGCACCGCACGTCGAGGTCGTCGAGCCCGTCGGCGCGGGCGACGCCTTCGCCTCCGGATTCCTCGCCGCGACCCTCGAGGAGCGCGCGATCGATGAGCGCCTCGCGGCCGGACACGCCGCGGCAGCCCGCGTGCTCGTCACCCATGCGGACATGCCTCCGATCGACTGACCGACGCTGCCCGTCGCCGACGGTTCTAGGCTGGAGACATGCCTGCGCCGCTCACCCTTCCCCGCATCGCCTGGGGCGATCCGTCGGCCTCGCGCCGCGCACTCCTCGTGCACGGTCTCGGCTCGTCCGGCGCCCTCATGTGGCGGCTCGGCGACGCCCTCGCCGAGGCCGGGTGGCAGGCCACCGCGGTCGATCTGCGCGGTCACGGCGACGCCCCGCGTTCTCTCGACTACACGGTCGCGGCGTTCGGATCCGACCTCGTCGTGACGCGACCCGACGGCGGCGGCGCGTGGGATGCGGTCGTCGGCCACTCGCTGGGCGGCGCCGCCAGCACGGTCGCCGCGGCATCCGACCCGGAGTGGACCCGCCGGCTCGTGCTGATCGATCCGGCGATCCACGTGAGCGGGCGCGACGCCTCGATCGTCCGCAGGAGCCAGGAGCGCGCGTTCGCCGACACCAGGATCGAGGTCGTGCAGGAGGAGCATCCGCACTGGCACCCGCAGGACCACGAGCTGAAGGTCGACGCCGTGCTGCGGGCGAGTGCGTGGGCCGTCGAGCAGACCAGCGTGCAGAACCAGCCGTGGGACGTGCGCGCGGACGCCGCACGTCTGGCCGTGCCGACGCACGTGGTCGCCGCCGACCCCGAGGTCTACAGCATCTTCACCGGGGAGCTCGCCGCGGAGGTGCTGGCCGCAAACCCGCGGATCACGATGTCGGTCGTCGCGGGCGCGGGCCATTCGCTGCATCGCGACAAGCCCGAGGAATCCATCCGCCAGCTGCTGGAGGCCCTGAAGTGACCGGATTCGACCCGACCGCGTACCTCCCCGATGATCTGCTGGAGCGGATCCGCGAGCGGGCGCCGATCCACGATCGCGACAACACCTTCCCGCACCAGGACCTCGACGAGCTCCGCGCCGCGGGATATCTGTCGATCCTCGTGCCGACCGAACGCGGGGGCGCCGGGCTGTCGCTCGCCGAGGCCGCGGTCCTGCAGCAGCGTCTCGCCGGCGCCGCGCCGGCGACCGCACTCGCGATCAACATGCACCTGGTCTGGACCGGCGTCGCCAAGGTCTTCTCCGACCGCGGTGTTCCGGGGCTGGAGTTCGTGCAGGACGGCGCCGTCGCCGGCGAGGTCTTCGCGTTCGGCATCAGCGAGGGCGGCAACGACCTGGTGCTCTTCGGCAGCGACACCGAGGCCGTGCCCGATGCGGACGGCGGCTATGCCTTCACCGGCACCAAGATCTTCACCTCGCTCGCGCCGGTCTGGACGCGGCTCGGTCTGCACGGCCTCGACACGACCAGCGCGGATGCTCCGAAGCTCGTGTTCGCCTTCGTGGAACGGACGGATGCCGTCACGACGGGCGACGACTGGGACACGCTCGGCATGCGCGCGACGCAGAGCCGGACGACCAGACTGAACGGCGCGGCGGCGGATGCGTCGCACGTGGTGCGCCGCATCGATCCCGGCCCCAACCCGGATCCGATCGTCTTCGGCATCTTCTCGGTGTTCGAGATCCTGCTGGCATCGGTGTACACGGGCATCGCGCGGCGCGCCCTCGAGCTGGCCGTGCTCTCCGCCGGGAAGCGCCGGTCCAAGAAGACCGGTGCGGCGTACAGCCAGGACCCCGACATCCGCTGGCGGATCGCCGACATGGCGCTCGCCTACGACGCCCTGCCGCCGCAGATCGCGGCGCTCGCCCGCGACGTCGACGACCGCGCCGACAACGGCGCCCGCTGGTTCTCGCTTCTCTCGGGGGTGAAGCACCGGGCGATCACGATGGCCAAGCAGGTGGTCGACGAGGCCATGCTCGTCGGAGGCGGCGGCTCCTACTTCTCCGCCAACGAGCTGTCGCGCCTGTACCGCGACGTCCTGGCCGGCGCCTTCCACCCGTCCGACCCCGAATCCGCCCACGCGACCGCCGCGAGCTTCTGGTTGGGGCCGGTCGCGGACTGATCGCAGATCCTGCGTATATCGTGCGCCGCGTTCGATATCGACGGCGGAATCGGTTGCCGACCGAGCCCCTGAGTGCGAAGATCGCACCATGAGTTCGGTGAAGAAAGGCTCTTCGCTCGATGCGGTCTCCAGGACGATCATCGAGTTGCTCCAGGAGGACGGCCGCCGCTCGTACTCCGACATCGGGCGGGTCGTCGGCCTGAGCGAGGCCGCCGTGCGTCAGCGCGTGCAGAGGCTCACCGAATCCGGCGTGATGCAGATCGTCGCGGTGACCGATCCCCTGCAGCTCGGCTTCCACCGTCAGGCCATGATCGGGATCCGCGTGTCCGGCGACACGCGGATCGTCGCCGAGGCGATCGCGAAGGTCGAGGCCATCGACTACGTGGTGATCACGGTCGGCGCGTTCGACGTGCTCGCCGAGGTCGTCTGCGAGGACGACGATCAGCTGCTCGCGCTCATCAACGACGTCATCCGCCCCATCCCGGGCGTGGTCTCCACCGAGACGTTCATCTACGCCAAGCTGCAGAAGCAGCTCTACAACTGGGGGACCAGATGAGCACGCCGCGCACGATCCCGTCGGAGACGGAACTGCAGAGAATGGCGAAGGACCATCTCTGGATGCACTTCACGCGGCAGTCCACGATGGCCGATTCCGGCGTGCCGATCATCGTCAAGGGCGACGGCCACCGTATCTGGGACTCGTCCGGCAAAGAGTACTTCGACGGTTTGTCCGGGCTCTTCGTCGTGAACGCCGGGCACGGCAGACGCCGGCTCGCCGAGGCCGCAGCCGCTCAGGCCTCCGAGCTCGCCTTCTTCCCGCTGTGGTCGTACGCCCATCCGGCGGCGATCGAGTTGGCCGACAAGCTCGCCGACGAGGCGCCGGGCGATCTCAACCGGGTCTTCTTCTCCACCGGCGGCGGCGAGGCCGTCGAGACGGCGCTGAAGCTCGCGAAGCACTACTGGAAGCTCCAGGGCAAGCCCACCAAGCACAAGGTCATCTCGCGGGCGGTGGCGTATCACGGCACCCCGCACGGAGCCCTCGCGATCACCGGCATCCCGGCGATGAAGGCGATGTTCGAGCCGGTCGCACCCGGCGGGTTCCGCGTGCCGAACACGAACTTCTACCGTGCCGCCGAGATGGGCGCGCCCTCCGACGACCTCGAGGCGTTCGGACGCTGGGCGGCCGATCGCATCGAGGAGATGATCCTCTTCGAAGGGGCCGACACCGTCGCGGCCGTGTTCCTGGAGCCGGTGCAGAACTCGGGCGGATGCTTCCCGCCCCCTCCCGGTTACTTCGCCCGCGTGCGGGAGATCTGCGACCGCCATGACGTGCTGCTCGTCTCGGACGAGGTCATCTGCGCCTTCGGCCGACTCGGCCACACCTTCGCCTGCACGGGACTCGGCTACGTGCCCGACATGATCACGTGCGCGAAGGGGATGACGAGCGGCTACTCGCCGATCGGTGCCACGATCATCAGCGACCGCATCTACGAGCCCTTCTCCCACGGCGACCTCTCCTTCCCGCACGGATACACGTTCGGCGGACACCCCGTGTCGGCGGCCGTGGCTCTGGAGAACCTCGCGATCTTCGACGAGGAGGGCCTCAATGGGAGGGTGCGAGAGAACTCTCCGCTGTTCCGCGCCGAGCTCGAGAAGCTGCTCGATCTCCCCCTGGTCGGGGATGTCCGCGGCGACGGGTACTTCTTCGGCATCGAGCTCGTCAAGGACAAGAGCACCAAGGAGACCTTCGACGACGCCGAGTCCGAACGGCTGCTGCGCGGGTTCCTGTCTCCCGCGCTCTTCGCCGCCGGGCTCTACTGCCGCGCCGATGACCGCGGCGACCCCGTCATCCAGCTCGCTCCCCCGCTCACCGTTGGGCCCGCCGAATTCCGCGAGATCGAACAGATCCTGCGCGACGTCCTGACCCGCGCGCAGTCCGTGCTCTGACCGCCGCCGAAGGGCGACCCAGCATATCGGTTCGCGCCATCGGGACCCCCGTTTCCGGCGTTATGGTGTCGCCCGGGAGACATCATGCTCGACACGGGGGACGCACGGCCGGCGGCATTCGCGCACGCCTTCTCGGCCGCCGTCACGGCACGTCGGGTCTCGCTCTCCTGGCTGCATCGCCGGCTCCGCGATCGGGCGAACCCCATCTCCGTTGCGACGCTCAGCTACTGGCGGTCGGGCGAGCGGCATCCGGAAGGGCTCCGGTCGCTGACCGCGCTGGAGGACATCGAGCAGCTGCTCGGCCTCGACCCGGGCGCGCTCCTCGATCTCGTGGGCACGCGCACGCGACTCGGCGCGCTCGCGCCCGCACAGAACCCGTTCACCGAGACGCAGGTCGCCCAGGCCGCGGAAGAGACCCTGCGCCTCCTCGACGCGCCGCCGATCGAGCGCACCCGATCACTCAGCGCACACATCGTGTCGACGGTCGACGAGAACGGGATGCTGAGCAGCCGCACCGCGCAGGTGCTCATCCAGGCCGTCGCACCGGTCGTGCAGGAGATCACCTACGCGATGATGTCGGCCGATAACAGCATGCGTCGCCCCCGGTGCACGCTCCGCGGCGCGACTCTGCTGCGGGGGCATCTCCACGAGAGCGAGCACGTCTACGCGTGCGTCCTGCGCCTGGACCGACCGCTGCCGATGGGCGCCACGACGATGTTGGAGATCAGCATGGAGGTCCCTCCGCCGAGAGCCGGCGCGCCCCTCGTCGAAGACGAGACCGCGGCGTTCGTGATGCGGCCGATCCGCAACCTGGTGCTGTGGACCCGATTCCATCCGGATGCCGTCCCCGACTGGATCCAGGAGTTCGAGCGGTCCCCCGCGACCGACGGCCTCGTGTCGACATCCCTGAACCCGCTCGATTCGATCCATCTCTCGCGGCGGGACTTCGGCCCCGGTATCCTCGGGATCCACTGGGGCTTCGATCTCTGACGGTCGTGGTTCCGGGTGAGGAGGGTGACATGACGACGCCGGAGCGCGACGACGGCGGGTCCTTCAGCCAGGTCTTCGCGGCCGCGCTGCGCGCGAGCGGGGTATCCCTGTCGTGGCTGCGTCGCCGACTGGTCGATCGCGGGAACCCCGTCTCGATGGCGACGCTGAGCTACTGGCGGTCCGGGCTGCGCGCACCGGAGGGGGCGGCCTCGCTGGCAGCCGTCGAGGATATCGAGCGGCTGCTCGACCTGCCGACCGGTGCACTGCTCGCTCAGGTGACGGAAAGGGTGCGGCTGGGTGCGCTCCACGACCCGCACATCCCGTTCACCGAAGAGCAGATCACGGAGGCGCTGAACGAGACCCTCCACATCCTCGAGGCGCCACCCCTCGACATCACGCGGGAGATCTCGACGCATGTCGTGGGAGACGTCGACGCCGACGGCTACCTCCGCCGCCGCACGGCCCGGACGCTCCTCCAGTCCGTGTCGCCCAGCACCGTCGAGTTCGTGACCTACACGCTGCTGTCGGCGGAGGATCCCCTCATCCGCCCCGAGATGACGGTGCACGGTGCACGGATGGTGCGCGATCACATGCACGCGAGCGAGCGCGTGTACGCGTACGTCCTCCAGCTGGATCAGCCGCTCTCGCTCGGTGTGACGACGATGATCGAGGTCACGATGGAGGGGCATGGCGATGACACGTCGCAGCCCGAGACCGGGGCATTCGTCGTGCGTCCGATCCGCGACCTCGTGCTGTGGACCCGTTTCCACGAGGACGCGATCCCCGACTGGCTCGACGAGCTCGAGCGCACGGAGGACATGGACGAGATGGTGTACCGCCCGCTGCGACCGCAGGCCTCGGTGCATCAGACGCGTCGCGATTTCGGACCCGGCGCCCTCGGCATCCGCTGGGGATACGACCCCTGACCCCGCGGGGCGATCCCCAGGACGGGGTCACATCAGGAAGCCGCGCAGCAGCGCCTCGGAACCGGCGAGGTGATCCCGCATCGCCGCTTCGGCCGCATCCGGGCGCCCGGCGAGGATCGCCGCGACGATGCTCTCGTGCTGCTCCCCCGAATGCTGGATGTTCCGCGGCATCAGCGGGAACGTGTCGAGCCACGCGTTGACGTCGGCGCGATTCTCGGCCACGAGGGCGACGAGCGAGGGGATGCCGGCGGCCTCGGCGATGGCCAGGTGCAGCAGCGTGTCGAGACGCCGGTATTCGTCGGGCCCCGCGGGAAGCGCGGCCTCGTGCCGCGCCCACAGGTCGGCGCGGGTCGCGGCATCCAGGGATCGGCTCGCCGCCGCGCGGGCGGAACCGGACTCCAGCACGCGGCGGAGGCCCAGCACATCGTCGATCTTCTCCGCCGTCACGGCGCCGGGAACCGACGGATGTGGCAGCGGATCCGCCACGAACGTGCCCCCGTACCGACCTCGTCGAGGAAGCAGGTAGCCGGTGTCGGCCAGCTCGCGGATGGCCTCGCGCACGGTGTCGCGGCTCACGCCGAACGACGCCGCGAGCTCGCGCTCCGGGGGGAGCGACTCCCCCGGGGCGACCACCCCGAGGCGGATGGTCTGCACGAGACGGGCGACGGCGTCCTCGAGGGCGTTCCCGCGCCGCAGCGGCCGGTAGACCGCCTTCCGCACCTCGATGAGGTCGCCGTCGTGATCGTTCACAGCGGGGTGACGTAGGCGTTGGTGATTCCGCCGTCGACGACGAAGGCACTCGCCGTGATGAAGGACGAGTCGTCGGAGGCGAGGAAGGCCACGGCGGCCGCCAGTTCCTCCGGTTCCGCGAAGCGCCCCATCGGCACGTGCACGAGGCGTCGCTGCGCGCGCTCCGGATCCTTGGCGAAGAGCTCCTGCAGCAGCGGGGTGTTCACCGGTCCCGGGCACAAGGCGTTCACCCGCACTCCCTGACGCGCGAACTGCACGCCCAGCTCGCGCGACATCGCCAGCACGCCGCCCTTCGACGCCGTGTAGCTGATCTGCGAGGTCGCCGAGCCCAGCAGCGCGACGAACGACGCGGTGTTGATGATGGAGCCGCGTCCCGCCGGCACCATGTGACGCAGTGCTGCGCGGCTGCACAGGTACACGCTCTTGAGGTTCACGTCCTGCACCCGGTCCCAGGCCGGCAGTTCGGTGGTCTCGATCGAGTCGTCGTCGGCCGGTGAGATGCCCGCGTTGTTGAAGGCGATGTCGATGCGACCGAACTCCTCGGCGACGCCGTCGAAGAGCGCATCGACCTTCGCCTGGTCGGCCACGTCCACCGGACGGAACGCGCCGCCCACCTCCTCCGCCGCCGCCTCTCCTGTCGTGGGGTCGACGTCGGCGATCACGACGAACGCTCCCTCGGCCGCGAAGCGCTTGGCCGTGGCGAACCCGATGCCGCTCGCGCCGCCGGTGATGATGGCGACGCGGTCCTTCAGTCGCTGGGTCAGATCGATGCTCATAGGGGTTCTCCGTTCCGGATGGGATGGGGTGCGACGTGCTCAGAGGTCATCGGTCGCGAAGAAGACATTCTTGGTCTCGGTGAAGTGCTCGGCGGCGTCCGGGCCGAGTTCGCGCCCGAGGCCCGAGGCCTTCATGCCGCCGAACGGCGTCGCGTAGCGCACCGAGGAGTGCGAGTTCACCGACAGCACTCCGCTGCGCACGCCTCGGGCCACGCGCACCCCGCGTCCCAGGTTCTCGGTCCACACGGAACCGGCGAGACCGTAGACCGTGTCGTTGGCGAGGCGGATCGCATCGGCCTCGTCGTCGAACGGCATCACGGCGACGACCGGTCCGAACACCTCCTGCTGCGCGATGCGATCGGCCGGGTCGGCGAGCACGACGGCGGGAGCGAACCAGAATCCGTCCCCCTCGGGTGCGGTGCCGCGGAAGGCGATGTCGGCGCCGTCGAGGAACGAGGCGACGGTGTCGCGGTGCCCGGCCGAGATCAGCGGCCCCATGTCGGTGTCGTCGCGCGCCGGATCGCCCACCCGCCAGGCCGACACCGCCGGTTCGAGCAGTTCGAGGAAGCGGTCGTACACCGAACGCTGCACCAGCAGGCGGCTGCGCGCGCAGCAGTCCTGACCGGCGTTGTCGAACACCGAGCCGGGGACGGCCGCCGCCGCCCGCTCGAGGTCGGCGTCGGCGAAGACGATGTTCGCGCTCTTGCCGCCGAGTTCGAGGGTGACCGGCTTGAGCGCGCGGGCGCACCCGGCCGCGACCTCGATGCCGACCTCGGTCGAGCCGGTGAAGACGACCTTGCGCACGTCCGGATGCTCGACCAGACGCTGACCGACGACCGAACCGGAGCCCGTGACGACCTCAAACAGTCCCTCGGGGAGTCCGGCTTCGCGCGCGAGCTCGCCGAGTCGGATCGCCGTCAGCGGGGTCAGCTCGGCGGGCTTGAGCACCACGGCGTTGCCTGCGGCGAGCGCCGGCGCGAACGCCCACGAGGCGATGGTCATGGGGAAGTTCCACGGCACGATGATCCCGACCACGCCGTACGGGTCGTGGAAGGTCACGTCGAGCCCGCCGGCCACCGGGATCTGCCGCCCGGACAGGCGCTCCGGGTCGGCGGAGTAGTAGTTGAGCACCTGGGCGACGTGCGCGGCCTCCCAGCGCGCAGAGCCGATCGGATGCCCGGAGTTCCGCACCTCCAGCTGCGCGAGCTCCTCGGCGGCGCCCTCGACCGCGCGGGCGAACGCGCGGAGCGCGTC
>NZ_SSDJ01000143.1 GCF_004794465.1 Microbacterium sp. K24 | reverse complement strand
TCGAGATCGCGGTCCCGTGCGGCGCGCGCCACGGCGGCCCACGCCGTCGCCGTCGCGCACGACGCGGGAGCGAGGACGGATGCCGGGAGCGCCTCGGGCACGCGGACGATCGCGGTCCCCTCCCGCAGCTGCACGTGGGTCGCGAACGCACCCGTGAGGTCGCCGTGCACGCCCACGCGGTCGTGACCGTATTTGCCGAGGGTGCGGCACTTCTGCGGCATCCCGTGCCGGCAGCGGTCGCACGAACCGCAGGAGATCGTGACAGACCACACGACGCGGTCTCCGATCCGCAGCGGTGTGCCGTCGACGGCATCCGCTCCGTGGTCGCCGGTGGCGATCACGCGCCCCACGCTCTCGTGCCCGAGCACCAGCGGCGTGGGAGCGGATCGGCGGCCCTGCACGGTGTGCACGTCGGAGCCGCAGATCGTGGACATCTCGACCGCGACGAGCACGTCGCCGTCGGCGAGGGCGACGCCGGGCACCGCGATCGTCTCGTGCGGGTGCCCTTCACCGATCCACACCATCGCCGTGGCCGCGGGGCGCAGGGCGACGTCGCGCCGGTGGCCGGGTGGACGGATCAGCAGGGTGCCCATGTCGTGTCGCCGTCTCAGGAGGCGGCGACGACGCGGAGCAGTCCGCGCTCGGCCAGCACGTCGCGCAGCCCGGTCACGTCGTCGAGCACGGCATCGGCTCCCGCTGCGTCGAGGGCCGCGCGATCGTGGGCGCCGCTGAGCACGCCGGCGACGAAGCCCGCCCCGGCACGCCGGCCGGACTCGACGTCGCTGACCGTGTCACCGGCGACGGCCACTGCCCGGACGGACGAGGTCTGCGTGCGCAGCAGGGCGGCGAGCACGAGGTCGGGCGCGGGCCGGCCACGTCCGGCGTCGACGGGCGACAGCGCCAGGTCGATGAGGTCGCGCCAGCCGAGCCCCTCGATCAGGGCGTCGCGGGTGACCGGAGCGAAGCCCGTGGTGAGCACGACCGTGAGCCCGGCATCCTTCAGTCCCTGGATGGCATCCGCGGCCCCGGGGATCTCGGTGACGCCCTGCTCTGCGACGATCTCGGCGTAGGCGCCTTCGAAGGCGGCGGTGGCACGCTCGGCGGCAGCGACGTCGCCGCCGGCGAGGTGGGTGAAGACGTCGATCTTGGACTGTCCCATCGTGACGCGGACGTGGTCGAGGGCCTCGGCCCACGGCATCCGGTCGGCGACGCCCGTGCGCTCGGCGGCGCGCTGGAACGCCTGCTCCACGACGCCGTCGTCGAGCACCGTCGTTCCCGCCATGTCGAGCACGAGGAGTTCGAGAGGAGTGGTCGTGGTCATGATGTTCCTTCCATCGCAGGGGTCCACCCGAAGGCGGCGGTGAGATTCTCTTCGGCGAGCCCCAGACCCGTCGTCATTCCGATGCCGGTCGTCGCGGCGAGCACCAGCGCACCCTCGTCGCCGCGTTCGATCAGGAACTCCTCGCTTCCCTTGGCGTAGACGCCCTGCCAGCGCTCGAGCACCCGAGGAGCCGGCATGTCGAACAGCGCCTCGGCCTCGGCGAGGAACGCGGCGAAGGCGGCCTCGGGCTGGAACGGCGCCGGCGACACGGCGGTGGCGTGGGAGTCGCCGATGATGAGCGTGCCGTCGGGCAGCTGCGTGTACATCTGGTTGAGGTCGAGAGCCGCGAGATCGGGGCGCTCGGCGTGCAGGCGCTCCCGGAGCGCGGCGGCCTCCGGCCCCTCGGAGAACCGCCCGTAGCGCACGAGCGACCAGCCGGTGAGAAGCGGGGCCGTCAGCGGATGCCGCAGCGTCACGGCCGCGCGCATCATGTCGAGTGCGCAGCGCTGGATGCCACGGCGCTCGGCGATCTCGGGGAGCAGCTGGTCGAGGTCGTGGTTCACGGCGACGACCGTGTGCCCGGTGACGATGGTGCCTCTGGTGGTCTCGACGCGTCCCGCGCTGAGCTGGGTGACGGCGGTGCGGAAGCGGAACTGCACGCCGAGACGGCGCAGATGCCGCACGATGGCGTCGGCCGCGGTGCGCGGGTCGGTCTGCAGGTCGGTCTCGACGAGCGCGCCGCCGACGATCCCGTCGCGGCGGAGCGGCGCGCGGCGGAGCAGCTCGTCCGCGTCCAGCATCCGGATTCCGCCGCCCGGAACGGCGGCTTCCAGCACGGCGATCTCGTCGTCGTGACGTGCCGCGACCAGCGTGCCGGACTCTCGCAGCCAGAACCCGGCGTCGCGGGAGAGCCGCAGCCAGAGCTCACGGGAGACGTCGGCGTAGCGGCGTGCCTCGCCGGCCTGCGCCCCGATGCAGAGGTGGCCGAAGTTGCGGATCGTCGCCCCACCCGGGCCGTCGGTGCGGTCGACGACGATCACGCTCAGGCCGCGGCGCGCCGCGGCATAGGCGGCGCCGAGACCGACGATGCCGGCGCCGGCGACGACCACATCCGCCGTGTCGTTCGTGCGGGTCATCGGAACACCTTCCTCATCCACATCGCGAGCCCTTCGACCACCAGCACGGTCGCGAGGATCATCAGCACGATCGCGGTCACGGTCTCGTAGCGCGAGCCCTGGCTGGCGTTGAGCAGGTAGTAGCCGACGCCGCCGCCGCCGACGATGCCGAGGATCGTCGCCGCGCGGATGTTCGTGTCGAGCATGTAGAAGCTGTGGCCGATCAGCGCCTGCATCCCCTGCGGGACCGTCGCCGAGGCGTAGGTCTGCAGTCGCGTGGCGCCGACCGCGCGCAGAGCGCGCTCCGGTCCGCGGCCGACCTCTTCGAAGGAGTCGGCGATGAGCTTGCCGAGCAGTCCGATCCCGCCGATCGCCAGCGCGATGACGCCGGCCTGCGGTCCGAGGCCCGTGATCACGACGAGCACGATCGCGAGGATCAGCTCGGGGATGCCGCGGATACCGACCAGCAGGAACCGGGCCACGCCGCGCGCGCCCGAGGTCGGTGCGACGTTGCTCGCGGCGAGCGAGCCGAGGACGATTGAGGGCAGCAGCGTCAGCACGGTCGCGGCGAGCGCGATCGCGACGGTGTCGCGCATGGCCTCGAACATGACGGTGGCGTCGTAGCTGCCGAACGACGGCGGCCAGAACTTCGCGGCGACCTCGGGGAGCTTCGCCCAGAAGGTGAAGAAGTCGAGCCAGTTGATCTGGCTCACCACGACGCTGCCGACCACGACGAGCACGGCGACGATGCCGGCGATCGTGTGCTGCACGCGCTGTGCGGTCCAGGGACGGCGCACGGCCGTCTGGGGGCTGGCCGCCCACGCGGCGCGGCCCGTCGTCGGCTCGGCGGCACGGCCGCGCAGCCGCGGGTGCAGGAGGCGGTCCATCCACGAACGGGTCTGCTTCTGCTGTCCGAGCATCGCGCCGCGCACCAGGCTCGACACGATCTCCATCACCACGCAGAGGAGGAAGATGACCAGCGCGATGCCGAGGCCCTTGCCGTAGTTGAGCGCCTTGAAGGCGTACGACATCTCGAGGCCGAGGCCGGCGACCCCGACGTAGCCGAGCACGACGCTGCCGCGCAGGTTGATGTCGTTGCGGTGCAGCACGGTCGCGACCCAGCTGGGCAGAACCTGCGGAAGGATGCCGGAGGTGAACTCCTGCATCTTCGAACCGCCGGCGGCGCGGATCGCGAGACGAGGACCTTCGTCGACCTGCTCGATCGCATCGGCGAACATCTTCGAGATCATGCCGATCGAGTGGATGCCGATGGCGAGGATGCCGGGGAGCGTGCCGAGCGAGAACATGAGCACGAACGCCATCGCGAGGACGACGTCCGGGAGCGCGCGGGTCAGCACGCCGATGAAGCGGGCGGCCGCACGCCAGCCGCTGCCCGGCGTGGTGTTGGAGGCGGCGAGGTAGGCGATCGGCACCGAGAGCACCGCGGCGAGGAGGGTGCCGACGAGGACGAGCCCGACGGTGAGGGCGATCAGCCAGGCGAGGTCACCGGGCTCGGGGAACGACAGGCCGCCGACCCGGGCCATGAAGTTCTCGGCGTTGCCCCAGCTCTGCACCATCGCGGGGATCGAGATGCCGACCTCGTTGACCGCGAGGATTCCGATCACGAGCAGCGCGAGCAGGGTCAGCGATGCGGCGAGGCGCTCCGGGGAGAGGGGGCGCTTCGGTGCGCGCTCGGCGACCGTCGGCCGAGGGCCTCGTGTGCCCGAGCCGGTCGACGGGCGCCCTGCGAGAACCGTCATGATGCCGACACCTGCGTCGCGGCATCCGCGAGCTCGATCGCCACGGCGGCTATCTCGGCGGTCGTCGTGGCGACGCGGCCGTAGATCTCCATGACCTCGGCCTTGGTGAGGTCGGTCGTCGGAGTGTCGAGCACGACCTCGCCGTGACGGAGCCCGACGATGCGGTCGGCCCACGAGATCGCGAGATCGACCTGGTGCAGGCTGCAGACGACCGTGAGGCCCTCGTCGGCGGCGATCTCGCGGATCAGTGCCATGACCTGGTCGCTCGACTCCGGGTCGAGCGAGGCGACGGGCTCGTCGGCGAGCAGGATGTCGGGCTTCTGCATGAGCGCCCGGGCGATCGCGACGCGCTGCTGCTGCCCGCCGGAGAGGGTATCGCTGCGCTGGTACGCCCGGTCGAGCAGGCCGACGCGGTCGAGGTGCTCGAGTGCCGTGAGCTTCGAAGCCTTGCTGTAGCCCCAGAGGCCGAGGCGCGGACCGCGCACACCCGAGAGCGATCCGGTCAGCACGTTCTCGAGCACCGTCAGCGAGGGCACGAGCTCGAACTGCTGGAAGATGAAGCCGACGCGGCTGCGCAGGTTCCGCAGCGGGCGGCCCTTCAGCGTCGGCACCTGCTGACCGAGCACCTCGACCGACCCCGCGGTGGGGAGCTCGAGACCGTCGAGGTGGCGGAGCAGCGTCGACTTGCCGGACCCGCTGAGCCCGAGCAGCACGACGATCTCGCCACGGGAGACCTCGAGCGACACGTCCTTGAGAGCGGTGGTCGTCCCGAAGGTCTTCGTCACGCGGGTGAGGCGGACGAGGGCATCCGATGCGGCGTTCATGAGGTTCTCCTGTGATTCTCTGAAGCTCGGTCGTTGAGCGAGCGGAGCGAGACGAAACGTGTCCTCACGGACGGCGTTTCGTCTCGCTCGCTTCGCTCCCTCGCTCAACGGACGGGAGCGAAGCGGGCTCAGGGCATCAGCCCTGGCACTGCTCGGCTTCGGTCTCCTTGCAGATGTCGCGGATGACGTCGTAGTACGCGTCGTCGACCGGCTTCGTGGCGTAGAACACGCTGCGGAAGGAGTCGGAGTCGGCGCTGTCGATGCCCGCGGCGATGATGTCGTCGATCGTGATGTCCGCGAGGCCGTCGATCAGCTTCTGGGACACGTCATCGGGGAGCGTCGACGAGAAGACCAGGGGCGCGCCCGGGACCATCGTCTCGTCGATGACCTTCACGGCATCCGACTTCTCGACCTCGGAGTCCTCGGCGAACCCGACCTCGCACTCGGCGCCCTCACCGGTCTTCTGCACGCTGACGTCGTGCTTGCCGGCGAACACGGGGGTGATGTCGGTCTTCGGGTCGATGCCCGCCTTCAGCAGGTTGTACGACGGGAAGAGGTAGCCCGACGTCGACGACGGGTCGACGAAGCAGACCTTCTTGCCCTTGAAGTCCTCGATGCTGGAGATGTCGCTGTCCTTGGGCACGATCGCCTGGGAGTAGTAGCCCGGCTCCTGGCCCTCGTCGGTCACGATGGAGGAGATCGGGGTGAGCTTGGCGCCGTTGTTGGTCGCGGTGACGTAGGTGAAGCCCGAGAACGAGGCGACGTCGACCTTGCCGGCGACGGCGGCCTCGATGAGTGCGGCGTAGTCGGTCGACTCGTGGTACTCGACGGTCTTGCCGGTGATCTCGGCGATGTAGTCCATCAGCGGCTGGTAGTTGGTCTCCGTGTCGACCGAGTCGGGGACGACGCCGAAGACGAGGGTGTTCTCGTCGACGGCGAAGCTGCCACCGGCCGACGACTCGTCGGCGCCGGGGGTGGAGGAGGTGGCGTCGGCCGGGCCGGAACACGCGGCGAGACCGATAGCGAGGATCGCCGCGCCGGCGAGGGCGGGGAGAGCGCGAAGCTTCATGAGGACCTTTCAGGGTGTGAGGGGTGATCCAGGGAAGACTCTCGCACGCGATCCGTCGAGATATATACCTAACTTGGAAGAGTTCAGCGGCCGTTTACCCGGCATTCGCTTGGATGAACTCTGCAGTAACGGGGTGACCTCGATCGAAGTGATCAAGTAATGTACCTATGTGGCTGAAGCTGTGTACACCCAGATCGCGGACGACCTCCGCGACCAGATCGCCGGCGGCGCCCTGCGCCCCGGCGATGACGTTCCGACTGAGGCGGAGCTCGCCGAGAAGTGGCGCACGTCGCGCGGGCCGATCCGCAACGCACTTGCGGCGCTGCGCGGTGAGGGCCTGATCGAGACCAGCCGCGGTCGACCCGCGCGTGTGGTCGCCCGCAAGGCGAACCAGGCCGTCGACGTCTCGGTGCCCTTCACCCGCTGGGCGCGGGAGCTCGGGGTCTCCCCGGGCGCGCAGACGCAGGAGCTGAGCCTGCGGCGCGCCGGCGACATGGCGTCGGCCCTGGGGGTGGAGCCCGACGACACGATCGTCAGCGTGGTCCGCCTGCGTCTGCTCGACGGGCGTCCGACCATGCTGGAGCGTCTCGCCTACACGGAGGTCGTGGGCCGTCGCCTCTTCGAGGTCGATCTGGACGAGGTCTCGATCACCGAGCACCTCGCCTCGGTCGGTCATCCGATCGTGAGCCTGCAGCATGTGATCGACGCCGTCGCGGCGGATGATCAGGATGCCGCGCTGCTGCGGGTGCCGCGGGGGACGCCGATCCTGCGCCTCAGTCGCACGTCGCGCGACGCGGACGGCCGGATCTTCGAGGCGTCGGAGGACAGATACCTCAGCGAAGTGGTGCGCTTCACGGTCGCGGCATCCGGCATCTCGAACGACGGCCACTACATGAGAGCGGTGGGCGGTTAGCGCCAGGCATCGGACGCGACGAAGAGACGTCGTCCGGAAGGACAGAAGGCGATCGCGAGCGCGCAAGTGTTTCAGAAGCCAGAAAGACCGCGCTCGCGATCGCAGCGCTGGGGACGCTTTATCTGGGGAGCCTCCAGGATATTTCGGAGGGGAGCCCAGATCGTAGGGCCAAAGGTCGAGACCTTCAGTGGACTTTCGTCCACATTCGCGGAGGATTCACGCGAAGCGTCGGCTTACTATACCCCGCCGACGCTCAGGCGATCGGCAGGCGGGCCGAGACCAGCCAATGCCCGTCGACCTCGCCCGCGCTGAACTCGCCGCTGGCGCCGATCACTCGCTCGGCCATGCGGCCGAGTCCGGTGCGACTGGAGGACAGTTCGCGTCGAGGGGTCGTCGGGAGCGGGCTCCGCAGCGTGAGTGCGGCCGCGTCGTCGTCGAGGTCGAGACTGACCAGCACCTCTCCGGGGCCGGCGTACTTCAGGATGTTGGTCGCAGACTCCCGCACGATCCTCGCGAGGACGATCTCTGCGGCACGAGGGATGCGCTCGTCGCGCAGGTCTCCCTCGAGGCGCACGGCGTGTCCGGCGGATTCGAATTCCTCGCGGGCCTCGTCGATCGCGTCGGCGAGGTCGCCGGTCTGCATCTCGGAGGAGCGCGGTCCGTCATCCGCGAGTTCGATCACGAATCGGAGATCCGCCATCGCCTTTCGTGCGGCGACACGGATCGCTTCTCGAGAGTCTTCACTTGTCGAGGGGTCTTCGAGCATCTGCACGTGCAGCGCCACCACGGTGAGGTGGTGGGCGATGCTGTCGTGCAGCTCACCGGCGATCCACCGCCGCTCGGCGAGTACGGCTTGACGCTCCTGCTCGGCGCTCTCCTCGAGCGCGAGCTCGAGGCGTCGCCCGCGGGCGAAGGCGATCCGCAGCGCGAAGCCGACGGCGCCTGCTACGGCCGCGAAGATGAGGAACAGTCCGACGTTCACCCCGGCTTCCAGGTCGCCGTTGGCGACGAGCGCCGCGGCGACCAGGAAAGCACCGGTGTAGGAGAGGACCAGAGAGGTCCACCCCAGTCTCATGACGAGCCCTGCTGCCACGGCTGCGGCAGTCAGAACCAGAGACTCGGTTCCTACGAAGAAGGACGATGCGAACACGACGCCGAGGGCGCATGTCGCGATAAGGGGATTCCAGAGGTAGAGGGCGAAACTGGCCGTCGACGCGATGCTCACCAGGATGCCGAGGGGATTCCCGCCCGGAGTCGTGATGAGGGAGATGAGGTCGAGGGCGACAGTGATGGAGACGATGACCAGGACGACGATCCGCTCGACTCTGCTGAGCTTCTCGCCCCGACCTAACCGGAGAGCATCCGTAGATCCCCCAGCGGACTGGTCGAAGGCCATGGTTCACTATCTCCTATTCGCCAGGTAATCTATCGTACGAGGCCAAAAAACTTACCAACCTGCTGCCAGAAAGGCATAACGCTCACCTCCATTTCCTAGTCGTTCGTCGATGTCTGTACCCATCTTCTCGGCGGAGCAGAGCGAGCACATCTGACTTCTAGACAGACCTTTTTGGCCAAAGGTCTACATGTGAGCGGCAAGGAGTTGCCACGGTTAGGCTTCCTTCATGCCTGACATCCGCGTCCTGATCGTCGACGACGACCCCCTGGTCCGTTCGGCGCTCTCGCACTTCGTCTCCCGTGACCCGGAAATCAAGGTCATCGGCCAGGCGGAGGACGGTGTCGAAGGCATCGCGATGGTCGAGAGCGAACAGCCCGACGTGGTCATGATGGACGTGCAGATGCCCGAGATGAACGGGATCGAGGCGACGGGAGTCATCGTCGAGCGATGGCCGCATGTACGGGTTCTCGCGGTCACGACACTCGACGGCCGGGACACGGTTCTGCCGATGCTGAGCGCCGGCGCATCAGGGTATCTGCTGAAGGACTCCAGCGCGGAGGAGATCGTGATCGGAGTGCGCGAGGTGCACAGCGGTCAGAGCTCGCTGTCGCCGCGGATCGCGTCGATGCTCATCAAGCATGTGCGCGACTCCGAGCCCGTGACGGGTGATGCAACGGCTCTCGAGCCCCTCACCGATCGCGAGGCGGAGGTGCTCCAGTGCCTGGCGAAGGGCATGTCGAACGCCGAGATCGCCAAGGCTCTCATCGTCTCCGAAGGCACCGTGAAGGCGCACCTCGGACGCATGATGTCGAAGTGGCACCTGCGCGACCGCGTGCAGATCCTCGTCGCCGCCGCGCACGCGGGGCTCGTGAACTTCCGCTGACGCTCACAGCGCGAGCAGCACGATCCCGAGCACGACCACCAGCGAGGCCCCGATCCGCCACCAGGGTCGCGACTCCCGCAGCACGATGACGCCGAAGAGACTCACGAGCACCACGCTGACCTCGCGCAGCGGCGCCACGAGCGCCACAGGGGCGATCTGGATGGCGGTCAGCACGAGGATGTACGACAGCGGCGACAGGATGCCGAAGACGAGGATCCGGCGCCAGTGCAGGCGCCCGAGCGCCCAGACGGCGTCCCAGCGCCGCCGCACGGCGAACGAGTAGAACGGCACCTGCAGCAGCGTCGTTCCGACCATGAAGGCGACCGGCGAGAGGTTCCAGGTGCGCACCGCGTGCGCGTCCCAGATCGTGTAGATCGCGATCGCGACGCCGGTGAGCAGGCCGAACAGCAGACCCGGGTCGATACGCCCGGTCTTCGCTCCCCTCCCGCGGTCGACGAGTCCGATCGCCACGACCCCGGCGATCACCGCCGCGACGCCGATCAGGGCCACCACCGACGGCCTCTCCCCCAGCAGCAGCACCGCCACGATCACCGAGAGGAAGGGCCCCGTCCCCCGGGCTGTCGCGTACACCGTGGAGAGACTCCCCTCCCGATAGCCCCGCTGCAGCACGACCATGTACCCGACGTGAAGCGTCGCGGAGACGGCGACCCCGAGGGCGAAGGAGCCGAGATCGTCGGCGCCGAGGCCGCCGGTGAACGGCACCGCCCCGATCCAGACGACGGTGCTGGAGACCGCTCCCCACCAGAGGAAGGGGAATCCGGCCCGGCTGACCCCGTGGGCGATGACGTTCCACGAGGCGTGGGCGATCGCCGCTCCGAAGACGAGGACGAAAGCGAGAGGAGACATGACCAGACCCTTCCGTTCGACGCGGGCGCGACGAACAGGGTCCTCCGGGCTTTTGTCCTGTCAGATGACGGCTCCCCTGCGGAGGCAAGCCGTGGCGCCGCTCGGACCAGTCGGGCGAACCCCGGAACCCTAGGCGCTATCGGGCTCCACGATAGTCGCGCCAGATGAACGCCGGGCAAACGGCGTCCCGGCGACACGCGCAGAGGGTTGTCATCGCGCGACTACGCTCGAATCACGCCCGTCTTCAGGAAGGTCACGTCATGCCCGTCACCCCCGACGCTCTCGCCCACGCCGAGGACCTCGCCGACTTCGTCGCCGCCTCGCCGTCGAGCTACCACGCGGCGGCCGAGGTCGCTCGACGCCTCGAAGGCGCCGGGTTCACGCGTCTGCACGAGGAGGAGTCGTGGCCGGCGCAGGCCGGAGGCCGCTTCGTGGTCGTGCGCGACGGGGCGACGATCGCCTGGGTGGTGCCGACGGATGCCGGAGCGACGACGCCCGCGCACATCTTCGGCGGGCACACCGACTCCCCCGGCTTCAAGCTCAAGCCGCAGCCGACGACCGGCACCCGCGGCTGGCTGCAGGCCGGGGTCGAGGTGTACGGCGGCCCGCTGCTGAACTCGTGGCTCGATCGCGAGCTGCGTCTCGCCGGACGCCTCGCACTCGCGGACGGTCGCGTCGTGCTCGCCGACACCGGCCCGCTGCTGCGCCTGCCGCAGTTGGCCATCCACCTCGACCGGGGCGTGAACAACGGCCTCGCGCTCGACAAGCAGACCGAGACGCAGCCCGTCTGGGGCCTCGGCGACCCGACGCAGCAGGACATCCTCGCGGAGCTCGCGGGATCGGCCGACGTCTCGGCATCCGACATCCGCGGGTACGACGTCGTGATCGCCGACTCGGCACGCGGCGCCGTGTTCGGCAAGGATGACGCGTTCTTCGCCGCCGGGCGCCTCGACGACCTCGCCTCGGTGCACGCCGGGGTCGTCGCGCTCGTCGAGATCTCCGACCGGACGCGCACCAAAGCCCCGATCGCCGTCCTGGCCGCGTTCGACCATGAGGAGCTCGGCTCCGCATCCCGTTCCGGAGCGGCCGGTCCGTTCCTCGAGGACGTGCTCGAGCGCCTGTACGCCGGACTCGGCGCCGACGCCTCGGAACGCCGCCGGGCGTACGCGTCGTCATGGTGCCTCTCCAGCGACGTCGGCCACTCCGTGCACCCGAACTACGTCGCCAAGCACGATCCGGTCGTGCAGCCCGTCCTCGGGTCGGGTCCGATCCTCAAGCTGAACGCGAACCAGCGCTACGCGACGGATGCCGTCGGCACGGCCGCCTGGCGCGAATGGTGCGAGCGGGTCGGGGTCACGACGCAGGAGTTCGTGTCGAACAACTCCGTGCCGTGCGGCTCCACGATCGGCCCGATCACGGCCACCCGACTCGGCATCCGCACCGTCGACGTCGGCATCCCGATCCTGTCGATGCACTCCGCGCGCGAGCTCGCCGGGGTGTCCGACCTGTACGACCTGTCGCGCACCGCGGAGTCGTTCTTCACCGCCTGACCTCGATTGCCGCCCCGGCACGCCCGGGCAGTGCCAAGATGTTGCTCATGACGGACATCAAGCCGGCTCTCATCGAGCGTGCGGGCATCGAGATCATCCCCGAATCCGACCGGAACGCGAAGCCTCGCGACCTGTTCTGGCCGTGGTTCGCGGCGAACGTGTCGGTGTTCGGCATGTCGTACGGATCGTTCGTGCTCGGCTTCGGCATCTCGTTCTGGCAGGCGACCCTCGTGTCGATCATCGGCATCGTGGTGTCGTTCCTGCTGTGCGGGCTGATCGCGATCGCCGGCAAGCGCGGCTCCGCCCCGACGATGGTGCTCTCCCGTGCCGCGTTCGGCGTGCATGGGCAGAAGGTTCCCGGCATCATCTCGTGGCTGACGTCGATCGGCTGGGAGACGTTCCTCGCGATCCTCGCCGTGCTCGCGACCGCGACGATCATCTCGCAGCTCGGCGGTGACGGCGACAGCATCGCGCTGAAGATCATCGCGACGATGATCGTCGCGGCGCTCATCGTCGCGGCATCCGTCCTCGGGTATCACACGATCATGAAGCTGCAGTCGGTGCTCACCTGGATCACCGGCGTCGTGACGGTGCTGTACATCATCCTCGCGGCGCCGAGCATCGACCTCGCGGTCGTCATGGCCCGCCCGGACGGCGGCATCGGGCAGGTCATCGGCGCCCTGGTGATGGTGATGACGGGATTCGGACTCGGCTGGATCAACATCGCCGCCGACTGGTCGCGGTACCAGAAGCGCACGGCATCCGACGGGGCGATCGTCGCCTGGAACACGATCGGCGGCTCGGTGGCCCCGGTGATCCTCGTGGTGTTCGGCCTGCTGCTCGGCGGTTCCGACGACGACCTCATGAACGCGATCGCCGCCGACCCGATCGGCGCGCTCGCCTCGATCCTGCCGGTGTGGGTGCTCGTACCGTTCCTGCTGACGGCCGTGCTCGCACTCGTCTCGGGCGCGGTGCTCGGCATCTACTCCTCCGGGCTGACGCTGCTGAGTCTCGGCATCCGCATCCCCCGGCCGTCCGCGGCCGCGATCGACGGGGTCATCCTCACGATCGGCACCATCTTCGTGGTGTTCTTCGCGACCGACTTCCTCGGGCCGTTCCAGAGCTTCCTCATCACCCTGGGCGTGCCGCTCGCGTCGTGGGCCGGCATCCTGATCGCCGACATCCTGCGCCGCAAGAAGGACTACGACGAGGACGCCCTGTTCGACAGCCGCGGCCGCTACGGCGCCTGGGACTGGACCTCGATCGTGACCATGGTCGTGACGTCGCTGATCGGGTGGGGGCTCGTCGTCAACAACTTCGCGGATGCGGCGCCGTGGAACAACTGGCAGGGCTACCTGCTGTTCCTCATCGGAGGACGCGACGGCGACTGGGCCTACGCCAACCTCGGGGTGTTCTTCGCCCTGGTGCTGTCGTTCCTCGTGACGTACTTCGCCCGGGCGGCGAAGATCCGACGGCAGGAAGAGATCGGTCGTTGAGCGAGGAGCGCAGCGACGACAGGAACCGGTCCTGGCTGGTCGTGATCGACCCGCAGACGATCTTCGCCTCGCCCGACTCGGCCTGGGGCTCGCCGTTCTTCGCCGAGGCGATGCCCCGCATCCGGTCCCTGTCCGAGTCGTTCGGAGAGCGCGTGATCGTGACCCGATGGATGCCGACGGCCGACCGCTCCACCTCGTGGGGCGCGTACTTCGCCGCCTGGCCGTTCGCCGACCAGCCGCCGACCGATCCGCTGTACGACCTCGTTCCCGAAGCCGTCGGGCTGTCGCCGCATCCGACGCTCGATCTGCCCACGTTCGGGAAGTGGGGTCCGGAACTGGAGGCTCTCGTGGGGCGCGGCGCGCACGTCGTGCTGGCCGGGGTCTCGACGGACTGCTGCGTGATCTCGACGGCCCTCGCCGCGGCGGATGCCGGAGCCCACGTGACCGTCGCCGCCGATGCCTGCGCCGGGTCGACGGCCGAGAACCACGCGGCGGCGATCCAGGTGATGGGGCTCTACCCGCCCCAGATCACGGTGAGTGACACGGCATCCGTGCTCGCCGCGCGCTGAGGCGTTCGGGCCGACGTTTCGCGGAAGAGGCGACGTTTCGCGGAGGAATCCCCACGCCCGGCTCCGTGATCCGTCAGGCACTCCGCGATTCGTCGCCTGTCGAGCAGGCAGGCACGCGCGCGGCCCGACGTATCAGACCGCCGCGCGGACCTCGGCGGCGACGTCGGCCGGCGTCCCGCGGTAGGGAGCGCCGTGACCGGGCAGGACCCAGGAGGCCGAGACCCCCGCGAGCCGATCGAGCGACGCCAGAGCGTCCGCGGGCTCGTCGGTGAACGGGGCCGGCTGTGCGCCTACCTTTCCGGTGAGCACGTGCCTCGTCGTGAGAGCATCACCCACGAACACGGCATCCGCGACCGGCACGTGCACCGCGATGCTTCCCGGCGAGTGCCCCGGCATCCCGATCACGACCGGGGCGCCGGGCAGATCGAGCACGTCGCCGTCGCCGACCTCGACGACCTCGCTCACGTGGTGCGTGCGCAGGGCGTTCTTGCGGATGCCGTAGGCGAAGAAGCCCAGCGTCGGCCCGAGCCTGGCGGGCCCCATCGCCGTCTTCGGCTTCTCCCCCGTGCGCACGCGGTGGGCATCGGCCGCGTGGATGAACACGGGAACACCGGCCTCGCGGCGGAGACGCTCGGCGAACCCGATGTGGTCGCCGTCGCCGTGCGTGAGCACGAGCCCGCGGATGTCGGACAGCGGCCGCCCGATCTCGGCGAGTTCGCGCTGCAGGTCGTTCCAGTGTCCGGGGAGCCCCGCGTCGATCAGCGTGATCCCCTCCGGAAGGTCGATGAGGTACGAGGCGACGATGTCGTTGCCGAGTCGGTGCAGGTGCGGGGCGAGCTTCATGGCGGTTCCCTTCGGAGATGATTGCGATGGCTACGATACGTAGCTATGATGGCTACTGTCAATAGCTATCAAGGAGATGTCATGCCGACACCCGAACGGACCTCTCTCGAGCAGATCATCGCCGCAGGCCGTGAGATCCTCGATTCCTCGGGGCCCTCGAGCGTCACGATGCAGGCCGTCGCCACGCGCGTCGGCGTGCGGGCCCCGTCGCTCTACAAGCGCGTGCGCGATCGCGACGCCCTGCTCTCGGCCATCGCCGAATCGATCATCGACGAGCTCACCGCGCGCCTCGACGCCGCGGATGCCGACCTCACCGACATCGCAGAGGCCTATCGGTCCTTCGCCCAGCAGCAGCCCGAGGCCTTCCGGCTCATGTTCAGCGCCGCGGCGCCGCACGCCGCCCTGCAGCGCTCGGCCGCGCCGCTCATCCGGGCCTCCGCCGCCCTGGTCGGCGACGACGAGGCCCTCGATGCCGCCCGCCTCTTCACCGCCTGGGCGACGGGGTTCCTGCAGATGGAGCTCTCCGGCGCCTTCCGCCTCGGCGGCGACGTCGACCGCGCCTTCGACTACGGGCTGCGCCGCCTCATCGCCGGGCTCACGGCCTGACGACACGGTAGAGCCGCACTCCCATCGCGCATGCGAGAACCGGAATACTGGCACACTGATGCGCAGGGAGGGGTTCCGATGAGCACAGGCGCGCACGCCGAACAGTCCGATCGCCCGACGAAGGTCCGGCGGCCGTGGCACCGCACGAAGGTCGCGCTCGGCATCATCGTGGCCGTCGTCGCCGTCGTGGCGATCGTCGGCTCGATCACCCCCTGGCCGTCGGCGATGATCATCCGCGCCGTGTTCACCAAGGGCGGTGACGAGACCGCCGCTGAGATGGACAAGCACGTCCCCGACACGAAGCTCACCGAGCAGCTCGACGTCTCCTACGGCGACGCCGGCGCCGACACCACGATGGACGTGTTCCGCCCGGCATCCGCCGACGGGCCGCTGCCGACCGTCGTCTGGATCCACGGCGGCGCCTGGATCTCAGGCGTGAAGGAGAACGTCGACCCGTACCTGCGCATCCTCGCCGCCGAGGGCTACACGACCATCGGGGTGAACTACACCATCGGCCCGGAGGGCGTGTATCCCCTCGCAGTGAACCAGCTCAACGCGGCGCTCGCCTACATCGACGAGCACGCCGAAGATCTCGGCGTCGACGCCTCGCAGATCGTGCTCGCCGGAGACTCGGCCGGCGGGCAGCTCGCCAGCCAGATGGCGACGCTCATCACGAGCCCGGACTACGCCGACATCATGGGCATCGAACCCACGATCAAGGCCGACCAGCTCGTCGCGACGGTGCTCAACTGCGGCGTGTACGACCTCGGAGCCCTCGCTCAGCTCGACGGCATCGCCGGCTGGGGCTTCAAGTCGGCGATGTGGGCCTACTCCGGCACGAAGACCTGGGCCGAGGACTCGACCGGAGCGACCATGTCGACCATCGACTGGGTGACGAAGGACTTCCCCCCGACGTACATCTCGGGCGGCAACGGCGACGGACTCACCTAGCTGCAGTCGATCCCGATGGCACAGCGGCTCGAGGAGCTCGGCGTCGACGTGACCCCCCAGTTCTGGCCGGCCCCGCACGAACCGGCGCTGCCCCACGAGTACCAGTTCCACCTGGACCTGCCCGACGCGCAGACCGCTCTGCAGAAGACGATCGACTTCCTCGACGCGCACACCTCGCGCTGACGGCATCCCTCACCCTGCCGAACGGCCCCTCTGTAGCCGACCCGCCCCTTTGAGAGCCTTCATAAGGGGGCCGCTCGACCACAAGGGGGGCGCTCGGCATGAAGACGCGCGCGCCTACTTCATCGTGTCGAGGATGCCGACCAGGTCGTCGAAGGTCGTGAGCGGGTTGAGGATCGCGAAGCGCGTGTTGGGGCGCCCCTGGTGCGAACTCGGCACCACGAAGGCGTGCTGCGTGTCGAGCAGCGTCGCCGACCAGCGGTCGTAGTCCGCGCGCTCCCAGCCTTCGCGCTCGAACACGACGACCGACAGCTGCGGATCGCGCACCAGGCGCAGCTCGGGGCGTCGCGCGATCTCTCCGGCGATCCGCTGCGTCAGAGCCAGAGTGCTGCTGACGGCATCGCGGTACGCGTTCACGCCGTACGTCGCGAGCGAGAACCACATCGGCAGGCCTCGTGGGCGACGGGTGAGCTGGATCGAGTAGTCCGAGGGGCTGAACTCGTCGACGTCGGTGAGGATGTCGAGGTACTCCGCGTGCTGCGTGTGCGCCCGACGTCCGGCGTCGGGATCGCGGTAGATCAGGGCGCAGCAGTCGAACGGCGCGAACAGCCACTTGTGCGGGTCGACGATCACCGAGTCGGCGCGCTCGACGCCCGCAAAGATCGTCCGCGCCTCGGGCGCGAGCATCGCGGTGAGGCCGTAGGCGCCGTCGATGTGCAGCCAGAAGTCGAACTCGTCCTTCAGCGCCGCGATCCCCTTGATGTCGTCGACGATGCCGAAGTTCGTCGAGCCGCCGGTCGCCACGACCGCGCAGATCTCGTCGCCGTGCTCGGCGAGCGCTTCGCGCACGGCATCCGCCCGCAGCACCCCGTCGTCGCCCGCGGGCACGAGCAGCACGTCGGCGTCCATGACCTTCGCGGCCGACTTGTTCGAGGAGTGCGCCTCGACGCTGCAGACGATCTTCCAGCGCGTCGGCAGTTCCTTGCCGGCCGCGATCAGGCGGGCCTTGGCGGCCTCGCGGGCGGCGACCAGCGCCGAGAGGTTGCCGATCGTGCCGCCCTGCACGAACACGCCGCCGGCGTTGTCGGGCAGCCCGAACTCCTTCGCCAGGAACGACAGCACCTCGTTCTCGGCGTGCACGGCGCCCGCGCCTTCCAGCCAGCTGCCGCCGTACAGGCCGGATGCCGAGACGACGAGGTCGAACGCGATGGCCGCCATGGTGGGCGCCGTCGGGATGAACGACAGGTACAGCGGATGACTCGTCGTGAGGCAGGCGGGAGCGAGCACGTGCTCGAACAGGCTCAGGGCGCGCGATGCTCCGAGACCCGAATCGGTGATGGTCGCGCCGATGAGGCGGTTGAGCTCGGCCGGGGTCTGCGGCTTGTCGAGCGGCACGTCGGTGGCCAGCATCCGCCGGCGGGAGTAGTCGAGCACGGCGTCGACGATCGCGGTCGATTCGGGCGATGCGGCGTGCATGCGGTCGGCGCTCATGAGCGGTCCTCACTGGTCGGGGCGGCGGAGCCGGACGAGGCGGCGGAGCCGGACGGGGTGGCGGAAGGGCGGTCGAGCACGGCGGCGACCGTGCGACGGGCGAGATCGGCGCGGTCGCGGGGAGCCCACTTCACGAGGGAGTGCGCGCTCATGCCATCGACCATGGCGAGCAGCATCCAGGCGGCGAAGGCCGGATCGGCGGAGTCGTCGGGGTCGGCTGCCGCGGCCGCGGCGATGACCTCTTCGAGCCTGATCTGCCACAGGTCCATCTCGGAACGCACGCGCTCCCCGAGCGGCTCGTTGCGCACGCCCTGCGACCAGGCCTGCACCCAGATGAGGGCGACGTCGTCGCGGGAGTCGTCGAGCAGAGTCTCGACCAGCGTCTGCAGGCTCGCGCGCAGGCCGCCCGCGGGCGAGAACGCGGCGATCACCTCATCGCGCTCGTTCGCCACGATCGTGCCGAACACCTCGGCCACGAACGCATCCATGACCGGACGGTAGTGGGCCACGAGCGCGGGCGTCACGCCGACACGGCTCGCGATCGCGCGCACGGTGAGGGTGTCGAGGCCGCTCTCCCGGGCGAGGGCGACGGCGCCGTCGAGGATCGTCCGTTCGCGCTCTTCGGGAGGCAGCCGCCGCGCTGCGGGTGCTCTTGACGTCGTGTTCATCGAGGGCTACCGTAGCACCTGTTGATCGCGTGTTCAACAGCATCGAGGCTGTCGAATCGACCACGAAACGAGGAGATCACGATGAGCTGGCGCATGCCCGCCGAGACCGCACCCCACGACCGCACCTGGATGGCGTTCCCCGCCGAGGGCCAGACGCTCGGAGAGACCGACGCCGAGCGCGAGAGCGGTTATGCCACCTGGAGCGCCGTCGCGAACGCGGTCGCCGAGTTCGAGCCCGTCTCGATGCTCGTCGACCCGAGCGAGATCACCCGGGCACGGCGCATGCTCCACGGCGGCATCGAGCTCATCGAGGCTCCGGTCGACGAGTTCTGGATGCGCGACTCCGGCCCGACCTTCGTCGTCGACGACGAGCGTCCTGGCGTGCTCGGCGCCGTCGACTGGATCTTCAACGGATGGGGAGCCCCCGACTGGGCATCCTGGGACAAGGCGGCCCGACACGCCCGCATCGTCGCGGGCGCCGTCGAGGCGGAACTCGTCAGCTCGGTGCTCGTCAACGAGGGCGGCGGCATCCACGTCGACGGCGAGGGCACGGTGCTGCTCACCGAGACCGTGCAGCTCGACCCGCGACGCAACCCGTTCGCCGACAAGGCGCGCGTCGAGGCCGAGATGCTGCGGACGATCGGCGCGACGAAGGCCGTCTGGCTCCCCCGCGGCCTCACCCGCGACTACGACGAGTTCGGCACCAACGGCCACGTCGACATCGTCGCCACGATCGTCTCGCCCGGACGCCTGCTGCTGCACGACCAGCAGGACCCCGATCACCCCGACCACGCCGTCACCCGCGACCTTCGGGCGCATCTCGAGCAGCAGACGGATGCCGCGGGCCGCCGCTTCGAGATCGTCGACCTGCCGGCACCCGCCACCCTGCGCGACGACCACGGCTTCGTCGACTGGAGCTACGTCAACCACCTCGTCACCAACGACGGCGTCGTGGCCTGCGGCTTCGGTGATGAGAAGGCGGATGCCGCGGCGCGGGAGATCCTCGCCGATGTCTACCCCGGACGCCGTGTCGTCACCGTCGACGCACGCCCCCTGTTCGATCGCGGCGGCGGCATCCACTGCATCACCCAGCAGCAGCCCACTCTCGGGGGTGTGCACGCATGATCGACGTCACCGAAGCCACGATCGCCGACCTGCGCCACGCGCTCGAGACAGGCGCGACCACGGCGGTCGAGCTCGTCGACGCCTACCTCGCCCGCATCGCCGCGTATGACGGACCCGACACGGCGACCGCTCTCAACGCGGTCGTGGTCGCGAACCCGGAGGCGCGTGACGAGGCCGCGGCATCCGACGCCCGGCGTGCACGCGGCGAGACGCGCGGTCCGCTCGACGGCATCCCGTACACGGCGAAGGACAGCTACCTCGTGGCGGGGCTCACCGCCGCGGCGGGCAGCCCGGCGTTCGCGGACCTGGTCGCCCAGCGCGACGCGTTCACGATCGAGCGTCTGCGGGCGGCCGGGGCGATCTGCCTCGGGCTGACCAATATGCCGCCCATGGCCAACGGCGGCATGCAGCGCGGCGTCTACGGGCGCGCAGAGAGCCCGTACAACGCCGACTTCCTCACGGCGCCGTTCGCCTCGGGATCGTCCAACGGATCGGGTACCGCGACCGCCGCGAGCTTCGCCGCCTTCGGGCTGGGCGAGGAGACCTGGTCGAGCGGCCGGGGACCGGCGACCAACAACGCCCTCTGCGCCTACACGCCGTCGCGCGGTGTGATCTCGACCCGCGGCAACTGGCCGCTCGTCCCCACGATGGACGTCGTCGTGCCGCACGCCCGCACCATGGCCGATCTGCTGGAGGTGCTCGACGTGATCGTCGCCGACGACGCCGAGACCCGGGGCGACTTCTGGCGTGCGCAGCCGTGGGTGGCGCTGCCGACGGCATCCGCCGTGCGTCCGCCGTCGTATCGCGAGGTGGCCGACGGGGCCTCGCTCGACGGCATCCGCATCGGCATCCCGCGGATGTACATCAACGCCGACCCGGATGCCGGTACCGCCGTCGCCCCGGGGATCGGTGGACCGACCGGGCAGCGCATCGAGACGCGGGCATCCGTGCTCGAGCGGTGGGAGGCGGCGCGACGAGACCTCGAGGCCGCCGGTGCGACCGTCGTCGAGGTCGACTTCCCCGTGGTGTCCAACTACGAGGGCGACCGGCCGGGCGCGCCGACGCTCGCGACCCGCGGTCTCGTGTCACCCGAGTACCTGCGCCGGGAGATCGTCGACCTCTCCGCCTGTAGCTGGGAGGACTTCCTGCAGGCGAACGGCGACCCGGCCTTGGCGACCCTCGCCGACGTCGACGGCGCCAGGATCTTCCCGCATCCGGAGGGCGCGCTCCCCGACCGGTACACGGGCTTCGAAGACGACATCGCCGACTACCCGGACTGGGTGCGCGCGCATCCGGGAGCGGACTTCACCGATATGCCGGAGCTCGCCGACGGGCTGCGCGGTCTGGAGGAGACGCGTCGCCTCGACCTCGAGGTCTGGATGGACGAGCAGGCACTCGACGCCGTCGTGTTCCCTGCCGTCGCCGACGTGGGCCCGTCCGACATGGACGTGAACAGGGCATCCGCCGATCTCGGCTGGCGCAACGGCACCTGGATCGCGAACGGCAATCTCGCGGTTCGGCACCTCGGCATCCCGACGGTCACCGTGCCGATGGGGCTGATGGCCGACATCGGGATGCCGATCGGACTGACTTTCGCCGGTCGCGCCTACGACGACACGCGGCTCCTGCGGCTCGCGGCGGCGTTCGAGGCGACCGGGGCTCCCGGCACCCGCCGGACCCCGCCTCCGCGCACGCCCGCGCTCTAGAGTCCGGTGGGCGGTCGAGCGTCAGTGCGTCCAGGTGTGCACGGGCTCGCCGGCCTGCATCCGCTCGAGGTAGTCGGCGAGCATGCCGTGCAGCGCGTCGGTGCGTGACGCGCCGGAGCGCTCGCGGGCCGCCACGTTCTCCCGCTGCCAGACGGCGCCGTTGCGGCGGGTGAGGCACCGCTGCTCGATGATGCCGAGGTACCGATCGCGCACCTCGGGGTCGACGCCGTACGCATCCAACCCTTCGGCCGCCGCGGGCAGCAACCGTCGCAGCACCAGCTCGCTCGGGCTGATCCAGCCGATCTCCGGCCAGTACAGCCGTGAGTCGATGCCGTCCTTCGCGGCGGCCTGCAGATTCTCCGCCGCCGCATCGAAGGTCATCTGCGTCCAGATCGGACGGTCGGCCTCCGCCAGAGTGCGTACGAGGCCGTAGTAGAACGCGGCATCCGCCACCACGTCGACGACGCTCGGTCCCGCCGGCAGCACCCGGTTCTCGAGGCGCAGATGCGCGGTGCCGTCGGCGGCATCGTAGATCGGACGATTCCAGCGGTAGACGGTGCCGTTGTGCATGCGCAGCTCGGCGAGTTCGGGCGCACGCCCCTCGGCGAGCGCTTCAAACGGATCCTCGTCGGAGGTCACCGGCAGCAGCGCAGGGAAGTATCGCGAGTTCTCCTCGAACAGGTCGAAGATCGACGTCACCCAGCGCTCGCCGAACCACACTCGGGGACGCACCCCCTGGTTCTTGAGCTCCTGCGGGCGGGTGTCGGTGGCCTGCTGGAACATCGGGATCCGCGTCTCGTGCCAGAGCGCCTTGCCGGCGAAGAACGGGGAGTTCGCCGCCAGAGCCACCTGCACGCCGGCGATCGCCTGCGCCGCGTTCCAGTACGCGGCGAACGACCCGGGCGCGACCTGCAGATGCAGTTGCACGGAGGTGCACGCGGCCTCGGGCAGGATGGTGTCGCAGACCATGGCGAGCCGCTCGACCGGCCGGTCCTCCCCCAGAGCGACCCCGTCGAGCTGCAGCTCGATGTCTTCGCCCCGCGCGGAGAGGATCTGCTGTCCCAGAAGGCTGTACCGGGGATCGGCCGAGAACCAGCGCTGCGTGAAATGCGTCTCGTCAAGAGTCGGAAGCATCCCGATCATGGCCAGGCCGCTGCCGGCCGATCGCGCCCGACCGTCGGCGATCTCGAGCGCGCGACGCAAGACGTCCTCGAGCTCTCGGAGATGACCGCGTCCGATCGGCCGGGGCGCCACGTTGACCTCGACGTTGAAGCGTGCGAGCTCGGTCTGGAAGGCCGGAGAGGCGATCGCGTCGAGCACCGCCTCATTGCCGCGGGCCGGTGCACCCTGATCATCGACGAGGTTCAGCTCGATCTCCAGGCCGAGCTGCGAGTCGGGGGCGTCCACGTCGGAGAACCGCCCGTCCGCCAGCATGGAGGCCAGGGCGTCGAGGCACTGCTCGGTCTTGGCGCGGAACTGCGTGCGGTCCTGGCGCGTGAAGGTCTGCGCATCGATGCTGTCGCCCATATGCCGACGGTATCCACCGAGCGCCCCTCCGTCGAGCAAGGGCACCCATAGCTCACCCCTGCCCGTCGCCGAGCACCCCGGTTTTCGCCGAGGTCCCGGCCACCGCCTACTCGAACGGGGAGGTCTCGGCGAGAACGCGCGGTCTCGCCGTCAGGGCATCGACGAACCACGAGGTGATCGAGGCCGGATGGGTGATCGCGGTGCCGACGACGACCGAGTACGCGCCCGCATCCAGAGCATCGCGAGCCTCGGCGGGAGTGCGGATGCGCCCTTCGGCGAACACCGGCACGGAAAGGCGGCCGGCGAGAAGGTGGACGAGCTCGAGGTCGGGCCCGGCGGAACGGGCGCGTTCCCCCGTGTAGCCCGCGAGCGTGGTTCCGACGATGTCGGCACCGGCATCCTCTGCGGCGAGCGCGTCGTCCACGCTCCCGGCATCGGCCATGACCGGCCGCCCCGTGCGGTCCTGGAGGAGCCGGATCGTCTCCGCGAGCGTCCGCCCGTCCGGACGCTCTCTGCGGGTGCCGTCGATCGCGACGATGTCGGCGCCGGCATCCGCCACAGCGAGAGCATGGTCCAGCGTCGGGGTGATGAAGACGCCGTCCGAGCCCGCTTTCCACAGGCCGATCTGCGGGACCGTCACGCTGCCGGCGATCGCGCGGATGTCGTCGATGCCCTGTGCTCGGATCGCGACGGCCCCGCCCATGATGGCGGACTGTGCGATGCGCGCGATCGACTCGGGGTGGCGCAGAGGCTCTCCGGGATACGCCTGACACGAGACGATGAGACCGCCGCGCAGGGCGTGGATGAGAGAGTGGCCGGCGGGCGCTGGGGTCATTTTTCGTCCCGCGTCACGGCGAGCTGGAACGTGTAGCGGTCGGCGCGATAGATCGTGCGCGCGAACTCGATCAGGTGCCCACGGCGCGACGAACTGACCCGGGTCACGGAGAGAGCCGCTTCTCCCGAAGCGACCTCCAGCAGCTGGCTCTCCTGCGTCGACAGGGTGATCGCCTTGATCTCCTGCTCGGCGCGGAACACCTCGTGCCCGGCGAGACGGAGCTGCTCGTACAGCGAAGCGCCGAGATTCAGAGACTCGAGGTCGAGCACCAGTCTCGGAACATAGACGTCCTCGATCGCGATCGGCACGTCGTCGGCGAGGCGCAGGCGCCGGATGTGCGTTGTCTCCTCGGACGACGCGAGCCCGAGTGCGACGGCGACGCTCTCGGGTGCCTCGACGCGGGCGAGCTCCAGCACGCGCGACGACGGGACGGCGCCGCGACTGATCATGTCCTCGGTGAACGAGGTCAGCTTCGGCGTCTTGGAGAAGATGTCGGCGGACCCCACATAGGTGCCCGATCCGTGCACGTTGTACACGCGCCCCTCCTCGACGAGGGTCGCGATCGCCTTGCGCACGGTCATCCGGCTCACGTCGTGCATCGCCATGAGCTCGCGCTCGGAGGGCAGCGCATCGTGCGGCTTCATCGACTGGGCGATCGATTCTCGGATGCCGGCTGCGACCTCTTCGTACTTATGCGCCATGAGGGTGTCCTTCCCGACCTGACCGCGTCATCCCTTGACCGCGCCGGATGACAGGCCACTCACAAGGTATCGCTGGGCGAACACGGCGAAGAGCAGCGGCGGCAGCGTCGACAGCACCGACGCGGCGGAGATGTCTCCCCAGCGGATGCCGGTGCTCGTGATGAAGTTCGCCGCTCCCAGCGTCACCGGGGTGGCGTTCGACGTCGACAGCACCAGCGCGAAGAGGTAGTCGTTCCAGCTGAAGATGAACACGAGAACGGCGACCGCGACCACCGTGGGCGCGAGGAGCGGAAGCACGATCGAAGCCAGCGTGCGGTAGATGCTCGCGCCGTCGACCGCGGCCGCCTCCTCGATCTCCTGCGGGATGTCTCCGAGGGCGGACGACAGCAGGATGATCGCGAGCGGCAGGTTGAGGAACGTGTTCGCGGCGATGAGACCCTGGATCGTGTCCTGCAGCCCCAGCGTCGAGAACAGGATGAAGAACGGGACGACGAAGAAGATCGCGGGAAGCAGGCGGAGTCCGGATGCACTGCTGATGATCCACCTGCCGCCGAAACCCAACCGCACGATCGCGTAGGTCGCGGGGATCGCGATGACCAGGACGAGGACGACCGTGCCGATCGCGATCAGCGCCGAGTTCAGGAAGAAGCGGGGGAAGTCGTACCCCGAGGCGTAGAGCACGTTCGCGTAGTGATCGAGAGTGGGGGATGCCGGCGGCGCCAGCGGGTTCTTCGCGATCTCGCCGTCGGGTTTGAAGCTGACCAGTGCCGCGTTCAGGAGCGGCACGTTCACGACCAGCGCCACGACGCCGACGAGCACGGTGAACAGCCACTTCCGGCCGGATGCCGTGGGCTTCCGGATGCTGCGGGCGGGGGCGGTCGCTGCCGCGGGACGGGCATTCGAGACGCTCATCGCTTGGCCTCCATTCCGGTCGAGGAGATCCGTCTCACGATGAACGGCACGAAGGGGATCAGGCAGAGCAGCACGACCAGCGCGGCGGCGGCCGCCTTGCCGAAGTCGCCCGCCTCGAACGCGGTCTTGTAGATGTAGATGCTCAGCGTGGTGGTCGTCGTTCCCGGACCGCCCGCCGTGAGCACGTAGATCACGTCGAAGGTGCGGATGGCGTCGATCGCCCGCAGGAAGAACGCGGCGAAGAGCACGGGCTTGAGCACCGGCACGACGACGGAGAACAGTGACCGGAAGTACCCTGCACCGTCCATCGCCGAAGCCTCGAGCAGCTCTTTGGGCAGGGACTGGAGCCCGGCGTAGATGATCAGGAAGGTGAACGGCGTCCACTGGAGAACGTCGAGCACCACCAGCAGCGGGATCACCGAGTCGGGCGAGAAGAGCGACACGCTCATGCCGATGCTCTCCAGCAGTGTCGGCAGCGCTCCGATGTCGCCGTTCAGCAGGAGGCGGAACATCACACCGAGCAGAGCCGGCGCGATCATGATGGGAAGCAGCAGCAGGGTGAAGAAGAGCTTCTTGCCGGGGAATGCACGGTTCATCACAAGAGCGAGGGCGAAGCCGAGGACCATCTCGAGGGCGACGACGACCGCGGCGAAGCCGACCGTGAAACCGGCCGCCTTGGCGAAGCCGTCGCTGCGGAACAGCGACACGAAGTTGTCGATGCCGTTGAGCTCGTTCGACTGGTCGAGGAGGGTGCTGCTCTGGAATGCGGTGAGGGCTCCCGAGACGAGCGGGTAGAGGACGAAGACGGCCGCGAAGAGGATCAGGGGAAGGCCGAGGACGGTCGCTGCGAGCGTGCGTCTGCGTCTTTCCACAGCGATGGTCTTGGCGCGTTCGACGGTGTGGGGCATGGCGTCCATCCGGTCTTTCGGGCGATGTGCGTGCTGCTCCGGGGCGGACCGCGCGGCCCGCCCCGGAGGTCCTATCGGTCCAGCAGCTCCTGCAGGTTGGCGTTCGCGGTCTCCAGCGCCTCATCGACGTCGGTCTGACCGACCCACGCTCCGCTCAGATCCTCGGCCAGCTTGCTGTAGGCCCGGAAGGTCTGCGGGAAGACCGGCTCGGAGAAGCCGTACTCCGAGATGCTGTCGGACACCTGGGCGAAGGCGGGGTTGATGTCGGCCTTCGCCTCGAGCACCTCGGGCATCGCGGGGATGCCGCCGGCCTCTGCGTACTGCGTCATCGCGTCGGTCGTGGCGAGGAACGAGAGGAACTTCTTCGCGGCATCCTTGTTCTCGCTGTACTTGTTCAGCGAGACGGCGAGCGCGTGAACGTGCGTCTGCCCGCCGGGAACGGGGGCGATGGCGATCTTGCCGGCGACATCGGGCGATTGCTCCGGGTCGTTGAGCGCGGCGAAGGCTGCCGACCACTGGATGGCGAAGGCCGTGTCACCCGACTGCAGCGCAGCCTGGGTCTCGGGGAACTCCGCCTGCGCACTGTCGGGCGAGGTCCACTCGTTCTCGTAGATGTCGGCGTAGAGCTGCACCGCCTTCTTGGCGGCATCGCTCGTCAGGGCGGCTTTGCCGTCCTCTTCCCAGTTTCCGCCGTATCCCCACAGCACGTCGTTCCAGATCATGGTGTTGTAGAGCAGGTTCTTCGCCTGCAGGATCGTCCCGTATTCCGTGGGAGAGTCGGGGTTCGCGCTCTGTGAGAAGTACGCCGCGGCGACCTTGAAGTCATCCAGGTCCCACTCGCTCGGGTCTTTCGGCGCACGGGCCTCGCCCAGAACGGTCTCGCTGATCTCTTCGTACTCGGCTTGCGCGGCGGGGTCGGCGAGCAGAGCGTCGATGAGGTCCTTGCGATACAGCAGAAAGTGGTTGCTCACGTCGAGCGGGAGTGCGTAGAGCTCGTCCTCGTAGGTGAGCCCCTCGGCGGCGACCGGGAAGTATGCGGACGTGTCGATGTCGGTGAGCGGCTCCAGCGACGGGGCGAACTGTCCGACGTTGTACGAGGCTGTCCAGTAGATGTCCATGTCGGACGACTTCGACGCCATGAGCGCGGTCTCCTTGGAGAACGTGTCCTGCCGGGACAGCAGCGTCACCTCGACCTCGACGCCGTCCTCCTTGCCCTGGCCCGCGTTGTAGGCGTCGACGACCTTCGCCATCGCGTCGCCCTCGGGGCCGGGCCAGGCGACGAGCTTCACGGTGCCCTCGCCGGATCCGTCGGAGCCGCCGGAACCGCTCCCCCCGGTCGAACATCCCATCAGCAGCGCCGCTGACAGGGCCATCGCGCCCAGCGCGAGTACTCGGGTCCTACGCATCTTTCCTCCAAGTGGTACGGTCCAGTGCTGCACCGACTATGGCAGATCGAGACGATTCGCTTCCAAAATGTAACTCACTCGAAACAATTGGTACGGTCCAGTTGTCGACGGCGCGTCGGAGGGGCATTTCACTACAGTGACGCTCGCCACGTTCCTGATACATTTGAGGGATGAGCCCTGAGAACGAGCGCAGCCTGGAGTCCGGCATCGTCACGGACCTGACCGGAAAGATGACCTACGGGTCATACCTCGCGCTCGACCAGCTGCTCACGGCGCAGCATCCGGTCAGCGACCCCGAGCATCACGACGAGATGCTCTTCATCATCCAGCACCAGACGACCGAGCTCTGGCTCAAGCAACTGCTGCACGAGCTGTCCTCCGCCCGGCAGCTGCTCGCCAGCGACGACCTGCGCGAAGCACTGAAGCGGGTCGCCCGGGTGAAGAAGATCCAGGACGTGATGACCCAGCAGTGGGGCATCCTCGCCACTCTCACGCCGACCGAGTACGCGCAGTTCCGCGGATCGCTCGGCAACTCGTCGGGCTTCCAGTCCGTGCAGTACCGAGCGGTCGAGTTCGCCCTCGGCAACAAGAACGAGAAGATGCTGCAGGTCTTCCGCGATCACCCCGCCAACCTCGCGCTGCTGACGGCCGAGTGGGAGAAGCCGACGCTCTACGACGAGTTCCTGCGCTACGCGTCTCGACGCGGGCTGCCCGTTCCGGCGTCGATCCTCGAGCGCGACGTGCGCCAGCCGTACCGCGAGACGCCTGAGCTCGTGCCGGCGATCCGCGAGATCTACCAGAACCACCAGGAGAACTGGGACCTCTACGAAGCGTGCGAAGACCTCGTCGACCTCGAGGACAACTTCCAGTTCTGGCGGTTCCGTCACCTGAAGACCGTCGCCCGCACGATCGGCATGAAGGTGGGCACCGGCGGATCCAGCGGCGTCGGCTTCCTGCAGCGCGCGCTCGACCTCACGTTCTTCCCCGAGCTGTACACCGTGCGCACCGAGATCGGCGGCTGATGTTCGCCGTCACGTACTTCGACGGCGACGGCTGGCACGAGGGCGTCGTCGAGGCCGACACGGACGGACGGATGCTGCTGCGCGAGGAGCCCGTTCCCGCCGCGCTCCCCCGGCTCGACGGCGTCATCACCGGTGGCTTCACCGATCACCACGTGCACCTGCAGCTCGTCGACCACGCGCTGCTCGCGGACTCGGTGCTCGGCCGCGTGGTCGACCTCGGCGGAGACGTCGACGTGCTCCGCGCGGAGTCGGGACGTTCCGCCGCGACCGCGATCGAGTTCGCCGGGGCCTTCCTCACCCCACCGGGCGGGTACCCGTCCGACCGCGACTGGGCGCCGAGCGGCTCCTTCCGCGAGATCGCGAACGCCGACGACGCTGCGGCGGCCGTCGCCGAGATGGCGGATGCCGGAGCCTCCCGCATCAAGGTCGCGAGCAACACGGACGCGGGGCCGGTGTTCGACGACGACCTCCTCCGCACGATCATCGAGCGCGCCGCGGAACACGACCTCCTCGTCGTCGTGCACGCGCAGGGAGCCGGCGAGGCGCAGCGCGCGGCTCGGCTCGGCGCGCACGCCCTCGCGCACGCCCCGTTCAGCGAGCTCCTCGACGACGACGAGCTCGTCGCACAGGCGGCAACCGTCTCCTGGATCTCGACGCTCGCGATCCACGACGGCGACGAGTACCGCACCGTGGTCGACAACGTCCGCCGCTTCCACGCCGTCGGCGGCACGGTTCGGTACGGCACCGACATGGGCAACGGCCCGACGCCGGTCGGCCTGAACCCGCGCGAGATCGCCGCCCTCCGCGAGGCCGGCATCGACGGCCTCGATCTGCTGCGCGCGCTCGCGCCGACCGATCCGCGCGATCCGGCATCCGCCCTCTTCCTCCTTCCCGGCGACGCCGATCCGCTCCGCGCCCGCCACCTCACCCCCGACGATCTGAAGGTGTGACATGACCGACCCCCTCGACACCCGCCTGCTCGACGAAGCCCGCGCCCTCGATGCAGCCGACCCGCTCGGCGCGCACCTGGACGCGTTCCTCGACGCGCCGGGCGTCACGGCCTATCTCGACGGCAACTCGCTCGGCCGCCCGCTGCGCGACATGCCGGAGAAGCTCGCGGCGTTCGTGCGCGAGGACTGGGGCACACGGCTCATCCGCTCGTGGGACGAGCAGTGGATGGCGCTGCCGATGGAGCTCGGCGACCGGATCGGCCGCGTCGCCCTCGGCGCGGCCGCCGGGCAGACCGTCGTCGCCGACTCGACGAGCGTGCTCATCTACAAGCTCCTGCGGGCGGCCCTGGGCGCCACCGACGAAGAGCGAACCGAGCTCGTGATGGAAGCGGGCAACTTCCCGACCGACCGGTTCCTCGCCGAGGGCGTCGCCGCCGAAGCAGGTGTGACCCTGCGCTGGCTCGAACCCGATCCCGTGCGCGGCGTGACGATCGCCGACGTCGAGGCGGTCGTGTCGGAACGCACCGCTCTGGTCTCGCTGAGCCATGTCGACTACCGCTCCGGTGCTCTCGCCGATATGCCGGGGATCACCGCAGCCGTGCACGAGGTCGGCGCCCTGATGATGTGGGACCTCTGCCACTCCGCCGGCGTGATCCCGATGCAGCTCGACGCGTGGGGCGTCGACATCGCGGTCGGCTGCACCTACAAGTACCTCAACGGCGGCCCCGGCTCCCCCGCGTTCGCCTACCTCCGTCGCGACCTGCAGGGCGTGCTCCGCCAGCCGATCCAGGGCTGGTGGAGCGCCGCGGACATCTTCGCGATGGGTCCGGAGTACCAGCCGGCCGGCGACATCCGCCAGCTTCTCAGCGGCACGCCGCCCGTGACCTCGATGCTCGCGATGCAGGGGATGCTCGACCTGATCGAGGAGTCCACCGTCGAGGCGGTCCGGGCGAAGTCCACGTCGCTCACCGAGCTCGCCGTGCGCGCCTGCGACGAGGTGCTCGCCCCGCTCGGCGTGCGCCTGCTGACCCCCCGCGACCCGGAGCTCCGCGGCGGCCACGTCACGATCGGGCACCCCGACTTCCGCGAGGTCACGCAGCGGCTGTGGGCGGATGGCGTCATCCCGGACTTCCGCTTCCCCGACGGCATCCGCCTCGGCCTGTCCCCGCTGAGCACCTCGCACGTCGAGACGATCACGGGCATCCTCGCCGTGCGGGATGCCCTGGAGCCCCATGGCCGCTGACCCTTCGACGAGCCCGGGGACCAGGGCCGTGCTCGACGACATCGATGCCCGGCCCGGCAGCACCGCGTCGCTGCTGCGCACGCTGATCGGCGTCTACCTCCGGCCGCTCGGCGGCTGGATCTCGACCGCCGACCTGGTCGCGCTGGCCGGCGACCTCGGCATCCCTCCCGCGCAGGCGCGGACCGGCGTCACCCGTCTCAAGCAGAAGGGGCTGCTGCTCGCCGAGCGAACCGAGGCGATCGGCTACCGGCTCGCCCCGGATGCCGTCGGAATGCTGGAGCGCGGCGACCGCCGCATCTTCGAGATGCGCGAGATGACGGATGCCGACGACTGGTGCCTCGTCTCGTTCTCGATCCCGGAGAGCGAGCGCCGCACCCGTCATCAGCTGCGTCGTCGACTGCAGTGGATCGGCGCGGGCATCGTCTCACCGGCCCTGTGGATCTGCCCCGGGCATCTGCAGGACGAGGTGCTCGAGATCCTCGACGACCTCGATGCACGGCGCTGGGCCACGCTCTTCCGGGCGTCGGCTCCCGTGCCGCCGGGTTCGCTGGTCGAGGCGGCCGCGCAGTGGTGGGACCTGGCGGCGCTCCGCACCGAGCACCTGGCCTTCCAGGAGTCGCTGACCGGTCTCCCCACCGAGCCGTTCGCCGCCTACGTGCGCCTGATCGACAGCTGGCGCGTGCTGCCCTACACCGACCCGGGGCTGCCGCCGTCGATGCTGCCCGCCGACTGGCCCGGCCGCCGCAGCTTCGATGAGTTCGCACGGCTCTCGGCGGCGCTCGCCGAGCCCGCGTGGGAGCATGTGAGGGCGCTCACTCGGCGGGAGGCGCCGTCGTCGCCCTGACGACGAGCCTCGTCGGCAGGGTCACGTGCATCTGCTCGATCTCCCGCCCCTCGAGCAGCGTGAACACCATGTCGGCCGCGACCTGGCCGAGGCGTCGCATCGGCTGCTGGATCGTGGTCAGAGGCAGAGCCCGACGCGACGCCTCCGGCACGTCGTCGAAGCCGATCACGGACAGATCCTCCGGCACCCGCAGCCCCATCTCGCGCGCGACCTCGATGACCGCGATCGCGGACAGGTCGTTCGCGGCGAACACGGCCGTCGGGCGGGAGTCGCCAGCCAGGAGCAGCCGCGCCGATTCGCGGGTCGCCTGCAGCTCGTACCGCCCCACGCCGACCAGGGCGGGATCGATCGGGATGCCGGCATCCGACAGGGCACGCCGATAGCCGGCATCGCGCAGACCGGCCGAACGCAGGTCCGGTCGACCCGCGAGGAATCCGATCCGGCGGTGTCCGAGCTCGATCAGGTGCCGCGTCGCCGTGAGCGCCCCGCCGAAGCTGTCGGATTCGACGGTCGGGAGGTCGGCCCGCCCGGTGTGCGGATCGATCGCGACCACCGGGATCTCGGTCGACGCGCTCACGACCGTCGGCGTGACCATGATGGCGGCGTCGATCAGCGTGCCGGAGAGGCGACTCAGTGAGCGCCGCTCCCACCCGTCTCCGGCACCGTGATGCGAGCCGCTGTAGGCCAGCAGGTCGAACGCGGTGTCGTGCACGGCGGTGCCGACGCCCTTGAGGATCTCGGCGCTGAACGGCTCGAAGTCCGCCAGGAGCACGCCGATGACTCCGGTGCGACGCGCGCGCATGCTGCTGGCGACGAGGCTCGACTCGTAGCCGAGCTCGCGCACCGTGTCGAGCACGCGCTGCACCGTGGCATCCGCGATGCCGTAGCGTCCGTTCACCGCCTTGGAGACGGTCGACACCGACACCCCCGCCGCCTTCGCGACATCGTGGATCGTCGTTCTCCCGCTCATGACTCGCCAGCGTAGACCCCCGCAGGGCTCCCATGGAAACTGTTTTCGAAAACGTTTGACGTCGGCTCTCGAGCGAAGAAGACTGCATCCACCGCGGTCTCACCCGAGCCGCCGCGGGGCGCTCCGCAGTGACGCGGTGCGCAACTCGATGAGGAGAACAATCACATGATCAGCAGAAGGCTCCCCCTCGCCTCCGCGGCGCTACTCGCCGTCGGAGCACTCGCACTCTCGGGCTGTACAGCAGGCGATACCGGCGGCTCCGGCGGTGACGGCGCCAGCATGACCCTCTGGCACAACTCGACGACCGGTCCTGGCGTCGAGTTCTGGGAGGCCACGGTCGCCGACTTCGAGAAGGCGAACCCCGGCGTCACGATCGAGATCCAGTCCATCCAGAACGAAGACCTCGACGGCAAGCTGCAGACCGCTCTCAACTCCGGCGACGCCCCCGACATCTTCCTGCAGCGCGGCGGCGGCAAGATGGCCGCGATGGTCAAGGCCGGTCAGCTCAAGGACCTCACGGACGCGATCGACGGACCTGCCGCCGACGAGATCCCGGATGCCGCGTACTCGGCGAACAGCCTCGACGACAAGATCTACGCGATGCCCGTCGCCGTGCTCCCCGGTGGACTGTTCTACAGCCAGGATCTCTTCGATCAGGCCGGCATCACCGAGAACCCGACCACGATCGACGAGCTGGAGTCGGCCACCGAGGCCCTCAAGGCCGCCGGCATCGATCCGGTCGCGCTCGGCGCGAAGGACGCCTGGCCCGCAGCCCACTGGTACTACTGGTTCGCGCTGCGCGAGTGCAGCTCGGACACCCTCGCGAAGGCGGCCGACGAGATGAGCTTCGACGACGAGTGCTGGGTGCGCGCCGGTGAGGACCTCCAGGACTTCGCCGCCACCGAGCCCTTCAACGACGGCTTCCTGACGACGACCGCCCAGCAGGGCGCCGCGAGCTCGGCCGGGCTCATCGCGAACAAGCAGGCCGCGATGGAGCTCATGGGCGCCTGGGACCCGGGCGTCATCGGCTCCCTCACGCCCGACCAGAAGCCTCTCCCGGACCTCTCCTGGTTCCCGTTCCCCGAGGTCGAGGGTGGCGAAGGCGAGCCCGGGTCGATGATGGGCGGCGTCGACGGCTACTCCTGCTCGGTGGATGCGCCTGACGCGTGCGTCGACTTCCTGAACTACCTCGGCACGTCCGAGGTGCAGACGGCCTACTACAAGGCCTTCAACGCCCCGCCGGTCAACACCGTGGCGCAGGAGGCCGTGACCGAGCCCTACCTCAAGGACATCCTCGAGGCGTACAACGCGGCGCCCTACGCCACCCAGTGGCTCGACACGGTCTACGGGCAGAACGTCGGCAATGCGCTGAACGTCGCCGTCGTCACGATGCTGTCGGGTCAGGGGACGCCGGAGGACATCGTCAAGGCTGTCGAGGATGCCGCAGCGAAGGCGTGAGGTGCGCGCCCGGCTGGAAGTGATCCTTCTGGCCGGGCCCGCCCTCCTCGTCTTCCTCGCCTTCGTCATCTTCCCCGTGCTGATGGCCGCGTACTACGGCTTCTTCAGCTGGCAGGGATACGGTCCGCCGACGGAGTTCGTCGGTCTGCGGAACTACCTCACGATCCTGCAGGACCCGCTGTTCGTCGACGCCCTCGCGCACAACGGCGTCATCCTCGTGATGTCGCTCGTGCTGCAGGGGCCCGTCGCGATCCTGCTGGCCCTGCTGCTGAATCGGCGGATGCGGGGGCAGTCGCTGATCCGCGTGCTGATCTTCGTGCCGTACGTGATCTCCGAGGTGGTCGTGGGCACGGGCTGGAGCCTGATGCTGCAGACCAGCGGCGCCCTCAACGCGCTGCTGACCAACATGGGGCTGGGATTCCTGGCGAACGACTGGCTGTCCGATCCCGGCATCGCGATCTGGACCCTGATGGCGATCATCACGTGGAAGTACGTCGGCTTCGCCGTCATCCTCTTCCTCGCGGGGCTGCAGGGCATTCCCGAGGAGCTGCACGAGGCAGCCGCCATCGACGGCGCCTCCTACTGGCAGATCCAGTGGCGGATCACCCTGCCGCTGCTCGCCCCGACGCTGCGGATCTGGGCCTTCCTGTCGATCATCGGATCGCTGCAGCTGTTCGATCTCGTCTACATCATCTGGGGGCAGTACATCGCCTCCACCGCCGGCACCTCGACCATGGCGACGTACATGGTCTCGGAGGGCCGCAACGCCGGGAACTTCGGCTATGGCAACGCCGTCGCCGTCGTGCTCTTCGTGATCTCGCTCGTGGTCGCCCTCATCTACCAGCGGGCGGTCCTCAAGCGCGACACGGACGGCGCCCTCACCGGCACCGGCAGGAACAGGAAGAAGCGATGACCGCCACCTCCACCCTCGTCACGCAGCGGTTCGACGGCCGGAAGGCCGCGCGACCACGGCTCCCCTGGGCGAACCCCGCGGTGTACTTCGTCGCGCTGATCGCGGTGGGGCTCATGCTCGCACCGATCGCGTACATCATCGTCGGCGGATTCCGCACCAACGCGCAGATCACGACCGACCCGTCCGGGCTGCCGCAGCCCTGGGTGCTGTCGAACTATCTCGATGTGCTCACCGGCGGCATCTTCTGGCGGCAGGTGCTCAACTCGCTCATCGTCGCGCTCACGACGACGCTCGGCGTCGTCGCCCTCGGGCTGATGGCGGCGTACGTGCTGGCCCGCTACCGGTTCGCCGGACGCGGCGTGCTGTACGCGTTCTTCGCGGCGGGGCTCATGTTCCCGCTGACGGTCGCGATCACCCCGCTCTACATCGTGGTGCGCAGCCTCGGGCTCATGAACTCCCTCGGCGGCGTGATCCTCCCGCAGATCGCGTTCGCGCTGCCGACGACGATCATCATCCTCGTGCCGTTCCTGCGGGCCATCCCCGACGAGATCCAGGAGGCCGCGTTCATCGACGGATGCAGCCGCCTCGGGTTCTTCTGGCGGATGGTGCTGCCGCTGTCGCTGCCGGGGGTGATCACCACCGGCATCCTGGCCTTCATCGGCAGCTGGAACGGCTACCTGCTCCCGCTGTTCATCCTCAACGACGCGTCCGCGTTCACCCTCCCCCTCGGGGTGCAGTCCTTCGCGTCGCAGTACTCGGTCGACACGGCGAAGGTGCTGGCGTTCACGTCGCTGTCGATGATCCCCGCGCTCATCTTCTTCAGCGTCTTCGAGCGGCGCATCGTCGGCGGACTGACCGGCGCGGTGAAGGGATGACCGCCGTGCGCCCGACGGCAGGATCCACGACGATGAAAGAGACCACCGTGCTGCAGCAGACCACCCTCCCTCGCCTCTCACCCCGTGTGGAGGCGCTGCTCGAGCAGATGACGCTCGAGGAGAAGCAGGCTCAACTCGTGGGCTTCTGGGTCGATCAGGGCGACGAGGTCGTCGCCCCGCTCGCCGGGGAGAAGAAGAGCTCGACGCGCTACGAGGAGGCGAGCGCCGACGGCATCGGCCACCTGACCCGCGTCTACGGCACCCACCCGGTCGATCCGGTCGAGCGGGCGCAGTGGCTCTGGGCCGAGCAGGCGCGGCTGCAGCGCGAGACGCGCCTCGGCATCCCGGCGATCGTGCACGAGGAGTGCCTGACCGGCCTCGCGGCGTGGAAGGCGGCGACGTTCCCGACCCCGCTCGCCTGGGGCGCGTCCTTCGACCCGGACCTCGTCGAGGAGGTGGGCGCCGCGATCGGAGAATCGATGCGGGCGCTCGGCATCCACCAGGGTCTCGCTCCGGTGCTCGACGTGATCCGCGACCCGCGGTGGGGCCGGGTCGACGAGTGCATCGCCGAGGATCCGCTGGTCGTCGGCACGATCGGCACCGCGTACGTGAAGGGCCTGCAGTCCGCCGGCGTGCACGCGACGCTGAAGCACTTCGTCGGGTACTCCGCCTCGCGCGCCGGACGCAACCACGCCCCCGTGCACGCCGGACCGCGAGAGATCGAAGACGTGCTGCTGCCTCCGTTCGAGATGGCCCTGCGGGAGGGCGGGGCTCGCAGCGTGATGAACTCGTACACCGACATCGACGGGGTGCCCGTGGGCGCCGACCCGCGGTATCTCACCGGCGTGCTGCGGGAGCGCTGGGGCTTCGACGGCGTCGTCGTGTCGGACTACTTCGCCGTGGACTTCCTGCGCAGCATGCACAGGGTCGCGGCGGATTCCGCGGATGCCGCGCGCCTCGCGCTCACCGCCGGGATCGATGTGGAGCTGCCGTCACCCGATGCCTACACGACGCTCGCGGAGCAGGTGCGCGACGGCCGGCTGCCCGAGGCGGTGCTCGATCGCGCCGTCGCCCGGGTGCTGTCGCAGAAGGAGGAGCTCGGACTGCTGGATGCGGACTTCTCGGCGCCACCGGCATCCGTCGATCTGGACTCCCCCGCGCACCGCGCGCTCGCGCAGCGGCTCGCCGAGGAGTCGGTCGTGCTGCTGAGCAACGACGGCATCCTGCCCCTCTCCTCGTCACCCGGCGCGCGAGTGGCCGTGATCGGGCCGAACGCCGACAGCTCCGAGGCGCTCATGGGCTGCTATTCGTTCGTCAATCACGTGCTCGCGCATCACCCCGAGGTGCCCGCCGGGATCACGCTGCCGACGGTTCTCGACGCGCTGCGCGCGGAGTTCCCGGATGCCGAGATCACGCACGCTGTCGGAACCGATGTGGAGAGCGCGGACCGCAGCGGCATCGCGGCCGCCGTGGCGGATGCCGAGGCGGCGGACATCGCGATCGTCGTGGTCGGCGACCGCGCCGGACTGTTCGGCCGTGGAACCGTCGGCGAGGGGAACGACGTCGAGAGCCTCGAACTCCCCGGCATCCAGCGCGAACTCGTCAAGGCGGTCGTCGCGACAGGCACACCCGTGATCCTCATCGCGATGACCGGCCGCCCGTACGCCCTGGACTGGGCGCTGCCTCCGCGTGCCGGAGCGGTCGGGGCGATGGTCGGGCTCGGCGCGGTGAACTCCGCGGCGCCGTCGTCGACCGCCGCGTCCGTGGAACCCGCGCGGCGCCCGGCGGCCGTCCTGCAGACGTTCTTCCCCGGCGAGGAAGGCGGCCCCGCGCTGGCCCACCTGCTCAGCGGTCGGGTCTCCCCCTCGGGACGACTGCCGGTGTCGATGCCGCGCTCGGCCGGAGCGCAGCCGTACTCGTACCTGCATCCGGTGCTGGGTGGCCGGGCCGACGTCACCAGCGCCGACCCGACTCCCGCCCGGCCATTCGGCTTCGGGCTCGGCTACACGACCTTCGCGCACGAGGAGCTCACCGTGTCTCTCGCCGACGCCGTCGTGCGGGCGTCGGTGCTGGTGCGCAACACGGGCGACCGGGACGGGGTCGATGTCGTGCAGCTCTACGCGCACGACGAGATCGCGAGCGTCACTCGTCCGGTGGCGCAGCTGATCGGCTTCCAGCGGATCGCCCTCGCCGCCGGCGCCGAGAAGCGCGTGACGTTCGACGTGCCCGTCGAACGCCTCGCCTTCACCGGCACCGACGGCATCCGCAGGGTGGAACCGGGGCGGTTCCGCCTCTGGGTCGGCAGTGCCTGCGATGACGAGGAGACCGTGACGACGTTCGAGGTCGTCTGAATCCGGGACGACGGTGCTCGTTTCGGAGGAGATCCGCACTTCGGAGGGCCGGTTCGGGCGAATCGGCCCTCCGAAGCGCAGAATGCCTCCCCGGGGCGAGCGGATGGTGCGCCCGGAGAGCGGATGCCGCGTGCGAGCGGCACCGCCACCAGACCTACCCGGCGACCGCCTGCAGGAATCCGGTGATGTGCTCCTGCAGGCGCAGGATGCGCATCTCGCGGGCGAGCTCGCGATCGTAGCCCTGGTACGCCAGCGGGGGCAGGATGCGCACATTGCGCGAGCAGCCGAACTCCGCGCAGGCGAGGTTGCCGACCGTGTCGCCCTTGCGACCGGCGGCGCCCGCCTTGCGGGCGACGAACAGCTGCACGTCGTTGCGGAGAGTCACGTCCTCGCACCACGAGCACTGCGCCCGGGAGAGGACGCGCTGCTCGGCGCGCTGCAGGACGACGCCGACCGGGGCGTCGTCGATCCAGGCCACGACGTACGCGCGGCGCGGCAGCTTCGGATCGGTCCAGCCGAGGTAGTCGAGCTTGTCGAAGTCGAGCTCGGCGAAGTCGGCGGGCAGGGTGATGACGGAGACCTCTTTGCGTGAGGCGTTGATGAAGGAGGCGCGGATGGCGCGCTCGTCGATGGGACGCATGAGAAGAGTGCTTTCGGAGTGGTCGCCGCTCAGGGCGAGTCGATAGGAGATGAGGTTTCCCGGCGGGGGATGCCGGGTGCGACGCAGCACCGGGGGCGGGGGTTCCGCCTCCGGCTGGTCCTCAGCCTCTGTCCGCGGCGCGGAGAGCGCCTGCGGCTCCGTTCTGCGCCGCAAGGGCGCTCATCGAAAACAGCACCCGGCGAGCTTACACCTGTTTGTTTCACTCCGTGTCGGTGCGCCTATCGCCCTGCGGGATGCCGACCTACGCTTTCCGAAACGCCCGATCCTGAAGGAGACCACCGTGTCCACGCCGCTGAACCGCCTTTCGCCCCTCCCGGTGCGTGAGCGTGCGGCGTGCATGTGCCAGCACGGCGACCGGTGCTCCTCGTTCGCGCCCGGCCACGCACTGCACCTGATCCAGGCGCGCATCGCGTCGGCCACGCCGGCCGACTGGGTCGACGGCATCGTGGAGTCGGCGGATGCCGCATCCGGCGACCTCGTCGTGCGCAGCCTCGACGGCGCGGCGCACGCGCTGTGGAACGGCTCGGGCGCAGCGCTGGAGGCGGCCCCGGGCACGCCGGTGGCCCTGCATGCCCGCTACGGCGTGCTCGCCGTCGGCCGCACGCAGTTCAACGTCGCCGCCGCCTGATCCTGCTGGTTCCTGAGCCTGACGAAGGGCTCAGGCGCTCGCCATCATCATGTCCTTCATGGCCATGCAGGCATCCATGCAGGCCTGGCAGGCCTGAGCGCACATCTTGCAGACCTCGCTGTGGTCGGCGTGCCGCATGCACTCGTCCATGCACAGCTGGCACATCGCGATGCAGGCGTTGAGCATCGTCATCATCGACGCCGGGTTCATCCCCTGCATCCGCATCATCGAGCGCATCATCGTGTTGCACATGTCGGCGCAGTTCATGCAGGCCGGCGCGCAGTCCATCAGCTGCGTCGAGCAGACGGTACAGGCCTGCTCGCACGCGGAGCACGCGTCCATGCACGCCTGCATCACCGACATGTCCATCATCGCCATGTCGTCGGTCATCGACTCCATGTTCTTCGACATGGCGCCCATCATCATCGAGTCCATCGCACACCGCTTCCTTCATCGAGGTCCGCGGGCAGGACACCCGCCTGGCGCCAGGCTAGTCCTTCGTCGCGCCCGCGTCGACGGGTAGGCACCGATGACACGGCATCCTCCGATTGTCAATCCCTTGGCCCGGACCGAGACCATTTGCGAGGGTGAGAGTGCAAACGATCCGCCGAGGAGAGGAGCACCACATGAGTGCCGCAGATGACATCAAGAACGCCGCCGAGAAGGCAGGCGGCAAGGTCAAGGAAGGCGTCGGGAAGGTCACCGACAACGAGCGCCTCGAAGCCGAGGGCAAGGCCGATCAGGCCAAGGCCGACGTGAAGCAGGCCGGCGAGAACGTCAAGGACGCCGCCAAGAACGCCTTCGACAAGTGAGGCCCGCCGACGGGCGGGCCTCACTTGCTGGGGTCAGGCCCGTCGGCTCCCGCTGATCGCCCGGATCAACCAGGCGATCACGGCGATGGCCAGCAGGACCAGTCCGACCCAGAGCAGGAACTGAAGCGACTGCACAAGTCCGCCGGTGATCGCGAGGATCACAGCGACGACGATGACGATGATCAAGAGAATGTTCATCAGATTTCCTTTCGTCGGGGCACAGTGCACCCGTCTACAGCCATCCAACGTAGCCACGTACGACTTTCCCCATCAGGGGGTTGACTCAGGCACCTCTCAGGTGCCATCGGGAGGAGACACGGATCATGCCAGGACGACGCAACAACTCGCTGAAGGATCCGGAACTGTACGAGGAGCTCCGCGACGACGGCGCCTCCAAGGAGAAGGCGGCCCGCATCTCGAACGCCGCCGCACGCGATGGACGCAAGGCGGTCGGACGCCGCGGCGGAGAGTCGGGCGACTACGAGGACTGGACCGTCCCCGAGCTGAAGAAGCGGGCCAAGGAGATCGGTCTGACCGGCTACAGCAAGAAGCGGAAGTCGGATCTGATCTCCGCTCTCCGGAATCACTGAGCACGAGATGGCGCGATTCGGCATCGAGGAGGAGTTCCTCCTTCTCGACGAGGACGCCCTCGTCCCCTTGGCGATGGCCGACGGAACCCGCGAGCACATCGCACGGCTTCCCACCGGCGGCCGCGTCACCGCGGAGTACCTGACCTCGCAGCTGGAGACCGCGACCGAACCGATGCGCACCCGCGCCGAGGCCGCATCCCAGGTACGCCATCTCCGCGGCCTGGTGGGTCGATACGCGCAGGACCATCAGGCGATCGCCGCCCCCACCGGGCATCCGTTCGCCACGACGCGCACGTCGATCATCTCGCCCTCCCCCCATTACGACGACGTCGCGTTCCGGCTCGGGCACCTCAGCCGCGACCACGAGGTGAACGGTCTGCACGTGCACGTCGAGATCGTCGACGACGAGGAGCGCGTGCGCGCGCTCAACCGCATGCGCGGCTGGCTCCCCGTGCTGCTCGCCCTCACCGGCAACAGCCCCTTCTCGAACGGACTCGACACCTCCTTCGCGAGCTGGCGGAGCGTGCTGATCCATCGCCTGCCGTCGTCGTGGTGTCCGCCGCGGTTCCACGATCTGGACGACTACCGCGCGCGCATCGCACAGCTCATCGAGCTCGACGCGATCGGCGAGACGGCGTCGCTCTCCTGGGCCGTGCGTCTGGCGGAACGCTACCCGACCGTCGAGGTGCGCGTCTTCGACGTGCAGCTCGAGCCGGAGGATGCCGTGCTCGCCGCCGTGCTCTGCCGTGCTCTTCTGCTGTCCGACGATCGCTCCCTGCAGACGGACCGCCTCGACGGCATCGACGCTTCGCTCTGGACCGCCGCGCGCTCGGGCATGGACGCACGCCTCGTCGATCCCACGACGGGTGAGGCGTCCCCGGCCTGGGCGGTGGTCGATCGCATGCGGGCCGCGAGCGCGCCGGCGCTGCAGCAGTTCGGCGACGAGGAGTTCGTCGCCGAACGACTCGACCGGCTCCGCGCCGACGGCACGGGGGCCGCACGGCAGCGCCGTGCGTATGCACAGGGCGGCGTTCCCGGAGTGGCAGCGCTCCTCCGTGCCGGTACGTCGGCTCCGGCTCGAGCAGGGGATCACCCACCTCAGCCGTGACGAGGGCCGCCCCCGAGGTCTGCGGCCGGGAGTAGTCTCGGCCTGTGGCTTCCTTCGCGCCCGTGCAGCGTCTCGTGATCTCGATCGCGGTGCTCGCCTCCTTCGTCACCTTTCTCGACGGCACCGTCGTCAACGTCGCGCTGCCCGCGATCAGCCGCGAGATCGGCGGCGGCATAACGACCCAGCAGTGGGTCGTCGACGCCTACCTGATCACGCTGAGCGCGCTGATCCTGCTCGCCGGGTCGGTGTCCGACGCCTACGGCCGCGTGCTCGTCATGCGCATCGGGCTCATCGCCTTCGGGGTGGCGTCGATCGCGGTGGCGGCGTCGTTCGACCCGCTGACGCTGATCATCGCCCGGGCGGCACAGGGGGCGGCCGGAGCGCTCCTCGTCCCGAGCTCGCTGGCCCTGATCACAGCGACCATGCGCGCCGACGTGCAGGCCAGGGCGATCGGCGTCTGGACGGCCTTCACCACGGGCGCCATGCTCGTCGGGCCCCTGCTCGGCGGACTGTTCGTCGACTTCCTGTCGTGGCGCTTCGTCTTCCTCATCAACGTCGTCCCGATCGCGGTCACCCTGGTCCTGCTCGCGCGCCTCCACCTGCCGGAGCACCAGCGCACCGTGACGGTCGACTGGTGGAGCGGCGCGCTGTGCGCCGTCGGGCTCGGGGCGGTCGTCTTCGCTCTCATCGAGCAGCCGAACCTCGGATGGCAGTCGCCGGCGATCTGGCTTCCGGCGGTCATCGGGGTCGTGCTCTTCACGCTGTTCCTGCTGCGCCAGCGCGGCACCGAGACACCGCTCATGCCCCTGTGGCTGTTCCGCGTGCGCGACTTCGGGTGGGGCAACCTCGCGACGCTCTTCGTGTACGCCGCCCTCTCGCTCAACGGCTTCGTGGTCGGCGTCTACCTGCAGCAGGGCGCAGGGCTCCCTGCGACCGCCGCGGGACTGGCGAGCCTGCCCATGACGATCCTGATGATCCTGCTCAGCTCGCGCGCCGGGGCGTGGGCGGGACGCTGGGGTCCGCGCATCTTCATGACGATCGGACCGATCGTCATGGCCGGCGGAGCGCTGCTGCTGCTCACGGTCGGCACGGACTTCGACTACTGGTGGCAGGTGCTCCCGGCGATGATCGTGATGGGGCTCGGCCTCTCGCTGACGGTCGCGCCGCTCACCGCCGCGATCCTCGGCGCCATCGACGAGGGCCACTCGGGCATCGCCTCGGCCGTGAACAACGCGGTGTCGCGCGTCGCCGGACTGCTCGTGGTCGCGATGCTGTCGACGATCGTCGGAGGGGCGCTCGACCTCGGCGGGTTCCACAACGCCGCCCTGGTCACGGCCTCGCTCCTGGTGCTCGGCGGAGTGGTGTCGTGGATCGGCATCCGCCGCAACCCCGCCGAGGCGGCACCGGTCGACGCCGCGGCGTCCGATACCGACCCGGTGACCCCAGACCCCCGTTGACGCTGTCGGTGACCGCGCGCACACTGGATGCACCGTCGCCCCAGCATCCGGAGGTCACCCGTGAGCACCGCCCAGACGCCCCTTCCGCCCGTCGTCGACGCCGACACGTGGCAGCGCGAGCTCGACGCGCTGCGTGTGCGCGAGAAAGCCGCCACACGCGAGCTCGATGCGATCGCCGCACAGCGCCGTCGACTGCCGATGGTGCGGATGCCGGAGTACACGCTCGAGGGCGCCGACGGGCCGGTGCGGCTCGCCGACATCTTCGACGGACGCTCGCAGCTCATCGTCTACAACCACATGTGGTCCGACGGCAACGAGTGGCAGTGCCCGGGGTGCACCGGGTTCACGTCGCAGTTCACGCGCCTCGATTTCCTCGACCGGTACTACGACGCGCGCTTCGTGATCGTCACCAACGGTCCCATCGGCGAGGCCCTCGCCTACCGCGACCGCGTCGGCAACCGCATGCAGTGGTACTCCAGCGCCGACAGCACGTTCGGATCCGACGTCGACGCGCCCCCGAACGGCGGGTTCGCGGTGAACGTCTTCCTGCGTGACGGCGACACCGTGTATCGCACCTGGCACACGAGCGGTCGCGGCACCGAGCGGCTCAGTCAGCTGCAGGGTCTCGTCGACCTCCTCCCCTACGGCCGGCAGGAGGAGTGGGAGGACTCTCCCGCGGGCTGGCCGCAGCACGGCACCTACACGCAGGGCATGGGTTCGAAAGAGGTCGCGGAGCTCTACGGCGCGAAGAGCTGACTCCCGGGTACGCAGAAGGGGTCCGCGCCGCGCGCGGACCCCTTCCGGTGCTTGCCGTCAGCTGACGGGGCTGAGCGATTTCGCGATGTGCGTGTGCACGGCCTTCAGCCAGGAGACGAGGAACTCGACGGTCGAGTCGTCGGTGACCTCGCCGTCCTCGGTGAACAGGCCGTCGCGCATGTGGATGTACGCCTCCGGCTGCGACAGCTCGGGCGAGGCGAGGAACGAGAGGATGGAGCGCAGCTGCTGCTGGGCGACGGCGGTGCCGATCGGTCCGATCGAGCCGCCGATGACGGCGGACGGCTTGCCGGCGAAGCTGTTCTGGCCCCACGGACGGCTCGCGGTGTCGAGAGCGTTCTTGAGAACGCCGGGGACCGACCGGTTGTACTCCGGGGTCACGACGATGATCGCGTCGGATGCCTCGATGCTCTTCTTGAACTCGGCGGCCTCGGCCGGGATCGCGGCGTCGTGGTCTGCCGAGTAGAACGGCAGGTCCGAGATCGAGATCTCGGTGAGCTGCAGATCCGCCTGCGGGGCGAGCTTCACCAGCGCGCGGGCGAGGCGGCGGTTGATCGAGGTCGAGGAGATGCTGCCGACGAGGTAGCCGACGTTGTAGGTGGTCATACCGGAGAGGTCCTTTCCAAGGTCCATGCGATTGCATGTAAGTCTAACGATCGACGTCCGCCGCGAATTCCCGATCCGACGTGAACATAGGATGACGATGTGCCCGCCGTGCCGAGTCTTTCCATGCGAGGAGTCGCCGTCCTCCTCCGCGTGATGAAACGTCCCGGATCGGCGACGGTCGCGTCCGCGCGGAAGCGCCTCGAGCGGCAGCGGCCGCAATCACGACCCCCGCGCCGGCTCACGGCCCGCCACGAGGTGACCGAGCGCGTGATCGACGGCTTCACGGTCTTCACCGTGATGCCCCGCAGGGGCGGAGTCTCCGACGGGGTCCTCTACCTCCACGGCGGCGCGTACGTCGCCGCGATGGCGCCGCAGCACTGGTCGCTCGTCTCGCGGTTGGCGGATGCCGGACTCCGCGTCGACGTTCCGGACTACGGTCTCGCGCCGCGCTGGACCCACCACGACGCGTACCCGTTCGTCATCCGGGCCTTCCAGGAGCTGCGTGAGGAGCTGGGTGCCGGGAGGATCCACATCGCCGGGGACTCCGCGGGCGGCGGACTCGCCCTCGGGCTGACGGACGCCCTCCGCAGGGACGAGGCGGAGGGTCCGGACAGTCTGCTGCTGATCGCCCCCTGGCTCGACCTGACGCTGAAGAACCCGGATATCGCGAGCGTCGACGACCCGTGGTTGAGTCGCACCGTGTTGAACGAGTGCGCGCGCGCCTGGGCAGGTGGCACCGACCCCGACGACCCGCGGCTGAGTCCGATCAACGGGACTCCGGTCGGGCTGCCGCCCGTGCACCTCTACGTGGGCACCCGCGACATCGTCCTGCCCGACGCGCGGCTGTGGAGCCAGCGCGCGACAGCCGCAGGTGCCCCGATCACTCTGACGGTCTGCGAGGGCGCCGTGCACGTCTATCCGCTCGTGCCCGCGCCGGAGGGGCGCGCCGCCGCGGCGGAGATCGTCGCCGAGCTCGCCGGCGACGGCCGTTAGGGGTCGGGGGATGTCCGTACGCTCCGACGCCATCCGCGTGCTCGCGGCCGCCGCGACCGCCGGCATCCTGCTCGGTCTCGTCGGCTGCGCGGCCGGAACCGGCGCTCCTGCGGCATCCGACCCGTCCGCAGAATGGGCCGCCCCGCCGGCCGGCGCCGCCGTCGACTACCAGCTCGGCGGCGCGTACGAGCCGGCTTCCGAGGTCGGGGTCGTGGGGCGCGACCGCTCGGCCGAGCCCGCTCCCGGCGTCTATTCCGTCTGCTACGTGAACGGCTTCCAGACCCAGCCCGGTGAGCTCGACACGTGGGATGCCGACCTGCTGCTGCACGATGACGGCGAGGTGGTCTTCGACCCCGACTGGCCGGACGAGGCGCTCCTCGACACCTCGACCGCCGACCGACGCGAACGGATCGCCGCCCAGGTGGTCCCCTGGATCGACGGCTGCGCGGATGCCGGGTTCGACGCGGTCGAGTTCGACAATCTCGACACCTACACCCGCTCCGACGGAGCGCTGACCCTCGACGCCAACCTGGCTCTCGCCGCCGCGTTCGTCGACGCCGCGCACAGCGCCGGACTGGCGGCCGGCCAGAAGAACTCCGCCGAAGATGCCGCCGTGCTGCACGACGACGCCGGCTTCGACTTCGCCGTCACCGAGGAGTGCGCCGCCTACCAGGAGTGCGGGGCGTACCGGGCGGTGTACGGAGATGCTCTCATCGACATCGAGTACTCCGACGAACTCCCCCGGTCGTTCGCCGAGATGTGCGCCGACGAGGACTCCCCGGTCTCGATGGTGCTGCGCGACCGCGACCTGCTGACACCGGCGGACGAGGGGTACGTGTTCGAGACCTGCACGGGCTGACCCGGGTCGTCGCTCAGACGATCGCTCCCCTGTCAACGGGCGCGTGCGCCGACGCCGGCTGCGAGAGTCTGGGCATCCGACCCCGAAAGGACACCCCATGAGCGATCCCCGCACGTACCCCGAGGACTCCGGCCCGTTCGACGCGGCCGCCGAGGCCGCGACGGAGACGCCCTCCGACGACAAGGTGTTCACCTCCGACGACGGCATCGACCACGAAGACGGCGAGACCGATCCGCTCGAAGAAGGCGACTGAGATCTCGGCCCGTCGGTCCGGATCGCCGCCGGGCCGCCCCGGCTAGGCTGACCTCGTGACGAGGACGCAGGGGGTGGCGGCCGGTGTGCGCGATGCCGCGGCCGACGCGACGCGTTCCCTGTTCAGCCGCCGGGCCGCACCGTTCTGGGTCGCCGCTGTGGCGATCATCGCCGTGGCCGCCGGCTTCATCGGCTTCGGCGGCCTCGCCCCGGCCTCCCGCACACCGGCTGTCATCGCCACGGGCGACGTCGCGCGCACCTCGCTGTATTCGGTCGCCGTGCTCGAGACGGAGTTCACCGACGCCGTGGAGAGCCAGTTCCTCGAGGCGGAGCCCGGTGAGACTCTGCTCGTGGTCACCGTGCGGTTGGAGAACCTCTCCGACACTGCGGTCGGCGTGCAGCACTCGCCCGACCGTGTCGAATCGCGGATGCTCATCGGCAGCGAGCCGCTGCTCGAGCTGGCCGGGGTCGCCGCCACCGGAGCCGCGCGCTCCTGGCGGGCCGATGGCACTCGGCGTGCGGTCGTGCTGCAGCCCGGGGTGCCGGCCGACGTGATGATCGCCTGGCCGATCGCGGATGACGATGCCACCGCGGCCGCGTTCGCCGCGGGGGCGGTCCGGATAGACGCGTACGACGCCGTCGAGCAATCGGGTCAGGTCATCGTCTCGGCCGCGAACATCACCTGGCGGCGGGCGGAACTCCGGGCACAGCTCGAACTGGAGGGGGCGCCGTGACGGGCGCTGCGGCGAAGAACCGCACGGCGCGCAGGGCGGTCCCGTGGATCGTCGGCGCCGCGCTCCTCCTCGTGGCCGCGGTCGTGACGGCGGCGACTCCGTCCGAGCAGGCCCTGCTCGGCCCCTTCGTGCAGCGCGGTACGGCAGCCGCGCCGGTGACGGCCCGCACCCTGATCGCCACCGTGACCGATCTCTCCCGCACGGAACGCGTGACGGTGACCGACGCGGCGTGGGAGGCCGAGGGCAACTGGCTCGTCGTCGAGCTGGCGGTCTCCGCACCGACCACCGAGGTCGACGCGACGATCGGCGTGGCCGCTCTGCTGATCGACGGGCGGCTGTTCCAGGCGAGCGAGCGCCCTCCGGCGACGCTGATGGACTCCGCTCTGCGGGTGGGCACAGACACCGTCGGGATGATGGCGTTCGAGCTTCCCGACGATCTCCGCTCCGGCATCGGCGAACTGCGACTCAGCGGTCGTCGCCCGACGCCCGAGCTCGATGACGTGATCGCCTTCCCGGTGGATCTCGATGAGATCGCGACGGTGCCGAGCGTCGACATCGCAGAGCCGCGTCTGGGGCAGCCATGACGTCGTGGTGGCGCAGGCAGCGGGTCTCCCTCGTGGCGCTGGCCCTGGCGGCGCTCGCGGTGGTCGCCGTCCACGTGTGGTTCGACGTGCTTCCGGCGACGACGGACGGCGCCTCGACGATCGAGGCCGTCGACGGCTCGGCTGAGGTCTCCGGACAGGTCCTCACCCTCGACTCCGCACGGTGGGACGAGTTCGAGGCGCCCGAAGGATCCCGCACCCTCAGCATCCGGATCGACGCCGACGGCGGGCCCGACGCGAGCACGTGCGGCCTGTTCACGCTCTCCGAAGCGCAGGGCGACCGCGTCTGGAGCAACGCGCGCCCGGTGCTGGATGTGCCGTTCGAGGCGGGAGAGTCGTACTGCCAGGAGGGGTCAGCCCCCTACGCCATCCTCGCCGTGTTCCTGCTGCCCGACGACGCCGAGGGGCCGTTCGTGCTCGAGATCCCGGGTGACGACGAGGTCGCCCGGTTCGCCGTCGAGCTCTGAGTCGCGCGTGCCCATCTCGGCCTCCGGTCGCCCGATGACCGTGTCGAACGCGGTCGCGACGATCGCGACGCGCAGCGGCTCGGCGATCGCGCCGACGGCGACGAGGAGCAGCGGGAGGAAGCTCGCCCAGAACGCGGTGTCGTGCCCGCCGAACGCGCCCAGCACGGCACGGGAGCCGATCTGCTCCGCCCAGGCCCAGATCGCGTAGGCGATCGCCAGGCATCCGAAGACCACCGGGCCGCCCCTCCAGATCAGCGCGACGGCGGCCCAGAGCTCCTCGAAGCGCCGCGTCACGATCTTGGCGAGACGCGACACCGTGCCGTCCGGCGCCCGCGTGAGACGACGGAGCACCGGGGGCGTCTCGTCGAAGGCGGTGCCATAGGTGACACCGGCGATCGTCAGCCAGGCGGCGGGCAGGAAGACCGCCGCGACGAGGAAGCCGACGAGCCACAGGGCGCCTTCCCACAGCGCCGCCACGGGCGCGAGGTTCGCGGCGAACCAGTCGCCGATGCCCTCCAGCCAGACGGCTCCCGCGCGTTCGCCGATCCACTCCTTGGCGTCGGCCCACCACTGACCGACGAGGGTGAAGAGCATGAAGGTCCAGAGGACTTCGGCGTAGGCGGCGACGACCAGGGTCCAGGTCGGCAGCCGTCCGCCGAATCGGGCGAGGAGCGCACGGACGGCGAGAGCGATCACGAGCACCACGACGGGCAGCACGCCGATCGAGACGAGTCCGCCACGATCGCCGAGCTGGTCGAGGTCGTATCCGGCATCCCGCAGGGCGATGCTGCTCGCGATCCGGAAGAACGCGATGAGATCGGCGTCGATCATGCCCCATGCGGCGGAGAACGCGAAGAAGGGGAGGATCGCGGTGAGGACGGCCCGGGCGAAGCGCCGCGGACCGGTCTCGCCTTCCGGCGCACCGTCGTCGGACGCGCTGTGCGGCAGCGAGGGCTGCACCGTGAGGTACATCGCGACGTACGAGATGAGGCGCGCGGACACCGCGAGCGGCAGAAGGAGCAGACCGCCGAGCGTGGTGAGTCCGCCGACGAATCCGGCCAGTTGCAGCAGGAGCTGGTGCACGGCTTCGCCGCCCAGATACCAGGCGATCAGCGCGGGCCAGTGCCGCGCGAGGATGCGCCCGAAGGTGCGGAGGGCCTGGAGCATGACCCCACCGTATCGGGCCGGGATCGTCTGCCGCCCGACAGCTTGCGCGTCGAGCGCCCGCGCGTCAAGTCCCTTGGGCAGAGTCGGTCCACGGGTGAGGATCGAGGAGATCGACCCCTCAGGAGCCCGAAATGACCACATCCGCCCTCGTCGCCGACACCTCGCTCGCCTTCTCCGCGCGCGGGCCTCTGAGCGACGCCGTCCTGTCACGACTCACCGGCAGGGATGGCGCGGAAGGACCCGACGCCATCGCCCTCGCCGCGGATGCCGTCGCCACGGCATCCGACGTCGTCCGGGACGACGACATCCAGCTCGCGCTGTTCCTGCTGTACTCCTCGGCGTACGGCTCGCTCCCCGCACTGGACGCCGGGTTGGAGTGGGATCCGCATCTGCTCACGGCCCGACGCATCCTCGAGGACGCGTTCGAACGCTCCGTGCGCGAGAGCGTGCCGATGCCCGAACTCCCCGAGCCGACCGTGGATGCCGTCGGCCGTGCCCTCTTCGCCCTCGCCGCCGCCGACACCGGCCCCAGCCTCTCCCGCTACTTCGCGAGGAAGGCGACCAGGGAGCAGGCGGAGGAGATGCTCGTCCAGCGCTCGGTCTACACCCTCCGCGAAGCCGACCCGCACTCCTGGGCCATCCCGCGTCTGACCGGACGCGCGAAGGCGGCGATGGTCGAGATCCAGTCGGATGAGTACGGCGGAGGCCGACCGCACCGCGTGCACGCCGTGCTGTTCGCGAACGCGATGCGCGCCGCCGGCCTCGACGCGACGTACGGCGCCTACATCGACGACGTGCCGGCGCTGACCCTCGCGTCGTTCAACATGATGTCGATGTTCGGGCTGAACCGCCGACTGCTCGGAGCCATCGTCGGTCACCTCGCCGCGTTCGAGATGACGTCGTCGATCCCGTGCAAGCTGTACGCCGACGGACTGCGTCGCCTCGACTTCGATCAGGACGTCGTCGAGTACTTCGACGAGCACATCGAGGCGGATGCCGTGCACGAGCAGATCGCCGCCCGCGACCTCGCCGGCGGTCTCGCCGAGGACCGGCCCGACCTCCTCGCCGACATCATGTTCGGCGCGGCGGCCTGCCTCACCGTCGACGGATGGTCGGGCGCGCACATGCTCGACGCGTGGGCCGCCGGCGAATCGTCTCTCAGAGCGTCGGCGCGATCGTGAGCGCGACCCCCGAGCCGACGACCATCACGCCGTACCCGGATGGTCCGCTCCTCGTGCGCGGGGCGATCGAGCTGCAGACCCCGGATGGCGAACCTCTCGCCCCGCACCGCCGTACCGTCGCGCTCTGCCGATGCGGGCTGTCGGCCATCAAGCCGTTCTGCGATGGCACGCACAAGGCCGCCGGGTTCCGCACGGACGACTGATTCCTGGCGCGAGAGAGCCCCGTCCGGATGACGAACGGGGCTCTCGACAGACGGCTGACTCTGCGGCGCTCCTGCGTTTACGGCACGCGCGACCCGGAGGTCTTCTCGCTGAGGAACTCGGAGGACAGCGACGTGTTGACGTACGTCGGGGTGAGCGAGCCGCCGGCGCTCGGGTAGAGCCAGACCACGGGGAGCGACACGACGTTGGACGCCCCGTTCAGGATGCCCGTGTAGGTGTACTCCACGAGGCCGGAGGTTCCCTCGGCCGGAAGACCGCCGACGCGCGTCCATCCGTTGAGCGTCCGCTCCTCGAGCCGGTAGCTCGCCGGAGTCGGCACGCCGTTGCCCGCGCCCCACTGCACGGTGACCGTGAGCATCCCGGACCGGTACAGTCCGTCTGCGGCGAAGTCGCCGGTGTCGGGGTCGATCACGTTGAAGCCGGCCGTCTGACCGGTGTTCACCTGCACGCGGTTGGGCTGCGTCAGAGTCCAGGTCTGCACCGACGTGCCGCCCTGCCAGACGGAGAGTCCGCCGCCGAGCGCGGGCTGCGGCTCGGGGAGGCTCGCGGCGGCCAGCGGCGTCGCGACGGCGACGGCGACGACCGGCAGAGACCAGGCCGCTGCTTTGATGACCGTGCGACGGTCGGTGCCGCCCGTCCGGTGATTCTCCTCGTGCGTGGCTGCCATGTCTTCTCCCTGAGTCGTGATCGCGCGCGCGACGGCGCGACATGTCGGTCATAGTGTTCCGACCCTCCGAGGAGGCGGGCGCCGGGGAGCGGCATCTCTGTCGCGTCGGGTGCCGAACGCGTCGCGTCCGGTATCGCTACGCCGAGGGCGATCCGGACCGGTGGGATGCCCGCCGCACCTCCGCGGGCGTCGTGCCCTGCTCCTGGCGCATCGCGCGCGCGAGGCTGGAGCCGTTCGAGAACCCGGAGTGCCGCGCGATCTGCGTGACGCTGAGACCGTCGTACGAGCGGTCGGACAGGAGCTCTACGGCGTGATCGACGCGTCGACGCCGGATCTGTCGTTCCACTGTCGTGCCGTGGGCCTGGAAGGCGCGTTGCAGCTGACGGAGCGAGATCCGCACCTGTGTCGCGACGACGCGCGCACCGAGCGCGGGATCGGACAGCTGCGCATCGATCACCGCGACGCCTCGGCAGTAAAGATCGGGGCCGTTCGACGGCGGTGACGGGTCGACACCTTCGACGGCGACGCCCATCACCATCTCCTGCAGGAGGCGCTCGAAGTAGTAGCTGCCGAGCCCGCTGATGGCATCGGGTCGTGCCGCGGCGGCTCGATGGGCGAAGACGAGTGCCGGCTCGAGGAGGGAACTCGTGCGGGCGACGGGTCGCACCTCGCCGGGCCCGAGCGCGACCCCGTCGGTCAGCGCTTCCGACGGCACCATGATGGAGAGCAGGGCCAGCGGCCCCACGGGAGCTGTCACGGGGGCCTCATCGTGGCTCATCATGAACGCCTCGCGCGGTCCGAAGCGCCGTACGCCTCGCGGCGTCGCCACCTCGATGGCTCCGGAACGCACGCTGTGCAGGCCGACCAGCCCGGCGTTCTCGGCGCCCGGCGGTCGTCCCGCCCGGCTCTCCGCGCGGACGAACTCTCTGATGCGGACGCCGCCGAAGGTGACGAGCGTCCGGCCGCGGTTCACCGGCATATCGATATATCGCGGCGTGTTCGATGCTTCACGGTCCCCACCCGTCCCCAGAATCGACGCAACCCCATGCGTCGATTCAGATCCTAGGGGCAGACGAGCGGCACGAGGCGCGAAGCGGCCGGGGCGACGGCGCACCACGCGCTCGAGCATCCGGCATCCGCCCCGTCAGGAGGGTTCCGTGGCGCGGACCAGACCGCACTCGACGCACGACCACACGACGAGGAACCGTTCGTCGTCGAGGATCTCGAACGTGAGGGCATCTCCGCAGGTCGGACAGACCCGGGGATCGACGGCGCTCGCGCTCATGTCCTCAGCCTACGACCGGATGCCGGAGGCCGGACTCTCGCAGAACGACACGGACGTCGCAGAGATCCCGCAGAACTCTGCGAGGTTCACGTCGTTCTGCGAGGTTCGTGCGCTGAGTTCCGAACGCCGCGGGCGAGACTCAGCCGCAGAACGCCGAGGCCGACTCCTTCAGCTGCTCGATCGCCTCGATGGTCTCGGGAGCCTGCAGGTCGGTCACCTCGCCGAGCTGCTGAGCACCCGAGCGGATGACGTCGCCGATCTGCCCGTCGACATCGTCGGCCAGGCCGTTCAGCGTGCCCACGAGCTCATCGCGGGCCGCGTCGAGCTGCTCTTCGGTCGCGCCGCCCTGATCGATCACCGACTGGTACTGCCCGTAGGCCTCGTCGATGGTCGTGCACGTCTCCTCGACCGGCACCCCGACCACGTCTCCAGCGATCTGGGTGACCTGGGAGCACCCGGCCAGGAGGCCGGCGACGAGCAGGAGGGGGAGGACGACGATGCGGCGCATGCTCCGAGGGTATCCGCGAGACCTGGGCGCACCTGTGAAGAGCGGCCTCTCACATCTTCGCGTAGCGGGCGCGGGCGAAGCAGAACAGGCCGTAGAGCACGAGCCCGGCGCCGACCGTCCAGAGGATGACGACGCCGAACGGCAGTCCCGCGAGCGCGTGCAGCGCGGCATCCAATCCGCCGGCGGTCTCCGGGTCGTGCGTGAGGGCGGCGACCACGAACAGGATGCCGGCCACCCCGACCGCGATGCCCTTGGCGATGTAGCCCACGACGCCGAACGCCACGATGCCTTTGCGCGCCGTGCCGGCCGGGAGGTCGAGGTGCTTCGTGAAGGCGCGGGTGATGCCGCGCACGACGAACGCCGCACCGACCGCGGCGACGATCAGCCCGACCAGCACCAGCAGCGCGACGCCCGCCGGGGCCGCCAGCAGCCGCGCGCTCAACGACTGCGACGAATCGGACGACTGCGACTGCCCGCCCATCGCGTAGGTGAATGCCGTTCCGGCGATCGCGACGTATGCCGCCGCGGTGCCGAGGAACTTGACCCGATGACCCCACTTCTTCTTGGCATCCGGGTCTCGCTCGACGAGCGCCTCGGCGACCTGCCAGATCGCGAGCGCCACCAGCCCGAGCGCGATGACCCACAGCAGCGCGACGCCGGCGGGAGCCTCCTGGATCTGCTGCATCGCCCCGCCCTGATCGGCCTCGCCGCCGCCGCCGGTGGCGATCGAGATCGCGATGCCGCCGATCAGGAGATGGAGGATGCCGAGAACGACGTACCCGACACGGGCGAGGGTGCGGAAGACGGAGGAATCCTGGGCGGCCCGCGCCGCGGACGCGGCCGAATCAGTGGTGTTCATGAGTGCGAGGTCCTTCGATCGGTGGTGCGCTGGCAGAGTCATCGGCGATCCGGAGGGCGCGGCGGTCCCGTGCGGCCTGGACCGCGATCCAGACGAGCGTGGCCACGGCGACGCCCTCGAGCATGCCCGCGACGACGTCGCTGAGCCAATGGGCGTTGAGGTAGGTGCGGCTCCACATCATCGCGACGACCCACCCCGCTCCGAGCAGCCACACGTACCAGCGCCGGAGGGAGAGCGCGAGGATGACGACCACGGTCGTCGCGACGGCGGTGTGTCCGGACGGGAACGAGGTCGCCACGCGCTCGGCGAGCGAATCGGCGGGGCGCGTGCGTCCGATCACGGCGGCCATCGTCGCACCGACGGCGACGACGACGATCATGGCGATCGCCAGCGTCGCGGCATCCGCTCGTCGTCGACGCCACACCAGGAGAAGGATCAGGATCACGCCCACGATGATCATGCCGACCGTGCCCCCCACGATCGCCGGCACCCAGGCGACGACGACGCCCACGTCGCTGCGGGATGTCGCGACCAGGTCATGCCACCGGACGTCGATGTCGAGCGGTTCGTGGCCGCCCGCCGCGACGACGACGCGGAGCACGACGAAGGCGACGGTCGCGGAGATGCCGATGACGAGGGCGACCGCGCGAGACTTCGGGCTGGACACGATGGAGTGCGTCACGCGGCTTCCTCAGTCATCGTCTTCGCCGCTCTTCCCGCTGTTCCCGTTGTCGTCGTTCTTCTTGCCCTTGTCGTTCTTGTCGCCACTGTCGCCCTTCCCGCGGGAGTCGGTCTCGGAGTCGGTGTCCGTGCTCGGCTGGTCGGTGACCACGCTCTGCTCGGGAACCGGGGTCACGGGCGCCGGGACCCGCGCCTCCAGGTCCGACCGGACCAGGGCGATGGACTGCTGGATGATCGCCGCCCGCTCGGCACTGATGTCGCCGTCGGCACGGGCCTGTGTCGCGTCGGTCGCGAGGGCGTCGAGGTCGGTCAGTGCCGTGGCGACGTCGCCCGCCTCTGCGCTCTCGGCGATGGCCAGCACCTGCGCCTGCCACTCCTGGCTGGTCTGAGCGTCGAGTCCCGACGGCGTCGTCGCGCACCCGGAGATGGCGAGTCCGCCGGCGATGAGTGCGACCGCGCTGAAGAGTCGAAGGCGGCGCATCACGGCGACACCGCGTCCATCAGCTGCTGCAGATGCGCGGCGAGCGGCTCTTCGACGGCCGGGAGCTCCGGCGCCGGCGCGGTCTGGTCGCCTGCTCGCCCGAGCGAGATCCCTGCGATCACTCCCGCGACGACGATCGCCGCGAGCACGGAGGCGGCGAGCCATCGCCGCCATCTCCGCTGTCCCGGTCCGGCCTCGACCGAGGGAGCATCGGGTTGCACATCCAGCGCCGTCTCCGACGGCAGCACGGCCGTCTCCGACGGCAGCACGGCCGTC
>NZ_SSDJ01000142.1 GCF_004794465.1 Microbacterium sp. K24 | reverse complement strand
GGGTCCGCCGAAGTCGGCGATCGACGGCGCCGGCGTGCCCGCGAGCACGGCTGCCGACGCGCCTGTCGCGCCGATCTCGATGACCGGCACGGGACCGAGGGCCGTGGCGAGAGGACGGTCGTCGTCGGTCTCGAGCTCGGCGCTCACCGCTGCCGCGCGCACGACGCCGCTCTGCACGGGAAGGGCGGCCGTGCCCTCGACGGTCTCGACCGTGATCTCGACGCGGGAGGCCCCGCCCACGAATCGCTCGCTCCAGGTGGTGACCTCGGCACCGGAGAACGAGTGCGCGTCGGTGGCGGTGCTCACGCGAGCGCTGACTCCGCCGCGCAGCGCGATGCGGATGTCGGAGCCCTCGGCGACCGCGGCGACGAACGGGGGAAGCGAGGCGAAGGCCCCGCCGGCGTGCGCGGTGAGCACGTCGACGACCGTCGCGAGCGTCTTCTGCTGCGGCATCCGCTCCCACAGCCGCGCGACGACGTCTCCGGGGACATCCGGCGGCAGCGCGACCAGCGCGCCGGGGATGACGATCAGGTACCACTGTCCCGGTCGGTAGATGGTCTGCATCAGCGAACCCCTCCTGCTGCGGCCTCGCGCGGACGCGTGTCCATGTCGATGTCCGAGTCCGTCTCCAGGAGCGTGCCCGGTCGCGAGGCGACCGAGACGGCATCCACGATGACCACGGTGATGTTGTCCCTGCCGCCGGCCGAGACCGCATCGTCGACCAGCACGTCGGCGGCCTTCTGCGGGTCGGGGGTGTTCTGCAGCACCTCGCGGATGCGGGCGTCGGACACCTCGGAGGTCAGCCCGTCGGAGCAGACCATGATGCGGTCGCCGAGCTCGGCCGGGAACAGCCAGTAGTCGGCGTCGCCGGTGCTGCTCGCGCCGATGGCTCGGGTGATGATGTTGCGGCGTCGATCGGTCGCGGCATCCTCGACGGTGATCTCTCCGGCCTCGATCAGCTCCTGCACGACCGAGTGGTCCACGCTGATCTGCTCGAGCTCGCCGTCGGCCAGCCGGTAGGTGCGCGAGTCGCCGATGTTGACGGCCAGCCAGTAGCCCATGCCGTCGACCGAGGCGATGACGACGCCGCTCAAGGTGGTGCCTGCGCGTCCGTTGCCCGAGGTCGAGAGCTCCTCGACGCTCGCGCGGGCGCGGGACAGGGCCAGTCGCACGTCGTCGAGCTCGAGCGACGCCCGGCCGATCGAGCTCGAGAACTCGGCGATGACGGCGGCGCTCGCGCGCTCTCCCGCCTCATGGCCGCCCATGCCGTCGGCGACCACGAACACCGGGGCACTCGCGAGGTGCGCGTCTTCGTTGAGGGCGCGACGGAGCCCGGGGTGCGTCGCCGACCCCGTCGAGACGATGAGTGCGGGCCTCACGCGTAGCCCCCGATCGTGACGATGCGATCGCCGATCTCGATGGCGTCGCCGAGCCGCACGGGCACGCGCTGACCTGCGGGGCAGGCGATCCGCTGACCGTCGCGCACCAGGGTCATGCCGTTGGTCGAGTGCCGGTCCAGCACCCAGCCGCCGGAGGACTCCGCGGCCGCCTCGAAGTGCGTCTTCGACAGCGAGAGGGTCTCGTCGCGCACCGGCACGACGACCGCGCCGTCCTCCGCCGCGGGGTTGCGGCCGAAGATCGTGCGCCGCGAGACCGAGACCCGGGTGCCGTCGTCCCAGGTGAAGACGAGACGGTGGCCCGGGATGCTGATCCGCGTGTCCTCGATGTCGTCCGACTCCTGCGCGACGGGCGGCGCGGAGGATGCCGGCGCGGAGGATGCCGGCGCGATCGCCGCCGCCGGCGGCACGACCGGAGCAGGCGGCGCGACCGGAG
>NZ_SSDJ01000007.1 GCF_004794465.1 Microbacterium sp. K24 | reverse complement strand
TAAAAGAAGTCCGGCGGTGTCCTACTCTCCCACAGGGTCCCCCCTGCAGTACCATCGGCGCTGTGAGGCTTAGCTTCCGGGTTCGGAATGTAACCGGGCGTTTCCCTCACGCTATGGCCGCCGAAACACTATTGATGTTTCAATCAAACACATAACAAAGTCATTGTTGTTATGCGGTTCTCGACCGTACATCGAGAACCACTCAGTGGACGCGTAGCACCAACAAACGGTGTGTTATCAAGTCATCGGCTTATTAGTACCAGTCAGCTGCATGCATTGCTGCACTTCCACATCTGGCCTATCAACCCAGTAGTCTGGCTGGGAGCCTCTCACCCGAAGGTATGGAAGTCTCATCTTGAGGCCGGCTTCCCGCTTAGATGCTTTCAGCGGTTATCCATCCCGAACGTAGCTAATCAGCGGTGCTCCTGGCGGAACAACTGACACACCAGAGGTTCGTCCAACCCGGTCCTCTCGTACTAGGGTCAGATCCTCTCAAACTTCCTACGCGCGCAGCGGATAGGGACCGAACTGTCTCACGACGTTCTAAACCCAGCTCGCGTACCGCTTTAATGGGCGAACAGCCCAACCCTTGGGACCTACTCCAGCCCCAGGATGCGACGAGCCGACATCGAGGTGCCAAACCATGCCGTCGATATGGACTCTTGGGCAAGATCAGCCTGTTATCCCCGAGGTACCTTTTATCCGTTGAGCGACAGCGCTTCCACAAGCCACTGCCGGATCACTAGTCCCGACTTTCGTCCCTGCTCGACCTGTCAGTCTCACAGTCAAGCTCCCTTGTGCACTTACACTCGACACCTGATTGCCAACCAGGTTGAGGGAACCTTTGGGCGCCTCCGTTACTTTTTGGGAGGCAACCGCCCCAGTTAAACTACCCACCAGGCACTGTCCCTGAACCGGATTACGGTTCGAAGTTAGATATCCAGAGTGACCAGAGTGGTATTTCAACAATGACTCCACACGAACTGGCGTCCATGCTTCAAAGTCTCCCACCTATCCTACACAAGCCACACCGAACACCAATACCAAGCTGTAGTAAAGGTCACGGGGTCTTTCCGTCCTGCTGCGCGTAACGAGCATCTTTACTCGTAATGCAATTTCGCCGAGTTCGCGGTTGAGACAGTTGGGAAGTCGTTACGCCATTCGTGCAGGTCGGAACTTACCCGACAAGGAATTTCGCTACCTTAGGATGGTTATAGTTACCACCGCCGTTTACTGGGGCTTAAATTCTCAGCTTCGCCTTGCGGCTAACCGGTCCTCTTAACCTTCCAGCACCGGGCAGGCGTCAGTCCGTATACATCGTCTTGCGACTTGGCACGGACCTGTGTTTTTAGTAAACAGTCGCTACCCACTAGTCTCTGCGGCCACCACACCCTTTTCGGAGCAAGTCCGTATAAGTGGATGGCCCCCCTTCTCCCGAAGTTACGGGGGCATTTTGCCGAGTTCCTTAACCACGATTCTCTCGATCTCCTTGGTATTCTCTACCTGACCACCTGAGTCGGTTTGGGGTACGGGCGGCTAGAACCTCGCGTCGATGCTTTTCTTGGCAGCATAGGATCATCCACTTTTTATCCGCATCGTGTCTCAGCCTCAATGAATCGCGGATTTGCCTACGACTCGGCCTACGCACTTGCACCAGGACAACCATCGCCTGGCTTGGACTACCTTCCTGCGTCACACCTGTTAATACGCTAACCGCACCAGAATGGGGTCGTGCGCTAGGCCCAGAGCGTCACCCCGAAGGGATCAGTCACTGGGATTCAGACACTTAGCACTACTGGATTAGCTTGGGCGGTTCTTCGCCGGTACGGGAATATCAACCCGTTGTCCATCGACTACGCCTGTCGGCCTCGCCTTAGGTCCCGACTTACCCAGGGAAGATTAGCTTGACCCTGGAACCCTTGGTCTTTCGGAGGACGTGTTTCTCACACGTCATTCGCTACTCATGCCTGCATTCTCACTCGTGTAGCCTCCACGGCTGGTTCACACCGCCGCTTCGCTGGCCACACGACGCTCTCCTACCCATCAACACGGCTGGACCACGAAGGCCTACCAATAATGTCAATGCCACAACTTCGGTGGCGTGCTTGAGCCCCGTTACATTGTCGGCGCGGAATCACTTGACCAGTGAGCTATTACGCACTCTTTCAAGGGTGGCTGCTTCTAAGCCAACCTCCTGGTTGTCAAGGCAACTCCACATCCTTTCCCACTTAGCACGCGCTTTGGGACCTTAGTTGGTGGTCTGGGTTGTTTCCCTCTCGACTATGAAGCTTATCCCCCACAGTCTCACTGCTGCGCTCTCACTTACCGGCATTCGGAGTTTGGCTGACGTCAGTAACCTTGTAGGGCCCATCGGCCATCCAGTAGCTCTACCTCCGGCAAGAAACACGCAACGCTGCACCTAAATGCATTTCGGAGAGAACCAGCTATCACGAAGTTTGATTGGCCTTTCACCCCTATCCACAGCTCATCCCCTCAGTTTTCAACCTAAGTGGGTTCGGTCCTCCACGACGTCTTACCGTCGCTTCAACCTGGCCATGGATAGATCACTTCGCTTCGGGTCTAGGACATGCGACTGAATCGCCCTATTCAGACTCGCTTTCGCTACGGCTACCCCACACGGGTTAACCTCGCCACATATCGCTAACTCGCAGGCTCATTCTTCAAAAGGCACGCTGTCACCCCTACTAAGGAGGCTCCAACGGTTTGTAAGCAAACGGTTTCAGGTACTATTTCACTCCCCTCCCGGGGTACTTTTCACCTTTCCCTCACGGTACTTGTCCGCTATCGGTCATCTGGGAGTATTTAGGCTTATCAGGTGGTCCTGACAGATTCACACGGGATTTCACGGGCCCCGTGCTACTTGGGATACTCTTCGCGCCAAGCAAGGCATTTCGACTACGGGGTTGGCACCCTCTATGACCGGCCTTTCAAGACCGTTCGTCTATACCTTCTTGTAACGCCGCCACCTCGGCAGAGATGACTGAAAAGTCCCACAACCCCCAACGTGCAACGCCTGCCGGCTATCACACACGCTAGGTTTAGCCTGTTCCGGTTTCGCTCGCCACTACTAACGGAATCGCGGTTGCTTTCTCTTCCTGTGGGTACTGAGATGTTTCACTTCCCCACGTTCCCTCTACCCGCCCTATATATTCAGGCGGGAGTCACTAGGTCGGCACGCCGCCCAGCGGGGTTTCCCCATTCGGACACCCTCGGATCAAAACTTGCTTATCAGTTCCCCGAGGCTTATCGCAGATTGCTACGTCCTTCTTCGGCTCCAGATGCCAAGGCATCCACCGTTTGCTCTTAAAGACTTGAAATCACATGAGTTTGAATCAGAATCGACACCGAACCCCGAAAGGTCCGGATTGAAATTGACTAATGATCTTTAAGATCATCTTGTGCAACCGATCCGAAGATCAGCTGCAAGATGCTCGCGTCCACTGTGTAGTTCTCAAAGTACGGGCGGTACCCCTTGACGCCACCCCAACCGGGGAAACGACAAAAGGTCCAGAGGTACAGAAACAGATCCGAAGATCCGCATCCGGTCCCTCAGGACCCAACAGCGTGCAGGTGCGACATCCGCCACCCTCCCCGTTCCCACCAGACCCGAAGATCCGACGTACTAGAGAAGAGCAACATCCTTCGCACCATGTCAAATGTTCCACCCATGAGCTCCCAGCGAAGAACGAACGTCTTCGATCTGGGTTCTGGACACCCGAAGGTGTCAGATGCTCCTTAGAAAGGAGGTGATCCAGCCGCACCTTCCGGTACGGCTACCTTGTTACGACTTAGTCCTAATTACCGATCCCACCTTCGACGGCTCCCTCCACAAGGGTTAGGCCACCGGCTTCAGGTGTTACCGACTTTCATGACTTGACGGGCGGTGTGTACAAGACCCGGGAACGTATTCACCGCAGCGTTGCTGATCTGCGATTACTAGCGACTCCGACTTCATGAGGTCGAGTTGCAGACCTCAATCCGAACTGGGACCGGCTTTTTGGGATTCGCTCCACCTCGCGGTATTGCAGCCCTTTGTACCGGCCATTGTAGCATGCGTGAAGCCCAAGACATAAGGGGCATGATGATTTGACGTCATCCCCACCTTCCTCCGAGTTGACCCCGGCAGTATCCCATGAGTTCCCACCATTACGTGCTGGCAACATAGAACGAGGGTTGCGCTCGTTGCGGGACTTAACCCAACATCTCACGACACGAGCTGACGACAACCATGCACCACCTGTTTACGAGTGTCCAAAGAGTTGACCATTTCTGGCCCGTTCTCGTATATGTCAAGCCTTGGTAAGGTTCTTCGCGTTGCATCGAATTAATCCGCATGCTCCGCCGCTTGTGCGGGTCCCCGTCAATTCCTTTGAGTTTTAGCCTTGCGGCCGTACTCCCCAGGCGGGGAACTTAATGCGTTAGCTGCGTCACGGAATCCGTGGAATGGACCCCACAACTAGTTCCCAACGTTTACGGGGTGGACTACCAGGGTATCTAAGCCTGTTTGCTCCCCACCCTTTCGCTCCTCAGCGTCAGTTACGGCCCAGAGATCTGCCTTCGCCATCGGTGTTCCTCCTGATATCTGCGCATTCCACCGCTACACCAGGAATTCCAATCTCCCCTACCGCACTCTAGTCTGCCCGTACCCACTGCAGGCCGGAGGTTGAGCCTCCGGATTTCACAGCAGACGCGACAAACCGCCTACGAGCTCTTTACGCCCAATAATTCCGGATAACGCTTGCGCCCTACGTATTACCGCGGCTGCTGGCACGTAGTTAGCCGGCGCTTTTTCTGCAGGTACCGTCACTTTCGCTTCTTCCCTGCTAAAAGAGGTTTACAACCCGAAGGCCGTCATCCCTCACGCGGCGTTGCTGCATCAGGCTTGCGCCCATTGTGCAATATTCCCCACTGCTGCCTCCCGTAGGAGTCTGGGCCGTGTCTCAGTCCCAGTGTGGCCGGTCACCCTCTCAGGCCGGCTACCCGTCGACGCCTTGGTGAGCCATTACCTCACCAACAAGCTGATAGGCCGCGAGCCCATCCCCAACCGAAATTCTTTCCAGACGCAGACCATGCGGTCACGTCACATATCCAGTATTAGACGCCGTTTCCAGCGCTTATCCCAGAGTCAGGGGCAGGTTGCTCACGTGTTACTCACCCGTTCGCCACTGATCCCACAGAGCAAGCTCCGTGTTCACCGTTCGACTTGCATGTGTTAAGCACGCCGCCAGCGTTCATCCTGAGCCAGGATCAAACTCTCCGTAAAAAAGAAATGCATACCCCATCGGGAAAACGATGACGCAGCGAGTTTGATGCTGACCAAAGAGACAAATTCATTGCTGACTTCATCCGAATGCCAACCCCACAAGGAGGTTGGTCTTTGATCCAAAGGAATTCTCACCCAGCCGAAAAACGACCGAACGAGGATAATTTGGCATTTGACAAGTGCACGCTGTTGAGTTCTCAAGGATCGGATGCTCCCACGACCCAGTCATCACAACCAGGCCCGCACGCTCTACCAGTGCGAACTGACTGGGGAGGGCGCCGGC
>NZ_SSDJ01000141.1 GCF_004794465.1 Microbacterium sp. K24 | reverse complement strand
TGGCCGTCTGAAGGGGCCCCGCGTCAGCGGGGCACGACGGCGTATCGTCGCACGCGCAGCGACGGAAGATCCTGGCTGGCGGCGTGGAACACCCATTCCGTCCCGCCGATCGCTTCCTGGAGCGGCGAGAAGTCGCCGAGCTCCGGCGGATCGAACAGGAACACGCCCGCGTCGCGACGGAACACCTGCACCAGGTAGGCGCGCTGGGAGTAGCGGAAGCCGGACGCCCGCTCGACGTCGACGGCGACCGGCCCGGTGCCGGCAGCGAGCACGGCGCACGCCGCCCGGAACTCCACAGCATCCGAGATCACGGAGTATTCAGTCACGTACAGCCTTTCGCGCGCCGAGCACGGCGATGCCCTCGGAGCCCGGCGGAAGTCCCGCCAGCATTCCGACCAGTTCGGCCCATGCTTCGACGTGCGGTCGGAACGGGCCCTCTGGTGTCCAGGACGCCCGCAATTCTATCTGTGCACCGTCGCCTTCGACGGCGAGGCCGCCGAATCCCTTCGACAGCGTCTTGGTCGACGTGCCGGACGCCGAGTGGTAGACGGCGTCCCGCGAGTCGAGTGCATCGACGAGCCAGGACCACGTCACGTCGGCAAGAAGGGGATCGGTGCCGATCTCGTTCTCCAGGGGAGCCTGCGCGAAGATCACGATGCGCCACGCTCCGCCCCAGGCGCCGGGCTCATCGGGATCATGGAGCAGCACGAAACGGCCGGTGCCGTAGACCGACTCCCCGTCGCCCTCCGGACGCACGTCGGCGGCGAGCGCGATGGCGAACGGCGCCAGGCCTTGCGGCGTCGGGATCTCGCGCACCGTGATGTCATCGCGGAACGCGGTCTCGCGCAATTCGGCCGTGGCGCTGTCGAAAGGGGTCCCGACCTCGGGATGTGCGGTCACGGCAACAGGCTAGAGTCAGGAGGCGATGAAGAGTCTCAGGCACGCCGTTGCACTCCTTGTCCCCGCGCTGCTCGCCGTCGGGGCCGCGCTGTCGTTCCTCGTCTTCGGCGTGGCGCGGCGTGTCGTCACTCCGATGCGCCGACCGGTCGACACGCAGATCCTCGCGGTCGACACCGGTGCCCAGACGATCGAGCTGGAGCGAACCGTCAACACGGAGCTGCCCGGTCGGTACGGGCTCTTCACGACCGGCACGTACGGCTACGTGAAGCTCGGTGCCGTGCTCAGCGCCGACGCGACCCGTGTGCGACGCAAGCTGCTGACGAAGATCGAGACCGGCGCCCGCGTGGATCGAGGGGCGGCGTTCAGCGGCTTCTACTACGCCTCGCCGAGTGAACTTCATCTGCCCTGGCAGAACGTGCTCATCGGGTCACCGGCCGGGCCCTGCCCCGCCTGGTTCTTCCCCGGCGCATCGTCGACCTGGGTGATCCAGGTGCACGGCCGGGGCGCCACGCGCGTCGAATGCCTTCGGGCGGTGCCCGTGCTGAACGCTGCCGGCTTCCCGAACCTCGTCGTGTCGTACCGGAACGACGGGGAGGCGCCGCGCAGCCGTGCGGGTGCCTATGCTCTCGGGGCGTCCGAATGGCGGGATGTCGACTCCGCGATCGCCTACGCACTCCGTCACGGCGCCGAGCGCGTCATCCTGATGGGATGGTCGATGGGCGGCGCGGTCGCACTGCAGGCAGCGGTCGGCTCCCGCTACCGAGACCGCATCGTCGGGCTCATCCTCGAATCCCCGGTGATCGACTGGCGCGCGGTGCTGCGCTACCAGGCTCGGATCGCCGGTGTCCGTGCACCCCTTCCCGAGCTGGCGATGAGTGCGCTCCAGCGCCCTCTCACCGCACGCATCAGCGGCGCGGACGATGCGATCTCGTTCGACCGCCTCGACATGGTGGCGAGGGCCGCGGAGCTCACGGCGCCGATGCTCATCCTGCACAGCGTGGACGACGGCTTCGTGCCCATCGACTCGTCATCGGCGCTGAAGGAGGCGCGGCCCGATCTCGTGACCATGCCGGAGTTCAGCGTCGCCCGCCACACGAAGATCTGGAACTACGACCAGGAGGGCTGGACGAGGGCGATCACCGGCTGGCTCGACGCGCAGGGCTTCAGCGCTTCTGCCTGACCTGCTTCTTCGCGCGCATCAGCATGCCGGTCATTCCGCCGATCCGCAGCGGCGAGACGGCCTTGGTGAGGCCGATCGACTGCGGATAGTCGTCGGGGATGGCGAGCACCTCGTCGGACGTGAGTCCGGTGAGTCCCTGCACGAGGATGCTGGCGAAACCTCGGGTGGTCGGAGCCTCCACCGGTGCCGTGGCATGCATCGTCACGATGTCGTCGTTCACCTCGACGTAGATGTACACCGGCGACTGGCACTCCGCGACGCGCTCGCACATCTCCGGGTGGTTCGCGACCTCCTCGGAGACGGCCGGAAGCTCGTCGGAGTACTCCAGCAGGAGCAGCAGCCGATCGGCTTCGGGCGTCTCGAGGAAGCCGTCGCGGATGTCGGCGAGGATGTCGGGAAGGTCGCTGGCGCTCATCCCTGCCATTCTCACACGGTCAGAGCGAGCCGGGCTCGGCTCCCGTGACGATCGGGACGCGCACGGCGCTGCCCCACTCGGTCCAGGAACCGTCGTAGTTGCGCACGTTCTCGAAGCCGAGCAGGTGCTTGAGCACGAACCAGGTGTGGCTGGACCGCTCACCGATGCGGCAGTAGGCCACGACGTCGTCGCCGTCCTTCAGCCCGGCACCGTCGCGGTAGATGGCATCGAGCTCTGCGCGGCTCTTGAAGCCGCCGTCCTCGGCGACCGCCTTGGCCCACGGCACGCTCTGCGCGGTGGGGATGTGGCCGGCGCGCAGCGTGCCCTCCTCCGGGTAGGCGGGAGCGGTCGTGCGCTCACCGCTGTACTCCTCGGGGGAGCGCACGTCGATCAGCGGGTTGCCGATGTGGTCGAGCACGTCCTCCTTGTACGCCCGGATGATCGAGTCGTCGCGCTCGACGATCGGGTACTCCGTCTCGGGACGGTTCGTCGCGTCTCGGGTGAGCTCGCGCCCCTCCGAGATCCAGCGATCGCGTCCGCCGTCGAGCAGGCGCACGTCCTCGTGACCGAAGAGGGAGAACACCCAGAGCGCGTAGGCGGCCCACCAGTTGTTCTTGTCCCCGTAGATCACCACGGTGTCGTCGCGGGAGATGCCCTTGCGGCTCAGGAGGGCGGCGAATCCCTCGCCGTCGACGTAGTCGCGCACGACCGGGTCGTTGAGCTCGGTGTGCCAGTCGACCTTCACCGCGCCGGGGATGTGGCCAGTCTCATAGAGCAGGACGTCCTCGTCGGATTCGACCACGACGAGACCCGGCGTTCCGAGCCGCTCCGCGAGCCATTCGGTCGTCACCAGGCGACCGGGTTCGGCGTACTCGGCGAACTTGGGGGAGGAGGAATCGATCTCGATGGCCATGGGGATCTCCGAAGCGTTGAGCGGACGAGCGGGCAGGTGCGGACGGCGTAGTGTTGAGGCGTCCCTTTCGACGATAGATCCCCTTCGGGTGCCCGTCTCCCGATTCGTAAGACTTCGACACAGGCCCGTGCCTGATTCAGGACCGTGATGACCGAGACCACCAGCCGCACGGGAATCGTGCACCTCACCGAGCGTCAGCCCGCCGTCAGCGGACCCGAGATGCTCGCGAGTCTGGTGCCGCCGCCGCAGTTCGACACCGCGACCTTCGAGAGCTACCGCGCCGATCCCGCCTATCCCTCGCAGGAGGAGGCCAAGGAGACGCTCATCCGCTTCGCGGGTCGCGGAGGTCCGGTGAAGCGCGGCGGGTTCTTCAGCCGCGGAAAGAAGGAGCCCGAGGTCAAGCCGGGCGTCTACCTCGACGGCGGCTTCGGCGTCGGCAAGACCCACCTGCTCGCGTCGATCTATCACGCGATGCCCGCCCGCAGGAAGTACTTCGGCTCGTTCATCGAGTACACGGCGCTGGTCGGGGCGCTCGGATACAAGAACACCGTCGACCTGCTCAAGGGCGCTGATCTCCTCTGCATCGACGAGTTCGAACTCGACGACCCGGGCGACACCATGGTCATGACGCGTCTGCTCGGAGAGCTCGTCCCCACCGGGACGCGCCTGGCGGCGACATCCAACACCCCGCCGAACGCTCTCGGCGAAGGGCGCTTCGCCGCTCAGGACTTCCTCCGCGAGATCCATGCGATGTCGGACAGCTTCCAGACGATCCGCATCGACGGGGTGGACTTCCGGCAGCGCGCTCTCGACGGACACGCCGTCGTGCTCGACGCCGACGCCTACGACGCCGCGCGCGAGACGGCGGGAGCCTCCGGCACGGCATCCGACGACGGGTTCGACGACCTGATCCGTCACCTGGCGCAGGTGCACCCGTCGCGGTACATCCGCGTGATCGACGGACTCACCCAGGTGGGTCTCCGCGACGTGCGTCAACTGACCGACCAGTCCGAGGCGCTGCGCTTCGTCGCGTTCGTGGATCGCGTGTACGACGCGCAGATCCCGATCATCGCCACGGGCCTCGGCCTGGACTCGGTCTTCTCCGACGAGATGCTCGCCGGCGGATACCGCAAGAAGTACCTGCGCGCCATCTCGCGACTGAACGCGCTGACGCATTCTGCGTGACCCCGCAGGCCCGTGTAACGCGATGTTCACACCCAGGGCCCTCCTGTAACAGTCACGAAACAAACCTCACCCATGCGCGAAACCGCGCGTCGTCACACTGAAGCTCTCAATTACTTCGGATGTGAGGTTTTCCTATGGATGCTCCCGGCAACATCTCGTGGGCGATCACCGCGACAGCGCTGGTTCTGCTCATGACGCCTGGCGTCGCCTTCTTCTACGGCGGTCTCGTCAAGGCGAAGAGCGTCGTCAGCATGATGATGATGAGCTTCGGCTCGATCGGCCTTGTCGCCGTGCTGTGGATTCTCTTCGGCTTCTCGATGAGCGCCGTCGACAGCCCGACCGCCTTCGCCGGCAACCCGTTCGCCGACTTCGGCCTCTCGAGCCTCGCCTCGGGTGAGGGCTCGAACGTCGCCCTGCTCGGTGTCGCCTACGGCGCCACCTTCGCGGTCATCACGGTCGCACTGATCTCCGGCGCCATCGCCGACCGCGCGAAGTTCGGCAGCTGGCTGATCTTCGCCGGCGTCTTCGCCACCGTCGGCTACTTCCCGGTCGCCGCATGGGTCTGGGGCGGCGGTTGGATCATGAACCTCGGCACCACGCTCTTCGGCGAGGACAGCGGTATCGGCGTCATCGACTACGCCGGTGGTACCGCGGTGCACATCAACGCGGGTGCTGCGGCCCTGGCCCTGGCGATCGTCCTGGGCAAGCGCATCGGCTTCCAGAAGGGCATCCTCAAGCCGCACAACGTGCCGCTGACGCTGCTCGGCGCTGCCCTGCTGTGGTTCGGCTGGTTCGGCTTCAACGCCGGTGCGGAGTGGCTCGCAGAGGACATGGGCGGTGTCGGGCTCATCGGGCTCAACACCCTCGGCGCCACGGCTGCGGCCATCCTCGGCTGGATCCTGATCGAGAAGATCAAGGACGGCAAGCCCACCTCGGTCGGTGCCGCCTCCGGTGCGGTCGCGGGTCTCGTCGCCATCACCCCCGCCTGCGCCAACCTGACGCCGGGTTGGGCTCTGCTGCTGGGTGCGGTCGCCGGTATCGTCTGCGCTCTCGCGGTCGAGCTGAAGTTCCGCCTCGGCTTCGACGACTCGCTCGATGTGGTCGGCATCCACCTCGTCGGCGGTGTCATCGGAACGCTGTACCTCGGCTTCTTCGCCACCGACACCGGCCTGTTCGTCGGCGGTGACGCTCGTCAGCTCGCCGTTCAGGTGATCGCCGCGTTCGGCGTGCTGATCTACTCCTTCGTGGTCGCCTTCATCATCGGCTTCGCGATCGAGAAGACCATCGGCTTCCGTGTCACGAACGAAGACGAGATCGCCGGTGTCGACTCGGTCGTCCACGGCGAGGAGGGCTACGCGCTCACCGACGCGTGACAGCGGTTAGGGTGACCGTGTGAGCAACACCGACGGCATCCTGGCAGCACTCGCGAAGATCCTGAAGAACGCGCTGGGATCGAACCGGGCCCCTCGGACGACAGCTCGTCCGAGGGGCCCGGTCGCGCGTCTGCGGCCCTCCGCCACGTCGCAGGCGGGCGCCGGGCACGACGATCGGGGGAGCGGCAGCGGGACGGCGACGATCCGCATCGACCCGGATCGCATCGAGCGCCTGCAGGTCGCCTACGCGCCGGAGCGCGACGGCGCACCGGATGCCGGGGAGATCGTCTGGACCTGGGTGCCGTACGAGGAGAACGACGGCCGCGGCAAGGATCGACCGGTGCTCGTCATCGGCCGGGAGTCGGCGGATCGGGTCTACGCGGTCCGTATGACGAGCAAGGCCCACGACGGCGACCGCGACTTCCTCACGATCGGGTCAGGAGCCTGGGACTCGCAGGGACGAGAATCCTGGGTCGACATCGAGCAGCTCTACAGCGTGCACGAGGACGGCCTCCGGAGGGAGGCCGCCGTGCTCGATCGCAGGCTCTACGACAGGGTCGCAGGTGCGCTCACACGCCGCTACGGGTGGGCTGCAGCGGGCTGAGAGCGGGGAACGCCTGCAGCACCATCTCGACGAGCTCGGAGAGCGGTCTCGTCAGCGGGTCGGTGGCCGGGAGGCCCAGGCTCAGCTCGATCTCGTCGATCGCCGTGCCCAGTTGATCCGCCGAGAGGTTCTCGTGGTTCACCGTGACGCCGATCACGCGGGTGTCTGCGAAGCCTTCGATCAGGGCGACCTCGCTCTCGACGGTGGGCATGGCCACCATCGGGAAGTCGCCGAGAACCGTGCGCCCGGGGGCGTGCTGCACGATGACTCCGGCGGGCTGGCTGCCGCGGAGGATGTGCGCCGACGTGATGTAGGCCGGGTGGCTGAGCGCGCCCTGACCCTCGACGATGATGACGTCGGGATCCTCGCCCTCGAAAGCTGCGACGACCTGGTTCTCGACCTCGCCCGAGCAGAACTGCGGCACGAGCGCGTCGAGCGCCACGCCGTACTTGCCGCCCTGGATGATCGTGGTCTGTCCGGTGCCCACCATCACGGCGTGGATGCCGGCGTCGTTCAGCGCGCGGACGAGCAGAGTCGCGGTCGTGCGCTTGCCGATCGCGCCGTCGGTGCCGAGGATGGCGATGCGCGGGCAGGTGACGTCGAAGATGCGCCCCGAGAAGAGGTGGAGGTCCTTCTTCTCCTTCGGGCGACGGATGTCGGTGATCGTGACGCCGGCGAGCAGGCTCGCCGCGACGAACTCCGCGTCATCCGTCAGGAACTCGTGCAGGCCGTTGATGATGTGCATCCCGCGGGCGATCCCGTCGAGCAGCACCGTGCGCTGGTCTGCGGAGAGCAGGCCGTCGGCCGGCGCCACGCCGCAGATCAGGTAGTCGGGGACGAATCCGGCGTGCGCGATCGCCGACGTGAGGCCGTCGAGGATCGGGATGCCGACGGCCGCGCCGTCGAGCAACATCCCGGCATCCGCGCCCGCATGAGTGCTGTCGATGACGCTGAGGATGTCGTACTTCTCGGAGTGACGGACCAATCCGTTGGCCGTCTTGCCGTCCTGCTCACCGAACTGGCCCTCGCAGTAGATCACCGCGGTCGTGCCGGCGGGCAGCGGGATGGGCTCGGCCCACGCGTGCGCGGACGTGACGGTCGGATCGACGGGCAGGGCTGGGTGAGACATGGCTCTCCTCGGACTCGCACAGAGGAGGCGACGGAGAACGAAATGGCCGAGACGGCCCGTTGGTCGACAAGAAGTCTTCCCTGACGCCGGCGAGCTGCCGGCTCTCTCACCGTAGCAGGGTGGTCTGGGACTCAGCCGCGAGCGGGCGGCAATCCGAATCGGGGGACGTCACCGTGCGACCGCCGTCCCGCAGACCATCCGGTCGCTTCTCAGCGTGAGGCGGCCCGATGCTCGGCGTTCACGGGTTTCCATGCTCAGGCGAAGACTCCGCCCCCGACGTTGCCGACGTACTGCACATCGAGTCCGGCCGGTGACGATGTCACGGTGTAGGTGCTTCCCTGAGGGAAGTCGCCCGTGATGGAGAAGGCGCCGAGGTCGCCCGTCTCCTGCGGCGTCAACGCGACTCCGTTCGAGATGGAGACCGTGTTCCCCGATTCCGTGACCAGCCACGATCCCGGCGCCGAGACGGTGAAATTCACACCCGGGGGGAGGACGAACGTCAGCGTGACCGAACCGGGCGGGTAATCTCCGCTCGCCCCGGCTCCGTTGTAGTTCGAGCCGTTGAGGAAGATGCCTGCGCCGCCGAAAGCGTTGCCGGTCACGAACAGAGTGCCGCCAGCCGTACTCGCGGCCGCGAGCGGGGTTGCGATCGCCAACGCGACGAGGGGCGTCGACCAAGCTGCCGCAGCGACCACACTGCGTCGAGAGATTCCTCGTTCGTTCTTCTGTTCCATGAATGCGTCCTCCTCCGGCTGTCGTCAGAAAAGCCTACGCGGCGGCTCTCACCCGCGCAGAGCCTCGCTCAGCCAGCGTGCGTAGAGCTGCCATGGTTCGCCCGCCGCGCGGAGACCGGAGATGTGGGTGCGCAGGTCGTCCGTCAGGGTGAACCATTCGCCGCCTTCTCGGATGCCGGCGTATTCGCGGTGCCGCTGCTGCTCGATGGGTCGGCCGCCGCGTTCGAACGCGAGGAGCTCGTCATGCCGGATGCTGGCGAGCCGTTGCCGGGGACGTCTGCTCGTGCCGATCTTCACCCGGCGGTCGTATCGCAGGTAGTAGACGACCTCGATCTGCGGCAGCGGGAGATCGCTGTCGGGCACGTCGCCGTATCGCCAGCCGCACGCGGCGCAGATCCAGGCGCTGCCGATGCGCGAGCCGGAGCGACCACCGCAGAGGTGGCAGGGCCCTGGGAGGTCACGGAGCGTCGGCACGGCAGGAACGATACGTGGGACCTCGGACACCGTCGCACAGGGAGCAATCGGGGTCGAGGGTTCCGGCGGGCGGAGTGGCCGCTTAGTGTCGGAGAGAGGCGAGCGGACGAAGGGAGAGCGCATGAGAGCGTGGACACGGCGGGGCGTGGTCGCGGCGGCGACGGCATCCGCTCTCATCGCGCTGGTGGCGTGCGCGGCGTCGCCCGCCCCGTCTCGATCGCCGAGCGCGACGAGCAGCGCCTCGCCCCTGGCGCCGGACGAGACATCGGTCGTGGCGAGCGACCTCGACGCGCCGTGGTCGATCGCCTTCTACGACGACGTGGCATTGATCAGCGAGCGGGATTCGGCGCGGATCCTCGAACTCACCGACGGCGGCGAGGTGCGGGAGGTCGGCGTCGTCGACGGCGTCGCGCCGCGGGGAGAAGGGGGTTTGCTGGGGATCTCCGTGCAGGACGACTACCTGTACGCGTACTCGACCGGTGCCGATGAGAATCGCATCGAGCGGTTCGAGCTCACCGGTGCCCCAGGGAGCCTCGGGCTGGGAGAGGCGGAGCACGTCCTCTCGGGCATCGAGGCCGCCGGCAATCACAACGGTGGACGAATCGCCTTCGGTCCGGACGGGATGCTCTACGCCACGGTGGGCGACGCGGGGGAGCCGTCGAGAGCCCAGGATCTCGACTCGCTCTCGGGAAAGATCCTGCGGCTCACTCCGGAAGGCGACGTGCCCGCGGACAATCCCATCGGCGGCTCGCTCGTGTACAGCTACGGTCATCGCAATCCGCAGGGGCTCGCCTGGGACGACGAGGGCACGCTCTACGCCAGCGAGTTCGGTCAGGACACCTGGGATGAGCTCAACGTCATCGAGCCCGGCGGCAACTACGGCTGGCCGGAGGTCGAAGGCCAGGCGGATCGGGACGGATTCATCGACCCCGTGCAGCAGTGGAGTCCCGATGACGCCAGCCCGAGCGGGATCGCGATCGTCGGCGGAGCGGTGCTCATCGCGAACCTCAGGGGTGAGCGCCTCCGCGAGGTTCCGCTCGACGATCTCGGCGCGTCGCGCGAGCATCTCGTCGACGAACACGGCCGACTCCGCGACGTGGTGCGCGCGCCGGACGGGGCGGTCTGGGTTCTCACGAACAATACGGACGGACGAGGAGACCCGGGGGAGGATGACGATCAGGTGATCAGGATCCCGGTGGACTGAGCGCCCACCTCACCGCGGGGCCTCGGAATCAGGAGCCGTCTTCGTCCGGCTCCTCGTCGCCCACAGGACGCGGCGAGGACTCCTTCGGGCGTGCGAAGTCCTCGTCGGAGAGATTGCCCGAGGCGATGTCGTCATCCGGTCCGGTGTAGTCGCTGTCCTTCACGGGGCGGCCTTCGGTGCTGCTCATGGGTTGCTCCTCTACTCGCGACGTCGTGCATGTCGAGTCAGTCCTATGACGTGCGGAGATGTCGCTCAAGGGTGTTGACATGAGGAGCGGCGCAGATCCATCGCGTGCGGTGGAGTGATGTGGTGGGCGATACCGGACTCGAACCGATGACCTCTTCCGTGTGAAGGAAGCGCGCTACCAACTGCGCCAATCGCCCATACCTGTGGGGTACGTCAACAGATACTACCCGACGCTCGACGGCCGCGAGGACCACTCCGGCGGACACGCGCGGGATTCGATTCCGGTTTGGACACTCGCCGATCATCGGCTAATGTTTCATGAGTGCCCGGGTCAACCGGGAACGAATGCGGATGTAGCGCAGTGGTAGCGCATCACCTTGCCAAGGTGAGGGTCGCGAGTTCGAATCTCGTCATCCGCTCGAGTGCAGTGAGTTTCTCTCGGAGACTCGAAGCACGTGGGGTCAATCCACACGGTGGCGTGGCCGAGCGGCTAGGCACCGGCCTGCAAAGCCGTTTACACGGGTTCGAATCCCGTCGCCACCTCGTCGCAGACAAAACTGAAAAGCCTGTACAGGCGCGATTGGCGCAGCGGTAGCGCGCTTCCCTGACACGGAAGAGGTCACTGGTTCGATCCCAGTATCGCGCACAGACAAACCCCCGGTTTTCCGGGGGTTTTTTCGTGTCCGGGGGAGTGCGTGCAACATCCGTGCAACATCTTCCGGGTGTCGTGTGCAATAGTGCGGCTCGAAAAAATCTTGGTTACAACTTGATCTCACCAGCGGGATCATCGTGAAGCCCGCATGACCAAGGGGTAGAACATGACCAAGCAGACAGCGACCGTCGCGCACGGCCCAGCCGGCGAATCAGCCGAGTACGTCTTCGTCACTCCGGAGATGGCCGTGGGGTGGCTCGCGGTGAACATCGACCGCAACCGGAACATGCGTAAGAGCCGTATCAACGGGTACGTGCGGGACATCCAGAGCGACCGTTGGGTCGTTACCGGCGAGGCGATCAAGTTCGACACCGAGGGACGCCTGATCGACGGTCAGAATCGGTGTCAGGCGATCGTGGCGGCAGGTAAGGGCGCATGGGTGCTCGTCGTCCGGGGGATCAGCGAAGACGCGCTCGTCGTGTTGGACTCGGGATCGGCACGCAACACAGGGGACATGCTCGTCATTACTGGGCTCGCAGATCGAGCCGATGCAAAGGATGTAGGCGCCATCGCGCGCCTCCACACGGCGTTCAAGGCCGGCGACGTCAAGCACGCCGCGTCGAACCTTGGGGGACATTCCGGGCTCACCAAGGGCGAGATGGCTGAGGCTGTGCTGTCCATTCCCAACATCGAGATGGCGGCTCGTCACGCACGGGGGATGTACCGCTACCTTCGACTACCGGTCAGTGCCCTAGGGGTGGCCTTCCTCGAGTTCTCCGAGATCGACGTCGACGACGCGGCAGAATTCTTTAACCGCATCCGGGACGGCATCCAGGACGGTCCAGGAGACCCCTTCCTGACGCTTTCACGGCGGGTGGCGAATGATTTGCAGGCGGGGGCTTCGCGGCGCATCCTGCCCGGCCAGGCGCTCTTCTACCTCTTCCGCACGTGGAACGCGTTCCGAGACCGCGAGTCTCTGGTGAAGCTCCAGGTCGGTTCTCCTCAGGCCGGTTTCACGCCTATTCCACCACTGAAATAGATGGAGCCAGCGGCTGGTTACGGGACACAGGTCCTTTCTCGGCCCGACTCTATGGCAAGGTCATCAGTGTGGGGCAGAGAATTTTGAGCATCGCGGCTCATCGGGTGACCATCGTCATCGTTCGAATCCTGATCGCCGTCGTCGGGGTGACGTCAGGACTATTGGCGTACTTCGCAATTTTGGACTCCACCGCCGTGGGGCTGAAGCTAGGTACGGGTATAGGCGGTGGAGTCCTTGCGGTCCTCACCTTCATCTCGTGGTTCTGCGACGATGCTGCAAAGCGGATCAAGGAGACGGCCGCCAAGACTCTGGAGGAGGAGCTCTCAGCCGAGCGCATTCGTATCGCCACCGCCACCAACGGCGCCTTTCTCCCGACTTTGAACTCGCTACAGCAGCTCGCCACGATGGATTTGCCCGACCGGAGGAGTGAGCTCAGCGGGTTTCGACAGGAGGTTATCGACCGAGCATCGGATCTCCTCCAGAACGATGCGCCACGTATCGCCTACTTTCGCGTGGAGAACTTGCTAGCGCCCTCGCGAGTGATGAGACCAAAACCGGTGTCGCAAAAGAACAGAACGGATGAGTTTACGACTCTGTTCGATGAGAGCAATCCCGACCACGCAGAGGTCTGGTCTCTGATCGATGAGTTGGATTCGGCTGTACTTCGGACGGATGTGGATCTGCCTGGCCGCGACTACAGGTGTTTCGTTTCCGCACCTGTGCGAGCGGGAGGCATGGCGTTTGGGATGCTTACAGCAAACACTCTGGAGGCAGAGGGGCTATCGCGAGAAGACAGAGACAACATCGTGGTGATGGCAAGAATGTTGGCCGCGGCCGAGGGCTTATCGCTGTCGACCACTGAGCGCCGGTCAATCCTCCAAGTGTCGGAGTCCAGGAGTACCATGAAGGAAGAAGGGGGTGCAGCATGAGCACGATCGTCGATGGACGCGAGTTTCGGTCCCCAGAAATGGCCCAGGCCTACCAAGATGCAGTCCAGGCTGTCCGAGCGGAGCAAGCGCTCCCTGAAGAAGTTCAAGCTGCACGCCGCAGGGCACTACTTAGGTGGATCAACAACGACAAGCGTATTTCGGTAGTTGTCGATAAGCCTCAGGTGGTTCGTCTCAACAAGGCCTAACCCGGTGAACGGCCGACCGTTTCGGCTCGCAGGCGCGACAGTTCAGTCGGACATCTTGGGATCACCCTCACTCATACGTGCGGTGCACGTTCCAGCCGTCCTCGGCCTTGTAGACGTCGAAAACGAGTGACCGGCCGTCGACGTCCGTCCCTTGGAATCTCCAGCCGTAGAGGCCACTGTGGGCCTCGTGGAGTGGCACTGTCCAGGATGAGTGTCGGAGCCGTGTGGGGGTGTCGCTGACACGCCACCGTCGGCCGGCGTAGACCATCCGGGTGGGGATGTCGTTGACCATCCATATGGTTGCTGCGTGTTCGATGGTTGGCGTGCTCATGGGTTAAGACGATAGAACACATGTTCGAATCTTGCTACCCTCGAGTGATGGCCGGAAGGAGGAAGCCGGCGTGGGAAATCCGGGTGCGAGTTTGCAGGCGACGTATGACATGCGGTCGGCTGAGTCTGCGATCAAGTCTGCCGCTCGATCTGGCCCTCTGCAGTCACTCACCGATCGCGAGCTCGACGTACGCAATCAGCCTGTCACGGTGTATCCGCACGCTCTGCAGCGCCGCGTGAAGGCCTGGGTACGCTTCGGCCCGGAATCGATCCGTGTTGATGCGAAGCTCATGCGATCCACACCACTCGCCGCAGGAATCGAGTTCCGCGCCGGTGACGACCGCTATCGATGCTGGGTGTGGGGCAACGCGGTCGACATGCAACAGCACGGCTGATGACGCGCGCGGTGACGCACCTGCTCTTGGCGGCTGGTTCAGTGCCTTCGTTGAGGGCATGCTCGGGCGACACGCGGCAACCATCGACGACTCCCGTCGCCCTACGGTCAGGGAATCTGAACCGAACCACAACCAGTGCATTGCCACACGTTGCCGCGCTGCGTCGGGACTGACTCCATCTCCACAAGGCATCTCCTGCACGGCGGTGCGGCTCCGGTCAATGGCTCGAGGGGCTCGTACCGGCCGCAGGTACAGGGATGCGTTGTCATGTCTCGAACGGTAGATGCCTGTCACCGATAGCTCAATATTTCGGACCACGGCAGGAGGGAGCGAGGCGGTTCCAGCGTCGGTATCTACGGTTCGGGGGCCTAGCGTCGTCTTCGAGATCAGAGTCACGTGACAGCTACAGTGACGGGATGGATGAGGTGAGCGTTCCCCTGCTCGCGGCCGCCATTGCGGCCGCCGTAGCTTCAGTCACCTTTGTGGTGGGAGAAATTCTGAAAATCCGAATGGCCCGCGAGGATCGAGTGTATGCCGCGTACCGCGAGGTGAGAGCAGCCCTGAACCTGATGCCGGACGACGGGCCAGCGAACATGAAGCGAAGTAGAGGAATCGCCGGAACGGCCCTCTTCGATCTGATGGCCGTCGTCCCGGCGAGCGATCGTGTCTTCGTGTTCTGGATGAGGTCAATCTTGAACTCGTCAGGGGAGGACTTCGGCACGGCGGTCAAAGCCGCGGCCGAAGTGGGAGTGGAACTGAACCTTTGGTGGGCAGGGAGACGCGCACGTAGAAAGTACGCTCGGCGGATGACAGGGCTGAAGGCCATCACAATACGCGCCACAGCGACAGGTGGGTAGCACTCTTCGGCCTGCCGGCTCCCCGTCCTGCTGCTCATCGATCGACGGGGATCGGAACCAGAATAAGTGGCTCCGATCCCCGCGTCTCACATCAAATACCCCAGTTGTCTCGAAGTCGCGCGATGATCTCGGCCGGCGTGCGATTGGATTCTTTGGCCCAGGCAGAAATCATCGCGGCGACAAGCTCTCCTGCGGCAAAGATTTTCGTGTGTTCGGGCTGATCCCAGGTCGTTACGTCCATGACATCGGTGACGAGGCTCGCTGTCTCTGCGGGGACCTGTTTGTCGGCCACAACGGTCGCGATTGCGAGCAGGCGCCGCCATGTCTCGAGATTGTGAGGCTCAACCTGGTTTGGGGCCGATGGCAGCCGCTTGCCCGCATCGTCAATCTCGTTGATTCGTGGGGCCGGCATCTCTTCAGAGTTGTCCGAACGTTCGTCGCTCATGTCGGTCCTCTCGATTTGGGTTGGCGTCAGGCCAGGTTAGCGATTGCTCTCGTGGTTCTTCAGACATGTCACGAGTCCTTCATTTGGTTCCGGCTCGGCGCTCAGTAGTAGGCGAGTTTGCGCTCAACGCCATCGATGTAGACCGTGAGGTATCCGGCCGGAGTTGCGGGCAGTGCCCCTGCGGTGCCAGCCGAAGGAGCGGTCGTGGTTGTTGGGAGTCCCCAGACCCCAACAACCGTGCCGATCGCCCCGATATATGCCGTGCTAGTTGCAGCGCCGTTTCCGAAGTAGACGCGACCGTTCACATGATCGAGCCGCATCCGGTCGTAGGTGTCGCTGGCCCGCTTGAGGTGCGTGCCATCGGCTGTGCGCTTCGTTCGATAGGCCGTGGCAGGATCGGCTGCACCCACTGTGGCTCCGGGGTCGAGGATGTACTCGACAGCCGATGTAGAGCTCGACGTGTTCTCAAGCGCGACTGCACCACCAGACGGGCGGCTACCGCCGTTCTCGTGGTAGACGTGGTTCCTGACAGCGCCGGCAACGAAGGTCTGGACGATGAGGCGCGCGCCGTACCCGTACATGATCTGGTTGCCCGTTGCGGTCGCCTGCCACCGGATCCGCACGCCACCCGAGGCCTCCCACCGGCAGTTGAGGAACTGGTTGGCAGAGCCCGCCATGTCGAGGTGATACTCCGGGGTGATGTACTCGAAGGACGTGTTCACCCACGTGTTGTTGTTGACGTCGTGAACCAGCCCGTCCGCGATCTGCAGGTGACGCACTCCAGCGACAGCGCCGCCTTCGACGGAGTTGTGGGACAGGTTCCCGTTCAAGTACAGGTTCTGATTCGACCAGCCGGTTGAGTCAGCGTCCAGGCGCATGTTGACCTTGTTGTTGTCGAGGTGGCCCAGCGTGACCGTGTTGTGCACCGAGCCTTGACCCTGTCGGTGACGTTCAGGCCGGTCACGAATCCCTGCACATGCGGGACGTCGATCTCGCAGGTGTTCGCGTTGATCACCCGTACGCCCACGGTCGATCCAGTCCAGCCAGCGCCGACCTTCGATGCGTTGAACACGCGAGGTAGACCGATCTTCTTTCGCAGCACGAGAGCCCCGGACGTACCAGAGCCGATCTGAACCGCCACACCCGTTCCTGTGTAGTTGATGGTCACCCCACCGAGGTTCGCATCGGAAGTCAGCACCAGGGTCTGGTTCGTCGTGATCGTGCCCGCCGCCCACACCATGGTGCCGTTCGTGGCGGCGTCGTCAGCAGCGGCCTGAAGCGACGTGAAGCTCAGCCCATCGCCATCCGGGACTGTGATTCCAAGGGCGGCTCGACTCGGAAAGGTGGCCGCTAGTTCGCCCCCAAGCTCCGTGTCTGCATCCGATGCTTCCAGGGACAGCGCAGCACGCACGGGTTGGGGCAGGCGGTAGTTCGCATCATCTACAGCGACAAGTCGATCAGTCATTTGAGACTCCTTCTAGTTCAATCCTGGAAACCATCACGGGCGGCGTCCGCCACGAGTGATCATGCTGTTTCGGTCGTCGTAGTTCTTGATGCGTGAGTCCGCGATATCAACGGTCTGCGCGAGCAGATATTCACCCGTCACTGGGGACTGGATGTAGATCGGAGGTAGCTGCGCGGGAGTACTCGACCAACCGCCCCCGCCAGACCCGATCTGGCTACCCGTCATGTAGACCGGCTCGGCCTGTCGCGCATAGAACGACGCCTGCGAGCCAGGTCCGGCAGCGAGCGCAGCACGCCACTCCTCGATCTGACTGTGACCGCCTGCCGCTTGCACCTCGCGCGCGGTAAGCACATGCTCGCCGTTCGAAAGTCGTCGAATGATTGAGTCCGACGTGCCGGTGCCGGGGCCGATCACCGGACCACCAGTCGCGTGCCCCTGCAGGTAGCTCGCGAAAGCATCGTTCATCGCCTGCGTCTTCGGGTTCAGCCACACATTGACCGTGCGGTTCCCGTTCAGGTTCACGAAGTTGTCGATCGCCGTCTGAGCCGCAGCGGTGTGCATGATCGCAGTGATCTCAGCCTCAGTCGGAATGGCGTACACCTTGTCGGCGAGAGCCACTGCCTGCTCTTGGGTGTACCCCATGGCCGTCGCCGAGTTGATAAGCGCCTCGCGACCCTCACGCATCCTGGCGATGTAACCCTCAGTCGAACCGTCCAGCTCGAGCTGTGCCGCGGCTGCGGCCTGCGAGTCTGAAGCCAGTCCCACAAGCATCTCCATGTTCTGACGTCCCGCTTCCGTCGCCTCGTCGAGGCCCCATGCACCATCCGCTATCGCCTGCTGCACGGCTGCCAGCGAGTCCTGGTATTGGATATTCTGCGAGATCGCGTCTTGACCGACGCCGTTCGCCTCGTTGATCGTGTCGATGAGCTCCATCAGTTGAGAGGTCAGTTCCTGGACCGAGGCAGCCTCGTCCAGGTATGCGTCCGTAGCAATGTCGGCCTCTGATGAGCCCTCGCTCGTGGCCTCCGCCTTGTCTCGCGCGGCCTGCGCCGCCTGATCAAGCGCGCCCGTCTCCTTCTCCACGGTTTGCCGCAGAAACTCCGCGGAGCTATTCGCTTTGATGGACTCGGAGTCCCAAGCGTTGTATCCGTCGATGGCCTCCTGCGTCGTCGAGTTCAGTGCGTCGAGCGCATCAGCGTCGCCCTCGATCGCCTTCCGAACAACGTCCAGTGAAAGCCCCAGATCCTTGGCCGCGTCAGCCATCGAGCTACCCTCAAGCCACAGGAACGCCCCCTGCTTCGCGTTGATACCCTCGGCGATCAGATCGCGCGTCGCATCCGTGATCTCATGCGTGCCATCGGCCAAAGTCGACGCATACGACTGAGCCTTCGCCTGAGCTCGCTGATGTTCCGCCGCGAGCTCACCCACGATCATGAACAGACCGCCGAGAGCCAGGCCGGCAACACCAGCCGTAATCCCAATGCCTTTCATCGACCATGTGGAGGCCTCGACGGTTGCCTTGAACTCCAACCACTTCGGAACAGCGAGGAACGCCGCACCGCCCGTCAGAGCGACAGCCGCCGCAGCACCGCCAAGAGCCATGACGGACGCCTGCACGGGCGCCGGCATCTCGTTATACAAACCGATCAGGCCGGAAATTGCCTGCACCATTGTGCGGAGCGTGTCATTCGCTGCTGAGCCTGAGTCGATCAGGGCCGTCTCGAAAGCACCGCCCAGGGCTTCCACGTCACCCTTGAGATTGTCGAGCCGCGTAGCCGCTGTAGAGGCCGCGTAGCCCTGGTCATCCACTGCTGCCGTCCACTCGTCGATACCTTCCGCGCCGTTCTGGTACAGCACCGTGGCCGCGCGCACGGCGTCAGCTCCGAAAATCGTCTTGAGAGTGGAGTTCTGCTGCTCCGTGCTGAGGCCAGAGAGACCTGACTTGAGTTTCCCCGCGTAGGTTGCGAGGCCGACAAAGTTGCCCTGAGCATCGAACGCCTCAAGGTTGTACTTCTTCATAAGATCCGCGGCCGCAGCCGACGTCGGATTGAGTGATTGCAACATGGCCTTAAAGCTCGTGCCGGCGTCAGAACCCAACAGGCCCTGCTCGGCGAATGCTGCAAGTCCCGCGGTCGTCTCCTCGACCGAGAGCCCGGTTTGCTTCGCGACAAGCGCTGACTGGTTGAGAGCCTCAGCAAGATCCGTGACATCACCCATCGCCTTACCCGCGCCAGCAGCCAGAAGGTCAGCGACGTGAGCCATGTCCGACCCGTTCAGGTTGAACTGCTTCAGCGCCGTGGCGGCGATACCTGCCGCGTCCCCAACCGCGATCCCTCCGGCTGCAGCAAGATCTAGAGCCCCCGTGAGCCCGCCGCCAAGGATGTCCTTCGTCGACACTCCGGCCTTCGCCAGTTCCTCGATAGCCTGCGCGGCTTCGGTGGCACTGTAGACAGTCGATTGGCCAGCGTCCAACGCTGCCTGCCGGAGCTCATCCATGTTCGCTGCTGTCTCGTGCGTTGCGGCCTGGACACTACTCATCTGGGCGTCGAAATCCATCGAAGCCTTTGTGGCGACGGCGAAACCCGTGGCGAGCACAGCACCCAAAGCGAGTCCCGCAGTGCCGAGCTGCTGGAACGCCTGCTTCTTCTGTGCCAGCTTCTCAGCCTCGCTGCCGACCGCATGCGTTGCCTCAGCCGCCGCGCGCATACCCTTCTCGTAGTCAGAGATAACCGCGGCGAGGCGCACGCGTACGATCCGGTCAGGCATTCTCAGCATCCTCGGCCACGATGACATCGATCAGATCCTTCAGAGGCAGATCCTCAGGCAAAGGGTCACCCTCGCGATTCAGCTTCCGCTCACGACGCTGCTGCGGCTCCCAGACGTGCATCGCCCACACCGCCATGTGAAAGTTGCGCTGATCCTCGGGCGGCATCTCGTCGAAAATCTCGGGCCACAGGTAGCGGATTTCATCTCCCTGGATGCGCCGAAGGTCGTCCTGCCCGTCGTCCGAGTCGACAACAACACCCGGGTAGTTTCGAGCGACGGCGTGGAGGTTGAACCACAGCGGAGCGTCGGTCGGATGAGCTGGTCGAGGAGGATGAACGTCGGTCAGCTTCTCGAACTCCTTCGGCGACATGAACGGCATGAGAACTTTCACCGGCGTATCGCCAAAGACTGTCTTTACTTCCACGGGGCCTGTCGCCGCGTAGTATTCCCTCGCCTCTGCGAGCAGCTCCTCGGCGAAGTGCTTCTGCTTCGCGATCAGCTTCTTGATATCTGTCATGTCATATCCCCAGTCTTAGAAAACGTCGTTACCGAACAGGTCGTTCACGTACTCACGCATCTCGCGATCCGCTCGACTGCCCCCAGAAGAGACATGACGACCCTCTTGCCTCGCGACATTCCCGAGTGCCCGAGTGGAGTTGCCCAGACGTTCCGCCTGCATGAGCAGAGTCACCTCGTCGGTCCCCGTAAGCAGTACGTCACGGTCGTCATCCGAGATCCCGAACCGAGCGGCTATCGAAACTCGCAGGGACTCCCGGCGGGTCGCCATGATCTGTTGCTCCAGATCGGCGATCTGCCGTTCGAGGACGCTTGCCGCCTCAGCCTGTTCGCGCACTTCGTCATAGTCGGCAGGCTTCGCGTCCCGGAGAGCGCGAGCCACCTCCGTATCGATCTGCGCCTGTGTCAGTGTTCGCGGAGTGATCTGAGCCGCCACGGTCGCAGGTGTCACTTCATCAGTCATCTTCAAGTCCTTTCCATCAGTCGAGCGACCCGGATCTCCGGATGATCGGCGCGTAGTCTCGAGCCCTCTTCTTCGAATTGCAGGCGTGGATGATGCGCTGCCTTCTTGTTTGACAACGCATCCGATCCCCCCTTCGCAATCGGAATCACGTGATCGACCACGAAGCACCCCGGGTCGGGGAACTTCAGCGCGAAATCGATCGGACGCCCGCAGAGATAACAGGCGGGCTTGCTACGGGCGATGATCTGACGGTGCTTCTTGCGCAGTGCATCGCTTCGCCCAACCCGAACCACGCTCAGCATCCCTGTGGAAAAAAAAGACGGGGAGAGATGATCCCAAGCACCGGAGACGGAACGTAGAGGGGGCCAGGGGGGAGGATGGGGTGGGTTGCTGTGCTGCTGTTGGTCGTCATGTTGTTGCTCATCACATGTATGCGACGGCGCGGTTGAACGGAGTGTCGCGCAGCGTCTGCAGCTTGTGCACGTCGCGGACGAGGCCTGCGACTGCGGGGTTGTCAGCAGCGAAAGCATTGCGCGCTTCCGTCCAGTTATGTTCGACAGCACGTCGGTAGAGAGCGTGAGCCAGAGTCCTGTCGTTGTTGCGGATAGCGCGGGCCATGAGGCTTGCTGCGCGGTCTGCGTCGTCGACTGCTTCCGCTCGGTCCTGCGCATCTCGGAAGGCGATGATGTTGGACTCGGAGTATCCGACATACCCGTCGAGTCGTCGCTCGAGTGCGGTGATCTTGTTGTTGATGATCGCTTTCTCCTGGGCGATCATCGCGCTGCGCTCGTTGCTGCGTTCGGTCTCGAGCGCGGTGATGCGTTCCTTCTTGCCCTGGTCGCTGAGGGTGGGGTCGTTGTTGATGGCATCGACTGTGCGGATGTGGTGATTGCTTGATGCGGTGGACTGTTCGCGCAGGGCTTTGATCTGGCCTGCGACGTCTACGAGTTCGGGGCTGTGTGCGTCGCCAATGGTGACGTTGCTTCCGTCTCGGAATTCCATGGTGGTCATTCGTGTCTCCTTCATGCGCGTGTTCTGCCGGCGATGTATTGGTCGGCTGCTTCGGGTGCGATGACCCAGTTGCGGTTGACCATGGTGGCTTCGAGCAGTCCTGCTTTGATGTGATTTCGGACGGCACGTGAGGTGATTCCTGCCCGTCTTGCTACTTGTTCCACCGTGTTCACCTCGATATCTCCAGCCTCGCGGACTTCCGCGCTGGCCTGCGGTTTCCTTCCGTCGACGGAAGTTGTGTGGGCGAATGCGGCTTGGGTGATGTCGGTTAGCAGTCCGTAGAGACGCTCAGACTTCCCGCGCGATGCGACTCGGAGTGCTCGAAGGTTCGCGGCTTGATACAGGAGGGCGGCGTCGGCTCCGGTGAGGATGACCGCGTTCGTGACGTGACGAGTCATGCGCGAGTCCTCTCCGTGCGCCCCCAGAACCGGCCTGCCCACATTCCTGCGGACGGTCGCGCTGCTTCGGCATAGGTGCCGCAGAGGGCCAGTAGCGGGCACTGCAGGCAGACGCGTTTCATCGCGAGGAGATCCGAACTGTCTATTTGGTCGCGCTCTTGAATGAACCGCGGGTCGTTCCTGCACGGCGTTGGAGTGTCGCGAACGGCATCTGTCAGAAGGTGATACTCGGCCACGCCTTTCTCTGTGCGGCTCATGCGGCGACACCTCCGCACTTTGAGCACCGTGAACCTGAGGTCACTCCGTGGGAGCAGTAGGGCGTGACGCCGTTTGCAACAGCCTTCGCAACATCCCCTGGCCCTGTTACATCTGTTGCGTGTGTTGCATATGTAGGTGGGGGAGAGGGGTTTGCAACACTTGCAACACTCCCAACAGGGTCAGCGGTTGTTGCGTCGGTGTTGCGAAGAGCGGTGTAGACGCCCCGCTCGGCCCGAGCGATTCGTCCGGAGGACGCGGCACGGCTTAGATACGTTCGCGCCTGGTTGATCGGGATGTCCAGTGCGACGGCTACGTCTTCAGCTCGAGCGCCTTCCGGCTGTCGATTCACGTAGTCGATGAGGTCGGATGAACGCTCACCCAGCACCGATAAATCGCGATTGAGGATGTCCTGAACGGTTAGCGACGAGTCGCCGAGCATCACCGCTTGCCCGACCATAGTCATCTCGCCTGACTTGGTGGGAACCTCCACCGAGTCGACGCGGAAGGCCAGGGATGGTTTGACGGGGGAGTAGTTGGATTTCTCCACTGACAGGATGCGATTGTCTGTCTCTTCGTCTACGGCGAGGAGCAGCATCGACCGGGCGATATCTCGGAACGCGTGTGAGCCCGATACTTTGTCACTTGCTTGCCCGCCACCCTTGTTGAAGTGGGCAACGCAGACGATCGCGATATCGAGTTCGGCTGCCATCGAGGCCAACGGGTCAAGGTTGCGACGCACATCTTCGAGGCGGTGAGAATCACCTCTCATGAGGCTGATGATCGGATCGATGATGAGCAGCCGAGCTCCGGTTTCGATGAGTGCTGTCCGAATCGACGTCATGTCATCGCTGAGGTTGGGTGAGGTGATCCAGTCACCTTCCTGCTCCGTGACGCGCACGCCGCTCAAGGCCGTGACGAGGTTCAGGTCGGCGCCGGCAACCTTGAGTCGCGGTACGAGCATCCGTGAGATGTCGTCTTCCCCGGCGATGATGGCGACTGGGATGGGGGCGCCGTAGAAGTCTCCGGGTAGCGTTCCACGGGTGAGCCCGGCCACATACCAGGCGAGGATCGTTGACTTCGCGATTCCTGCCATCCCGGCGAGGATTGTGATGACGTCGAGGGGTATCTGATCTCGTACGCACCACCCTTGGCGTTCGATCTCGACAGAGGCGAGTTGGGTGCGCAGCAGTTCACGGCTCATGCGACTACCCCCGTTGCCCAGTCGATGTTCGCTTGTAGGTACGACGCTTTTCGTCGCATCCCGGCGATCTCTTCCTGGGTGTAGTTCGCGGCGACGTACCAGTGATTGACGTCGTGCTCGAGTCGTTGGATCTCGCGCCGCAGCTCAGTGCGCACTCGTGTGGCGCCCTCCATGAACCCATCGCGCCAGAGATCTGCCAGAGGCGTGGGGAGAGTGTGCGGGGGGATCTGGTTGGAGATAGCCCCATGACACAGTGATGCGATCGTAGACTTCGAGATGTATCCAGCCGCCACAGCAGGATTTCCGGAGCCGCCCTCAGGGGCGGTTTCGTCGTTCAAGCGTCACCGCCCAGGTACTGCAGCGGGCGGCCAGCGGATTCGATGCTGGTGAGGTTGACGCGGATTAGTCTCGGGCCGAAGCGCTTGGCCTCGATCTCACCGCGGGTGATCATGCGGCGGATGGTGTCTTTGGAGAGTTTGAATTGCTCCGAAGCGTCATCCATCGTTCCCCAGCGGGGGAGAGGGGCAGAGCTAGGCATAAAAATACCTCCAGGCAGAGTTGCTATCCCTCTGCTTGGAGGCTGATGTAACCGGGGAGCGCCAGGCCTTTCGGCGGACGCCCTGACTCCGTACGGGTTTAGTTTACCGCAGTCTTCTGCGGCTCCCTGCCCTGTGCTGCTATTGGGCGTGTCGCTCGCTATAGATCAGGTGTGCGAGCTCGATCTCTCGAATGTTCAATTGAGCGAGAGCAGTGAACGCGGGGTAGAGCGTCGAGGGGGCTGCAGTCACCTTCGAAGCACCGCATTCTTGACACTTGATATTCCATCGCACACGAAATTCGGGCTTGTAGTAGTCGAGATCGCGGTCGCTGTTAGATACCCATGTGTCACCGTCGAGCCGCTGAGAAACCGAGTTCACGATGGGAATCCCATGGTCGACGCCGGGCTCGAAGTAGTGCTTGCCCGCGGGAAGCCATACCAGCTCGCTGTTGAGCCTGTCCGGGTGGAAGGTTGCGATCCGCCACTTCTCGTGTGGCTGGCCTTTCACGGTGCCGTCGCAGAACACCGAGACATACGGCTGATCGGGGTCATTGCCGACCCGGCCCGCTCGGCGCCTGGCGTCACCGGTTCCCGTCTTCTTGCGGCTCACATTTGCTCATCTCGTTCGTGTTCTCCATTGTGCGTCCTGCTGGCTGGATTCGAACCAGCGACAGTCGAGGTAGAGGCTCGCTGCTCTGTCCGCTGAGCTACAGCAGGCGGAAGGGGGGTGCAGACTCCGCACCCCCCTGAGTTATCGGATGATCTTGTCAGGGGCTAGTGCGGGCGGCTTCAGCGGGAACCTGTCGCGAATCGGGTATCGACGACCCAACGAGTAGGCGAGCTCCGAGAGTGCGATCTCTGCGATCCATCGGCGCCTGGTTTCATCCCAGAAATGGGCTTCCTCGCGTCTGATCGTTTCCTCGATTGCGATGTTGATGAAGTCCATGTCGTCGCAGCCGTTCCAGAGCGCTGTGGCGAGTTGTCTCGCGACAGCGTTGACTTGAATCTGCTCGGGGTCTTCCACCGTCCCCCGGGTTGTCGGAGCCCAACGGCGGTACGTGTGACGCTCGGCGTCGGGCTCGAGTCTGCGAGGCTCGCTCGCCCGCTCGCTGGCCTTTCCGAGTACTGCGACTGGATCGAGCCCGACACCTTCGCACATGAGGATCACTTGTTGGATGGGGATAGACGCGCCTCCTCTCGACAGGCGAACACTGATCTGTGGCTGAGTCATGCCGGTAGCAGCGGCGAGATCCTTCTGCATCATTCCTCCTTTCTCCATCGCCTCTCGGATCATCCTGACGATCTCGTCGTCCACCCTCGACCTGGAGCGCTTAGCGGGCATCGCGCACATCCTCGGACCAAGCCCGCTGCGTGCGCGCGACCATGGCGGCGAATCGGCCTGCCTGAGTTTGGCTCCAGGCGTATTGGGGCCAACGCTTGGAAAGTGTCTTGTTACTGCAGCCGATTGTTCGAGCGGCTTCACTGATTGACGCACCGTCTTCCAGGATGCGTCGTGCGCGCTGCAGTTGATCTTCCGTCAGTGGCGTGGTCGGCGGTCGGCGGCTTCGTCCTGTCAAATGGCGCCACCTCACCACGGTTCGACTCGAAACCTGGAGCGCCACCGCGATCTGTGCAGCGGACAGCCCTGACGAATCGAGGGCGAAGAAGTCTTTCTGGACGCTCATCACACATCTCGATTCGCGAGCTCGTGTGTGACCGCGTGCGATCGTTTGAGGCTCGGGGTGAGACCTCGTACGAACTCGTCGTACACCTTCGAGGCGGTCGCAAGAACGTCGCTGAGATTCCGTAGCGAATCAGTCGGCTCGCCGGGCTCACGCCACACCTCATCAACGAACAGCGAGCACTCGATACGCGGGACACCGTCACGCACCTCGAGAAGAAATCGTTCGCTCGCATCGCCCGCCTGAATCATCAGATGTTTCTCATGGGTGTCGGGGGCGTACGAGGCGATGTCGGGATCGGTGTGATCGAGCTCGCACCAGGCGTACTCGATGCACTGGTGATGCGCGTCCGTAGTTACGGATGGGATACTCATATTGGTCATTTCGACTCCAGTTGTTTGACCTAGCCCTCGCCGAGTTGCCGCTCGGCGGGGGCTCTCCTGTGTTGGGCGGCTGGCCGCCGCCTCTTTCACGCGAGTTCGCTCATGCGCCTCGCGAGTTCTTCGTCACGGCCGGCAGTGTGCTGGTACCGCATCGCGGCCGAGACCGTCGAGTGCCCGAGTCGCGACTGCAGTTCCTTGAGTGTCGCGCCGGCTAGGGCCGCTCTCGTCGCTCCGTAATGCCTCAGGGCGTGCCACGGCATGTCTTGGCGTCCCGCAGCGATACGAGCCGGGTTCCAGTGCTTGTAGAAGGCGGACTGCGCCAGGTGCCCGCTGCCATCCGCAGAGGGGAAAAGCAGGGAGTCGGCGGACCTTCCCACGAACTCGCGCAAGTGGGATGTCACGATTTCGTTGACATGCGGAGGAAGTACGATCGCTCGGACGCCGGCCTCAGACTTGGTTGCGCCGACGATGAAGCCTTGCCCGGTGACGTGGGTGACACCTCGGGAGACGTTCACCACGATGGCTTGATCGCCCTCGTCCTCGAGTACGTCGATGTCGCGTCTGCGGAGCTCAGTGAGCTCGCCGTATCTGACGCCTGTCCAGGCTGCGAGGATCACCGCGGCGCGGAATCGGGGAGTGATGCCCGTAACGATCGCCTGCAGTTCGCTGGGAGTCGGTGGCTCGGTCTTCTTGCCTGTCGAGGCGGATGCTGCGCCGCGGATCTGGCAGGGGTTTGTCTTGATGCGTCCATCGGCTGCTGCAGTCGACAGGATCGCCTTCAGTAGTTCGTATGCTCGAGCAGCCTGCGTCTTCGTTCCCGCGGCAATGAGCGCGGAATACCAGGAGCGCACCTGCTCTGGTGTGATCGACGTCAGCCGCGCGTCCGCGAACGGCCTAAGGGGGCCGGCGATGAGGCGCCTGTACTCAGCGGCGGTTCGGGGACGCAGATGATCCCCGTGACGGTTAGTGCGTGTGTCCACCCACGCCGTTGCGAATGCGAGGAACGTGAGACCGCGGCCCTGACCGGACTGCTCAGCGCGAGCGGTATCAAACTTCGACCAAGTGCCGTCAAGGACGCGCGCCTGCTGGACTGCAAGCCAACCGCGGGCATCGGTTACCCCGTCGAAGGTCTGCGGCGCGTTGTGACGCTCGCCGTCAGGCCCGATATACGAGGCTTGATAGCGCCCGCTAGGCAACTTTCGAAGAGCGCCGAAGGACTCGCGGCGCTTCCGTCGGCTACTCATCATTCTGGCCCCACCTGATCTTGGTCGTGCAACACCGTGCAATATCCACTGCCCAGCTATGCGGTCTACTGCTTTCCAGTGACCTTAACACGATCCCGTCAGATCGGCATCACAACGGCGAAGTCCCCGGTCGTGGCGCGGATGTGCCCAGTATCCCGCATACAGTTTCGATCCCAGTATCGCGCACAGACAAACCCCCGGTTCTCCGGGGGTTTTTTCGTGCCACTACGCTCGTGTCTGTGGTCTTCGCCTTCAAGCCGGAGGTGCCCGCCGATATGTATATCGCGCTAACGGCTCGTTCACGCGTCCCCCACAGGCTTCGTGAGCGGCTCGCGCCTCATGCAGCGATCCTGGTGTGGTAGCGCATCGGCGGCGTTCTCTTCATCGTTCTCAGCGTGGTGATTCCCGTGCTGCACTGCTGCTCGGCATCGCGTTCACGCGGGGAGGGGAGCCGCATCCCGGGTTCGTGTTGGAGACGGCCGGTCCGGGGGTCGTTCGTGCCCTCGTCGGCCGGCGAGCAGATGCCGCCTCCCGCTTCGCGATCGCCCCATTCCTCGCTCGGCGGGAGGCGCAGAACGCGGCGCAGATCTTCCCCAGCTCAGCGGCGCCCTGTTCTGCGAGCAGGGTACGTCGTCAAACCGGTGGTCGTCCAGATCTGCACCGCGTCCATCAACGGGAGCGGCCCGCCGGCGCGTCCCTTCACGCGTCGACGGGCCGCACGTTTGCAGGCGTCCACGCGACGTCCCCAGAACGTCGCGGGCTTCCTGCAAATCGACACGATAGCCCGGGGTATCGACACGGCCAGGGCATTGACAAACCGGACGGGGTGATCGATATGTTGAGCCTAGGTCGCATGAGAAAGCGATCCACGGGCCGGCGGAGTCCCCAGCGAAGCCGGTCAGGTGGTCCCGAGGTTTCCCCAGACCCGGCGGGACCACCCCAACTTCTTGTCTCCGTCGCCTAGGCTGAAACCATGCTCGTCGCCTTGATCCGCCCCGCCGAGAAGCACACCGCGACCGTCGAGGGGACCGAGATCCCCGAGCTCCGCGCCCAGCTGCTCGCGGAGGCTCCGGCAGGCTGGGACATGGCGTCCGCGCACGTGGAGATGAAGCCCGGCGGAATCCGCATCGTCGAGGGCCGATTCCAGCGGCGTGACGAACCCACCGAGATCGAAGCCGACGACATGGCCGCTCTGGAGGCGAAGGTTCCCGAAGGCTGGCAGATGCTCTCGGTGTGGCGCCGCTGACGGCATCCGCCCGAAGATCAGGAACGCACGGGCGGCAGCATCCGGTGCGAGAGCGCGCGTACCGACTGCAGTCGCCGTCCATGCCGCACGAAAAGCCCGATGGCCGTGAGGCGTCGTCGCAGACCCCACCACGTCACGAGAGCGAGCGACTCCGAGACGATCGAGCCGCTCATCTTCGACTCGCCGTGCACGCGCTCGACGAAGGTAATCGGAACCTCGACGACGCGGAGTCCGCGCTCGAGCGCGCGCCACAGCAGGTCGACCTGGAAGCAGTAGCCCTGCGAGGCGACGTTCGACAGGTCGATGCGGCGCAGTGCGGCCGCGCTGAAGACCCGGAATCCGCCTGTCGCGTCGCGCACGTCGATTCCGAGAGCCAGACGGGCGTACAGGTTGCCACCCCGGCTCAGGATCTCCCGGTGGCGCGACCAGTTGAGCACGCGACCTCCGGGCACCCAGCGCGAACCGAGCACGAGATCGTGGTCGATGAGCTGGTCCACGAGCTTCGGCAGAGCCTCGGGCTGATGCGACCCGTCCGCGTCCATCTCGACGAGAGCCCAATAGTCCCGCTCCAGACCCCAGGCGAATCCCGCCAGGTATGCCCCGCCGAGCCCGTTCTTCTCGGACCGATGCAGCACGTGCACCTCCGGGTGACGGGTCGCGAGCTCATCTGCCAGGTCACCCGTCCCATCCGGAGAGGAGTCGTCGACGACCAGGATGTCGGCGGAGGTCGACGCGAGCACGCGTCCGACGATCGCCTCGAGGTTCTCGATCTCGTTGTAGGTCGGGATGATGACGAGTGTCTCGTTCATGAGAGTCCTTTCAGGGCGGATGGTCAGGCGCGGAGTTCCGCGAACACGATGAGGTTGTCGAGGTAGTGGCCGGTGGAGGAATCGAAGGTGCCGCCGCAGGTGATCAGCCGCAGCTCCGGGGTCGGAACGTTGCTGTACACAGCGGCTGTCGGGAACTCCGCCTTCGCGGACTGGATCGAGTCGCTCACCGCGAAGGTGAGCGCCGATCCGTCGGACAGGGTCACGATGACCTCGTCACCCGGAACGAGGCTCCCGATCTGCGCGAAAACCGCAGGGGCCGACGGGGAATCCACATGACCGGCGATGATCGCCGGACCGACCTGTCCTGGCAGCACGCCGTCGGTATACCAGCCGGCCAGGTCGTAGTCGACGGGGGCCTGGAGTCGGCCGCCCTCGCCGAGAGCCAGCGACTCCAGCGCGGAGTCGACGCCGATCGCCGGGATCTGCACACGCACGGGAGGCAGGGCGGCGGCATCCGCTTCTTCGGGCGCTGCCGGGTCCTGGAGGCCGCCGGCGGAGAAGGACTCCGCCGGCGAGTCCGAGGCCGGTGTCGGCGCTGTGGTCTCGGTCGACGCGCACGCGCCCAGGAGCAGCGTCATCGCCAGAACGCCTGTCGCGGCGGCGACACGTCGGATTCCGCTGCCCCGGACCATCAGGCCGCTGCCTTCGCGCAGCCGCCGAGCGCGTCGTCCGTCAGCATCGCGGTCGCGAGCATGACCCACGCGTCGCCGTAGTACGTCGGGTACTCCGCGGAGAACTCCGCCGCACGCTCGAGATCGGTCGTGCTCGCGACCTGTTCGCCCTTCGCCTGCGCCGACGCGGCACGGGCGGTGAAGCCGATCGCCGATTGCTCGTCGTTCAGGGGCCCCGCACCGAGATCGAGGCGCGATGCGATGTTCTTCTCGCGGTCGAGCGCGTCAAAGGGGAGCGCTGCGAGGGCGACGTCCTCCGGTGTGCACGACTCGGCATAGCGCAGCATCAGGCGCGGTGCATCGAACGCGTACTGCACCGGATCGCCCTCGCCCAGGGGGCCGGGCATCGGCTCGATCAGACCATCGGCGTGGACCTGAGCCCAGTCGGGCGGCAGATCCGTGGCGTTCAGGATCTCGGACGTGACCGCCGCACTTCCCGCCTGCAGCTCCGCCCAGCGCGGGTCGCCGGTCGCCGCGCCGAGCACCTCGAACGCCACCGGAGACGCGTAGCTCGGGTTGTATGCGTACGGCTCACGGTCCGCCGCCCAGAGACCGGGAAGCAGAATCCTGCCCCGGTCGGTCTCGACCGTCAGTCGATCGGCGATCACGGCGGCGAGTTCGACGCCCTCCTCGCGGAGATCATCACGTCCGAACCGATCGCCGGCCAGCACGAGCGCACGAGCCGCATCCAGGTCGGCATCCGACGCGGGTTCGTCGTCGACCACGGCACCGTCATCCCAGCGCCAGGCCATCAGCCCGTCGCTGCGGATCAACTCCGTGGTCGTCCAGTCCCAGATCTCATCGAAGGCGCCTTCGTCGTCGGCGATGACCGCGGCGAGCAGGCCATACGCCTGACCCTCGCTCACGGTGTCGCCGCCCTCGTCATGACGCACCACTCGTCCGTCTTCGACCCACTCTTCGAGGAAGGAGTCGGCGAGAGCCGCGGCATCCACCTCGGGAGCGCCGCTCGGGTCAGCGGGCAGAGGAGTGGAGGTCGCCGCCGGTGCGGCGCCGGGAGGCCCGTGGTCGGACGTGCCGACCCCGACCGCGATGACGGCGGCGCCCGCCGTGACGACGACCGCTCCGGCCGCGATTCCCATGATGGTTCGGCGGCGCATCAGAGAATCCCTCCGCGCAGCTTCGCCAGCGGCGACGAGTCAGCCTTCGAGGAGGCGAGGTATCCGCCACCGGTGTCGACGCCACCGTCAGGAGCGTCGCCGACGGCCGCACTGTCGAGTACCGGCAGGATGGTCAGGCCACCGCTGGAGGTGTCGAGCACGAACAGCGTCGTGACGCTCCCCGGTGCCACAGAAACGTCGGCGGTGTCGCTCACGCCCTTCCCGGTCAGATCGAGCGTACAGTCGCCCGCAGGGATCTCCGCGTAGCCCGTCGCCGAGCCGGCCTTCGCGCCCTCGGCGATGGAGTCGCCCTGGTCCGTCTTCACATCCACTTCGGGAGTGATCGTGGACGCCTGGATCAGGCGGATCCGCGCCGAACCGGTGCTCGGCTCGGTGAGATCGTCGTCGAAGGCGCGCACCTGCAGATCGTCGGTCGGGCCGTAAGCGGCCACGGTCGTGGCGGTGCCGGCGTCGACCATGATGGTCTGCGAGATCATCGGCACGCTCGAACCGGACGCTCCGGCGGGCACCATGCTCACCGTGTAGCTCCCGGCAGGAAGCGACTGGTACGACGACACGTCGCCGTAGCCGACGCCGTCGAGCTCGAACTGCGTCGATCCTCCGCTGAGGGCCGAGACGCGGACGTCGACGGACTTCGTGTCGGGGGAGAGGTGGCCGAGGCGCAGCCATCCCGTGGGAGCGCCGACGGCAGTCGGCGCGGACGCCGAACCGGGCGTGGTGGCTGCCGCCGAAGCGGACAGTGGAGCGGCGACAGCGATGAGCAGCGCGGTGGCGCCGGTCGCGACGAGAGCTGTGAGGTGCGGGAATCGTGAAACGTTCATGATGTGCTCCTTCGGGTGGTGAGAAAGGGATCAGGGCAGCGTCGGCTGCAGGGAGACCGGATAGCGGAGGACGATCTCGTCGCCCTCGATGCGGATCCGGTCGGGCTGGTAGGTGCCCTCGAGGGAAGCCACGAGGTCTCGGGCCTCCGTGCTGAGATCGCCGTCGACGACCGCGGGGGCACCGGCGATCTCCGAGATCGCGACCTGCCGGAAAGGTCTGCCGTCCTCGCCGTCCACGATCGGGAAGCCCGAGACGCTCACTCGACCGGAGCCCGCAAGAGCGCCGACGACCGCGATGATGCGCGCGTCGACCTGCCCAGCCGTGAGACGGTCCCGATCGGCCGCGCCGATCTCCACCAGCGGGTTCGTCACGAGCTGATCGCCCAGCTCGGCTTGCGACGTGGACGCCGCTTGTTGGGACACGGCAGCCTGGTCGGCGCCGTCGACGGCGACGCGGCGCACCTCGACCATCTGAGTCCCCTCGCCGAAGGTGGCGACGACGACGGAGTTGTCGATCGCCTCCTGCACCTCGGGGAACGCGCCGGGGAAGGTGCGCATCGAATCGGTCGTGACGACGTAGTCCGCGTCGCGCCAGCCGTTCGGCGACTGCACCTGGACAGCGGGGTCGGTGTCGAGCTTGTAGTACCAGATGACGTTGTCGCGGTCCCAACCCGCCTTGACGAGGTCGACCCACATCGCGTCGTCGACGATCACCCGCTGGTCGGTCGAGGCGTTCTCGACGAGCCAGCCCTGCGCATTGCGCAGAGGGGCGTCGAGATCGGCCAGCACGAAACCGCGCAGCTGCGTCGTCCACAGCGGGACGGCGACGACCGCCCCGATCGCAGCGACGGCGACCCCGCTCAGAGCGAGCTTGCGTCGCGGCGCGCCTTTCCGACGGACCCGTGCGACCGCGAGGTCGACGACACCGGCGATCAGCAGTGCTCCGAACGGGAGCAGCATGATCACGTAGGGCACCGGAAGGTAGCCGCCCGGCCGGAACATGAAGGCAGTCATCGCCAGCACCAGCACCGCGTACGGGCGGAGGCGAGCGCTGAAGAGCGCTGCCACGCCGGCGAGCAGGCTCATCACGATGAACACGGGATCGAGCTGCCACCACATCCCGAGCGTGCGGTTGATCAGCGAATCGGGGTCGGTGATCGAGCCGCTGCCTTCGCGGGAGCCCAGCTGGAAGATGATGCCGTCCATGAGGCTGACGCGGTTCGCGCCGCTGAACAGCTCGCCCTTGACCGCCGCGAGCAGCAGGTAGCTGCCGCCGATCAGAACCAGGATGCTCGCTGCCACGGACAGCGTGTAGCGGCGCGTCTCCTTGCGGGCGTTTCGGACCATGACCCAGATCAAGATCGGAAGCGCCAGCAGGAACGTCTCCTTCGAGAGCACCGCGATGCCGAACGCGACCGCGGAACCGGCGAACGCCGCGAGCTGTCCGCGACGATTCATCGCCAGGAAGAATGCGAGCAGCAGCCACGGCACCGCGACGTTGTCGAGGTACACCGTGCGGTGGAACTGCACCGCCAACGGCGACAGCGCGAAGACCAGCCCGGTCGCCGCAGCCGCTCCGCGGGACATCCCGAGTCGACGGGCGATCATCCACAGCAGCACGACGGAGATCAGGGCCGCGACGAGAACGGCTTCCCGACCGGCGAGCACAGCGATGTCCCAGCGCTCGAAGGCGCCCGTCAGCTGCGTGTAACCGGCGATCTGCAGCCAGCCGAGCGGCGGGTGGTCGTACCAATAGGTGTAGTGGGCGAGCTCGCCGAGGTGGGTGACCGCCCAGGCCTGAGCCGTGTAGGTCCCCTCGTCGTCGATGCGCTGCGGGGCGCCACCGACGTTGAGGAAGTTGACCATCGCGCTCACGACCAACACCGGCAGCAGCCAGAGGAGTGCGCGCGAGTGCGCCCGCAGCCAGTCGCTGAGCCGACCAAGGGCTTCTCGGAAGGCGGCGATCGGCGTGCGGTCGACAGTCTGCGGCGCATTCTCGACCACGGGGGTCGATGAGGTGGGCCGCTCGAGCGTGGTGGTCATGCCGCCACCTCCTCGCGGATCGGGCTCAGGCGTGCATCGACATCGGACGCGTCCCCTTCGCGATGGGCGCCCGTGTGCTCTGTCTTCTCCCAGCCGCGCTCACCGCGGATCTCGCGGAAGACGGCGCGGAGTGCAGCCCCCGCGAGCAGCACCTGGAACGGGATGGTGCCGAGCACGAGCCGGACGTAGTCGAGGACCCGCACCTTCTGCCCGTACAGCCTGCCGAATTCGCCGAGACCGGCGATCTCGACGGCCACGGTCACGAGGGTCGGGGCGAGCGGGATGAACGTCAGGAGCGCGACGAGGGTCGGCACCTTGACGACGAAGATCAGGAACACCGAGAGGGGGATGAGCAGCCCGGTGGCTGCCTGCAGGAACGGCATGGCGAGCATGTACCGCGCGAAGAGGCGCTGAGAGCGGGTCGGCAGCGCGCGCCACTCGCCCTTGCGGAGCACCTGGAGAAAGCCCTGATTCCACCGGGTGCGCTGCTTGTAGAACGACTTCAGCGTGCCGGGGGTCTCCTCACGGGTGACGTACTCGGGGCTGTAGGCCACGACGACCTTCTCGCCCTGGCTCGACAGTCGCACACCGAGTTCGCAGTCCTCGGCGAGGCACTCGGCATCCCAGCCGTCGTTGCGCACCAGCGCATCCTTCTTCACGAAGACCGTGTTGCCACCGAGCGGGATGAACCGCGCACCGGCGTGGAAGTGCAGGCGCGAGCGGAACCAGAAGTAGTACTCGAGCACGTTCCGCAACGACCACCAGGTGGTGCGGAAGTTCATGAGCTGGACCCCGCCCTGCACGACGGTCGCGCCGGTCTCGGTGAAGCGGGAGTCGATGTGCCGGAGCAGCTCCGGGTGAACCTCGTCCTCGGCGTCGAACACGCCGATGATCGAGCCGGCGGCGTAGGGGAGTGCGCGGTTGAGCGCTTTCGGCTTGTTCTTGGGCACGCTGTCGTCGACGACGACCTCGATGCGGTCCGGATGCCGCGCGGCGGCGGCGCGCACCACGGCGGTGGTTCCGGGGTCGTCATCTCCGACGATCGCGATGATCTGCACGTCGGGGTGCGTCTGCGCGGCGAGGGCATCGAGCGTCTGGCCCATCACCTCTTCCTCGTGCCGTCCCGGAACCAGGAGAGTGAACGTGTGACGCGGTGCGTGCGGCTCCTTCGAGAACGCGGTGCTGTCGTACGTCGTCTTGGAGCGCCACGCGTAGAGCATCCACCACAGAGTCGTCACGGCGATGATCGTGAGAGTCAGTGCGACGGCAACGAGCCCGCTGTAGCCGACCACGGCCGCCCAGTCCGTGGAGGTCGCGCTCTGCGCCGCGTCGGTCAGGCCGGAGTCGATGACCTCGCGGTTCGGAACACTGCCCGGCGCGGGAGCCTGATCGGGGGCGGGCGTGAGGAGAGGATTCGGTGCCGTGTCGTTCTCGAAGGGCCGAAGCCAGAGGGGAGTCATCACGATGTTGCCTCCTGCGGAGACCGGAACACGAGGAACCGGTAGGTGAAATAGCGGAAGAGCGTCCCGAGGACGAGCCCCACGACATTGCCCGAGATGTTGTCGGCAAGCGTGGAGGTGAGGCCGAGCACGTAGTGCGAGACGAACAGGCAGCCGGACGCGATCAGCAGCCCACCGCCGTTCGCGAGCCCGAAGAGCAGCAGCTCTTTCATGACGGCCGGCCGGCGGGTGCGGCGGAAGGTGAGGTAGCGGTGACCGAGCCATGCGACGCCGGTCGCGACGGTGACCGACACGACCTTCGCCCAGATGACCTGGTCGGGCATGACGGTGATGCGGAGCAGGTTGTAGCCGCCGACGTCGACGACGAAGGCGAGCAGACCGACACCACCGAAGGTGGCGAGCTGAGGGATGGCATCTCTCACCAGAGCGACGATTCGAGACAGCGTGAGAAATGGCGCAGAGGGGGAGAGCGTCATAGCGGCTGTTCGGAGGTCGGCCTCTCACGGATTGGATTAATTCGATGGGCGGAGAAACTCACAGCCTGCTCATAAGCTCGTCTCGACGCATGCCACATCCGGTCTCGACCGCGCAAGGGGGGAGCCTGATGTCGCACCGGCCGCATAGTGTTCACGAGTGAACGATCCCCACCCAGCCCCCTCCGACGTCCTCTGGGCGTGCGTCGAGGAGGGCTTCCATGTCGGCAGCCGCAGCGGCGATTTCCTGGGCTACGTCGACCGCCAGCCGGACGGCACCTACTCCGCCTTCGATGCGCGGTCGCACCTCATCGGCAGCTTCGCCACTCTCGTCAGCGCAACCGCCGCCGTCTCCTCCTCGGACAGTGAGACGTCGGCGGATGCCGGGACAGATGACCAGCGAAGGGGAGTGGTCCAGCGATGAGCACCGAAGACAACGCATTGATCTCGCTCGTCTACACCAGCACGGCGTCCGCGCCGTTCCGGGAGACCGCCCTCGCCCACCTGCTCGATCAGGCCAGAGTCCTCAACGCCGCGCGCGACATCACGGGAATGCTGCTCTACCGCGGCGAACGGTTCATCCAGGTGCTCGAGGGTCCAGCGCACATCGTGCGTCGGCTGGCCCGCACCATCGGTCAGGACGCGCGCCACCGTGACATGAGGATCCTCATGGACGAGCCGATCGAGGAACGACGGTTCGACGATTGGACGATGGGATACCGGAAGCTCCAGGACGATCGTGAGGGGGCCCCGGCGGGGTTCCGCGACTCGTTCGCAGACCTCGAAGACGCCGCCGAGCGCTCGACGACTCTGCGCGCGTTGGCGGAGCTGACCCTGTGGTTCCGGGTGCGGGCCGGCCAGGATCTCGCCGCCTGATCGCTCGCGGCGACGTGCTGCCGTCTCCTAGAGTGAGCGGGTGACTCGCGTTCCCGACACCCGTCCCCGGACGAGTCGCGTCGCAACTCTGGCAGATGACCTCGTGTCACTGCTGGAAGTCAGCTTCTGCGCTCAGTGGTTGATGTTCTGGTTGTCGCGTCCGCTGCGGTGGACGGCAGTGATCACGCTCGCATTGCTCGTCGGCGAGATCGGTGTGCTTGTCGTCATCGGTCAGGTCTTGGTCGCCATCGCCGTCCCGATGGCCCTCGCGGCCGTGATGACGTTGGCCGCCTGCATCGTGGTCGCCGATGCCGTGTTCAGACTGGTCGACCGGAATCGCCTCGTGCTGCTGTCGCGTGATCGGCAGGTATCCATCGATGTCGTGTTCCGACGGAACGGTCATGTATCGCTCGCCGAGCATGCCCGCCTCATCGGCGCGACGAGGGCAGGGGCGTTGCGCACCGACGTCGCCGAGTGGATCAGCACGTTGGATGCGGCGGTCGATGTGCGCACCTGGAACGCCTCCATCGCGGCCCTCTGCGTCAAGGAATTCCCAGAGCTGCACGTGCGCGGCCGAGACGGTATCGGCCGGATTCGCCTCGTCCGGGGGCGGGAGAGCCCTGCTTCCGCTGCTCTCAGTCGAATCGGGTCGGCCGGAAACGAGCCAGTTCCGGCGCAGCCGCCGAGGTCGTGATCTCGGCGGCCACGATACGACCGATCGTCGCAGCGAGACAGACGCCGGGGTGCGCGACGGCGACGTGGACGCCCGGCACGCGTGTGGCACCGATCGCGGGCTCGCCGTCGCTCATCATCGGGCGCCAGCCGACGTCGACGCTCTGCAGGCGCACGTCATCGGCATCTTCGAAGGAATCGACCAGCAGGCGACGCACTGCCTCGCCCGTGCGCGCCAGCGCTTCGTCGGAATCCTCGCCCGAGTATCCGCGCGGCAGGAGGATCGTGCCGTCGGGGCCCTGCCTCGCCTCGAACTCGTCGTTCGCGACGATGCGCGCGATCAGCCCGGGAGGGGCCGAGAGCCGCACCATGATCGCGGGCGCCGACGTCATAGGCAGGTCGACCTCGATCGAGCGGCAGAGCGCGGAAGAACCCGTTCCGGCCGCCACGATGACGTTCTTCGCTGCCAGCACGACGTGACCGAGGTCGACGCCGACGGTCCCTGCGGCCTCGTCCCGGATCAACCGCAGCGCAGGGGCGCCGAACAGGGTCTGTGCGCCGTGACGACGGGCGGCATCGATGAGCTGCTCGGTCACCCGGACAGGATCGATCCATCCCTCCTCCGGGCTGAATCGGGCCCGTACCGGAAGATGCGCGAGGCGTGGCTCGACGTCGATCGGCGGCGCGATGGCCGAGCTGCGTCCGAACTCGTCGCCCCAGGTGAGGGCTCCTGACCAGACCAGCTCGAGCCCGGGAATCTCCGTGCCGAGGCGTCTCCAATCCTCCACCGCGAAGTCCCGAAGTCCGAGAGCGGGTCCGTCGGGGCCGCCGCCGTCACTGATCCACGCGAACGAGTGCCGGGTCGCGCCGGATGCCGGAAGTGCCGCGTCGACGACCGTCACGGCCTCGCCGCGGGCAGCCAGGTGGTAGGCGATCGATGCGCCCACCACTCCGGCACCGATGACGACGCTGTCGTGCAGCTCCCACGGGCGCATGGTCTTCACTTCCCGCTGCGCCCTCCGCGCTTGACCTGGTCGTACGCGGCGAGCGCGGCCTTCCGGGTCTCTCCGAGGTCGACGATCGGCTCGCTCGGCGCGTCCGCCGCCCACTGGGAGATGTACGTGCTCTGCGGATCGAACTTCTTCGCCTGCAGCTCCGGGTTGAACACACGGAAGTACGGCGCGGCATCGGCACCCGATCCGGCGACCCACTGCCAGTTGAACGGGTTGTTGGCCTCGTCGGCGTCGACGAGCGTGTCCCAGAACCATTCCTCGCCGAGACGCCAATCGATCAGCAGATTCTTGATGAGGAACGATGCCGTGACCATCCGTACCCGGTTGTGCATGTATCCGGTGTGCCAGAGCTCCCGCATCCCGGCATCCACCAGGGGGATGCCGGTCTCGCCGTGCTGCCAGGCATCCAGTTGCGGCGGATCGAGCGGCGGCCAGGGGAAGGAGTCGAACTCCTGCCGGAGGTTCTTCGTCGCCAGGTCGGGGAAGTGGTACAGCGTGTGCCAGGCGAACTCGCGCCAGCCGAGCTCGGACAGGAATCTGCCCGCCCCGTCGACGCCGACCGACTCGTGCCACACCGTGAAGGGGCTCACCTCTCCCCAGCGCAGGCGAGGAGACATCAGCGATGTGGCGCCGGCGGAAGGCTCGTCGCGTGTGCGGTCGTAGTGGGGGAGGTCGTCCGTGAGGAACTCCTTCAGGCGTCGGCGCGCGGCCGGCTCGCCCGGTTCCCAGGTCTCGCGCAGCCCTCCCGCCCAGTCCGGCTTCGAGGGGAGCAGCTCCCAGTCTTCGAGGGCGTCGGATGCCGGTGGTCGCGGCACGCCCGGGATCTCGCGGGGCTCGGGGAGGGGAGATCGTGGAGCGGGAAGAGCCCGACAGGCCCGCCAGAACGGTGTGAAGACCGAGTAGTGCGTGCCGCTGCCCGTCGTCACGGTCCACGGCTCGTGGAGGAGCGACCCGGCGAACGACGCCACCGTCACGCCGTCTTCCCGCAGGGCCGACTTGATCCCCGCGTCGACCGCTCGCTCCGGCCCTCCGTAGCGGCGGTTCCAGAACACGGCTCCGGCACCGGCATCCGTCACGAGCTGTCGCACGATGCCATCGGCAGCGCCCCGCCGCAGGACGAGAGTCGCCCCCTTGTCGTGGAGATGTTCGGCGAGCGAGGCGAGCGAATGATGCAGCCACCACCGGGCGGCACCGCCGAGTGGACGGATCCCGTCGGACTCCTCATCGAGAACGAACAGGGCGATGATCGGTTCATCGCGGTCGATGGCGGCGCGGAGGGCCGGGTTGTCCGCCAGCCGCAGGTCGTCGCGGAACCAGACGATCGATGGGGAAGCCATCGCTCCATTCTTGCGGACGCCGCCGACATTCGGGCGCCGCAGCGAAGCTCAGCGCCGCCGGCGAACCTTCTCTTCGCCCGTCGCCCAGAGCGCCCACAGCACGAGCAGCGGCTGCAGGAAGAGGCGTCCGAGGCGGCGGGCATCCGTGTCGAGCCCCGGGGTCGAGCGGCCCGTGCGCCACTGGTGGATGTTGCCGGGAAGAACCGCGACGAAGAAGGCGGCCGTCGCCCATCCGATCCGGTGACGCTCGCGGGGGAGCGCGAGCAGCCCCGTGGCCAACGCGATCTCGGCCGCGCCCGAGGCGATGACGATGTCGTTCTTGTCGAGCTTGGTCACCTCCGCGGCCCAGTCGGGAACGACGACGCGGAAGCCCCTGGTCGACCGGAAGTGCATGATTCCGATCGCGCCGAGCGCGATCGCGAGGATCCATCGGGCGACTGCTCTCATGCCCTCACGCTACGTGATGGGTCGACGTTTCGTCCGAACGGCACTCATACCGGGGAGCGAGAGCATGTCGATACCTCGGTAGCTGTCGGAGCCGGAGACCCGCTTCCTACCGTGAGGGCATGCGCTCACGTCTCCTCCTCGCCTCTGCCCTCGCCATCGTCGTCGCCTCGGCCCTGACCGGCTGCGCGTCCATCGACCCGGGCCCCACGGTCACCCAGGCCCGCGTCATCACCGATGTCTCCGCGGTGGAGCTCGACACGTCCGGCGATCTCACGGTGACGCTGGGGGCGACGCCCTCCCTCACGGTGATCGCGGGCGAGCGGATCATCGACCGCCTCACGGCCGACATCGACGGCGGGGTCCTGCGCCTCGGCATGGACGGCGACGGGATGCTGCGCAGCGGGGAGATCCGTTACGAGCTCACGGTCTCGTCTCTCGAGTCCATGACGGTGCTCGGCTCGGGCGACGCTGTCGCGGACTTCTCCGGGGCGACGGCACCGACGATCACCGTTCGCGGTTCGGGCGACGTCGAGGCCACCGGGCTCCGTGCGGCTGAAGCCGTCCTCACGATCGACGGCTCCGGTGCGATCGCTGTGCGTGATGCCGCAGTGGCCGACCTCCGCGTCCGCATCGACGGCTCCGGGGGAGTCGCGATCGACGGCACGGCGGACGCCCAGCACGTCGAGATCCACGGCGACGGCGGGTACGAGGCGGCGGGCCTCCGCAGCACGGATGCCGTCGTCGCCATCGCGGGAGCCGGTGGCGCAGCCGTGACGGCGGACGGCACGCTCGACGCGACCATCGACGGCAGCGGCGACATCGAGTACGGCGGCCACCCCCGTGTCACGGAGGACGTGTCTGGTTCCGGCGACGTCATGCGTCGCTGAACGCGCACAGCGCACCTGCCACACTGACGGTGTGACCGTCTTCCGCATCGCCATCCTTTTCGTGCTCGCCGCCGCGGCGGAGATCGGGGGAGCCTGGCTCATCTGGCAGGCCGTCAAGGAGGACCGCGGGTGGCTCTTCGCCGTCCTCGGCGTGATGGCGCTCGGTGCGTACGGATTCATCGCCGCGCTGCAGCCCGACGCGAACTTCGGCAGGGTCCTCGCGTCGTACGGCGGCATCTTCATCGCCGGTTCCCTGGCGTGGGGCATCATCGTCGACGGGTTCAAGCCGACCGCGTGGGACTGGATCGGATCCGCCGTCGCGCTCGTCGGCGCGGCGATCATCATCCTCGCGCCGACGGCCTCGAGCACGGCATCCGACGCCGTCGCATAGCGGTCCGGACCGCCTGAGCGGAGCGGTAACCTGGGTACCGACCCAGATGGAGAGTTTCTGTGCCTGAAAACGCCCGGCCGCACGATGGCTTCGCCCTGTTCACCGATCGAAACGTCGTCGCCATGCGCGTCAACGGCGACCTCAAGGATCTCGCCACGACCGTGACGGATGCCGACGAGGTCGAGCCGGTCACGATCGACAGCGCGGACGGGCTGAACATCCTCCGCCACTCGGCGGCCCACGTGCTCGCGCAGGCGGTGCAGCGCATCAACCCGCAGGCGAACCTGGGCATCGGCCCGCCCATCACCGACGGCTTCTACTACGACTTCGGCGTGGAGACCCCGTTCACCCCCGAGGACATCAAGGCCATCACGAAGGAGATGCAGCGCATCGTCCGTGAGGGACAGCGCTTCGTCCGCCGCGTCGTGACGGATGAAGAGGCTCGCGCCGAACTGGCCGACGAGCCGTTCAAGCTCGAGCTGATCGGACTCAAGGGTCCGGGCAAGGAGGTCGCCGAGGGCGCCTCCGTCGAGGTCGGCGAGGGCGAGCTGACGATCTACGACAACACCACGCGTGACGGCGAGGTCGTCTGGAAGGACCTCTGCCGCGGACCGCACCTGCCGAACACCCGCATGATCGGCAACGGCTGGGACCTGACCCGCATCGCCGCGGCCTACTGGCGCGGCAGCGAGAAGAACCCGCAGCTGCAGCGCATCTACGGCACCGCATGGCCGACGAAGGACGAGCTGCGCGCCTACCAGCACCGTCTCGAGGAGGCGGCCAAGCGCGATCACCGTCGCCTCGGCAAGGAGCTCGACCTCTTCTCCTTCCCCGAGGAGATCGGCTCCGGCCTGTCGGTCTGGCACCCGCGCGGCGGCATGATCCGCGGCGAGATGGAGCAGCACGCCCGCAAGCGCCACATCGAGGGCGGCTACACCTACGTGTACACGCCGCACATCTCGAAGGAGGACCTCTTCCTCACCTCGAACCACCTCGTCACGTACAAGGAGGGCATGTTCCCTCCGATCGTCATGGATGAGGAACGCGACGACGAGGGCAACATCACCAAGCAGGGCCAGGACTACTACCTGAAGCCCATGAACTGCCCGATGCACATCCTCATCTACAAGGAGCGTGCGCGCAGCTATCGCGACCTGCCGCTGCGGTTGGCCGAGAACGGCACGGTCTACCGCAACGAGCTCTCCGGCGCGCTGCACGGTCTCACCCGCGTGCGCGGCTTCACCCAGGATGACTCTCACCTCTTCGTCACGCCCGATCAGCTCGAGGACGAGGTCGCGAAGGTCCTGGACTTCATCCTCTCGATGCTGCGCGACTTCGGTCTGACCGACTTCGAGCTCGAACTGTCGATGAAGGACGACGAGAAGTCGAAGTGGATCGGATCGGACGAGTTCTGGGAGTCGTCGACCGATGCCCTGCGCCGCGTCGCCGTGGCATCCGGCCTCAAGCTCACCGAGGTTCCGGGAGAGGCCGCGTTCTACGGGCCCAAGATCGACCTGAAGACGCGCGACGCGATCGGTCGCACCTGGCAGCTCTCGACCGTCCAGGTCGACCCGAACCTGCCCGAGCGCTTCGACCTCGAGTTCATGGACAAGGACGGGCAGAAGAAGCGCCCGATCATGATCCACCGCGCGCTGTTCGGCTCGATCGAGCGGTTCTTCGCGATCCTGCTCGAGCACTACGCCGGCGACTTCCCGGTGTGGCTGTCGCCCGTGCAGGTCGTCGGCATCCCCGTCGCCGAGGACTACGCCGACTATCTCGGCGAGATCATCACCACGCTGCGCGACTCGGGCGTGCGCGCCGAGCTCGACACGTCCGACGACCGGATGCAGAAGAAGATCCGCACGCACACGACCGGCAAGGTCCCGCTGCTGCTGATCGCCGGCGAGCAGGACCGCGCCGCGGGCACCGTCTCGTTCCGCTACCGCGACGGCACGCAGGAGAACGGCGTCCCGATCGCGGATGCCGTCGCTCGCATCCGCGCGGCCATCGACTCGCACGCGCTCGTGCACACCGCCGGGGATCTCGTGTGACCGTTGCGGAAGACGGCGGCCTCTTCGCGGGGGTGCCCGACGAGTTCCAGCGGCTGTGGACCCCGCACCGGATGGCGTACATCCAGGCGGGGCCGGAGCCGCTGCGCGAGGAGTGCCCGTTCTGCGAGGCGCCGAAGCACCCGGATGCCGAGCGGCTGATCGTGGCGCGGGGAGAGACGGCCTACGTGCTGCTGAACCTCTTCCCGTACAACTCGGGCCACCTGCTGGTGTGTCCGTACCGTCATATCGCGACGTACGACCAGGCGACTCCGGAAGAGGTCGCCGAGATCGGCGCGCTCACGCAGGTCGGCATGCGTGTGCTGCGCGAGGTGTCGCGCTGCGACGGCTTCAACCTCGGCATGAATCAGGGCGCCGTCGCAGGAGCGGGCGTCGACGGCCACCTGCACCAGCACGTGGTGCCGCGGTGGACGTCGGACGCGAACTTCTTCCCGATCATCGCGAAGACCAAGGCGCTGCCGCAGCTCCTCGGCGAGGTGCGCGAGGCCGTGGCGAACGCCTGGCCTCAGCGCTAGCGCACCTGGCGCGCGGTGAACTGCATCTGCGGGTTGGCGTAGAACTCCTGCGCCTCGACGAGCTGCAGCTCCCGCGCACCCGACTCGAGGGTGGCCTTGAGCAGGTCGTAGACGCTGGACGCCGTGCGCTCGAGCGCGGACTGCGCGCTGCCGGTCTCGACGTAGTGGGCCGTGAACAGGGCGGCTGTCACATCGCCGGAGCCGTTCGCCTTCATCGGCAGGTGCGGGGTCTGCACGATCCAGGCACCCGCGTCGTCGACGACGAGCATCTCGATCGTGCCCTCCTCGCGGTCAGGACGCTCGACGCTCGTGACGAGGATCGTTCGAGGACCCATCGCCCGCGCCAGGTCGGCGGAGGCGAGGGTCGACTCGAGCGTGTCGGGCTCGGTCTCGGTGAGGAAGCCCAGCTCGAACTGGTTCGGCGTGATGATGTCGGCCACCGGCACCACGCGCTCGCGCAGCAGCACAGGGATGGCCGGCGCGACGAAGCATCCGGACTTCGCGTTTCCCATCACCGGATCGCAGGCGTAGACGGCCTCCGGATTCGCGGCCTTCACACGCGCGACGGCGTCGATGATGACGTCACCGATGCCCTCGCCGCCCTGGTAGCCGCTGAGCACGGCATCCACCTGTCCGAAGACGCCGCGCTCCTCGATGCCGGTGATGACCTCACGGACGTCGTCGGGCGCGATCAGCGGCCCTCGCCACGCGCCGTAGCCGGTGTGGTTGGAGAAGTTCACCGTGTACACGGGCAGCACCTCGACGCCGATGCGCTGCAGCGGGAACACCGCGGCGGAGTTTCCGACGTGGCCGTAGGCGACGGCGGACTGGATGGAGAGGATCTTCATTCTCCGATCCTTTCATTCAGGGCGGACGGGTGTCCGCAGCGGGTGATCATCGGACGGCGGCGACGAGATCGTCGACGAGGGTCGCGGCATCCGCATCGTCGAGATCGTGCACGGTGAGTCGCAGGTGATGCGAGGGTTCGGCGCGGTCGTCGAGAGCGAACTCGTCACCCGTGCGAGCGAGCCAGCCGCGGCGCATCAGGCGCTCGGTGACCGTGCGGGCAGGCTGCGGGAGCTCGACCCACAGACTGAGCCCGTCGGATGACGGTGCGTCGATGCCGTGCACGCGCAGGCGCGCGGCGAAGGCGGCGTTGCGCTCGGCGTAGTGTGCGGCGGCCGCGGCGACCTCGGCCGTGACGGTCTCATCCGTCAGCTGCGTGAGCGCGAGTCGCTGCAGCAGGTGACTCACCCAGGTCGTGCCAGGGCTCAGCCGCATCGCCAGCCGGTCGGCGGTCTCCGCGTCTGTCGCGGCGATCGCGAGGCACATGTCGGGACCGAGGAACTTCGACACCGAGCGCACCAGGGCGAATCGACGATGGCCCGGCCCGATGAGCGACTCGTAGGGGCGCTGCGAGAGCATCGAGAAGTGGTCGTCCTCGATGATGAGCACGTAAGGGTGATCGGCGAGAACGGTGCGGAGCTCGGCGGCGCGCTCGGCGGTGAGGCTCGCGCCCGTCGGATTCTGCGCACGCGGAGTGCAGATGACCGCGCGGACGCCGGCGTCGAGGGCCGCGCGGAGCCCGTCCACCGTCATGCCCTGGTCGTCGACGGGCACGGCGACGGCGCGGTAGCCGCCGAGCCGCACGGTGTGGATGCTGGCGAGGAAGCACGGGTCCTCCAGAGCGACCGCGTCATCTCGCGTCAGGGCCTGCGCGAGGAGGCGCTCGACCGCATCGACGGCGCCGCTCGTGACGGTGATGCGGAAATCCGCATCGAGGTCGGCGGCGATCCACCGGCGTGCCCACTCGTCGAGATCGCGATCGATCACGGGTTCGCCGTAGAGCACGGGCCTGCTGGCGATGTTCATCAGCGCAGGGGACGGATCGGGGATGAGACGCGGATCGGGGTTGCCCGTCCCGACGTCGCGCAGCACGGTGTCGGGCGCGTAGCCCTCCTGAGCGACGGTCTCGTGACCGGCGAGAACGGTGCCGGCGCGACCCCGCGAGACGACCAGACCTGCTTGCGCGAGCTGCCGATAGGCGGCTACGGCGGTGTTCCGGTTGACGCCCAGACGGGCCGCGAGCTCTCGGACCGGGGGGAGCGGGCTGCCCGGACGCAGGATGCCGCGGTCGCGGAGTCCGCGCACGCTGTCGGCGATGTCGGACGCCGTGGTTCCTGTGATCTCTTCGCTCATGCTCCTCGATTCTAGGTCGTATCGGACAGTGCTATGTTTGGCCTAGATCAATCAAGACTTTGGTTCACTCGACAGGAGCCCTTTCATGACCGACCTCCCCACGACCGGATCCTCGCGCGTCAAGCGCGGCCTCGCCGAGATGCTCAAGGGCGGCGTCATCATGGACGTCGTCACCGCCGAGCAGGCGAAGATCGCCGAGGACGCCGGCGCCGTCGCGGTCATGGCGCTCGAGCGGGTGCCGGCCGACATCCGCGCCCAGGGCGGCGTCTCGCGGATGAGCGACCCCGACATGATCGACAGCATCATCGACACCGTCTCCATCCCCGTGATGGCGAAGGCGCGCATCGGCCACTTCGTCGAGGCGCAGATCCTGCAGGAACTGGGTGTCGACTACATCGACGAGTCCGAGGTGCTGTCACCCGCCGACTATGTGAACCACATCGACAAGTTCGGGTTCACGGTGCCGTTCGTCTGCGGTGCGACGAACCTCGGCGAGGCTCTCCGCCGAATCAACGAGGGTGCGGCGATGATCCGCTCGAAGGGTGAGGCCGGTACCGGCGACGTCTCCGAGGCGATGAAGCACATCCGCAAGATCCGTGGTGAGATCGCCGCGCTGACGGCCCTGCCCAAGGACGAGCTGTTCGTCGCGGCGAAGGAGCTGCAGGCACCGTACGAGCTGGTCGCCGAGATCGCCGAGACCGGGAAGCTGCCCGTCGTGCTGTTCGTCGCCGGCGGCGTCGCGACCCCTGCCGATGCCGCGATGATGATGCAGCTCGGTGCTGACGGCGTCTTCGTGGGCTCGGGGATCTTCAAGTCGGGCAACCCCGTCGAGCGCGCGAAGGCGATCGTCAAGGCGACGACGTTCTACGACGACCCGAAGGTCGTGGCCGAGGCCTCGCGCGGCCTGGGCGAGGCGATGGTCGGCATCAACGTGTCGGACCTCCCCGCTCCGCACCGTCTCGCCGAGCGTGGCTGGTAACCCCCGAGTCGGCGTTCTCGCGCTGCAGGGCGACGTGCGCGAGCACGCCGCCCTGCTCGCGGCGCTGGGCGCCGACGTCACCCTCGTGCGGCGCCCCGCGGAGCTCGCGTCCGTCGACGGCCTGGTCATCCCCGGGGGAGAGTCGAGCGTCATAGACAAGCTGTCCCGGATCTTCGGCATGCAGGAGCCGATCCGCGCCGCGATCGCCGCGGGGATGCCCGTCCTCGGTACCTGCGCGGGCCTCATCATGCTGGCCGATTCGGTGGTCGACGCGATCGACGGACAGGAGTCCTTCGGTGGCATTCACGCGGTCGTGCGCCGCAACGCCTTCGGCCGTCAGGTCGAGTCCTTCGAGGCCGAACTCGTCGTGCCCGAACTCGGCGACGAGCCCGTCAAGGCCGCTTTCATCCGCGGCCCCGTCGTCGAATCGGTCGGGCCCGCTGCGACGGTTCTCGCGGCGCTGCCGGACGGACGCGTCGTCGCGGTCGAGCAGGGCGGCTTGCTCGGGCTGAGCTTCCACCCGGAGATCACGGGGGAGAAGCGGTTCCACCTCCGGTTCCTCGATCGAGTCCGCAGCCGCGAGGCCGCTGCCGCCTAGCCCCTCATCAGGCGCCGGACCGCCTCGACCGTACGGATGATGTCATCCGGAGTCGTCGCCCACGACGACATCGAGCACCGGAGCGCTGCTCGGCCCCGCCATTCGGCGCCGGTGACCGCTGACGTGCCGTCGACGAGGATCGCCTGACCGAGTGCTCGGGTCGCAGCATCGGATGCGGCCCGGAACATGACCTGGGTGTAGCCGACGTCGTTGAGGATCTCGATCTGGTCGATCGATGCGAGTCCCGTGGCCATGGCGACGGCGTTGTCGTGCAGACGGTCGATGAGCGCGGCGATGCCGGAGCGACCGAGGCTGCGCATCGCCGCCCAAGCGGGCACCCCGCGCGCCCGCCGCGAGAGCTCGGGCGTCACATCCCACGGGTCGAGCCCGGAGTAGATCAGGTAGTCGCCGCCGGTGCGGAACGCCGCGATCGAGTCGGCGGGGTCGCGCACGATCGCCATCCCGCAGTCGTAGGGCACGTTCAGCGTCTTGTGGGCATCCGTCGCCCAGGAATCGGCCTGCTCCATCCCGGTGGTGAGAGGACGCAGGGTGTCGGATGCCGCGGCCCAGAGGCCGAACGCGCCGTCGACGTGCACCCAGGCTCCGTGGTCCTTCGCGATGGGGATCAGGGCACGGAAGTCGTCGAAGGCGCCCGTATGCACCTCGCCGGCCTGCAGGCAGACGATCAGCGGGCCGTCGGCATCGGCGAGCGCCATGGCCAGCGCATCCGGCCGCATGCGCCCCTGATCGTCGGACTCGACGACGGTCAGCTCCGCACGTCCGATCCCGAGGAAGCGGGCGGCGCGATCGATGGAGCCGTGCCGGTCTGCGCCGACGGCGAAGCGCAACGGGGGAGCACCGTGGAACCCCTGCTCTGCGATGTCCCAGCCCTTACGTGCCATGACCGCGTGGCGCGCGGTGGCGAGACAGGTGAAGTTCGCGAGCTGCCCTCCCGTGACGAAGCCGACGCTGGCGGAGGAGGGAAGCCCGAACAGCTCCAGCATCCACTGTCCGGCGATGCGCTCCAGGGCGACGGTCGCCGGTGTGAGGGTGGATGAGCCGGAGTTCTGGTCCCACGCGGACACGAGCCAGTCCGCGGCGAGAGCTGCGGGGTGCGTGGCACCGATCACGAAGCCGAAGAAGCGTCCGCCGGGGATCGCGACGAGACCGGGGTCGGCGCGCTCGGCCATCGCGGCGATCACGTCCGCCGGATCCACGCCCTCGTCGGCGAGAGGGCCTCCGAAGACGGAGAGCATGTCCTCCAGCGACGCACGCGGCCACACCGGGCGATCGTCTATCGAATCCAGGAAGGTCGAGGCGGCGCGGTGAGCGGCCTCGAGTGCGCGCGCCCGGTCGTCGAGATCATTCGCGTTCATGCGTCAGGACTACACCCGTGCGTTGCTCCGCACCAGGGGTCTGGAGCCGCAGACCGGACGGCCACGGAGCGGGGGCCCGGTTCGATAGAATGGACGACGCCCTGGGTGCGAGCTCCCGGGCGGATACGACGAGCGGAGACTTATGTCCGGGCATTCCAAGTGGGCGACCACGAAGCACAAGAAGGCCATCATCGACTCCCGTCGGGCGAAGTCGTGGGCCAAGCTCATCAAGAACATCGAGGTCGCGGCCAAGCTCGGCGGCGCCGACATGGCCGGCAACCCGACGCTGTTCGACGCGGTGCAGAAGGCGAAGAAGACCTCCGTCCCCAAGGACAACATCGACCGCGCGGTGAAGCGCGGTGCGGGCATCGGCGGCGAAGCCGTCGAGTACCTCTCGATCATGTACGAGGGATACGGACCCAACGGTGTGGCTCTGATGATCGAGTGTCTGACCGACAACAAGAACCGCGCTGCCGCCGAGGTCCGCACGGCTCTCACCCGCAACGGCGGCACGCTCGCCGACCCGGGCAGCGTGGCCTACAACTTCAGCCGCAAGGGCGTCATCGTCGTCGGCTCCGAGGGCACGACCGAGGACGACGTCATGATGGCGGCGCTCGAGGCGGGCGCCGAGGAGATCGAGCCGCACGCCGAGGGCTTCGAGGTCATCACCGAGGCCACCGACCTCGTCGCGGTGCGCACCGCGCTGCAGGAGGCCGGGATCGACTACGAATCCGCCGATGTGGAGTTCGTGCCGAATCTCAAGGTCGAGATCGACGTCGACACCGCTCGCAAGATCTTCCGACTCATCGACGCCCTCGAAGACAGCGAGGACGTGCAGAACGTGTTCACGAACTTCGACCTGACGCCCGAGGTCCAGGCCGAACTCGAGAACGACGACGAGTGAGGCGAGCCTGACGCTCGTCGCCGATCGTCCGGCTTAGCCTGGGGGAGTGAGCTCCTCCCTGCGCGTCCTCGGCATCGACCCCGGTCTCACCCGGTGCGGAGTCGGCGTCGTCGACGTCGACGGGTCGCGCCGAGGCACCCTGGTGCATGTGAGCGTGATCCGTTCCTCGCCTGATGCGGAGATCGGGGACCGCCTTGCCGTCGTCGCCGCCGGGATCCGCGCGGTGATCGCCGAACACAGGCCGGATGCCGTCGCGGTCGAGAGGGTCTTCGCCCAGCAGAACACGCACACCGTGATGGGCACGGCGCAGGCGAGCGGCGTCGCTCTCCTCATCGCCGCCGAATCCGGGCTGCCGGCCGCCACGCACACGCCGAGCGAGGTGAAGGCGGCCGTCACCGGATACGGCTCCGCCGACAAGCGGCAGGTGCAGGCCATGATCGCCCGCATCCTGCGCCTGGATGCGCCGCCGCAGCCGGCCGACGCGGCCGACGCTCTCGCGATCGCCCTGTGCCATGCCTGGCGCCGCGGCGGTGCGGTCGCCACGCAAGGGGCTCTGACTCCCGCCCAGCGGGCCTGGGCCGACGCCGAGCGTGTCGCTCGAACATATCTACGAGCCACGCCCTAGGCTGGTCGGATGATCTCCTCTCTGCACGGTGTCGTCCTGCATACGACACCCGATCAGGTCGTCATCGACGTGGGCGGAGTCGGTTTCTCCGTCGCCGTGCCGACCGATGTCGCGCACACGGCGACCGTGGGGGAGCGCCTCCGACTGCACACCAGCCTGATCGTCCGCGAGGACTCGCTGTCGCTGTACGGTTTCGCCGAGCGCGACGAGCTGGAGATCTTCGGTCTCCTGATCAGCGTCACGGGCGTCGGACCGAAGTCGGCGCTGGGCGTGCTGTCGCACCTCACCGTGGATCAGATCGCCGAGGCCGTCACGGCGGAGGAGGACGCGCCGTTCCGGAGGGTCTCCGGAATCGGTCCGAAGACCGCGAAGCTCATCGTGCTCCAGCTCGCCGGCAAGGTGCACCCCACCGCGGCGCCGAAGCGCGGAACGGCGTCGGCAGGCGACGACGTCGTCTCCCAGGTCGCCGCCGCCCTCGTGGGTCTCGGGTGGTCGGAGAAGGTCGCCACGGAGGCCGCGGCGCAGACGGCCGCCGACGCGACCGAAGCCGAACGCACCTCGGTCTCGTCGCTCCTGCGGCGCACGCTCGCTCTCCTGGGGCCGGCACAGGGAGGCCCGGCGCGTGTCTGACGCCCGCGATGCCACCGAGCCGGTCGACGACACCGAGCTCGCGATCGAGGGCGCCCTGCGCCCCGCCAGTCTCAGCGAGTTCGTCGGTCAGCAGAAGGTCCGCGGTCAGCTGCAGCTGCTGCTCGAAGCCGCCCGCATCCAGAGCCGCCCCGCCGATCACATCCTGCTGGCGGGGCCGCCCGGGCTCGGCAAGACCACGCTGGCGATGATCGTCGCGCACGAGAGCGATCGTCCGCTGCGGCTCTCCAGCGGTCCGGCGATCCAGCATGCCGGCGACCTGGCTGCTCTCCTCTCGAGCCTCGTGCCCGGCGAGGTCCTCTTCATCGACGAGATCCACCGCATGGCCCGGTCCGCCGAGGAGATGCTGTACCTCGCGATGGAGGACTACCGCATCGACATCATGGTCGGCAAAGGCGCCGGCGCGACGAGCATCCCCCTCGAACTCGCCCCCTTCACGCTGGTGGGCGCGACGACGCGGTCCGGTCTGCTGCCCAACCCGCTGCGCGACCGCTTCGGGTTCACCGGCCACCTCGAGTTCTACGAGGAGCACGAGCTCGAGCAGGTCATCGCGCGCTCCGCGGTCGTGCTCGGCGTCGACATCCCTCGCGACTCGCTGGCCGAGATCGCCCGGCGCTCGCGGGGCACCCCCCGGATCGCGAACCGTCTGCTCCGCCGCGTACGCGACTATGCCCTGGTCCACGGCGACGGCTCAGCCACCATGCACGACGTGCGGGCCGCCCTGGAGCTCTACGACGTGGACGCGATCGGTCTCGACCGGCTGGATCGCGCTGTCCTGGAGGCGTTGGTCCGACGCTTCCGCGGCGGACCCGTCGGGCTCAGCACCCTCGCCGTCGCTGTCGGCGAGGAGGGCGAGACCGTCGAGAGCGTCGTCGAGCCGTACCTCGTCCGGATCGGCTTCCTCGGCCGCACTCCGCGGGGCCGCGTCGCGATGCCGGAAGCGTACGCGCACCTCGGGGTGCCGCACCCGGACGGGACGCTTCGCCTTGATGACCTATAATCGCTGGAGACTTCCCCCGGATATCCTTGTGCGCCCAAAGGCTGGTGCGTGCACCTGAGAAAGGCGCTTCCCCCATGCCCATGGAATTCATCCTCTTCGGCCTCCTCGCCGTCCTCCTCGTCTTCATGATCTTCAACACGCGCAAGCGCACGAAGGCGATGAAGGCCGAGCAGGAGGAGAAGGCCACGAAGACCGTTCCCGGCGTCAAGGTGCTGCTCCAGGGCGGCATCTACGGGACGATCGTCGCCTACGACCCGGAGGACCTCGACTCGCCGGCCCTCGTCGAGATCGCGCCCGGAACGATCATCGAGGTCCACAGCCAGGCCATCCTCCGCATCGTCGAGCCGAAGGACGTCGTCGTCGAGGACGCCCTCGTGCAGGAGCCCGTCGTCGACGGGCCGGTCGACGCGGTCGACGACATCGCGGTGAACAAGACCGACGCTCCGGCGATCGAGACGACCGAGGAGACGCGCGCGCGCCTCGAGCGGGACGCAGACGACAAGTAAGACCGCCGCCAGCGCTGCCTCCCGCATCTCCGGCATCTCAGAAAGCTGAACACACGTGGCTTCATCCTCTCCGGTCCGTCACGCCTGGCGGGTCCTCCTCGGCCTGCTCCTCGTGACGGGCGTGCTCTTCGGCATCAACTCGCTGGGCGTCTACGTCATCAAGGACGCCAACGGGGAAGCGGCCAGCTCGTGGGCACCTGAGCTCGCCCTCGACCTCCAGGGCGGCACCCAGATCGTCCTCAGCGCCGAGACCGAGGACGGCGCCGCGCCGTCGGCTGAGCAGCTCGACCAGGCCGCGGCGATCATCCGCCAGCGCGTCGACGCGTCGGGTGTCGCAGAGGCCGACATCACGACCGAGGGCGGACAGAACATCGTCGTCCAGATCCCCGGTGTCGCCGACGAGCAGACCCGGGAGCGGATCCAGTCCAGCGCGCAGCTCGAGTTCCGACCGGTGCTGTACACCGACGCGGCATCCACGTCTTTCATCGGTGAGGACGGCAACGAGACTCCTTTCCCGACGCCCGATCCGAACCTCGAGGCGACGCCCACGGCTGAGCCGACCGACGCCAGTGACCTGGCGTGGATCACCCCGAAACTCCAGGCGGAGTTCCAGGCGTACGACTGCGCGAACCCCGACAACGACCCGGCCCGCGCGCCGAAGGACCAGCCGGTCATCGCCTGCTCGCCGGACGATGCCCAGAAGTTCCTCCTCGGTCCGGCCGAGCTCGACGGCACGGCCATCACGGATGCCACTGCCGGACGTGACCCGAAGTCGGGTGCCTGGCTCGTGCAGCTCACGATGAGCGGGGAGGGCGGCGACGCCTTCGGCGTGGTCAGCACCCGCCTGAACCAGAACCGCATCGACGGTCTCTCGCCGCGCGACCAGTTCGCGTTCGTGCTCGACGGCGACGTGCTCAGCGCGCCGCGGATGAACGGTGTGATCCTCGACGGACGACCGAGCATCTCGGGCAGCTTCACCCAGGAGAGCGCGACGACGCTCGCCGATCAGCTGAAGTTCGGCGCGCTGCCGCTCAGCTTCGTCGTGCAGAGCTCCGACACGATCTCGGCGACCCTGGGCACGCAGCAGCTGCAGATCGGCCTCATCGCCGGCCTCATCGGTCTTGCGCTCGTCGCCATCTACTCGCTCATCGTCTATCGAGCGCTCGGAACCGTGATCATCGCCTCCATCGCGGTGATGGCCGTGCTGACCTACGTGATCATCTGCATCCTGGCCTGGCGACTCGGCTTCCGCCTGTCGCTCGCCGGCGTCGCGGGTCTCATCGTCTCGATCGGGTTCACGGCCGACTCCTTCATCGTCTACTTCGAGCGAATACGAGACGAGCTGCGCGACGGCAAGTCCATCACGGCGGCCGTCGAAGACGGTTGGGGTCGCGCGAAGCGCACGATCTACATCTCGAAGTCGATCAACATCCTCGCGGCCGTGGTGCTCTACATCCTCGCCGACGCCACCGTGAAGGGCTTCGCGTTCACGCTGGGTCTCACGACCCTGATCGACGTGTTCATCTTCGTGATCTTCACGCACCCGGTCATGCAGCTGCTGGCCCGCACCCGGTTCTTCGGCGGCGGGCACAAGCTCTCCGGCCTCGACCCCGAGGCCCTGGGCGCCGTGTATCGCAGCCGCTCGCAGTTCCGCGAGGTGGCGACCGCCACCACCGGACGCGGCGCGAAGAACGCCCGTGCCCGCGGCGAGGCGGATCGCCGGCAGACGATCGCCGAGCGCAAGCGCGCAGAAGCCCTCGCGGGCGACAGACCCACCAAAGCCGACAGTTCTACCGATGGAGCCAGGGAGGGAGACGCCTGATGCCTTCCATGAATGAGTTCGGCAACAACCTGTACTCGGGGAAGACCTCATTCCCGTTCGTCGGCAGGCGCCGTCTGTGGTTCATCATCGCCATCGCGCTCGTCGTCGGCTCCGCGCTCGTGCCGCTGTTCCGCCCGGTGCAGTTCTCGATCGAGTTCACCGGCGGATCGCAGTTCACGGTGCAGGCGCCCGACAGCCGCGACCAGGACACCGCCACCGAGGCCGTGCAGTCCGTGGTCCCGGGCGCTGCCACCAAGGTGGTCGTCGTGAGCGACCGCGACATCCGCGTGCAGACCGACCAGATGAGCGCCGACGAGACGCAGCAGGTCGCTGCCGCCCTGGCCGATGCCTACAAGGTCGACGCGGAGAGCGTCACGTCGTCGTTCATCGGCCCGGCGTGGGGCGAGAACGTCACGCGGCAGTCCCTGTGGGGTCTTGCGATCTTCCTGGCACTGACCTTCCTCATCCTCGCGATCTACTTCCGCACCTGGAAGATGTCGGCGGCGGCGATCCTCGGTCTGCTCGACGTGCTCGTGATCACGGTCGGCGTCTACGCGCTGGCCGGCTTCGAGATCTCGCCGGCGGCGGTGATCGGGTTCCTGACGATCCTCGCGTACTCCTTGTACGACACGACGGTCGTGTTCGACAAGATCCGCGAGAACACGACAGAGGACGGGGAGAAGTCCGCGCGGCTGTTCGGCGAATCGGTCAACCTCGCGGTCAACCAGACGCTCGTGCGATCGATCAACACCTCTGTCGTCGCGGCCCTGCCCGTCGGCGCGGTGCTCTTCATCGGCGCCTTCTGGCTGGGCGCCGAGTCGCTCACCGACATCTCGCTGTCGATCTTCGTCGGCATCCTCGTCGCGACGTACTCGACGCTGTTCGTCGCCGCCCCGCTGTACTCGCTGTTCCGCGAGAACGAGCCGCAGATCAAGGAGCGCGACGCGCGCATCCGCGAGGCTCGCAGCAAGGCGGCCGTCAACGCCTGATCGTCCCTCTCGGCGGGAGCTCGTCCCGCACAACACGCGTAAGATGAGAAGATTCGGGAGGTGAGTGGATGGCGGAGCCGCAGACGGCGTCGCAGGGTTCCAGTCTGCGACGACTGGTGCCCCGCATCTTCTCCCGCGCGTCCAGGATCAACGATCTCGACAACCTGATCCGCACCGTCCGCGCGAATCACCCGCGCGGCGACTTCCCGGTCATCGAGCGCGCATACGCGGTCGCCAAGGAGAAGCACGAGGGGCAGAAGCGGCAGAGCGGCGAGCCGTACATCACGCATCCGCTCGCGGTCGCGCAGATCCTCGCCGAGCTGGGACTGGGTCCGCGCGCGATCGCCGCAGCCCTGCTGCACGACACGGTCGAGGACACCGGCTATGCGCTGACCGACCTCACGGCGGAGTTCGGCGACGAGGTCGCCATGCTGGTCGACGGCGTCACGAAGCTCGACAAGGTCAAGTACGGCGAGAGCGCGCAGGCCGAGACGGTCCGCAAGATGATCGTCGCGATGTCGAAAGACATCCGGGTGCTGCTGATCAAGCTCGCCGACCGTCTGCACAACGCACGCACCTGGGGCTTCGTCCCGCCCGAGAAGGCGGCGAAGAAGGCCAAGGAGACGCTCGAGATCTACGCCCCGCTGGCGAATCGACTCGGCATCCAGGCGATCAAGTCCGAGCTCGAAGACCTCTCCTTCGCGGTGCTGCACCCGAAGATCTACAACGAGATCCACAGCCTCATCGCGCAGCGCACACCGCAGCGCGAGAAGTACCTGGCGCAGGTCGTCGAGGAGATCGACGAGGACCTGCGTGATCTCCGCATCCGTGGAAAGGTCGTCGGCCGCCCGAAGCAGCTGTACTCGGTGTACCAGAAGATGGTCATCCGAGGCCGCGAGTTCGACGACATCTACGACCTGATCGGCATCCGCGTGCTGGTCGCCTCGGTGCGCGATTGCTACGCGGTGCTCGGCGCGATCCACGCCCGGTGGACTCCGCTGCCCGGCCGCTTCAAGGACTACATCGCGACCCCCAAGTTCAACCTCTATCAGTCGCTGCACACGACGGTGATCGGCCCCGCCGGCCGCACGGTCGAGATCCAGATCCGCACGCACGAGATGCATCAGCAGGCGGAGTACGGCGTTGCCGCGCACTGGATGTACAAGGAGCGGATGAACGGCGGCGGCAAGACCGAGGTCCGCGCCTCCGACACCGACATGGCGTGGCTCGCGCACATCTCCGATTGGCAGGCCGAGACGGCCGACCCGGGGGAGTTCCTCGACTCGCTGCGCTTCGAGATCGGCGCGAAAGAGGTCTACGTCTTCACCCCGAAGGGCCGCGTGATCGGCCTGCCCGCCGGCGCGACCCCGGTGGACTTCGCCTACGCCGTGCACACCGAGATCGGCCACCGCACCATGGGTGCCAAGGTCAACGGCCGACTGGTGCCCCTCGAGTCCGAGCTGAAGAGCGGCGACGTCGTCGAGGTGTTCACCTCGAAGAACCCGGATGCCGGTCCCAGCCAGGACTGGCTCGGGTTCGTCGCCAGCACGCGCGCGCGCAACAAGATCCGGGGCTGGTTCACGAAGGAACGCCGCGAAGAGGCGATCGAGCAGGGCAAGGAAGCCATCGCCCGTGCGATGCGCCGCCAGAACCTGCCCCTGCAGAAGCTGATGAACCAGGACTCGTTCGCCGAGGTCGCGCATCAGCTGCACTATGAGGACGTCTCGGCGCTGTACGCCGCCGTCGGCGAGGGGCACGTCTCGACGCAGTCGGTGCTCGAGAAGGTCACCGCGCTCGTCGCCGCGAGCGATCCCGCGACCGGGACCATCGACCTCCCCGGAAGCGTTCCCACACGCGAACCGCGATCGGGCGACTCCGGGGTGCTGGTCCGCGGTGCCGCCGACATCCTCGTCAAGCTCGCCAAGTGCTGCACGCCCGTACCCGGCGACCCGATCGTCGGCTTCGTGACCCGCGGCAGCGGCGTGTCCGTGCACCGCGCGGACTGCGTCAACGTCAAGGCGCTGAGCGCCGAGCAGGATCGCTTCGTCGACGTGTCGTGGGCGCCGACCACGAAGAGCGTCTTCCGCGTGCAGATCCAGGTCGAGGCGCTGGACCGCTCCGGCCTGCTCTCGGACGTGACGCGTGTCCTCAGCGAGCATCACGTCAACATCCTGTCGGCGACGGTGACGACGAACGACGAGCGTCTGGCTCTCAGCCGCTTCGTGTTCGAGATGGGCGACGCCGTGCATCTGGATCGCGTGCTGAACGCGGTGCGCCGCATCGACGCCGTCTACGACGTCTATCGCGTCACGTCGTCCTGACGGCCAGTCGTTCGAGCGCGGCCAGTCCCGCGCGACTCCCCGGCACGCGTGTGAGTATCCGCATCGCGACGGCGGCCTCCGCTGCGAGCCCGGGCTGCACACGGGCCAGATGATCCATCCACGGCCGCACTCGCGGGTCGCGGTGCAGGGTCGTCGCGAGGTCGAGCAGGGTGCGCACCGGCGTCGACACCGCGATGCCGCCGATCATCTGCTGGTCGGACGCGGCGAGCAGAGTGTCGTGGAAGACCAGGCGACCGCTCGTCTGCGGCCGCAGCCGTCGGTCCACCGAGCGCTTCACATGATGGACCGACGGGGGAGTGTCGCCGGCGCCGTGGATCCAGGCCGCCGTCGGTCCCGAGGCTGCGGTTCCCGGGCGCACGAGCGGGGCCAGCGTGCTGGCGCGGACATCCGCGGACTCCACGAGATCGGCGGGCACGTAGGCCTCGCCGAGGTCGACGACGTGGCCGTCGATGCGCGCGGCGCTCAGCTCGGCCGGACTCAGTCGGATCCCGGGCAGATACAGGAACGCGGGGTGCATCCGGCCAGTGTGGCGCAGTGCACCCCGCGTGCGAGTGATCGCGGGCGACCTGTGGAGAACCGGATCAGCCGCCGAGCGCGCTGAGCCAGGTGCGGCGTGCCTCGAGGGCATCGGCCGCGGTCTTCGCGGCCTTCTTGTCGCCGGCCTTCTCGGCCGCCGCCAACTCCGCCTCGAGCTTCTCGATGGCCTCGACCAGCTGCGAGCTCATGTCGTTGGCGCGAGCCTTCGTCTCGGGGTTGTTCTTCTTCCAGTCGACTTCCTCGCGGGCCTTCAGCGCGCTCTCGATCACGCGGAGCCGATCGTCGAGAGCACGTTCCTTCTCGCGGGGGAACACGCGGCCGAGCTCATCCCACTGCTGCTGGATGCGCGTGAGCAGGGCCCGGGCGCGCTTGATGTTCGACTCGTCCGCCACGGCCTTGGCCTCTTCGAGCAGCGCTTCGCGCGCCTCGATCTTGGGACCGGACTCGGCCTCCTCGGCGGCGGCCTGCTCGGCGCGGGCGGCGTACAGCGCGTCTCCCGCAGCCTTGAACCGGGCCCAGAGAGCGTCGTCGACCTTGCGCCCGGCGCGACCGGCGGCCTTCCACTCGTCGAGCAGATTGCGGTATGCGGGGATGCCGTCGGTGCCGCGGGGCGCGAGGGCCTCCGCACGCTCCACCAGACGGGACTTCGCGTCGCGGGCGACCTTGTGTGTGTCGTCGAGCTCGGAATAGAACGCGCGACGCTGCTTGTCGACGACCGCGCGAGCATCCCGGAATCGCTTCCAGAGCTGCTGCGAGAGGCCCTTCGAGAGGCGCGGACCGTTCTGCTGCTGGGCCTGCCAGGCGTCGAACAGCTCACCCAGTTCTGCGGTGACCTGCTTCCACTGCACCTTGCTGAGGTCGCGAGCGGCGATGGCCTCGGCGCGCTCGACGAGGAGCGTCCGCTCGGCGATCGCCTTGTCGACGAGCTCCTTGGCCTGCTGGGCCTCCTGCTCGGTCGCCTCGGACAGCGAAGCCGTGAGCGCGTTCAGGCGGTCGCGGAGTCCCGCGAGATCGCCGACGGCGGCGGCATCCGTCGCCTCGTCGATCAGGTGGCCCGCCTGCTTCGCGAGGTCGCCGGCAGCGGCGCCGCCGGCCTGATGGCGCTGCTCGAGTGCGTGCACCTTGAAGGCGATGTCGTCGAACTTGCGCACGAAGTAGGCGAGTGCCTCGTCGGGGGTGCCGTCCGGGTACTGGCCGACCACGCGCCAGGTGTCGCCCTCGCGCACTTCGACGGTGCCGTCTTCGGATACACGACCCCACTCGGCGGACGACGTCGAGGACGCCGGAACCGGCGCGACCGGAACGGCGGCAGCGGGGGCCGGCACCTTTCGCGGCATCGGCTTGGCCGGGGGTGCGGGAATGGGAGGAGTCGGCTTCGACGGCTCGTTGGCAGACACGGTGATTCTCCTTGCGCGGTAGGGCCCGCGGGAGGCGGAAAGGACGAGGCTCAGCCTAGTACGCCCGCGGGTTCGGGGTGAGGCCGCGGGATTTCACCCCGGACCGTTACCGATCTGTGAGGAGAACGTTCGACGGGCGAAACATCCAGCGTCCTCTCCGGGAAACACGGCGCTCCTATCGTCACGAGAGCGACAGTCCCCCGCGTCGACAGGAGCCCCATGAACGACACCGCATCCACGCCGCACGAGATCATCGTCGTCGGAGCGGGGATGGTGGCCCATCGTTTCGTGGAGAGCCTGCTCAGCCGTGCCGAGGCGGACGTCCGCGTGACCGTGATCGGAGACGAAGGCCGTGCTCCCTACGATCGCGCGGGGCTGACGAGGTTCTTCTCCGGTGCGGGACCCGAGGAGCTCGAGCTCGATCGCTCGGTCTTCGCCGACGCTCGCGTGCGGCTGATCTCGGACGACCGGGTGCTGCGCATCGATCGGTCCCGGCGTACGGTGCGTACCCGGTCACGACGGCGCTACGACTACGACACCTTGGTCCTCGCGACAGGGTCGTACGCTCCGAGAGTCGCGGTCGAGGGCGCGGACCTCCCCGGATGCTTCGTCTACCGGACTCTCGACGACGCCGAGGAGCTGCAGGGTTTCGTCGCGCGGCGCACCCGCATGCTGGGGCGCCCGCTGCGGGGTGCGGTGATCGGTGGCGGGCTGCTCGGGCTCGAGCTCGCCGGTGCGCTCCAGGGGATGGACGTCGACACCACGGTGGTCGAGTGCTCGGACCGGCTGATGCCCGCGCAGCTCGATGCGGCCGGCGGCGGCATGCTGAAGAGTCTGGCCGAGGCACGGGGCCTCACCGTGCGCACGCATGCGCGCACGGTCACGATCGATCCCGATGAGTCGGGCGCCGTCACAGCGGTGGAGTTCCAGGACGGCTCGTTCCTGCGTGCCGATGTGGTGGTGTTCACGGTGGGGGTCCGTCCGCGCGACGAACTGGCACGGAATGCGGGACTGGACGTGCACGCGCGGGGCGGCGTGCTGATCGACGAGGGGTGCTCGACCTCCGATCCCCGTATCCTCGCGATCGGCGAGGTCGCGAGCTTCGACGGCGGCTGCGTGGGATCGGTGGCACCCGGGTACGCGATGGCCGAGGTCGCCGCGACCCGGCTGCTCGGCGGCGAGGCGATCTTCCCCGGATACGATGAATCGGCCGCGCTGAGGCTGCCCGGCGTCGACGTGGCGAGCTTCGGGGACGCACTCGGTCGCACTCCGGGGGCCTTCGACATCGTCCACGCCGATCCGGATGCCGGGGTCTACCGGAAGCTCGTGCTCTCCGACGACGCGCAGACCCTGCTCGGCGCCATCCTCGTCGGCGATGCGAGCGAGTACGGCGCGCTGCGGCCGCTGGTCGGAGCGAAGCTCGGCGCCGATCCCTCCGCCTATCTGCGGGCGCCCGGCGACCACGTCGTGGAGACGCTGCAGAAAGACGGCACCTATTCGGTGATCCCGAGTGTGCCAGGAGGACATGTGACACCGGATGCTCTCATCGCCATCGGACAGATCGCGAAGGACTTCGGACTGCATCCGAGCATCGCGGACGGACACCGGATCGATCTGCGCGGCGCCCGTCTCGAGCAGTTGCCGCGGATCCGGCAGCGTCTGATCGACGCGGGGCTGGAACGGCGTGACACGGCGCCCGCGCCGGCGCCGACCGCGACATCCCACCGCCCCGCGGCGGCCGAGCACTACTCCCTCCAGGAGCGCGCGTGAGGCTCTCGTTCCGGCGCCGGGCGGCCACCGGATCCCGCAGGAGAGCGAATCCGACGCGTGTGGGGCGCGTCGATGTCGTCGGGGGCGGTCCGGGGCCGGCGGATCTGATGACGCTGCGCGCGCACCGTCTGCTGGCCGAGGCGGATGTCGTCGTCGCCGATCGACTGGGACCGGCGGACGAGGTGCGCACGCGTCTGGACTCCGACGTGCTGATCATCGACGTGGGCAAGGGGCCGGGGCGCGATCCGATCCCGCAGGCGCAGATCAACGCGCTGCTCGTCGCCCACGCGCGCGCCGGGATGCGCGTCGTCCGTCTGAAGGGCGGTGATCCGTTCCTCCTCGGCCGCGGCGGAGAGGAGGTGTTCGCCTGCGAGGCGGCGGGCATCCCCGTCTCGGTGACGCCCGGTGTGACCAGCGCGATCTCGGTGCCGCAGGCGGCGGGGATTCCCGTGACGCATCGCGGCGTGGCATCGGCGCTGCACGTCGTCAACGGTCAGGGCCCGTTCACCGGAAGCACCCTCGCGTCGCTCGCCGACCCGTCGGTCACCACCGTCGTGCTGATGGGAGTCGCCGCTCTGCCGCGTCTGGTCGATGCGGCCCGGGGCCACGGCATCCCGGACGACCGGCCGGTCGCGATCGTCGAGAACGGGCACACTCCGCGCCAGCGCACGCTGCGCAGCACACTCGGCGCGGTGCTCGATGAGGCAGCCGCGGCGCACGTGACGAACCCGGCGGTCATCGTGATCGGCGACGTCGCCCGCGCGGGGCTGCTGCTGCCGGCCTCGACGCAGTACGCGGAGAGCGCGATGTGACGACGCCGCGTCGACCGCCCTTCGGCGCGGCGGTGGCCCGACTACTGCGCCGGGGTGTCCGACGGGATCGGCACCGGCGTCTCTGACGGCGCCTCGGAGGGCGAGATCGAGGGCTCGACGGTGGGCGTCGGCGTGGGCTCCGGTGCGGTCACCTGGGCATGCACGACCTGACTGCCGATGGCGGCGATCACGATGACGGCGCCGACGACTCCGGCGATGACGTTGTCGCGTCTGCGACGGCGGATCTGCCCCTCATGCCAGATCGTGCGCGCGGTGTGCAACCGGGTGCGGCGCTCGGCCTGAGCGCGTTCCTGCCTGGTGCTCCTCGAACCGCGTGCGGCCATGCCCCGATCTCCCATCCGTGCGTCTGTGCGCGACGTCGCCTCAGAGCCTACCGTCGGCGGCGGCATGCGCCGGGCGTCACCCCGGTGTCGTGACCCGCCAGTAGCCTGGAGGGATGACGTCCCCTGCCGCGCTGCTCTCCGGGCAGACGCCTCTCGCTGTGCGCATGCGCCCGGTCTCGCTCGCCGAGGTCGCCGGGCAGCGTCACCTCCTGCGAGCAGGTTCCCCGATCGTCGCGCTGGCAGACCCGGAGGCGACGTCACCGGGGGCGGTCTCGATCATCCTCTGGGGCCCGCCGGGCACCGGCAAGACGACCCTCGCGCAGGCCATCGCCCGCTCCTCCGGGCGCCGCTTCGTCGAACTCTCGGCGGTCACCGCCGGCGTGAAGGATGTGCGCGAGGTGATGCAGGAGGCGATCACCCAGCGCGACCTGTACGGCCAGACCACGATCCTCTTCCTCGACGAGATCCACCGCTTCACGAAGGCGCAGCAGGATGCACTGCTGCCCGGCGTCGAGAACGGGTGGGTGATCCTGATCGCGGCGACGACCGAGAACCCGTCCTTCTCGGTGATCTCTCCGCTGCTGTCGCGTTCGCTCCTGCTCACGCTCCAGCCGCTCACCGACGACGACATCGCGCTGCTCGTCGATCGTGCGGTGGACGATGCTCGCGGACTCAACGGCGCGGTCGCGCTGAGCGATGAGGCGCGCTCGGCTCTCGTCCGGCTCGCCTCCGGCGATGCGCGCCGTGCCCTCACCGGTCTCGAAGCGGCCGCGGCCGTCGCCCTCTCGCACTCCTCGGACGCGAAGACCGCCAAGGGCAAGAAGAAGGGCTCCGACTCGAGCTCCGTGCCCTCGGTGTCCGCCGACGACGTCTCGCAGGCGGTCGACAAGGCTCTGCTGCGCTACGACCGCCAGGGTGACGAGCACTACGACGTGATCAGCGCGTTCATCAAGTCGATCCGAGGGTCCGACCCCGACGCCGCGCTGCACTACCTCGCCCGCATGATCGAGGCGGGGGAGGACCCGCGCTTCATCGCCCGGCGGCTCGTGATCTCGGCATCCGAGGATGTCGGGCTCGCCGATCCTCAGGGACTCGTCATCGCGGTCGCGGCAGCCGACGCCGTCGCCTTCATCGGAATGCCGGAAGGACGGATCCCCCTGGCCGAGGCGACGGTGTACCTCGCGACGACGGCGAAGTCCAACGCCGCGTACGTCGGCATCGACGCGGCGATCGCCGACATCCGCAAGGGCGGCTTCGGCCGCGTGCCGGTGCACCTGCGCGACGCGCACTACCCGGGGGCGAAGCGCCTGGGGCACGGCAAGGGCTACGTGTACTCGCACGACAGCGAGTACGGCATCGTGCCGCAGCAGTACCTCCCCGACGAGCTCGACGGCAGGCACTACTACCAGCCGAAGCCTCTCGGAGCCGAGCGCGATGTGGCTGCGCGCCTCGAGCGGATCCGCCGCATTCTGGGCGATCGTTGACGCGACGGGCGATCTGTTAGACTTGACCGGCTCGAAACCGAGTTTTCGGGCATCTCCTCGTTCACACCACACCTTGCTGGCGCCCCGGCGTGCGCTCCAAGGCAGAACGCGGACGATACGTCCGTGAGTCGTGAAAGACGCGACCACGTCATCGGAAGGACAGCTTCGTGACCACGAAGTCCCAGGACCGCCGCAAGGTCCGGCTCAGCCGTGCCCTCGGCATCCCGCTCACCCCGAAGGCCGCCCGCTACCTCGAGAAGCGTCCCTACGCTCCGGGTGAGCACGGCCGCACGAAGCGCAAGGCAGACAGCGACTACGCCGTCCGTCTGCGTGAGAAGCAGCGTCTCCGCGAGCAGTACGGCATCCGCGAAAAGCAGATGCGCAACACCTTCAACGAGGCGCGTCGTCACGACGGCCTGACCGGTGAGAACCTGGTCGAGCTCCTCGAGATGCGTCTCGACGCTCTCGTCGTGCGTTCGGGCTTCGCCCGCACCACGGCTCAGGCTCGCCAGCTCGTCGTGCACCGTCACATCCTCGTCGACGGCCAGCTCGTCGACCGCCCGTCGTTCCGCGTGAAGCCGGGTCAGCTCATCCACGTCAAGGCCAAGAGCGAGGGCACCGAGCCCTTCCAGGTCGCAGCGGCCGGCGGTCACGCCGAGGTCCTGCCTCCCGTTCCCGGCTACCTCGAGGTCGAGCTCGACAAGCTCCAGGCCCGCCTGGTCCGTCGTCCGAAGCGCGCCGAGGTCCCCGTGACCTGTGAAGTGCAGCTCGTCGTCGAGTACTACGCAGCTCGCTGATCCAGCGAGAGAGCGATTCGCAGAAGGCGTCGGGGTGACCCGACGCCTTCTGTCGTTTCCGCCTACGATGGAGAAACCGCGCCTTCGCGGATCAAGGGGCAAGGATGGTGACATGAAGAACGTGCGTTGGTTCCTGGTCGGTCTGGTCGGCGGATTCGTCGTCGCTCACTTCATGAACAAGGACCCGCGTGGTCACGACATCCTCGCCGAGGTCGACGCCCGGATCAACGGATTCACGGCAGCCCTCGGCGACGCCTACCGCGAGCAGGAGGCACGGCTCACGGAGCCGGGCAAGAACTGAACCCTCGCCGCGCCTCGGTGCGGCATCCTCACGCAAGGACATCCGGCACTCTATGAAAACTGCGGAGATCGCGCAGCGTTACCTCGACTTCTTCGAGAAGAACGACCATGTCATCGTCCCGTCGGCCTCTCTGGTCAGCGACGATCCCTCCCTGCTGTTCACGGTCGCCGGCATGGTGCCGATGATCCCGTATCTCACGGGCGTGGTCCCTGCTCCGCATCCGCGCATCGCGGACCTGCAGAAGTGCATCCGCACGAACGACATCGAGGAAGTGGGCCGGACGGCGCGTCACGGCACGTTCTTCCAGATGCTGGGCAACTGGTCGTTCGGCGACTACTTCAAGGAGGGCGCCATCCGCTACGCCTGGGAGCTGCTCACCAGCTCCGAGGCCGACGGCGGATTCGCGTTCGACGAGAAGGACCTCTGGGTCACCGTCTACGAGACCGACGACGAGGCTGAGGCCATCTGGCGCGACATCATCGGCCTGAAGCCGGAGCGCATCCAGCGCCTTGGCCGCGCCGACAACTACTGGAACACCGGCCAGCCCGGTCCGGGTGGTCCGGATTCCGAGATCTTCTTCGACCGCGGTCCGTCCTACGGCAAAGACGGCGGTCCAGCCGTCGATGACTCGCGCTTCCTGGAGATCTGGAACCTCGTGTTCATGCAGGACTTCATCGAGAACATCCGCGGCAAGACCGAGTTCGACATCGTCGGCGAACTGCCGATGAAGAACATCGACACCGGAATGGGTCTCGAGCGCGTCGCGTTCCTCAAGCAGGGCGTCGAGAACATGTACGAGACCGACCAGGTCCGTCCGGTGCTCGATCGCGCGGTCGAGCTCACCGGCCGCCGCTACGGTGCCGTGCACGAGGACGACGTCCGCTTCCGCGTGATCGCCGATCACGTGCGCTCCTCGCTGATGCTGCTGTCCGACGGCGTGCGGCCGTCGAACGAGGGGCGCGGGTACATCCTCCGCCGCCTCATGCGCCGCACGGTGCGGGCCATGCGCCTGCTCGGCGTGGACGAGCCGGTCTTTCCCGAGCTCTTCGCCGCTTCGCGCGATGCGATGAAGGCGGTCTATCCGGTCCTGGAGAACGACTGGTCGACGCTCTCGGCCTCTGCCTTCGCAGAGGAGGAGACCTTCCGTCGCACGCTCGCCTCCGGATCGACGATCCTCGACCTCGCGCTCGATCAGACGAAGCAGAGCGGCGGGAAGACCCTCAGCGGGCCCGAGGCCTTCCTGCTGCACGACACCTACGGGTTCCCGATCGACCTCACGCTCGAGGTCGCCGAGGAGGCAGGGCTCGACGTCGACCGTGCCGCCTTCGACTCGCTCATGCAGGAGCAGCGTCAGCGCGCCAAGGCCGACGCCCGCAACCGCAAGCGTCAGCTCGCCGACGTCTCCGTGTACCGCGACCTGCGCTCGCTCGGCGAGACCGGCTTCGACGGCTACACGGCCCTCGAGGTCGAGTCCCGCATCCTCGGTATCCTCGTCGACGGCGCGGTCGTGCGCAGCGCGTCCGAGGGACAGATCGCCGAGGTCGTCCTCGCCGAGACCACGCTGTACGCCGAGTCCGGCGGTCAGGTCGCCGACAAGGGCACGATCGTCGGTCCCGGATTCGAGCTCGAGGTGCTCGACGTGCAGCGTCCGGTTCCCGGGCTGATCAGCCACACCGTCGAGGTCACGCGCGGCACGGTGGCCGTCGACGACGCCGCGACGACCGTCGTGGACGCCGCCAACCGCCGCGCCGCACGGCAGGCGCACTCGGCGACGCACCTCGTGCACGCCGCGCTCCGCGACACCCTCGGCCCGACGGCCACGCAGGCGGGGTCGCTGAACCGCGCCGGCTACATGCGGTTCGACTTCTCGTGGTCGCAGGCGCTCTCGGGCGAGACGCGCTCCGAGATCGAGGAGATCACCAACCGCGCCGTGCAGGACGCCCTCGAGGTGACTACGCGCATCGTCTCGCTCGACGAGGCGAAGGAGGCCGGTGCCATGGCTCTCTTCGGCGAGAAGTACGGCGATGTCGTCCGCATGGTCGACATCGGCGGACCCTGGTCCCGTGAGCTGTGCGCCGGAACCCACGTCACCACGAGCGCCGAGATCGGCCTGGTCAGCGTCGTCGGCGAATCGTCGGTCGGCGCATCCAACCGCCGCATCGAAGCACTCGTCGGTGCGGACGCGTTCCGCGAACTGGCGGCAGAGCGTGCCCTCGTGTCGCAGCTCACCGCCTCGCTCAAGACGCCGCGCGAGCAGCTGCCCGAGCGCATCGCCGACCTCGCCGCGAGCCTCAAGGCGGCGGAGAAGCGCATCGCGCAGTTCGAGGCCAAGGAGCGCGCCGGACAGGTGCCCGCGATCGCGGATGGCGCTCAGCGTGTCGGAGCCTTCCTCGTCGCAGCGCAGTCGCTCGGCGATGTCGCCTCGGCCGATGACGTGCGCGAGCTCGTGATCGGCGTGCGCGATCGTCTCGGATCCGACGCCGCCGTGGTCGCCCTCGGTGCTGTCGTCAACGGGCGTCCTGTCGTGGTCGTCGCCACGAACGACGCCGCACGCACGGCCGGCGCCAAGGCCGGAGCGCTGGCGAAGCGCGCGGCCGGTGTGCTCGGCGGAGGCGGCGGCGGGCGCGACGACGTCGCCCAGGGCGGCGGCACGGACTCCTCAGCGCTGCCCGCGGCGCTCGAGTCCATCTCTCAGGAGCTGCACGCCGCGTGAGCGGGTTCCGTCGCGGGGTGCGCCTCGGCATCGATGTCGGTCGCGCCCGGGTGGGTGTCGCGCGGTGCGACCCCGATGGGATGCTCGCCGTTCCCGTCGAGACCGTGCCGCGCGACGACCGGTCGATCGACCGCATCCTCGCGATCGCGGGGGAGTACGACCTCCTCGAGTTCGTCGTCGGACTCCCGGTGAACATGCAGGGAGCGGACACGGCGTCCACCACCGACGCCCGCGAGTTCGCGGCGGCTCTGCAGCACCGCAGCGGCGCACCGGTGCGCCTCGTCGACGAGCGCCTGAGCACGGTCACCGCCCACGCAGCCCTGCGTTCCTCTGGGCGATCACAGAAGAAGTCTCGTAGCATTGTGGATCAGGTCGCCGCCGTGGTGCTTCTGCAGCAGGCGATCGACACGGAGAAGAGCACCGGAAACCCGGCCGGTGCCACGATCCCGGTTGACGAGGAGCCCGCCTGAACATGTCCGAACGTGAGAGTGCTTCCCCCCAGCACGATCCGGACGCCCGTCTGGGCGACCTGTTCGAGAACCTTCCCGCCCCCACGCGTCAGATCCCGACCGTCGACAACAGCGCTCCGACGCCGGGGTCGCGCCGGGCGGCGCGAGAGGCGGCCGGCCGCACCCCCGGGGCACAGGATCCTCAGGACGCGGCAGCGACGAGTCCGGTTTCCGAGAACGCCGAGTCTCCGCGGCGTGCAGCGGCAGACGTCGATGCCTTTTTCGGCGCCGCCGCGGCCGAGGAGCCCGTCCTCGCGACCACGGGTGACGGTGTCCCGTCGACCGCATCCGCCCCGAGCGCGGCGGCATCCGATCCCGCACCGCCGCTGGGCGGAGGCTTGGATGACCTGTTCGTGACGCACGATGAGCGCGCGGGCGCCGACCGGCCGAAGAAGAAGCGCCGGACCGGCTGTCTGGTGGCGCTGATCATCGTGCTCGTGATCGTCGGCGGCCTGGCCGCGGGTGGTGTCTGGGCCTGGAACACCTACGGCGACAAGATCAGCGACGCCATGGGCTGGGGCGAGCCGGCGGACTGGGAAGAGGGCATCGCCACCGGCGAGGTGCTCGTGACCATCAAGGAGGGCGACACCGGCGGACCGGTGTCGACCGCCCTGTTCGAGGCCGGCGTCACGAGGACCGAAGACGTCTTCTACGACTACCTCATCAACGAGAACCTGGCCGTGACCTTCTATCCCGGGGTGTACCGGCTGCAGGAGAAGATGACGGCCGAAGCCGCTCTGGCAGCGCTCAAGGACGACGCGAACAAGCTCGAGAACACGGTGTCCGTCGCCGAGGGCGGCACGATCACCTCCTCGCTGCCCGGCATCGCGGAGACCCTCGGCATCCCGATCGAGGACTTCCAGGCCGCGGTGGCCGATCCCTCGGTCTACGGCGTCGCCGCGCAGAGCCTCGAGGGCTGGCTGTTCCCCGCCGTCTACACGTTCGACCCCGAGGTCACGGCGACGCAGGTCATCCAGAAGATGGTCGACCGCACGAGAGAGTCCCTCACCGCCCACGGGGTGCCCGACGCCGATGCGCAGCGCGTGCTGACCATCGCATCGATCATCCAGCGCGAGGGACGCCTGGACGACTTCGCGAAGGTCTCGCGGGTGATCCAGAACCGCCTCGACATCGACATGCTCCTGCAGATGGATTCGACGGCGCAGTACGGCTACGGCTCACTGCACGAAGGCGTCGTGTCGAGCTCTGCCGAGGCGCTCGAAGACGACAACGCGTGGAACACCTACAAGCACACCGGTCTGCCGATCACGCCGATCGCGAGCCCGAGCGACGCGGCCATCGACGCGGCCATGCACCCGGTCGACGGTCCGTGGCTGTACTTCGTGACGATCAACCTCTCCACGGGGGAGACGCAGTTCTCCGAGACCCTCGCCGAGCACGAGCAGGGCATCGAGAAATGGCGTGAGTGGTGCCGTGCGAATCCCGAGGGCGGCTGCTGACACGGTGACCGCGACCCGCCTGGCCGTCTGGGGAGACCCGATCGCGCACTCCAAGTCCCCGGCCCTCCACGCCGCGGCCTACGACGTGCTCGGGCTCGACTGGGAGTACGACCGTCGGCAGGTGAACGCGGCCGGGTTCGCCGAATCGCTCGGCGGACTCGACGCCACGTGGCGCGGCCTCTCCCTGACGATGCCGTTGAAGGAGGAGGCGTTCCGCGCCGCGACGACGCGCGACGCGCACGCCGAACTGACCGGCGCCGTCAACACCCTGCTCTTCGGCGACGACATCGCGGGATACAACACCGATGTCGGCGGGATCGTCGACGCCCTGGCCGAGGCCGGAGTCACGACGGTACGCAGCGTCCGCATCCTCGGTGCGGGTGCCACGGCGGCATCCGCTCTGGTCGCTGCGGCGGAGCTCGGAGCCGAGCGGGTGGAGGTGTCGGCGCGACGGCCCGAACGCGCGGCGGGACTCGTCGTGCTGGGCGATCGCCTCGGCGTGACGGTCGAACCGCGCGCGCTCGACGACTCCGCCCTCGATGCGGACCTGACCATCGCGACGCTGCCGAGCGGTATCGCGCTGCCTCCGGAGATCTCCGGACCGCTGGCGGCGCGGGGCGGCACGCTCTTCGACGCGGCCTACGCACCGTGGCCATCGGCTCTCGCCGTGGCGTGGGGCGGCGGGCGTGTCGTCTCCGGTCTCGGGATGCTGCTGCACCAGGCCGTGCGTCAGATCAGGATCTTCCGTCACGGCGACCCTCTCGTGTCCCTACCCGGCGAGGCGGACGTGGTGGCCGCGATGCGTTCCGTGCTCTGAGCCGGACGGCGCGCGACGAAACGCGGCGCGAGGCAGGTCCGATCGCATGGGAGACTGGAGCAATGCTCCGCGTGCTCACGGCCGGCGAATCGCACGGCCCAGAACTCATCGCCGTCATGGAGGGTCTGCCCTCCGGCGTCCCGGTGTCCTCCGAGGCCATCCAGGCCGATCTCGCCCGCCGCAAGCTCGGCTACGGTCGCGGCTCGCGCATGAAGTTCGAGCAGGATGAGCTGACGATCTCCGGCGGAGTGCGGCATGGCAAGACGCTCGGCAGTCCGATCGCCCTGCGCATCGGCAACACCGAATGGCCGAAGTGGATCGAGGTCATGAACCCCGAGCCCATCGAGCTGACCGACAAGTCGCGCGGTCGCAGCGCCCCGCTGACGCGTCCCCGTCCCGGTCACGCCGACCTCGTGGGCATGCAGAAGTACGACTTCGACGAGGCGCGTCCGATCCTCGAGCGCGCGAGTGCGCGCGAGACCGCCGCCCGCGTCGCGCTCGGCGCGATCGCCCGCTCGTTCCTCGGCGAGCTCGGCATCCGCCTCGTGAGTCACACCCTGTCGATCGGCCCCGTGCAGGTGCCGGCGGGCTCGGACCTCCCGACGCCGGACGACGTCCAGACGCTGGATGCCGATCCGCTGCGGTGCTTCGACCCGGCGACGTCCGCGCTGATGGTCGCCGAGGTCGACGACGCGAAGAAGCACGGCGACACACTGGGCGGCATCGTCGAAGTGCTCGCCTACGGCCTCCCGCCCGGACTCGGGTCGCACGTGCACTGGGATCGTCGCCTGGACGCCCGCCTCGCGCAGGCGCTGATGAGTATCCAGGCCATCAAGGGCGTCGAGGTCGGCGACGGCTTCGAGACCACTCGTCGACGCGGTTCTGCCGCGCATGACGAGCTCTTCGCGACCGCGGACGGCATCTCCCGCGGCTCCGACCGGGCCGGCGGCACCGAGGGCGGTATGTCCACCGGAACCGTCCTCCGCGTCCGGGCGGGGATGAAGCCGATCGCGACCGTTCCGCACTCGCTGCGCACGATCGATGTGGCGACCGGTGAGGACGCGACAGCGCACCACCAGCGCTCCGACGTCTGCGCCGTGCCTGCCGCGGGAGTGGTGGCCGAGGCCATGGTCGCCGTCGAGCTCGCGAACGCCGTGCTCGAGAAATTCGGCGGCGACAGCATCGGAGAGACGCGCCGCAACCTCGAGGGCTACCTCGCCGGCATCCCGGCGGAGCTGCGCACCACACCCGCGTCCGAGGCGGCGCTCATCGCGCATGACGAGCGAGGCTGACCCGCTCACGCTGGTGCTGGTCGGCCCGATGGCGGCCGGCAAGACCAGCGTCGGCAGGCGTGTGGCACGTCGGCTCGGCGTCGCGTTCATCGACACCGACAAGCGGATCGTCGCCGAGCACGGACCCATCCCCACGATCTTCGCGGACCACGGAGAGTCCCATTTCCGCGCGCTCGAGCGCGCTGCCGTGGCCGCTGCCCTCTCGGAGGGCGGCGTGGTCTCGCTCGGCGGTGGTGCCGTCACGGATCCCGGCACGCGGGAACTGCTGCGACAGCATCCGGTCGTCTTCCTCACGGTGAGCCCTGAGGCGGTGGCCGACCGGATCCGCGGGGGAAACCGTCCGCTGCTCGCCGGGGAGGATCCGGTCGAGCGCTGGATCCGGATCTTCGACGAGCGCCGGGACTGGTACGACGAAGTGGCCTCGACGACGTTCGACACGTCGCGGCGGCCGATGCAGAGGATTGCCGACGAGATCGTGGCATGGAGAAGAGAGCAGCGATGAGCACGACCACCATCAGCGTGACCGGGAACGACGCCTACGACATCACGATCGGGCGAGGTGTGCTCGACCGGGTGTCGGCCGCGCTCGCGCCGACCGTGCGCAAGATCCTCGTCGTGCACCCGCCGACCCTGGCCGCTCGCGCCGCCGAGCTGCGGGAGCGACTGCTGGCCGACACGGAGAACGGGCCGCGAGAGGTGCTGCTCGCCGAGGTCCCGGATGCCGAGCAGGGCAAGCGCATCGAGGTCGCAGCGTTCTGCTGGCAGGTCATGGGTCAGGCGGACTTCACCCGCAGCGACGCCGTCATCGGCTACGGCGGGGGAGCGGTGACCGACCTCGCCGGCTTCGTCGCGGCCACGTGGCTGCGCGGTGTGCAGCTCGTGCAGGTCCCGACGACCGTCCTCGGTCTCGTCGATGCCTCGGTCGGCGGCAAGACCGGCATCAACACCGCCGAGGGCAAGAATCTCGTCGGGGCGTTCTGGGCTCCGAGCGCGGTGGTGGGCGACCTCGACGAGCTCGGCAGCCTCAGCCCGAACGAGGCGACGGCCGGCTTCGCCGAGGTCGTCAAGGCCGGCTTCATCTGGGCCCCCGAGATCCTCGACATCATCGAGGCCGACCCGGCACGGGCCGTCGACACGACCACGGAGGAGTTCCGTCGTGCGGTCGAGCTCGCGATCGACATGAAGGCGAAGGTCGTGTCCGACGACTTCCGCGAGGCCGGGCTGCGCGAGATCCTCAACTACGGCCACACGCTCGGCCACGCGATCGAGCACGCCGAGCGGTACAAGTGGCGGCACGGAGCGGCGATCTCGATCGGCATGCTGTACGCCGCGGAGCTCTCCCGGCTCGCCGGACGTCTGTCGGATGCCGCCGCGGAGAGGCACCGGACGATCCTGGAGTCGCTGGGGCTGCCCACCTCGTACCGCGCCGGTGCCTGGCCGCAGCTTCTCGCGACGATGCAGCGCGACAAGAAGAGCCGTGGCGGCATGCTGCGCTTCATCCTGCTCGACGACATCGCGAAGCCCACGGTGCTGCAGGCACCCGACGAGTCCCTGCTCTTCGCCGCCTACCAGGAGGTCGGCGCGTGAGCATCGTCATCCGTCGGGTGCGCGCCGACGACTGGGAGCGCGTACGGGACCTGCGTCTCGAAGCCGTGCGCGACCCCGACGCGGCGATCGCCTTTCTGCACTCGTACGAGGCTGAGGCGGCGCATCCCGCCGCGTTCTGGCAGGACAGGGCGGCGAACGCCGCCGACGGCGATGCCGTGGCGCAGTTCGTCGCCGAAGCCGACGGCGAATGGATCGGCACGGTCACCGTGATCCGGTGGAAGGACGGCGACACGGATCACCACGGGCGCACGGTGTCTCCTGCGCGCGGCGACGTCGTGGGGGTCTACGTGCGGCCGCAGAGCCGGGCGGCCGGCGTCATCGACGACCTCCTCGGTGCGGCGGCCGACTGGGCCGCCGGCCTCGGAGACGGAGCGCTGGCGCTGGATGTGCACGTCGACAACCGCCGGGCGCAGGGCGCGTACCGTCGAGCCGGCTTCGCAGATACCGGACTGCGGTTCACGGGATCGATCGGTCCGGAGCTCGAGATGAGCCGCTCGCTCGCGGCCGCGGATAGTGTGGCACCGTGACTGCGAACCGCCGCCTTCTGCTGGTGAACGGCCCGAACCTCAACCTGCTCGGCACGCGCGAGCCCGAGGTCTACGGCACCGCCACCCTCGCCGATGTGGAGCGCCTCGCCGCCGAGGCCGCCGCATCGCTCGGGTACGAGGTGCGCGCCATCCAGAGCAACCACGAAGGCATGCTCATCGACGCCATCCACGAGGCGCGGTCGGACTGCGCCGGCATCGTGATCAACCCCGGCGGGCTCACCCACACGTCGGTGGCCCTCCGCGACGCGCTCACGGGGGTCTCGCTGCCGTTCGCCGAGGTGCACATCTCGGACGTGTACGCGCGGGAGGAGTTCCGTCACCACTCCTACCTCCACGACGTCGCCGCCGTTCGCGTCGTCGGGCATGGCGTCGAGGGGTATGCGGAGGCCGTGAGGGAGCTCGTCGCGCAGCTCTGAGGGGCTCCGTTTCCGGACCCGGACGGCGCATCCCGTAGAATCGACTGTCGGCCTGCCTGTATCACGCGGCAGAGGCCGGCCCCACAGACTCAGGAACGGAACTCTCAGCGCATGGCATCTACCGCAGACATCAAGAACGGCGTCGTTCTCAGCATCGACGGACAGCTCTGGAACGTCATCGAGTTCCAGCACGTCAAGCCCGGCAAGGGTGGCGCGTTCGTGCGGACGAAGCTCAAGAACGTCGTGTCGGGCAAGGTCGTGGACCGCACCTACAACGCCGGCGCCAAGATCGAGATCGAGAACGTCGATCGCCGCGACTACACCTACCTGTACGCCGACGGCGACAGCTTCGTCTTCATGGACACGTCCGACTACGACCAGATCACCGTGGGTGCGGCGACCGTCGGAGACGCGAAGAACTTCCTGCTCGAGAACCAGCAGGTGACGATCGCACTGAACAACGGCAACCCGCTGTACATCGATCTGCCGGCATCCGTCATCCTCGAGGTGACCTACACCGAGCCCGGCCTGCAGGGCGACCGCTCCTCGGCCGGCACGAAGCCTGCGACGGTCGAGACCGGATACGAGATGCAGGTCCCGCTGTTCGTCGAGACCGGCACGCGCATCAAGGTCGACACGCGCACCGGCGACTACCTCGGCCGCGAGAAGTAAGGCGTGAGCGCCCGCACGAAGGCGCGTAAGCGCGCTCTCGACATCCTGTTCTCCGCCGATGTGCGCGGTGACGATCTCGCCGTGGCCCTCGCCGCCGAGGCGAAGCGCGCCGCGAACGAGCCCTCTCGCGAGGCTTCCTGGCTCTACGCCAGGGAGATCGTCGACGGCATCATCGATCAGCGCGACGAGATCGACGAGCAGATCACCACCCACAGCCGCGACTGGAAGCTCGATCGGATGCCGGCGGTCGACCGGGCGCTGCTCCGCATCGGCGTCTGGGAGATCCTCTCGAACGACGAGGTGCCCACGGCCGTGGCCATCGACGAGGCGGTCGAGCTCGCCAAGGAGTTCTCGACCGACGACTCCGGTGCCTTCGTGCACGGCGTCCTCGCCCGGGTGGCCCGCTCCGCCTGATCGGCCCGCGTGCTCTCACGCGTCATGTCGGATGCCATGGGAAGGATGCCGGCATGCCCGCACCTCACGTCGACCTCCGCGATCTGATGCAGATCACGGATGCCGGTGGGTACGCGCGCGGGCTCGCGTACTTCCGTGAGGGCAACGTCGTCGATCTCGACTGGGATGAGGATCAGCAGCAGCTCGAAGGCCATGTGAAAGGCAGCCGCGACGCGCTCTACCTCGTCGAGGTCGGGTTCGTGGCGTCGAACGGCAAGAGCCACGTCCGCTCGACCCGATGCTCGTGCCCGGTGCGATCGGGATGCAAGCACGTCGTGGCCGCGCTGCTCGCCTCCAATGTGCACGAGTACGCGCAACAGGCCGGGGCGAGGGTCGCAGAGCCCGTCGCCGAGGCTCCCGCAGCCGTCCGCCCCGCACCGCCCTCCTGGCGCGCGCTCATCGACCCGGCTGTCGCCGCGCAGGTGCAGCCGCTGGCGCTCGGGGTCGAGCTCCGGCACCGTGAACCGCGCGGCGACAATCATTGGGCACCTCGCGCGGTGCGACCCGCGACGCCCAGAGACCTCGCCCGAGCGACCGGCGAGCTGCTTCTGGCGATCCGCCCCCTGATGCGGAGCCATCAGACCGGGGCATGGATCCAGGGGCATGCCGGCTGGGACGTGGTGCGTCGGGACTCCGCGCAGTTCGGACGTGCGCAGAACCGCTGGTTCGGCGACCTGCTCAGCATCTCGCGCGATTCGCTGCTCTCGGGCAACTCGGGAGACTGGCTGGTGGTGGATCAGATCGAGTCCGGGCTGCTCTGGGGGCATCTCCGAGCGGGTGCGGCCCTCGGCATCCCGCTGGTGGCGAGCCAGAGGAACGCGACCGTGCATCTCGCCGAAGCCGCGGAACTCTCGGCGACGATCACGCGCGCGGAGGACGGCGCGCTGACGGTCTCCGCCGCCGCCACGATCGACGGGCAGGAGGTGGCGCCGGCCGCCGTGCATCCGATCGGACGCTCGGGCGTCTACTCGGCCGTGTTGATCGGCAGCCGGATGCAGATCACTCTCGCGGAGACGCCGCTCAGCGAGCAGATGCGCGCCCTGCTGGAAGCGCGGGATGCCATCGTCGTGCCGCCGCAGGAGGAGGAGGCGTTCGTCACCGATGCCTACCCGCTGCTCGCGCGACGCACGGCTGTGCAGACGGTCGGCGATGTGTCGCTGCCGGCGATCCCCGCTCCCGAGCCCGTCCTGCACGTCGCCTTCGAGCGCGGCGACGTCGTCAGCTACTCGTTCCTGTGGGCCTATCGCGGCTTCGGAACGGTGCCGTTCGCCGCCGGCTCCGGTGCCGTGCGCGATCCCGAGGCGGAGGCGGTGCGTCGCTCCGAGCTCGAGGCCGTGTGGCAGGAGCACACGACGAAGCGGTTCACGCCGTCGGGCTCGTTCCACGACATCGACGCCGCGGCGTTCGTCGCGCAGATCGTGCCGGCGTTCGAAGCCGTGGGCGTCACGGTCGAGACGACGGGAACCCGCAAGGAGTACCGCGAGCTCACCGGTGCACCCGAGGTCACCGTCTCGACCGTCGAGACGACGGATGCCGACTGGTTCGATCTCGGCATCATCGTGCGGATCGACGGCAGGAGCATCCCGTTCGGTCCGCTGTTCACCGCGCTCAGCCGCGGCAAGAAGAAGCTCCTCCTGTCCGACGGCGGCTATTTCACGCTCAGTCACCCCGCTCTGGACCGTCTGCGGGAACTGATCGACGAGGCCGGCGAACTCGCCGAATGGGAGACCGGCCCGCGCATCAGCCGCTATCAGACCGACCTCTGGGAGGAGTTCGAGGATCTCGCCGACGAGGCGCAGCCGGCGGTGAGCTGGCGCTCGACGGCAGAGGGTCTCCGTCAGGCCACCGGTGTCCCCGAGACGGCCGTGCCTGCGGGTCTTCGTGCGGAGCTGCGTCCGTACCAGAAAGCCGGATTCGATTGGCTGGCCTTCCTGTGGAAGCACCGGCTCGGCGGAATCCTCGCCGACGACATGGGGCTCGGCAAGACACTGCAGCTGCTGACCTTCATGCAGCACACGCGAGACGCGGGGGAGACCCGGCCGTTCCTCGTGCTGGCTCCGACCTCGGTGCTCGGCACGTGGAAGACGGAGGCCGCGCGGTTCACCCCCGACCTCCGGGTGGCCATCGTCGACACCACGAGCGGCACGCGCCGCGGGAGTCTGGCCTCGGCTGCGGCATCCGTCGACGTCGTGGTGAGCTCGTACACCGTGGCCCGACTCGATGAGAAGGAGTTCGGCACGGTCGAGTGGGCGGGCCTCGTCCTCGATGAGGCCCAGTTCGTCAAGAACCCGAAGACGAAGCTCCATCGGGCGATCGCGACGTTCCACGCCGATGTCACCTACGCGGTCACCGGAACGCCGATGGAGAACAGCCTCTCCGATCTGTGGTCGCTGCTGAAGCTCGCGGCCCCGGGTCTGTTCCCCTCCGCGCGGAAGTTCCGCGATCGCTACATCCAGCCGATCGAGAAGGGCAAGGTCCCCGAGAACGAGGAGGGCGGCGAGTACCGTCAGCGCCGTCTCGCGCAGCTCCGCCGCCGCATCCGCCCGTTGATGCTGAGGCGCACGAAAGAGCTCGTCGCCGCCGATCTGCCGCCCAAGCAGGAGCAGGTGCTCGAGGTCGAGCTCAGCGCCGCTCATCGGTCGCTCTACGACGTGGTGCTGCAGCGCGAGCGGCAGAAGGTGCTCGGCCTGATCGACGATCTCGACCGCAATCGCTTCATCGTCTTCCGCTCCCTGACGCTGCTGCGCATGCTGAGCCTCGCTCCCGGCCTCGTCGACGAGGAAGACGCCGACATCGGATCGAGCAAGCTGGACGTGCTCCTGGAGAGGGTCGCCGAGCTGCGGGCCGAAGGCCACCGGGCCCTGGTGTTCAGCCAGTTCACCTCGTTCCTCGACCTCGCCGCCGCGCGCCTCGATGCCGCCGGCATCCCGTACGCGCATCTCGACGGATCGACGCGTCGTCGGCAGGATGTCGTCGACGGTTTCCGGGCCGGCGAGCAGGTGGTCTTCCTGATCAGCCTGAAGGCCGGTGGCTTCGGACTGACCCTGACCGAGGCGGACTACGTCTTCCTGCTCGATCCGTGGTGGAACCCCGCCGCAGAGGCGCAGGCGATCGACCGCACCCACCGCATCGGTCAGACCAATCAGGTCTTCGTCTATCGAATGATCTCGGCAGGCACGATCGAGGAGAAGGTGCGCGAGCTGCAGCAGCGCAAGGCGCGTCTGTTCACCGCCGTCATGGATGATGACGAGCTGTTCGCGCAGTCGCTGACCGCCGATGACATCCGCGGACTGTTCGACGACTAGCGCGGTGGGGGCGTCGTCTGCTCCGGCGCCGTGAACAGGACGGCATCGGGCATGGCCGCCGCGACGGCGGGCTTCAGCTCCTGGCGACGGCGGTTCCTGGCGACGAGCCAGACCACAGCGGCGATGACGGCGGCGATCAGCACGAGCCAGGGGAGACCCACGCCGACGGCGATGAGCATCGCACCCCAGAACGCCCCGAAGCCGTTCCACCCCACGACCAGAGCCTCGCCGAAGTTCTGCGGAGCCGTCACCGGGGCGACGTACTCGGAGGAGAGATGGAGCGTGATGGTCGACATCGCGACCTGGTCCTCGAGGGCGCGGGACTGCGCCTCGAGGGATTCCAGCTCGGTCTGGCGCTCGGCGATCGCCGTCTCGAGCTCGATCAGGTCCGACGTCGCGGACGCCGTGCCGAGCCACTCCGTGTAGCGGGCGATCGAGGCACGGAGCGTCGTGATCCGTGCGGCGAGGTCGCGCTGGACCGAACCGACCTCGGTCGACTCGAGTGAGGTCTCCTTCACCTCGCCGAGGCTGCCGAGGTCGCTGCGGACCTCCTCGATCACGTCCGCGGGGATGCGCAGCGTGAGCTCGGCGCTCGCCTGACCGCCGTCCTCGGCAGAGCGCTCGGTGCGGCCGCTCACGCGTCCACCGGCATCCGACACGATCGTCGTGGCCTCTCCCGCAGCGGCGACGGGGTCGTCGGCGACGATCGAGATCCGGCCGGTGATTACGACAGCGGAGTCCTGATCCTCGCCCTCCGCAGCTGCCTCTGCATTCTGGGCCGGTGCCTCATCCACGCTCGTCGCGTCACTTCCTCCCGACCCCAGGGCAGAGCATCCGACGAGGCCGATGGCCGTGATCGATGCCACCGCGAGAACGGTCAGGAGTCTCCGTGTCGTGTTCATAGCGGCAGGTTAGTGAGGGGACTCCGGTGGGACGCCGGGAGTTCGGTCACGATCCGATCAGGGTTCCGTAACGACTGGGCAACGCCGTACGGCATGACCGACGACTCGGGTATTCACGGCCCGTCTCCGCCGGCGCCCAGGAGGCCCTCGGTAGAATCGGACGGTTCACTTTCGAGAGGAATGCAATGCGGATCACGGGACTCGGCCACGCCGGGATGTTCATCGAGACGCGGGGCGGCAACATCATCTGCGACCCCGTGCTCGGACCGTCCTTCTTCGGATCCTGGTTCCCGTTCCCCGACAACCGCGGGCTCGACTGGGAGCGCTTCGGCCGCGAGGCCGACTTCCTCTACATCTCGCATCGGCATCGCGACCACTTCGACCCGAAGCTCCTCGAGCGCTACATCCGCAAGGACATCGAAGTCCTGCTGCCGGAGTATCCGATCGACGACCTCGAGCAGGACATCCGCGCACTGGGCTACACGAATATCACCTACGCGCCGGCGGGACAGATCATCGAACGCGGTGACCTCAAGATCATGATCACCCCGCTGCGCGCCCCGAGTGACGGGCCGATCGGCGACTCGTCGCTCAGCGTCGACGACGGCACGGCCTCGGTGCTGAATCAGAACGACTCCCACCCGCTCGACCTCGAGAAGCTGCTGAGCTTCGGCAAGCCCGACGCCTACTTCACTCAGGTCTCCGGTGCGATCTGGTGGCCCATGGTCTACGACCTGCCGCTCGACGCCAAGCAGAACTTCGCGAAGCTCAAGCGCGACGCGCAGAACAAGCGCGCGATGTACTACATCGAGAAGGTCGACGCCACGCACGTCTTCCCGATGGCCGGTCCGCCGATGTTCCTGCGCGACGACCTGTTCGACTTCAACGGCGTCGGCAGGAACGGCGAGTCGATCTTCACCGACCAGAAGCAGTTCCTCGCGCACATGAAGGAGCTCGCCCCGCAGTACGACGGACACCTGTTCGTCCCGGGAACCGTGGTGACGGTCGAGGGCGCGTCCGTGAGCACGGAGCAGTCCCTCTACACCGAGGCCGAGATCGCGCACATCTTCGACGAGAAGTGGGACTACCTCGAGTCGCAGCGGGCGAGCCGACAGCAGGAGATCCACGACGAGGAGGCCTCTCGCGCCGAGATCATCCCGCCGGCGGAGATGCTCGAGACACTGAAGCAGTGGTGGGAGCCGCTGTTGAAGAAGTCGCGCACGATCCGCCTCGGCGTCGGCGGCAACGTGCGGTTCAAGATCGGCGACCTCGACATGGTCGTCGACTTCCCGCGCGCCAAGGTCCGAGAGTACGCGGGGGAGGAGTGCATCTACTGGTACACGATCCCCGCCGATCTCGTCTCCACGAACATCCGCGACCGCGAGATCGACTGGTCGAACTCGATCTTCCTCTCGATGCAGTTCCAGGTCGGCCGCAGCGGCAAGTTCAACGAGTTCCTCACGACGTTCCTGAAATGCCTCTCGGTAGACCGCATCGAGTACGTCGAGAACTGGTACCAGGAGCAGACCGACCAGACGGAGGATGCCGAGATCGGCGACTGGATCGTGCAGCGCCGGTGCCCGCATCTGCGCGCGGACCTCACGAAGACCGGCAAGGTCGACGAGGACGGCGTCCTCACCTGCAGCATGCACGACTGGAAGTGGGACCTGAAGACCGGCCGGTGCCTGTCGACGAGCGGTCACCCGATCCGGTCGACCAAGATCGACGACGTCACCGACCCGGTGCTGCAGGAGGCGAGCTGACCGGGCGGCGCCCGGCACTCCGATAGACTGAGCGGACAAGCAACCTTTAACACCGTCCTGTGAGGCGGAGAAGGGAGCGGCTGATGAGCACGCGCACTGTGCTGCACGAAGCCGACGTATCGCGGGCACTGACCCGCATCGCGCATGAGATCCTCGAATCGAATCGAGGGGCTGAGAACCTCGTCCTGCTGGGCATTCCGACCCGGGGCGTCACTCTCGCCCATCGCCTCGCGCGGCTGATCGGCGAGATCGCGCAGACCTCGGTCGCGGTCGGGGCCCTGGATGTCACGCTCTTCCGCGACGACCTCGCGAAGCACCCGACGCGGTCTCCGCATCCGACCGAGATCCCCGACGGGGGGATCGACGGCAAGACCGTCGTTCTCGTCGACGACGTGCTGTTCTCCGGCCGCAGCATCCGTGCCGCCCTCGATGCGATCCAGTCGATCGGCCGCCCCGCGGTCGTCCGCCTGGCCATCCTGGTCGACCGCGGTCACCGCGAGCTCCCGATCCGGCCCGACTTCATCGGCAAGAACATCCCCTCCGCCCGCACCGAACGGGTCAACGTGCGCCTCCTCGAGAACGACGGGGCCGAGGAGGTGACGATCGGAGAATGAGACACCTCCTCGACACCCGCACCCTCGCGAAGGCCGAAGCCCTCCGGATCCTCGACATCGCCGAGGACATGTCCGACACCCAGTCGCGTGAGGTCAAGAAGCTGCCGACGCTCCGCGGCAAGACGGTCGTGAACCTCTTCTTCGAGGACTCGACCCGCACGCGGATCTCGTTCGAGGCCGCGGCCAAGCGCCTCTCCGCCGACGTCATCAACTTCGCCGCCAAGGGGTCCAGCGTCTCCAAGGGTGAGAGCCTGAAGGACACGGCGCAGACCCTGGAGGCTATCGGCGCCGACGCGGTCGTGGTGCGGCATCCCGGCTCCGGCGCCCCGCAGACCCTCGCGACGAGCGGCTGGATCTCGGCCGGCGTGGTCAACGCCGGCGACGGCACGCACGAACATCCGACCCAGGCGCTGCTCGATGCCTTCACGATCCGCAAGCGCCGGTTCGGCGCCGACAGCCGGGGGCGCGATCTCGCCGGACTCCGCATCGTGATCGTCGGCGACGTGCTGCATTCGCGGGTGGCCCGCTCGAATGTCTGGCTGCTCACGACGCTCGGCGCCGAGGTCACGCTCGTCGCTCCTCCCACGCTCGTCCCGCAGAACGTGTCGCTCTGGCCGGTCCGCGTCGTCTACGACCTCGACGAGGCCCTCGCGGAAGGGCCGGATGCCGTGATGATGCTCCGGATCCAGCTGGAGCGGATGAATGCCGCGTATTTCCCGACTGAGCGGGAGTATTCGCGGCGCTGGGGTCTCGACGCACGGCGTGTGGCGGGCCTCCCGGACGGTAGCATTGTGATGCACCCCGGACCCATGAACCGCGGGCTGGAGATCTCCTCCGAAGCAGCCGATTCCGCCCGTTCCACGGTGCTGGAGCAGGTGACGAACGGAGTGTCCGTCCGCATGGCGGTGCTGTACCTGCTGCTGGCAGGAGAACGAGACGACGAACGAGGGGGAGACCTGTGAGCGAGACCCTCGTCATCACCGGTGCACGACTGCTCGGTGCGGACAGCGCCGACATCATCGTCGACGGCGGTGTCATCACCGAGATCGGCGCCGGCCTCAGCCGCGCGGGCGCGCGGGTCATCGACGCACAGGGACTGGTGGCCCTGCCCGGACTGGTCGACCTGCACACGCATCTGCGCGAGCCCGGCTACGAAGCGTCCGAGACGATCCTCACCGGCACCAGGGCCGCCGCGGCGGGCGGGTTCACCGCGGTCTTCGCGATGCCCAACACCTCTCCGGTGGCCGACACGGCGGGCGTGGTCGAGCAGGAGCTCGCCCTCGGCGAGGCCGCCGGCTACGCCACGGTGCAGCCGATCGGGGCGGTGACCGTCGGGCAGAAGGGCGAGCGCCTCGCCGAGCTGGGGGCGATGGCCACCTCGCGCGCGAAGGTCCGCGTCTTCAGCGACGACGGCTTCTGCGTGTTCGATCCGCTGATCATGCGCCGCGCCCTGGAGTACGTGAAGTCGTTCGACGGAGTGATCGCGCAGCATGCGCAGGACCCGCGTCTCACCGAGGGCGCTCAGATGAACGAGGGCACGGTGTCGGCCGAGCTCGGCCTGGCCGGCTGGCCCGCGGTGGCCGAGGAATCGATCATCGCCCGCGACGTGCTGCTGGCCGAGCACGTCGGTTCGCGTCTGCACGTCTGCCACCTCTCGACAGCCGGGTCCGTCGACATCATCCGCTGGGCCAAGAAGCGCGGCATCGCGGTCACCGCCGAGGTCACGCCGCACCACCTGCTGCTGACGGACGAGCTCGTGCGCGGGTACGACGCCCGCTACAAGGTGAATCCTCCGCTGCGTCGTCAGGAAGACGTCCTCGCCGTGCGCGAGGGACTCGCCGACGGCACGATCGACATCGTGGCGACCGACCACGCCCCGCACCCGAGCGAGCACAAGGCCTGTGAATGGCAGGCCGCGGCCAACGGCATGGTGGGCCTCGAGAGCGCTCTGCGCGTCGTGCATCAGTCCATGGTGCAGACCGGCCTCATCGGCTGGTCCGACGTCGCGCGGGTGATGAGCGCCGCTCCTGCCCGCATCGGGCGACTGGCCGGGCACGGAACGCCTCTCGAAGTCGGCAGCGCCGCCCAGATCACGCTCTACGACGCCTCGGTCGACGGCGTGTTCACCGAGGCCGACCTGCACGGCCGCAGCGTGAACTCGCCGTACCTCGGCCGCGCACTGCCCGGTCGCGTCGAGTTCACCGTGCACGGCGGCACGCTCACGGTCGACGGCGGAGCCGTGGTCGAGGAGCTGAACGCATGACCCGCGAACTCGCCATCACCGTGATGATCGCCCTCGCGGTGGTCGTCCTGCTCGCGATGTTCTTCGCGTGGCGACGACGTCTCCGCCGGGATTCCGGCCTCACCGCGCCCCTCGGCGTGCCGGAGCATGCCGAGGTCGTGCGACGAGACGAGGTGCTCTACGTCTCGACGACGCGCCACGACCAGCCGCTGGAGCGCCTCGCGGTCTCTCCGCTCACGTACCGCGCCCGCGGTGAGCTGGCGGTCACGGACCGTGGCGTCGCGCTCTGCCTCGACGGCTCGCCGACGGTCTTCCTGCCCTCCTCGCGTCTCGTGCAGGTCGACAGGGCCACTGTCACGATCGACCGGGTGGTCGAGCCCGGCGGTCTCATCCGCATCTCCTGGAGCACCGACGACGACACCGTCGTCGACTCCTACCTGCGCCTCGCGACGGGCGACCCGAAGAACCTCATCTCTGAACTGCAGCGGCTCGTGCCCGTCTCCGACGCCAGCGCCGCCCCCGACACAGGAGCCATACGATGACCTCCCTGCCCGAAACCGCCGTGCTCGTCCTCGAAGACGGCACCATCCACACCGGTCGCGCCTACGGCGCGCGTGGACGCACCCTCGGCGAGGTCGTCTTCGCCACCGGCATGTCCGGCTACCAGGAGACGATCACCGACCCGTCGTATGCCGGACAGATCGTGCTGCAGACCGCGCCGCACATCGGCAACACCGGCATGAACGACGAGGACGCCGAGTCCCGTCGCATCTGGGTCGCGGGCTACATCGTCCGCGATCCCTCCCGCGTCGTCTCGAACTGGCGCGCGAACGCCTCACTGGAGGAGATCCTCGTGCAGGACGGGATCGTCGGCATCAGCGGCATCGACACCCGCTCGATCACCCGTCACATCCGCTCCGCGGGCTCGATGCGCGGCGGCATCTTCTCGGGTGCGGACGCGACCCTCGACCCCGAGGAGCAGCTGCGCATCGTGCGCGAGGCACCCGCGATGGCCGGCCGCAACCTCTCCGCCGAGGTGTCGGTGGATGTCGCGACCGTGACGACGGCGATGGGGGAGCGGCTCGGCAACCTCGCCGTTCTCGACCTCGGTGTGAAGCAGGCGACGATCGACAACCTCGCGGCGCGAGGCTTCGAGGTGCATGTGCTCCCGCAGAACGTGACGATAGACGAGATCCGCTCCATCGATCCGGTCGCGGTGTTCTACTCCAACGGGCCCGGCGACCCCGCGGCATCCGGCGATCACGTCGAACTGCTGCGCTCCGTCCTCGACGACGGACTGCCGTTCTTCGGCATCTGCTTCGGCAACCAGCTGCTCGGCCGCGCCCTGGGGCTGGGCACCTACAAGCTGCCGTTCGGGCACCGTGGCATCAACCAGCCCGTGCTCGACAAGACCACCGGGCGGGTGGAGATCACCGCCCACAACCACGGCTTCGCCGTCGACGCTCCCCTCGAGGGCTCGTTCGACAGCCCCCACGGCTACGGCAAGGTCGAGGTCAGCCACGTCGGCCTCAACGACAACGTCGTGGAGGGTCTCCGGGCCCTCGACATCCCGGCGTTCTCGGTGCAGTACCACCCTGAGGCCGCCGCCGGCCCGCACGACGCCAACTACCTCTTCGATCGGTTCGCGACGATGGTCCGCGAGAACAAGGACAGCAAGTAATGCCCAAGCGCGACGACATCTCCTCCGTCCTCGTCATCGGCTCCGGCCCGATCGTGATCGGCCAGGCCTGCGAGTTCGACTACTCCGGCACCCAGGCGTGCCGCGTGCTCCGCGAGGAGGGTGTCCGGGTCATCCTGGTCAACTCCAACCCGGCCACGATCATGACCGACCCCGACTTCGCCGACGCGACGTACATCGAGCCGATCACCTGGCAGGTCATCGAGACGATCATCGCCAAGGAGCGCCCCGACGCGATCCTGCCGACACTCGGCGGGCAGACGGCGCTCAACGCGGCGATCGAGCTGCACAACCACGGGATCCTCGAGAAGTACGACGTCGAGCTGATCGGCGCGAGCTTCGAGGCGATCAACAAGGGCGAGGACCGTCAGATCTTCAAGCAGCTGGTGCTCGACGCCGGCGCCGACGTCGCCGACTCGCGGATCGCGCACACGATGGACGAGGTCCTCGCGGCCGCCGACGAGCTGGGCTACCCGCTCGTCGTGCGCCCCAGCTTCACGATGGGCGGCCTCGGTTCCGGCTTCGCGTACGACGAGAACGACCTCCGCCGCATCGCCGGCGCGGGCCTGCGCGACTCGCCGACCACCGAGGTGCTCCTGGAGGAGTCGATCCTCGGCTGGAAGGAGTACGAGCTCGAGCTCATGCGCGACACGGCCGACAACACGGTCGTCGTCTGCTCGATCGAGAACGTCGACCCCGTCGGCGTGCACACCGGCGACTCGATCACCGTGGCACCGGCGCTCACCCTGACGGATCGCGAGTACCAGAAGCTGCGCGACATCGGCATCGACATCATCCGCGCGGTGGGCGTCGACACGGGTGGCTGCAACATCCAGTTCGCGGTGAACCCCGAGAACGGGCGCATCATCGTGATCGAGATGAACCCGCGCGTCTCGCGTTCGAGCGCTCTCGCGTCGAAGGCCACCGGCTTCCCGATCGCGAAGCTGGCCGCGAAGCTCGCGCTCGGCTACCGCCTCGACGAGATCCCGAACGACATCACCGGAGTCACGCCGGCGAGCTTCGAGCCCACCCTCGACTACGTCGTGGTGAAGGTGCCGCGCTTCGCGTTCGAGAAGTTCCCCGCCGCGGATGCCACGCTCACCACGACCATGAAGTCGGTCGGCGAGGCGATGGCCATCGGCCGCAACTACGCCACCGCTCTGCAGAAGGCGCTCCGCTCGCTGGAGAAGCGCGGTTCGAGCTTCCACTGGGGCGCGGAGGATCGCACGGTCGACGAGCTCCTCGAGATCTCGAAGATCCCCACCGATGGCCGCATCGTCACCCTGCAGCAGGCGCTCCGCAAGGGCGCGACGGTCGAGCAGGCCTTCGACGCGACCGCGATCGACCCGTGGTTCATCGACCAGATCGTGCTGATCAACGAGGTCGCCGAGATCGTGCGCACCGCGCCCGAACTGGATGCCGCCACGCTGCGCTACGCGAAGGAGCACGGCTTCTCCGACGCCCAGCTCGCCCAGCTGCGCGGCACGACCGAGCCCGAGGTGCGCGGTGTGCGTCACGGTCTCGGCATCCGCCCGGTGTACAAGACGGTCGACACCTGCGCGGGGGAGTTCCCGGCTCTGACGCCGTACCACTACTCGAGCTACGACTTCGAGACCGAGGTCGCACCCTCCGAGCGCACCAAGGTCGTCATCATCGGCTCGGGTCCGAACCGCATCGGCCAGGGTGTCGAGTTCGACTACTCCTGCGTGCACGCCTCGTTCGCGCTGTCGGATGCGGGCTTCGAGACCGTCATGGTCAACTGCAACCCGGAGACGGTCTCGACCGACTACGACACCTCGGACCGCCTGTACTTCGAGCCGCTGACGCTCGAAGACGTGCTCGAGGTGCTCGACGCGGAGGCCGCCAGCGGCACGATCCTCGGCGTGGTCTGCCAGCTCGGCGGACAGACGCCGCTCGGACTCGCGAAGGGCATCGAGGCGGCCGGGTACACCGTGCTCGGCACCAGCCCCGCCGCGATCGACCTCGCCGAGGAGCGCGAGCTGTTCTCGCGCCTGCTCGACGACGCCGGCCTCATCGCTCCGCGCAACGGCACCGCGATCGACGTCGACGGTGCGGTGCGCATCGCCGAGGAGATCGGCTACCCGGTGCTCGTGCGTCCGAGCTTCGTGCTCGGCGGTCGCGGCATGGAGATCGTCTACGACACCGCGTCGCTGCGCGACTACTTCGTGCGCACGGCCGGGGAGGTCATCATCGAGGAGGGCAAGCCCCTGCTCGTCGACCGCTTCCTCGACGATGCGATCGAGCTCGACGTCGACGCGCTGTACGACGGCACCGACCTGTACATCGGCGGAGTGATGGAGCACCTCGAGGAGGCCGGGATCCACTCCGGGGACTCGAGCTGCACGCTTCCCCCGGTGTCGCTCGGCCGCTCCGACGTCGATCGCGTGCGCGAGGCCACCCTGGCCATCGCCGAAGGCGTCGGGGTACGCGGTCTGCTGAACGTGCAGTTCGCGATCAGCGCCGGTGTGCTCTACGTGATCGAGGCCAACCCGCGCGCGAGCCGTACCGTGCCCTTCGTGTCGAAGGCCCTCGGCATCCCGATGGCCAAGGCCGCGAGCCGCGTGATGACGGGCTCGACGATCGCCGAGCTGCGCGCCGAGGGCATGCTCCCGCAGCAGGACGGATCGCGCGTCCCGCTCGATGCCCCCGTCTCGGTGAAGGAGGCCGTGCTGCCGTTCAAGCGCTTCCGCACGGCGGACGGCAAGACGGTGGACTCGATCCTCGGGCCGGAGATGCGCTCCACGGGCGAGGTCATGGGCATCGACCGCGACTTCCCGACGGCATTCGCGAAGAGCCAGGCAGCCGCGTACGGCGGCATGCCCACGTCGGGCACCGTGTTCATCTCGGTGGCCGATTCCGACAAGCGCGCCGTGATCCTGCCCGCGCACCGCCTGCAGCAGCTCGGGTTCACGATCGTGGCGACCGAGGGCACCGCCGAGATCCTCTCGCGCAACGGCATCGCGGTGACGGTGGTCGAGAAGTACAGCGAGACGCAGGACTCCGGAGCCGAGAACATCGTCGACCTCATCAACGCGGGTGCGATCGACATCGTCGTGAACACGCCCTCCGGTGGTGCGGCGCGTGCGGACGGCTACGAGATCCGCGCAGCGGCCGTCGCGGCCGACAAGGCGCTCTTCACCACGATGGCGGTGCTGGGTGCGGCCGTGAGCGGAATGGATGCCGCGCACGAGGGCTTCCAGGTGAAGAGTCTGCAGGAGTACGCGATCGATCGGGCGGCAGCGCTGTGAGTCGGAGCTTCGGTGAGAGGGTCCGCGGGGCGCTGGACGCCCGCGGTCCCCTCTGCGTCGGCATCGACCCGCATGCCGAGCTGCTCGCCGCGTGGGGCCTCGGTGACGACGCCGCCGGGGTGCGCGAGTTCGGTCTGCGCACCGTCGACGCCGCCGCGGGACGCGTCGGCGTCGTGAAGCCGCAGGTCTCGTTCTTCGAGCGCTTCGGGTCGAAGGGCATCGCGGCGCTGGAGGACGTGCTCGCAGCGGCACGCGCCGCCGGGCTGCTCGTCATCGCCGACGCCAAGCGCGGCGACATCGGCTCGACCATGGACGACTACGCCCGCGCCTGGCTGACGCCCGGCGCCCCCCTCGAAGCGGATGCGCTCACGGTGAACCCGTTCCTGGGTGTCGGCGCGCTCGACGGCACGTTCGCCCTCGCGGCGAAGCACGACAAGGGCGTGTTCGTGCTCGCGGCGACCAGCAACCCCGAGGCCGAGAGCGTGCAGCGCGCGACCGGTGCCACCGGCCTGACGGTGTCGGCGGAGATCGTGGGCGAGGTGTCGGCGCGCAACGCGGGCCTGATCGAGCCCGGGGCATGGGGGAGCTTCGGATTCGTCATCGGTGCGACGGTCGACTGGGATCAGGCAGGCATCACGTCGTTCGGCCCGATCGCACCCATCCTGGCGCCCGGTTTCGGCACCCAGGGTGCGACCCCCGCCGACCTCCGCGCACGCTTCGGCTCGATGGCGGCTGCCGTGATCGCCAGCGAGAGCCGCAGCATCCTCTCCGCCGGTCCGGAGGGACTCGCCGCAGCCATCGAGGCACGGGTCGCCGAGTACCGGGAGGTCGTCGGTGTCTGAGCCGCGTCGGACCGTCCCCGAGGTCGACCGCGCAGCGGCTGCACGCCGAGCCGTGGAGCGTCGACGCGCCAGGGCATCGCTCAAGCGCGACCTCACCATGCGCGTCGTGACGCCGCAGACCGTTCTGCGCCGTGCGACCGCGGATGCCGAGTCGGTCGAAGGGTCGATGCGCATCACGGACTTCCTGCTCGCCCTCCCGGCCATCGGCGCCGGCAAGCGCGACCGGGTGCTGCAGGATCTGCACATCTCGCCGGTCAAGCGCCTCGGCGGTCTGGGGGCCCGTCAGCGCGTCGTGCTCGAAGAGTGGCTCGACACCCGGTTCCCGGTGCTCGAACCGCGGGATGCCCGCGGCAGGCTGCTCGTGCTGGCCGGGCCCACCGCGGTGGGCAAGGGCACCGTCGCGGCGCACATCCGCGAGCACAACCCCGAGATCCACCTCTCGGTGTCGGCGACGACCCGGCCGCCGCGTCCCGGCGAGGTCGACGGCGTGCACTACTACTTCGTCGACGACGCCGAGTTCGATCGACTGATCGCCGACGACGAGCTGCTCGAGTACGCCGTGGTGCACAACCGCTCCCGGTACGGCACTCCGCGGGCGCCGATCGACGCCGCCCTCGCCGACGGCAAGACCGTTCTCCTCGAGATCGATCTCCAGGGCGCGCGCCAGGTGCGGCGCGCCG
>NZ_SSDJ01000140.1 GCF_004794465.1 Microbacterium sp. K24 | reverse complement strand
TCGACGACGCCGCACCCGTGGACGGCTGCCAGGCCGAGGCGAAGTTGCCGAACACGACGTAGGTGCCCTGCGGCAGCGTCGACGGGATCGGGACGCCCCGACCGCCGACGTTCGCGGTCGGATCGTAGCCCGAGCCCTTCACGACGATCGTGTCGCCCGCCTGTAGCGGCGCGTCCGCCGCCGGCGTGGTGCCGTCGGCGAGGAAGACCTCGATCGCCGCGGATGCCGGGGGCGTGCCCGGGTCGGTACCGGGATCCGTGCCCGGGTCCGTGCCCGGGTCGGTTCCGGGATCCGTGCCCGGGTCAGTCCCCGGGTCGGTGCCCGGATCCGTCCCCGGCTCCGCGCCGAAGACGGCATCCCACTGCGCACCGGTGATCCCGACGGCGCCGCGGGCGTAGATCGTCGTGGCATCCGGGTTCGAGTGCTGCTTCCAGACCAGCACCTCGTAGGTCTTGGTGCGGTCGAGCGATCCCGCGGGGGCTGTCAGGGTGAACGAGCTCGCTCCCCCGCTCACGGCGGGGAACGGCATCGCGAACGCCGCGTATCCGCCGCCCGCGGAGATCGACCCCTCGGTCCCCGTGACGATGAGCGCGGCGTAGGCGCCCGCGACGTCCGGGAGTCCGGATGCCTGCACCTGCACGGTCACGCCTGACGTCGACGCGGCGCTGACATCAGCCGTGACGCTGCCGTCGGCGGCGTGGGCCGGGGTGGCCACCACCGACCCTGCGGCGATGAGGAGGAAGGAGATGAAGGCGGCGATCAGCACGCGGACGCGGCTGCTCGCTCTGAGGGTCATGGCTGTGTCGTTCACGGGTTCTCTCCGGACCCCGGGGGCACGCGGACACGCGCGCCGGCGGTGCCGCAATGCAGTCGGGCGAAGGGATGAAGGTTGGTTAGGCTTGGCTAACAAAGCTCACGGTCCCGAGCGTAGGGGGCCGCCTCGGAGCGCGTCAAGTTTTAGGATAGCCTTGCCTAATGCGCCGCGTCCTCGCAGTCCTCCTCGCCTCCGTTCTCGCCGTCGGCCTCACCGCGTGCGCGGAGCCGGGCGCGACCGCGGCATCGCCGCCGGAAGCCGCCGAGAGCTGCCCGCAGGCCTCCGTGCCGCTGGCGTCGCTCGACCTGGTCGAGGACGTGCGCGGTGTCACCGGCGGATCGACCGCGTGCCTGTCGGACCACGCGATCGAGCCGGTCGACGACGACACCGCCCCCCGGCTGCCGGTCACGGTCACCGACAGCGAAGGCCGCGCGGTCGAGATCACCGATGTCGACCGCATCCTCCCCATCGACATCTCCGGCACGATCGCGTCGACGGTCTTCGCGCTCGGCCTCGGCGACCAGGTCGTCGGCCGCGACTCGTCCACCGACTTCGCCGGCACCGAGGATCTGCCCGTCGTCACGAAGACCGGCCACTCGCTCAACGCCGAGGCGATCCTCGAACTCGCACCCACCGTCATCCTCACCGACACCACCATCGGCCCCAAGGAGATCCGCCAGCAGCTGCGTGACGCCGGCATCACCGTCGTCGTCATCTCCAGCGACCGCCGCATCGACACGACCGACGAACTCGTGACCGAGATCGCCGCCGCGCTGGGTGTGCCGAGCCGGGGCGACGCGCTCATCGCGCGGCTGGATGCCGAGCTCGACGCGTCCCTCGCCGAGATCGCCGACGTGGCCCCCGCCGCCAAGGAGGACCGCGCCCGGATGCTGTTCCTCTATGTGCGCGGCAGCGCGAACGTCTACTACATCTTCGGAGAGGATTCCGGCGCCGACTCCCTGATCGACGCCGTCGGAGGCGTCGACGTCGCCGGCGAGATCGGCTGGGAGGGCATGAAGCCCATGACGGCGGAGGCGCTCGTCGCCGCGCGGCCCGACGTGCTGGTCATGATGACGGACGGCCTGGAATCGGTCGGCGGCATCGACGGGCTGATCGAGCGGATCCCGGCCGTCGCCGAGACGCCTGCCGGAGCGAACCGCCGCGTGATCGACATGGCCGACAGCGAGATCCTCAGCTTCGGACCACGGTCCGCCGAGGTCATCAGCGCCCTCGCTCGCGCGCTGTACGCCCCCGAGCCCGCGAAGTGAGCGGCGAGGTCGTCACCCCGACGCCGGCCGGGCATCGGAGACTGCGATTCGTCGCGGTGCTCGTCGGCCTGCTCGTCGCCCTCGTGATCACCTGCACCCTGTCGATCACGAGCGGTCAATACGCCCTCTCCCCCAGCGGGCTCATCGGCGTGCTGCTCCACGGCGTGGGAATCGACACCGCCTGGGCGCCCACCTCGTCGACGGACTACGGCGTGATCAACAGCATCCGGATGCCGCGCCTCGTGCTCGGACTCCTCGTCGGCGCCGCCCTGGCCGTCTCGGGCGTGCTCATGCAGGCGATCTTCGGGAACCCGCTGGCGGATGCCGGCGTCGTCGGCGTCTCGTCGGGAGCGGCCCTCGGTGCGGCAGCGAGCATCACGTTCGGCCTGGCCACCTTCGGGATGTGGACGACGCCCGCGTTCGCGTTCCTCGGCGGCCTCCTCGCCGTGCTCGCGGTCTACTTCATCAGCCGCTCCGGCGGGCGCACCGAGGTCGTGACGCTGCTGCTGACCGGCATCGCGATCAACGCCATCGCCGGCGCCGGCATGGCCTTCTTCACCTTCCTCGGCACGACGTCGACGCGCGAGCAGATCGTGTTCTGGCAGCTCGGCTCGCTCAACGGAGCCCTGTGGGAGAACATCCGGCTGGTCGCTCCCCTCGTCGGGATCGGTGTCGTCGCCGCCCTCATCGTCGCCCCGACCCTCGACCTCTTCGCCCTCGGCGAGCGCACCGCCCGGCATCTCGGAGTGAACGTCGAGCTGCTGCGGATGATCGTCATCGTGACGGTGGCGATCCTCGTCTGCGCGGCCGTCGCCTTCGCCGGCATCATCGGCTTCGCCGGCCTCGTGGTGCCGCATCTGATGCGCATGCTGATCGGCCCGGCGCACCTGCCGCTCGTCATCGCGTCCGCTCTCGGAGGTGCTCTGCTCATCGCCGTGGCCGACCTCGTCGCCCGAACCGCGGTGCCCCTGGCGGATCTGCCGATCGGCATGATCACCTCGCTCGTCGGCGGGCCGTTCTTCCTCTGGCTGCTCGTACGCACCCGCCGCCGTTCGGGAGGATGGGCATGACGGTGCGGCTGCGCGGAAGCGGCCTCACGGTGCACGTCGGCGAGGGCCGCAGCATCCTCGAAGACGCCTCGATCGACATCCACGCCGGCGAGGTGCATGCGCTCGTGGGCCCGAACGGCGCGGGGAAGACCACGCTGTTCGGCGTGCTCGCGGGAGACATCACCGCCCGGTCGGGAGAGGTCAGGCTCGACGATCGGCCGATCGGCGACCTGCGCCCGCGGATGCTGGCGCAGCAGCGCGCCGTGCTCCTGCAGGAGAACACGGTCACTTTCCCGTTCAGTGCCGAGCAGGTGGTGCGGATGGGCCGCACGCCCTGGGCCCGCACACCGGCCGCCGATGAGGACGACCTCGTGGTGGCGTCCGCGATGGAGCTCACCGAGATCACGGCCCTGCACGCGCGATCGGTGACCTCGCTCTCCGGCGGCGAGCGCGCCCGCGTCGCGCTCGCGCGGGTGATCGCCCAGAGCACCGGCATCCTGCTGCTCGACGAGCCGACGGCCGCGCTCGATCTCAAGCACCATGAGGATGTGATGCGCCTGATCCGGGCGCGAGCGGATGCCGGGATCGCCGTCGCCATCGTGCTGCACGACCTGAATGCCGCACTCGCGCACGCGGATCGGGTGACCCTGCTCTCGGAGGGGCGCGTCGTCGCGTCGGGAGCGCCGGCCGAGGTGCTGACGGCGGCGCGCATCGAGGAGGTCTACGGCCAGCCGGTCGACGTCTTCCCGCACCCCGTCACCGGCGTGCCGCTGGTCGTCGCCCGGCGCTGAGGAGGGTCACGGCCGTTCCGGTCGCAGTATCTGCCGCCCGACACGCCCCGAAGCGACCGAAAGTGCGACCGGAACGGAGGCGACCGACCGAAACTGCGACCGGAACCGACGGTGCTACGGCCGCAGGGGCAGCACGTCGACGAGGCTGGCGCGGGTGCCGGAGGCGGCGATGCGGCCGGCCGTCTCGGCATCCGTCCAGATCTCCGCACCGGTCGCGACCGCGATCCAGGTCGCGGCATCCATCTCGACGACGTTCGGCGGCGTTCCGCGCGTGTGCCGGGGCCCCTGGATGACCTGCACCGCCCCGAACGGCGGCACCCGCACCTCGACGCTGTTGCCCGGAGCCTTCTCGTCGAGCAGCTGCAGCAGGTACCGCACCGCGGTCGCGAGGTCGGTGCGCTGCGGCGTCGTCCCCGCGGCATCCGCGGCGCGGACGGCGTCGAGCGCCGTGCGTCCGGTGATGATGTCGATCTTGCGGGAGGGCATGAGAACGAGGGTACGCCGCCGCCCCTCCGACACTGCAGCAGGAATAGGCTCGTGTCGATGAGCCCCGATCCCGACACCCTCCACGGCGCACGCGCCGAGCTGCTCGCGACCGCGCAGCGCACCGACGGGTGGACGCGGGGCTTCCCCGCCGTGTTCGACGGCGCCCACCCGGCATCCGTCCTGGTGCTGTTCGGCCGCCTCGACAGCATCCCGGCGGAGACCGACGAGCTGACGGTCGCCGCCGACCTCGACGTGCTGCTGCAGCGTCGTGCCGCCACCCTCTCGTCGCATCCCGGGCAGGTCTCGTTCCCCGGCGGACGCCGCGAAGAGCAGGATGCCGATGCCGTGGCGACCGCGCTCCGCGAGGCGCAGGAGGAGACGGGGCTCGACCCGTCGGGCGTCGAGGTGCTGGCGACGCTGCCCGAGATCCCGCTCGCCGCGAGCAACCATCTGGTCACACCGGTGCTCGGCTGGTGGCGCTCGCCGTCGCGCGTGGTCGCGGTCGATCATGCCGAGACGGTCGAGGTGTTCCGGGTGCCGGTCGCGCAGCTGCTCGACCCCGAGACGCGGTTCACGTCGACCCTCCACCGCCTGGGTCAGACGTTCAAGGGTCCGGCGTTCGACGTCGACGGCACGATCGTCTGGGGCTTCACCGCCATGGTGCTCGACGCCCTGTTCGACGCGGCCGGGTGGACCCTGCCCTGGGATCGCTCGGACGAGCGCCCGATCGAGCTCTGAGCCGACGACCGTCGCACCGAAACGCGGCGGCCACCCTCGGTAGGCTGGACCGGTGAAGATTCTCGTCCTCGGTTCCGGTGCCCGTGAGCACGCGATCATCCTCGCCCTGCGAGCGGAGCAGGCGGAGCACGAGATCTTCGTCTCTCCCGGCAACGCCGGCATCGCGCAGGATGCCACCCCCGTCTCGGTCGATCCGCTCGACGGCGCGGCGGTCACCTCCTTCGCCAACGAGCACGCGATCAACCTCGTCGTCGTCGGGCCTGAGGCTCCGCTCGTCGCCGGGGTCGCGGATGCGCTCCGCGCGCACGGCGTGCCGGTGTTCGGTCCCGGCAAGGCCGCGGCCCAGCTCGAGGGTTCGAAGGCGTTCGCGAAGCGGGTCATGGATGCCGCGGGCGTTCCGACGGGTCGCGCGGTGCGCGCCTCCACCGTCGCCGACGTCGAGGCCGCGTTCGACCAGCTCGGCGCCCCCTACGTCGTCAAGGCCGACGGGCTCGCCGCGGGCAAGGGCGTCATCGTGACGTCCGACCGTGCCGCAGCTCTCGCACACGCCGAACACTTCCTCCCCGCGGGTCCGGTGCTCGTGGAGGAGTTCCTCACGGGGCCCGAGGTGTCGCTGTTCTTCCTGAGCGACGGCGACACCGTGCGGGCGCTCAGCCCCGCACAGGACTTCAAGCGCGCGCTCGACGGCGACGAAGGCCCCAACACGGGCGGCATGGGCGCGTATTCGCCGCTGCCGTGGCTCGCCGAGCAGTTCGGCAGCGAGCAGGCGTTCGTCGAGGAGGTCACCCGCGACGTCGCCCTCCCGGTGATCCGTCAGCTCGACGCGGAGGGCACGCCGTTCATCGGCCTGCTCTATGCCGGACTCATCCTCACCCCCGCCGGTGTGCGTGTCATCGAGTTCAACGCCCGGTTCGGCGACCCCGAGACGCAGGTCGTGCTGCCGCGCCTGGTCACGCCACTGTCGGAGCTGCTGTTCGCGGCGGCATCCGGCACTCTCGAGGATCAGCCGGAGCCCGTCTTCCGCGACGATGTCGCGATCACCGTCGTGCTGGCGAGCGAGGGCTACCCGGAGGCGCCGCAGACCGGGCGCCCGATCGAAGGACTGGCGGATGCCGCCGCCGTCGAGGGCGTGCATGTCGCGCATGCCGCGACCGCAAGCCCGGACGCTCCCGGCGGTTCCCTCGTGGCCTCGGGCGGGCGCGTGCTGAGCGTCGTCGCGCTGGCATCCGACTTCCGCACGGCGCGCGAACGCGCCTACGATGCGATCGGCCGCATCCGCCTCGACGGGTCGCACCACCGCAGCGACATCGCGGCCCGCGTCGCGGAGTAGCCGACCGCGTCGACGACGTTCGGTCTCAGCGGGAGCCGAGGCGCCCCCGCACGATCGAATCGCCGGAGTGCGCGGGATCGCCGTCGACCGGCTCGAAGGAGATGTCGACGAGGTCGTACTCCGAGAGATCCACACCGGACGGGATCGCGAACGTGCCGGAGGATGCTCCGAGCACGCCGAGGCTGATGAGTGCCTGCCCGTCGTTGCGGATCAGCCACACCTCCCGGTAGTCGTCCGAGTCGCTGTCGCCGTCGAGGGTGACCGTGAGCTCGCGCACCCCGTCTCCGTCCTCGCGGACCTGGGCGGTGCCGGCGGCCCCCGAGTGGCCGGGGAAGGCCTCGAGTTCGGCCGTCGCGACGGGGATCGGTGCGAGATTCGATGACACGAGAGCCCAGGCGATCGACCCTCCGGCCACGATGAGGACGAGCGATGCCGCGAGCGTCCAGAGGCGGCGAGAGGCGCGCCGCCGACGGACACCGGCCGGAGCCGACGGGGTCGGCTCCGCGGGCGGGCTGTCGGCGGTGGCGAAGGGATCCGCGGCGACCTCGGCGCCGAGCGAGAGCTCCTCCCGGATGCGCGTCCAGACCTCGCCGGACGGCTGCTCGAGGGCGCCCTCCTCCATGGTCGTCCTGGCCACCGTCGCCGCGTGAGCCATCTCCTGCACCTCCGCCGCGCAGGCGGGGCACGCAGCGAGGTGAGCGCGATCGTCATCCGACGCGACCGGCTCGCCGAGAGCGAGGAGAGCGAGCTGTTCGGGATCAAGATGTGACATGGCTGACCTCCAATCGGTCACGCATTCGCACGAGGCTTCGACGGATATGGCTCTTCACCGTACCGAGTGGCATGTCGAGTCTCTGGGAGATCTCCTCGTGCGTCAGATCGTCGTAGAAGGCGAGCCGCATGACCTCGCGCGCATCCGGCGTGAGCTGCCTCATCTCGTTCGCCAGCAGGAGCGTCTCGGAGAGGTCGACGGGGGCGCTGACGAGGTCCGCGGGTGACGTGACCCGCTCCATCTCCTCGTGGAGGCGACGGATCCTCGCGCGCGACTCGTGCATGTCGGCGATCCGTCGACGCGCGATCGAGACCAGCCAGGTCGAGAGCTTGGCCTTCGAGGCGTCGTAACCGGCCCGGGACGTCCAGGCCGAGACGAAGGTGCGCTGCGTGACGTCCTCCGCGTCTCGCCGGTCTCCGAGCGAGCGGAGGGCGAGGGTGAAGACCACCGGCGACCAGCGGCGGTAGATCTCGGCGAGGGCCACCTCGTCACCGGAGACGAAACGCGCGCTCCAGTGCGCATCGGCATCAGCGTCGGAAGCGGGCTGCATGGTCGTCTCCTCTCATGCCGGTCTCGCGATTGCCACGACGTTATCGCGATAGTGGCCCGTCGATGAGTCGAAGGGCCCGCCGCAGGTGATGATCACCAGTGCCGGCGCACCGTCCCGCGCGAAGAGGTCAGCTGTCGGGAGCGTGGATTTCTCGTAGAAGGTCAGCGACTCGACGGCATAGATCCGGCTCGAGCCGTCGGCAGCCACCACCTCGACCGTCTCACCCGCGGCGAGACTCCGCAGCTGCGCGAGCGGCCCGATGGGATAGTCGACCGCGTCGACGTGGGCGGCGAGCATGATGTTTCCGGCCACGCTGTCGGCATCCGGACCGTAGCGATACCAACCGGCGATGGCGGGGTCGACAGGCAGCTGCATCTGGCCCGAGGTCTCCACGCCGACGTCGGTCACCGGCATGTCGACGCCCAGCGCAGGGATGCGCAGTCGCTGCGGGGGCAGCACCGGCTCGACCGTCGGCAGCGCGCCGGGTCGGACCTCAGGACGGAGGGTGGAGGTGGGGGCGGGAGACGGTTGCTCCGACACGACGGAGGGGGAGGACGCGGGGAGCGCACCCCCCACCCCCACGGGGGTGCAGGCGGCGAGGCACACCATCCCGACCACGGCGGCGATCGTGGGGATCATCCGCCGCTCGGCGCGGGATGGTGTGCCTCGGCCCATCAGCGGCGGACCTCCTGCCGGCGGGTCGACAGGCCGAGGCCGACGGCGAGGAGGATCGCCAGACCGCCGAGCGCCGCGACGCCCATGATCGTCGCCGTCGAGTCGCTCTGGGCGAGATACCCGGCCGTTCCTGACGGGACGCCACCCGGGTTGGAGTGCAGGCCCCCGATGGTCTGGGCGGCGATGGCGAGGTTGCCGTCTTCCGCGCTGCCCCACGCGTACAGGATCGTGAGGACGCCTTCCTGCACGGCGACGTCGGTCGGTCCGAGGACCGGGTCGGTGGTGCCGGCGAGAGCGACGGACGCGGAGACAGTGCCGGCGGGGAGGTTGAGAGAGGCCTCATCGGGGTTGGTGAGGCCCTGGATGACGGGAGATCCGCCTGCGAGCACGTCGACCGCGGGCGCCGCGGCCACGTGACGCACCGTCAGTCGCCCCTGTCCCGCCGCCGTCTGCGACGTGTCGTTCGTGAAGAGGTTCAGTCCGGGTTCCCCGGCTTCGGTGAGATGCGCGACGGCGGTGTAGTTCGCTCCAGCCGTGAGAGTGATGGTCGCCGGTCCCACCACGGGGGCGCTGGCATCGACGGCGTCCGGAGCAGTCAGCGCGACTTCGTAGTCTCCGGCCGGAAGAGCGAGCGGTCCGGCGAGGTCGCCGGGCTGGAAGTCGTCGATCGTCAGGGCCCCGTTGACGTAGACGTCGACGGGGGTGTCGGGGATCGCATGAAGAACCGAGAGCTGGGCGGTGTCGTCGGTCGCGGCCCCGGCGGGCATCGCCAGTCCGAGAGCGGCGATCATTCCGACGGCGAGGCCGGCGGCTGCTGTCTTGCGCACTATCTTCCTCCTTGAACCGGGGCCGCCTTTCGCTGCCCTTCCGAGAGTGATTCCGCCGGAGCGTCGGTTTCGGATGCAGATGGCGGAAAAGAATCGGAATGCGTCTTGACATCGCGTACTTTCTTCAAGAAAGTTGACGGATGCCGCTCCGCTCCGACTGGTCGTCCACGACGTGCCCCATCGCCCGCTCCGCCGACGTGCTCGCCGACCCGTGGGTGCTGCTGATCCTGCGCGAGCTCTTCTCGGGCCGCACCCGCTTCGACCAGCTGCGTGACGCCACCGGCGCCGCCGACTCGGTGCTCGCCCGACGGCTGAGCTCCATGGTCGACGCCGGGCTCCTCACCCGTGACGACGGACCCCGGCCCGGATATGTGCTGACGGATGCCGGACGCGAGACCCTCCCGATCCTGCACGCCTACGCGCGGTTCTCCCGCGTCACCGACCCGGACGACGACTACGGGCTCACCGTGAGCTGCGGGCGATGCGGCGAGGCAGCGGCATCCGTCGACTGGTGCAGGCGCTGCGCGGCTCCGCTCGACGCCGACAGCACCCGGTGGGCGCGGCAGAGCATGGGCGGCGACTCGTTCGCCCTGATCGCCGGAGGCGCGGCGTGACCGCCGAGTCGGTGGAGGAACCCACCGTCACACCGCCCGCACGAGCACGCCGCTTCCATCCCGCGTGGACCGTGGCCCTCGTCGCGCTGATCGCGCTGATCGGAGCGGCCGGCTTCCGCGCCGCCCCCGGCGTGCTCATGGTGCCACTGGAAGAGGAATTCGGCTGGACGACGGCCGAGCTCTCGCTCGCGGTCTCCATCAACCTCCTGCTCTACGGGCTCATCGCGCCGTTCGCCGCCGCGCTCATGCAGCGGTTCGGCATCCGTGCCGTCACGGTCGTCGCGCTGTTCGTGATCGGCGCGGGCGCCGCGCTGAGCGTGCTGGTCGCGACACCGGGCCAGCTGATCCTGACCTGGGGAGTGCTGATCGGCCTCGGCACCGGATCGATGGCCCTGGTGTTCGCCGCCACCATCACCGACACCTGGTTCGCGACGCGTCGAGGTCTCGTCTCCGGCGTGCTCACCGCGGGAAGCGCGACCGGGCAGCTCATCTTCCTGCCCGTCATCGCCGCCGCGGCCGAGGACATCGGCTGGCGCGGCGCATCCTTCATCATCGCGGGAGGCGCGCTCGCCGTCGCACCGCTCGTCTGGATCTTCCTGCGCAACCGCCCGAGCGACCTCGGCGTCGCCCGCTACGGCGAGACCGGACCCTCCATCGCCCCGGCACCCGTACCGCGCGGATCCGCCTGGGGTGCGGCCACGCTCGCCCTGACCACGCTGCGCGAAGCCGCACGCACGCGCACGTTCTGGGCGCTCGCGATCGGCTTCGCGATCTGCGGGGCGACCACGAACGGCCTCATCGGCACGCACTTCATCCCGAGCGCCCACGACCACGGGATGCCGACCACGACGGCCGCCGGTCTGCTCGCGGTCGTCGGCATCTTCGACATCGCCGGGACCGTGTTCTCGGGCTGGCTCACCGACCGGGTCAACCCGCGCATCCTGCTCGCGGCCTACTACGCGCTGCGCGGGGTGAGCCTGCTGTTCCTGCCGAGCCTGCTCTCGGCGGAGGTGCAGCCCAGCATCGTCGTCTTCATCGTGATCTACGGACTCGACTGGGTCGCCACCGTGCCGCCGACCATCGCCCTCTGCCGTGAGGTGTTCGGGGCGAAGGGCCCCCTGGTGTTCGGCTGGGTGTTCGCGGCGCACCAGATCGGCGCCGGCATCGCGTCGATCCTCGCCGGTATCGTGCGCGACCACACCGGCCAGTACACCTTCGCGTGGTTCGCGGCCGCCGGGCTCTGCGCGGTCGCGGCCCTGGTCAGCGCGACGATACGCCGACACGCACCTCGAGCGACGGCATCCGATCCCGCCGTCGCGCCCGCGCAGCCCCTCGACGACTAGTCGCCCGCCGTTCCTGCCCGCCGACCCGGCCCCTTACGCCCGAACCGGCCCCTTTCATGCGCACTCAAGGGGACGGTTCGCACACAGAGGGGCCGCTCGGCGACAAGAGGTGACGGTTCTTCAGAGCACCTTCGAGAGGAAGTCCTTCAGGCGCTCGTTCTTCGGGGCGCCGAACAGCTCGGCAGGCGGAGCCTCTTCCACCACGACACCCGCGTCCATGAAGACCGTGCGACCGGAGACCTCGCGGGCGAAGCCCATCTCGTGCGTGACCAGCACCATCGTCATGCCGCCCGATGCGAGGTCGCGGATGACCTGCAGCACCTCGCCGACCATCTCAGGGTCGAGTGCGCTCGTCGCCTCGTCGAACAGCATGATCTCGGGGTCCATCGCGAGCGCGCGGGCGATCGCCACGCGCTGCTTCTGACCGCCGGAGAGGGATGCCGGCTTCGCATCGGCCTTCTCCGCCAGGCCGACGCGCTCGAGCAGCGACATCGCCCGCTCGCGGGCCTGAGCCTTCGACAGCTTGCCGAGCTCGATCGGCGCGAGGGTGATGTTCTCGAGCACGGTCATGTGCGGGAACAGGTTGAAGTGCTGGAACACCATGCCGATGCGCTGACGCACCTCGTCGAGCTTGACGCTCTTGTCGGTGAGGTCGACGCCGTCGATGATGATGTGCCCCGACGTGGGCTCCTCGAGCTTGTTCAGGCAGCGCAGCAGCGTCGACTTGCCCGAGCCCGACGGGCCGATGACCGCGACGACCTCGCCGTCGTCGACAGCCAGGTCGATGCCCTTGAGCACCTGGTTGTCGCCGAACGACTTGTGCAGACCCTTGACCTCGATCTTGCTCATGCGTTGAACTTCCTCTCCAGGCGGTTCGCGAGCAGCGTCAGAAGCGTGATCACGACGAAGTAGATGATGGCGACGATCGTCAGCACCTGTGCCGACAGGTAGGTGGAGGCGATGATCTGGCGCGACACGAACGTGAGCTCGGCCAGACCGATGACGCTGATCAGCGACGTGTCCTTGAGGGTGATGATGCCCTGGTTCACGAACGACGGGATCATGATGCGGAACGCCTGCGGGAGCACGACCTTCTGCATCGTCTTCCAGTGCCCGAGTCCGAGCGAGCGCGACGCCTCGGCCTGACCGGGATCGACCGCCTGGATGCCGCCGCGGATGATCTCGGTCATGTACGCACCCGTGTTGAGCGACAGCGTGATCGCTCCGGCGACGAACGGGTTGAAGGTCAGGCCGGGGAACAGCTGCGGGATGGCGAAGAACACGAAGAACGCCTGCACGAGGATCGGCGTCCCGCGGAACACGAACACGTAGGCGGTCGCGAGCCAGCGGAACGGCAGGAAGGTCGAGATGCGACCGAAGCCGAACACCAGTCCGAGGATGAACGCCGCGACGAGCGCGACGAGCGTGGCGAGGATCGTGAGCCAGAGACCCTGCATCAGAGCGGGCCAGTACTGCACCGCGACCGAGATGATGTCGGTCGCCTGCGTCGAGGTCTCACCGCCCGCGAGGTAGGTGTCGACGATCTTGTCGTATTCGCCGGACTCCTGCAGGTTCGCGAGGCCCGCGTTGAACATCTCGATCAGCTCGGGGTTCATGCCCTTGTTGACCGCGAAGCCGTACTCGCCGCCGAGCTCGGGCTCTCCGATGAGGCGGAATCCGGAGCCCTGCTGGATGCCGTACGCCAGCACCGGGAAGTCCTCGAAGTAGCCGACCGCCTGGCCCGCCTTCACGGCGTCGACCATGTCGGTCGTGTCGGAGTAAGGGGTGACGATGAAGCCGTACTCGTCCTGGTTCTCCTCGGCGAATGTCTGGCCCTGCGTGCCGGTCTTGACCGCCACCGCCTCGCCGTCGAGGTCGTCGAGGGACTGGATGTCGCTGGACTCGAGCACACCGAGCTGGATGCCGCTGGTGAAGTACGGGTCGCTGAAGTCGAAGGTCTGCTTGCGCTCGTCGGTGATCGACATGCCGGCCATGACGGCATCCACCTGGTTGGCCTGCAGCGCCTGCACGGCGGCGTCGAATCCGAGCTGCCGGATCTCGACCTCGAAGCCCTGGTCCTTCGCGATCGCGCGGAGCAGGTCCATGTCGATGCCGACGAGGTCGCCGCTCGCATCGGTGAACTCGAACGGGGCGAACGTGGTGTCGGTGCCGATGACGTAGGTCTCGCCGTCTTCGGCGGCGACGGCGCTCGAGGCTCCGCCGAGAAGGGCGCCGACGGCGACGAACGCGGTGAGCGCGGCGGCGACGGCGGTACGGCCGAAGCCACGCATGCGCGCGGAAGGAGTGCGGATCACGACGGATGCTCCTCGGGATCGGATGATGCGACCGGACAGCCGCCGATCATCCACCCTAACGGGCGACAGATCGCAGGCCGAGACAGGCGCCGAACCACCCCCTTACGACCGAGCCACCCCTCTGCGGACGTTCTCAGAGGGGTGGCTCGGCCAGAGAGGGGTGGCTCGGCGTGAACTGCGTCAGTCGATCGGGGCGGATGCCGGGACGTCGGCCGCGACCGGCTCGGTCGGCTTCGCCTTCGGCGCTCCGCGCAGGAACAGCGAGGCGATGAGGGCGACGAGGATCACGACGGCCGGGAGCAGGATGGCCTGCGACATGCCGGCCGAGAAGCCCTCGGCGACGGGGGCGGGAAGCGCGCCGCCGGAGCCGATCGAGCCCGCGGCATCCCCCATGCCCGGCAGGTTCGCCTCGAGCCGCGCCTGCATGAAGGTCGCGATCGCGGCGGAGCCGACGACCGAGCCGATCGTGCGTGTCGTGTTGTAGATGCCCGCACCGGCGCCGGCCTGGCGCATCGGCAGCATCCGTGTGGCCGTCGTCGCGAGCGGTCCCCACATGCCGGCGCTGCCGATGCCGAGCAGAGCCGAGGGGAACAGGAACATCCAGATCGGGGTGTCCATGTTCACCAGCGACGAGTACCAGAACAGCGCGGCCGCGAAGGCGATGAGGCCCGGGATCAGGATGAACCGCGGATCGGTGCGGTCGAGGATGCGTCCGGCGAGCGGCGCGAGCACGCCGGAGAGCACGGCCATCGGGATCATCAGGAGGGCGGCCTCGGTCGGCGCCAGCCCCCGAGCGATCTGCAGGAAGAACATCAGCGGCAGCGACATGCTCGTCACCGCGAAGCCGACCGCGGCGATCGCGACGTTCGCTCCGGAGAAGTTGCGATCGCGGAACAGCGCGAGCGGCACGAGCGCCTCGCTCTTCGTCTTCCACTGCTGCAGCACGAACAGCGCGAGCACGACGATGCCGGCGATGATCAGGCCCCATACCGAGATCGGACCCCAGATGACGCCCCAGTCGTACTTCTCGCCCTCCTGCAGTCCGAAGACCAGGAGGAAGATCGCGACGGCGCTGAGCACGACGCCGAGGATGTCGAAACGGTGCGGGTGCGTCTTGAGGCGGGGGACGAAGATCAACGCGGCGACGAAGGCGATGACGCCGACCGGCAGGTTGACGAAGAAGATCCACTCCCAGCCGAAGCCGTCGACCAGCAGACCGCCGGCCAGCGGCCCGACGAGCGTCGCGACGCCGGCCGTCGCGCCCCACAGCCCCATGGCCGCGCCGCGGCGGTTGGGCGGGAAGGTGCGGGTGATGACCGCCATGGTCTGCGGGGTCATGAAGGCGGCGCCGAGTCCCTGCACCGCGCGGGCGACGATGAGTCCCTCGAGCGAGCTCGAGAGCCCGCACCACAGCGAGGCGAGCGTGAAGATCGCCAGACCGATGAGGTAGATGTTCTTCGGCCCGAAGCGGTCGCCGAGACGGCCCGTGATGAGGAGCGGCACGGCATAGGTCAGCAGGTACGCGCTGGTGACCCACACCACGTTGTCGAGGTTGTTCGTGTTCGGGTCGAGCGCGGCCTTGATCGCCGGGTTCGCGACCGAGACGATCGTGGTGTCGACGAGGATCATGAAGAAGCCGATGACGAGCGCCCACAGGGCGGGCCACGGGCTCTTCGGTTCGTTGCCGGCCGCGAAGGGGCCGGTCTCAGGCCCCGCGGCCTGTCGTGATTCGGTCATTGCTGTGCAGCCTTTCGCTGAGCGAGGTAGCGGTCTGAGTCGGTGAACGCCGAAGGACCCCAGGGGATCGTGTCGGCTTCGAGGCGGGCGAGCAGGGTGTCGAGCCAGCGCAGCTCGGCCTCGAGAAGGGCCTCCTGGCGCTCGATCTCAACGAGCACCTGTGCGGGAACCCCCTTGGCGGTGGCCTTGCGCAGGCCGTCGCGATGCAGGACGTGATCGTCGACGAGCGCCGCCCGGCGAGCGCGCAGGAGCTCGACGGTGTCGTCGCGCTCGAGGTTGTGAGCCTCCGCGAGGGCGATCCGGAATTCGGCCGGACGGTCGACCTTCGGAAGTTCGCGCTGCACCCAGGCGATCACCGCGTCGCGCCCGGCATCCGTCAGCGTGTACGTCGTCCGCTCCGGACGGTTGCCCTCACGATCGATGCCGACCTCGTCGATCAGCCCCGACCGCTGGAGGCGGGCGACCGTGTGGTAGAGCGTGCCGTTCGTGATCGTGAGGAGCCGGTCATCGTGACGCACGCGCAACAGTCGCACCATCTCATAGGGGTGCATGTCGGCCTCGCGCAGCAGCGCGAGCACCATCACTCCCATGGGGGTGAGCCGATCCACGGCATCCTTCATGTTCCACCTCGATTAGTCCACGTGGACTATACGCCTTTTCCGGCGTCCGGACAAGACGGCGGCGCGGCTCTGGAATGATGGGCGGGTGAGCACCTCTTCAGAAGGCACGGCCCGGACGGTTCCCGGCTGGCGGCACATCTACTCGGGCAAGGTCCGCGACCTCCACGCGTCCGAGGATCCGGAAGACACGCGCATCCTCGTGGTCGCCTCCGACCGCGTCAGCGCCTTCGACTTCGTGCTCTCCCCCGGCATCCCCGAGAAGGGCGCGCTCCTCACCCGGCTCAGCCGCTGGTGGTTCGCACAGCTCTCCGATGTGCCCAATCACCTCGCCGACGGCGAGATCCCGGAATCCGTCGCCGATCGCGCCATGCTGGCGCAATCTCTCGAGATGCTGCCGATCGAATGCGTCGTGCGCGGCTACATCACCGGCTCCGGATGGGCGGAGTATCAGGAGAGCGGCACCGTGTGCGGCATCCCGCTGCCGGCCGGCCTGCAGAACGGCGACCGCCTGCCGGAGCCGCTGTTCACCCCCGCCTACAAGGCGCCGATGGGCGAGCACGACGAGAACATCACCTTCGAGAAGACCGTCGAGCTCGTGGGCGCCGAGCGCGCCGCCGAGCTGCGCGACACCTCACTCGCGATCTACCGCCGCGCCGCCGCCATCGCCGAGGAGAAGGGCCTGATCCTCGCCGACACCAAGTTCGAATTCGGGACGGATGCCGATGGCACCCTGCGCCTTGCCGACGAGGTGCTCACGAGCGACTCCTCGCGATACTGGGATGCCGAGGCGTGGAAGACCGGCACCACCCCGAGCGAGCGGATGGCGAGCTTCGACAAGCAGATCGTGCGGGATTGGCTGGCCGCGAACTGGGATAAGCAGGGCGAGCCGCCGCTGCTTCCCGACGACATCGTCGAGCGCACGGCCGACCGCTACCGCGAGCTGATCGAGCGCCTCGGGGCGTGACCCCGCGGAGAGGCATCCAGCCAACACTCAGGAATCGGTAGGGTGGCTCCAGCACGGTCGCGTTCCCCCGAGCGACCATCCCCCGAACCTGAGGAGCCCGCATGGCCCTGTGGAAGCTGCACGGAAACGGTCGCACGGTCGAGGCCGGCGCCGTCGTCACGCCCGGAGAGCGCCTGAGCTGGCCGGCGACGATCGCGATCGGCGCGCAGCACGTCGTCGCCATGTTCGGCGCGACGTTCCTGGTGCCGACCCTGACCGGCTTCCCCGTGTCGACCACCCTGCTGTTCAGCGGTCTCGGCACCCTGATCTTCCTGCTGATCACGAAGAATCAGCTGCCGAGCTACCTCGGATCCTCGTTCGCGTTCATCGCACCGATCACCGCGGCCGTCGCCGCGGGTGGAACGGGCTCGGCGCTCGCGGGTGTGGTCGCGGTCGGCATCCTGCTGGCCGTCGTCGGTCTCGTGGTGCAGTTCGCCGGCCTCCGCTGGGTCGACGCCCTGATGCCCCCGATCGTCGCCGGGGCGATCGTCGCGCTGATCGGCTTCAACCTCGCGCCGACCGCCTGGAACAACTTCCAGATCGATCCCGTCACCGCGACGATCACCCTGGTCGCGATCATCGTGTTCGCGGTGCTGTTCCGCGGCTTCCTCGGCCGCATCTCGATCTTCCTCGGCGTCGCTGTCGGCTTCGTCTACGCCGCCTTCACGGGTTCGTTCAGCGTGCCGAACGAGCTGCGCGGCGGCAAGACGCCCGCGGAGCTGATCTCGGACGCCCCGTGGATCGGCCTGCCGCAGTTCCAGCTCCCCGACTTCATCGCACCGGGCACCTGGTCGACCATCGCCATGTTCCTTCCGGTCGTGCTCGTGCTCGTCGCCGAGAACGTCGGACACGTCCGCGGCGTCGCCTCGATGACCGAAGACCCGGAGATCAACAAGCACACCGGCCGCGCCCTCATCGCCGACGGTGTCGCGACCACGATCGCCGGCGGTTTCGGCGGATCGGGCACGACCACGTACGGCGAGAACATCGGCGTGATGGCCGCGACCCGGGTCTACTCGACCGCGGTCTACTGGGTGGCCGGACTCTTCGCAATCCTTCTCGCCTTCTCACCGAAGGTCGGCGAGGTCTTCAACTCGATCCCCGCCGGCGTGCTGGGCGGCGCGACGACCGCGCTCTACGGCCTGATCGGCATCATCGGCATCAAGATCTGGGTCGACAGCCGCGTCGACTTCTCGCGGCCGGTGAACCAGTACACGGCAGCGGTGTCGCTCGTGATCGGCATCGCCGGGTTCTCGATGCAGCTCGGCGATTTCGCATTCGGCGGGATCGTGCTCGGCACCGTCGCGGCGCTCCTGATCTACCACGTGGGCAACGCGATCGCCCGTGCGCGCAAGACCGGCGCCGATGACCCGAAGCCGCTCGAGGCGGTCGGCCCGCTGGGCGGCGACCCCGCGTAGTCACACCGCGCGACCGGCGACGGTGAATCGAAGACGCGCTCCCGGCGGCAGCTGACCTGCGAGATCGAGGCTGCGGTCGGTGAGCGCGCCGATGATCGGGTATCCGCCCGTGAGGGGATGGTCGGGGAGGAACAGCACCGGCTGGCCGTCGGGCGGCACCTGGATCGCCCCGGTGACGGCGCCCTCGCTCGGCAGCTCCCCGGCGACCGAGCGCTCCAACGCCGTCTCGCCCTCGAGACGGATGCCGACCCGATCGGAGCGCGGCGTCACCGTCCACTCCTGGCCGAGGAGCGTGTCGAGGGCCGCCGCCGTGAACCACTCGTCGCGCGGGCCGAGGGTGATCTCGAGCGCGACGAGTTCGCCGGGGGCAGGAAGGTCGCGGGATGCGGCTTCCGGCTCGACTGCGAGTCGCGCGGCATCGCCGACGGGAACGACCGCGCCTGCCACGAGCGCCACCGGCCCGAGTCCGGCGAGCGTGTCGCCCGACCGGCTGCCCAGCGCCGGTTCGGCGTCGAGCCCGCCGCGCACGGCGATGACGTAGCGCAGACCCCGGTCCGGATGCTCGAGGGTCAGCTCATCTCCGTCGACCGTGGCGAAGGGCGCGCCGTGCGCGACGGCGCGACCGCCACCGCCCGCCTCGGTGAGGGTGAGCCCGCCGACAGCCCCCGCGACTGCGGCCACCCCGGCGCCGCGGAATCGCAGCACGGCACCTCCGACGCTCTCGAGCACCGCGGCCGTGGTCGCGTTGCCCACCGCGCGGTTGGCATCGTGCATCGCCCGACGGTCCGCCGCACCGGATGCCGAGACCCCGAGCGCCGCGTAGCCGGGGCGCCCGGCATCCTGCACCAGCAGCTGCAGCGACGCGCGGACGACCTCGACGGCCCGCGCGGGCGACTCCGGAGCATCCGTCTCCTCGGCGGCGTGGCGGCCGGGGATCGGCCGCGGCCGCTCACGATCCTCTCCGTGCTCCGACGCCCGCGCCTGCGCGCGCACCTGAGCGAACCTCACCGTCGTCCCTGGTGAGAGCAGCGCCGGCGGATCGCGGTCGATGTCCCACATCACGGCATCCGTGCGACCGATGAGCTGCCAGCCGCCCGGGCTCTCGCGGGGATACACCCCGGTGAACGGTCCCGCCAGCGCGACCGATCCCGCGGGCACGCGCGTGCGCGGCGACGAGCGACGAGGCACGTCGAAGAGCGGATCGCTGCTCACGACGTACCCGAATCCGGGGGCGAAACCCGAGAACGCGACGCGCCAGTCGGCGGCGAGGTGCCGGTTCACCAGTTCCTGGGCCGAGACGCCGAGCAGGGATGCCGCTTCGTCGAGATCCTCACCGTCGTATCGCACCGGCACGGCGACCTCACCGATGCCCGGCAGAGGCGCGGTGCCGACCTCCGTCGCGGCGAGCATCGCGGCGAGATCGGCGGCGGCGATGCGCAGCGGGTCGAAGCGCACGAGCACCGTGCGGGCGCCGGGGATGCGCTCGACGATGCCGGGCAGCCCCTCCCACGCCAGGTTCAGACGCATCGCCTCGTCGAGGTCGGCCGCCTCGACGAGAAGAGCGCGATCGGATGCGGTGAGGATGCGCATCAGTCAGCGCGCCCCGTCATCGCGCGCCCGTGAACGGCGCGATCGTGATGCCCGCGCCCTCGAGCATCCGCCTGGTCTCGGCCGCCATCGCCACCGCACCGGCGCTGTCGCCGTGCACGCAGATCGACTGCGCGTCGACCGGCACGTCGGTGCCGTCGATCGCCCGGATCACGCCGTCGGAGGCGAGGCGCACCATGCGCTCCGCGACCGCCGCCGGTTCGTGCAGCACGGCACCCGGTTCGGTGCGCGCGACGAGCTGTCCGTCGGGCTGATACGCGCGGTCCGCGAAGGCCTCGGCGGCGATGGCGAGACCGGCGCGCTCGGCGACGCGGAGCACCACACCTCCGGACAGACCCAGCAGCACGAGGCTCGGATCGATCGCGCGGATCGCCGCCACGACGTCTTTCGACGAGCGCTCGTCCCGCGCGATCGTGTTGTACAGCGCACCGTGCGGCTTGACGTACGCCACCCGTCCGCCGACCGCCGCAGCGAGCCCCATGAGGGCGCCGAGCTGGTATTCGACGTGCGCCTGCAGGGTGGCGGAGTCGATCTCGACCTCGATACGTCCGAAGTTCTCGTAATCGCGGTAGCCGGGGTGCGCGCCGATCACGACGCCGCTCTGCACGGCCGCGGCGAGCGTGTCGCGGATACCCTCCGGGCTCCCGGCATGGAAGCCGCACGACACGTTCGCGCTCGTGACGAGACGCAGCATGCTCTCGTCGTCGCTCACGATCCGTTCCGGGACGTTCTCGCCGAGGTCGGAGTTCAGGTCGATCGATGCCATGCGGTCACGCTCCCCCGTGGTGGATGCCCGTCGCCCGCGGACGCCGCTCGCCGTTCTGCAGACGCGCGGGTGGTGCGATCGGCGTCGTCGGCTCCGGCAGACCATACCGCCGGTGCATCCACCTCCGCGCGTCCTCCAGCGGAAAGGTCTCGCCGAAGACCGCGAACTTCACGAAGACACCCTCGAGCGTGCTCCGCAGCATGATCTCCTCGAGCTCGGGGTCGTCGGCGCCACGCGCGCGGAACAGGTCGCGCACGGCATCCTCCGCCGCCGAGGCCGCCGCTTCGTGCCGGGCCTCGGACTCCGCGAACAGGCGATGCGTGGCGGGCTGCTGCTGCATCGCGAGGACGGCCCTCTGCAGTGGGAGGGCGTAGGCGGTGGCGGTGAGCGCACCGTCGATCACGGCGGCGAGCGCCTCATCCGGTGTGCCATCGACACGGGCGAAACCGAGCACGGTCTCGAACCATCGGTCGATGACAGCCGCGACCAGCTGGTCCTTGCCGCCGAAGTGGTAGTTCACGAGCCCCTGGGCGGCGCCGGCGCGCTGCGTGATCGCGGCGATGCTGGAGCCGGCGACCCCGCGTTCGCTGAACACCTCGATCGCCGCGTGCAGCAGCGCCTCCCGTGCGCGCTCCCGCGCGAGGCGATTCCGTTCGTCGGAGCGTGCCATGCGGCATCCACCTCCTGCGTTGCGATCCGGCCTTCCGAAATCCTCCCCGTACCGTATAGATTACTCACTGAATGTTCGTTCAATCTATGGACGGCGGCGGATTCCCCTCTCCCAGGAGCAGCAATGCACTCTCTCGCGCGCGTCGACTTCAACGACCTCGGCTCGATCGTCGGCTGGCTCATCGAGCAGTGGTGGGTGTGGGTGATCGTGGGCGTCGTCGTGCTGTTCTTCGTCGTCGTCTGGCTGCTGCCCGACGCCAAGGTGAAGCCGTCGGAGCAGTTCTCCACCACGGATGCCGAGGCGAACGAGATCGCGCTGGGGTTCCTGCAGATCACGAACCTCCCGTCGGGCCCCTGGAACGACCCGACCGCCTCCGGTCTGGGCGCCCGTGAGAAGTCCGTGCTCGTCGACCAGTGGGGCGTGCACTCGCGCCAGGACTGGCTCGACAACATCGAGCGCCTCACCACCGACCGTCGGCGACGCCAGATGTGGACGCTCTACCTCGCCGTCCGCGCCGGCCTCGCCGAGCGTCTCGGACGCACACCCAAGGCCAAGGAATGGCTCGCGGCCATCGCCGAGGAGGGCGGTGACAAGCGCGATGCGCGCTCGTTCGTCACGGCGATCGAGTACATCGAGTCCGAGGTGCGCAAGCGCGTCGGCAAAGACATCGTCGCCCCGGGCCTCTTCGTGAAGACGCTCGACGGCTACGCCATCGGGCAGGCCGTCGCGATGACCACCTGGGGCGTCGCGCTCGGTCACGGCGACGTCGCCGAGGCCCGCACGATCATCCATCGGATCAACGCCGATGCCCGTCCCGACTTCGCCTCGTGGGCGGACTTCGGGCTGAGCTACATCGCCGGTCGGGTCATGCACTGGAGCGACGGCAACGTCGACGAGAAGTCGTTCGAGAAGTTCGGCGACGGCTGGTCGGACTTCAAGGCCGCCGCGACCGAGAAGCGCAACGGCCCGTGGGCGACGCTGTCATGGAGCCGCTGACCGTCGACCTGGAACCGCTGCGACGCAGCGCCGGATTCCGCGACATCCTCGCCTACGAGCGCCTCTGCCGCATACCGCCGCACCGCCGCTTCATGGCGATCCTCCTCGCCGTGCTGCTGTTCGCCGCGGCGATGCTGGCGGGGCTGTGGTTCCTCGGCCGCACCGACATCCTCGCCGTGGCGCCCATCCTCGGGGTGTTCGTCGTCGGCTACACCGTGCTCGCAGCGGTCGGCTTCCTCTGGTACTCGATCGGACTGAGCAGACGCGTGAAGATCGCCGCGTTCGCCTGGCAGAACGGGTGGGCGTACGCCGACACCCTCGAGCACACCCGGCGGCCGGGCACCGCCTTCGCCCGGGTGCTGCGCGGACAGGAGCGTGCGGTCGTGGCATCCGACGACGAGCGGATGCCGTTCGAACTCGGCATCCATCACTCGGTGTCGCGCGGGCAGGAGCGCGCGACGGTCCAGCGTCCGTTCGCGTTCATCGAGCTCCCGCTGCCGGCATCCGTGCCGCACATCGTGCTCGCGAACAAGCGGCGCAGCATCATCCCGACGCTGGGACTCGGGCGGGGAGCGGCGCGGATGGACCTGGAGGGCGAGTTCGCCTCGGCCTTCCGGCTCATCGTACCCGAGGGCTACCAGCAGGATGCGCTGTACATCTTCACGCCCGACCTGATGGCCCGGGTGCTCGACCTCGGCTCCGGTGCCGAGATCGAGCTCGTCTCCGACCGGCTCTTCGTCTATCTGCCGGGCAGCACCCGGTTCGATAGGGCGGAGACCATGGCTGCGACGATCACTCTCGCCGAGGAGTTCCACCGCCGCTTCGCCGCACGCACCCAGCTCTACCGCGACGACGATGCCGGTGAGATCGCCGCGCGGGCGGGCGTCTCGGTCGGGCTCCGCGGGCAGCGACTCGGCGGCCGCGGCATCTCGATCCTCGCCGTCGCGGGCACGGCGGGAGTGCTGCTGCTGTCGGCCGGCGTGACGGCGTTCTCGCTGTTCGGCGGCGGCATCCTGCGCACGCTCGGCTCCGGCTGAGCCCCACAGACCCACGGCTGTGTCCCTGGCCCGGAGGGGGCGCCAGGGCCACAGCCGTGTTCACCTCCTCGGTGCCGCCCGCTACGCCGAGGCCCGCACCACCAGCTCGGTCGGCAGGATCGTAGTGTGCGCCGGGTCCTCTCCAGCCAGCCTCGCCAGGAGCACGCCAGCCATGGCCTCGCCCTGCCGGTACATCGGCTGCCGCATCGTCGTGAGCTGCGGATCGGTCGACACCGCGACCGAGGAGTCGTCGAATCCGACGAGGGCCACATCCTCCGGCACGCGCAGCCCCGCCGATCGCAACGCCGTGAGGGCTCCCCTGGCCATGAGGTCGCTCGCGACGAACACGGCATCCGGCGTGCCGACGGAGAGGATGCGGCGCATCGCCTCGGCCCCGCTGCCCTCGCTGTAGTCGCCGGCCTCCTCCGCGAAGGGCTGCAGCCCGGCATCCGCGAGAACGCTCCGGAACCCCTGCATGCGGTCGATCGACGACACCATGGTCGGCGTGCCGGAGATGGTCGCGATGCGCGTGCGACCGATGTCGACCAGACGGCGGGTGGCGGTCTTCGCTCCCGCGACGTTGTCGACGTCGACGACGTAGTCCGCCTCGCGCCGGCGCACCGGACGCCCGCCGTAGACGACCGGCACGGCATCCGCGATGCGGTCGATGAACGCGTCACTGGTGTGGTGCGAGACGATCAGCGCGCCGTCGACGCCGCCGTTGCGCACGAAGCTCGTCATCTTGTCGCCCGGGTCGTCGCTGGCGATGAGCAGGTTGAGGAGGTAGTCAGAGGCGCCGAGCTTGCCGGTGATGCCCGCGACGATCGCGGCGAAGAACGGGTCGCCGAAGAACCGGTTCGTGTCTTCGGGCACGATGAGCGCGATCGCATGCGTCTGCCGCGAGGCGAGTGAGCGCGCGGCGCGGTTGGGCACGTAGTTCAGCTCGTCGATGGCGGCCCGCACGGCGGCCAGGGCCTCGGGGCTCACCGCCGTCGACCCGTTCACGACACGCGAGACCGTCGACCGGGACACCCCGGCGGCGGACGCCACCTCTTCGATGGTCGCTCGGGGCGACATCATCGTGCGCACTCTTCCATCGCCCTATTCTGTCTGATCGGCCCCGAGCCCCGTTCGAATCGCTCGACTGGTCGCTTTTCCGGCCCGGAGGCGACCATTCGCGCGATTCGAACGGCCGGGTCAGAGACTGCGAGCCGCGATGATGCGGGCGTACTCCCGGCCCGAGTCCTTGAGGCTCCGCTCCTGGGTGTCGTAGTCGACGCGCACGATGCCGAAGCGCTTGTCGTAGCCCCAGGCCCATTCGAAGTTGTCGAACAGCGACCAGTAGAAGTAGCCGCGCACGTCGACCCCGGCATCCACGGCATCCAGCACGGCTCCGAGGTGCAGGCGCAGGAACTCCGTGCGCTCGGCGTCGTGCACACGCGTCTCGCCGCCCTCGACCACGGCGACGTCGTCGTACGCGGCCCCGTTCTCGGTCATCGAGAGCACGGTCCCGGCCGGCTCCGCGTACTCGGTCCAGACCCGCTGCAGCAGGCGGGTCAGCCCCTCGGGCTGCACCTCCCAGTTCTGCGCGGTGCGCGGGAGCCCGCGTTCGACGGAGTGGATGCCGTCGCTCGAGGGGTACGGGCTGCGGGTGGTGCGCTCGGTCGCCGGCCCTCCGGAGACCGGCGGATCCGCCGGCGCCTCGCCCGCGACGAGGTCGCCGTGGTAGTAGTTCACGCCCTGCGTGTCGATGTGCTGCGCGATCGTCTCGAGGTCGCCCTCGTGGATCGCGGACTCGAACCGTGCCACGGCATCCGCGTCCACCGCCCGGATGTCCTCGACGATGTCGGCCGGGTACGCGCCGCGGTAGATCGGATCGAGGAACCAGCGGTTGAACTGTCCGTCGACGCGGCGCGCGGCATCGACATCCGCCGGGTTCCGCGGGTCGGCGGGATCGGCGACCGTGTGGTTGAGCGTGATCCCGAGGTTGAGCGACGCGTCGCGGCTGCGCAGTTCGCGCACGGTCGCGCCGTGCGCGAGCAGCAGGTGGTGCGAGGCCAGCAGCCCCTCGGCCACGCTCGTGTGCCCCGGTGCGTGCTCGCCTCCGGTGTAGGAGAGGAACGACGAGCACCACGGCTCGTTCAGAGTGGTCCACACGTTCACCCGGTCGCCGAGCGCGTCGTGCATGGTGCCGGCGTACTCGAGGAACCGGTCGACGGTGTCGCGGTTCGCCCAGCCCCCGGCATCCTGCAGCGCCTGCGGCATATCCCAGTGGTAGAGCGTCAGCCAGGGCAGGATGCCGGCGCCGAGCAGCTCGTCGACCAGGCGCTCGTAGAAGTCGACGCCCTGCGCATTGACCGCGCCGCCGTCGGGCCGCACGCGCGACCACGAGGTCGAGAAGCGGTACGTCTGCAGCCCGAGATCCTTCATGAGCGCGACGTCGTCGGCGTACCGGTGGTAGTGGTCGCACGCGACGTCGCCGTTGTCGCCGCCGATCACGGCACCGGGAACCCGCGAGAACGCGTCCCAGATCGACGCGGTGCGCCCGTCCTCGAATGCGGCCCCCTCGATCTGATACGCCGCAGTCGCGGCACCGAAGAGGAAGTTCTGAGGGAAGGCACGGGTCACAGACGTCATCCTTTCACCGCGCCGGCCATGATGCCACTGACCAGCTGGCGCCCGGCGACCACGAAGAGCACGAGCAGCGGCAGCGTCGCGAGCACGGCACCGGTGAGCACGATGGAGTAGTCGATGTAGTACCCGGACTGCAGCTGGCTGAGGGCCGTCTGCAGCGTGGGGTTGGAGGGCGACAGCACGATGAGCGGCCACAGGTAGTCGGTCCACGCGGTCATGAAGGTGAAGAGTCCGAGGATCGCCATCGCCGGACGCGCGGCCGGGATGCCGACGGTCAGGAACGTGCGGAACTGGTTCGCGCCGTCCATCCGCGCGGCTTCGATCAGCTCGTCGGGGATGACGTCGACGAGGTACTGGCGCATGAAGAACACCCCGAACGCCGTCACCAGCGTCGGCACGATGACCGCGCCGATCGACCCGGTCCAGCCGAGCTCGCGCATGAGCATGAACAGCGGGATGATCCCCAGCTGTGTGGGGATGGCCATGGTCGCGATCACGAAGATCATCAGACCTTCCCGGCCCTTGAAGCGCAGCTTCGCGAAGGCGTAGCCCGCGAGCGTGGAGAAGGTCACCACCGAGATCGTGATGATGCCCGAGATGAGGAACGAGTTGCCCAGCGCCAGCCAGAACGGGATGGCGTCGAACACCTTGGCCGCGTTCGTGAGGAAGTTCCCTCCGGGCACCAGCGGCAGCGTCTCGCCGCGGGTGGCGTTGGTGCCGCTCGCGACGACGACCGACCACCACAGCGGGTAGACGCTGCCGATGATGAACGCGGCGAGCAGGCCGTACGTGAGGAAGCCGGGGCGGCTGCCGATTCCCGCGTTGCCGCCCGTCGCGGGGCGACGGCGACGGATCCTCTCCGGCACGCTGAGAGCCTGGGTGGCGGTCATCGCGCGTCCTCCTTGGTCGAGTTCCGTCGGGTCGAGCGGGCGCGACGGCGAGCGGCGCGGGTGGTCGGATCGCTGCCGGTGGCGATGCGCCGGGAGATCAGGAAGTTGATCACGCCGATGCCCACGATGAGCAGGAAGAGCAGGATGGCGACGGCGGATGCCTCACCGAGGTTCCGCCGGAAGAAGGCGAGCTCCCAGAGGAACAGCACCGTGGTCTGGAACTGGCGGTCGCTGCCGCCGATGCCGCCGGCGGTCGACACGTCGAACAGCCGCGGTTCGGCGAACACCTGCAGCCCGCCGATCGTCGCGGTGATGATGACGAAGATCAGCGTCGGGCGGATCGTGGGGATCGTGATCGAGAAGAAGCGTCGAGCGGCGCCGGCCCCGTCGAGGGCGGCGGACTCGTACAGATCCCGCGGCACGGCCTGCATCGCCGCGAGCAGGATGAGGGCGTTGTAGCCGGTCCAGCGGAAGTTCACCATGACGGCGATCGCGATGTGCGACAGGGCCGTGTTGTGCTTCCATTCCTGGTCGGCGATGCCGATGAGGTTGAGCAGGTTGTTGGCGAGACCGTCGGCCTCGTTGAAGATGCTCGAGAAGATGATCGCGACCGCCACCGGGGTGACCACGAACGGGATGAGCACGCTCATGCGCCAGAAGGTGGGGGCGCGAAGGCCCCGGTCGAGGAGATACGCGATCACCAGCGCGACCGCCAGCTGCGGGATCGCCGACAGCAGGAAGATGCTCAGCGTGTTGCCGATCGAGTTCCAGAACATCGCGTCGCCGAGGATCTCGACGAAGTTGCCGACGCCGACGAATTCCCCCTCGCCCTTCAGCAGGTCCCATTCGTGCACCGCGACCCAGACGGTGTACAGCAGCGGGAACAGGCCGACCAGCCCGAAGAGCAGGAAGAACGGCGAGATGTAGAGGTACGGCGAGGCATTCTGGTCGAACCGGGAGAGCCGGTGGCGCCATGGCCGTTTCGATGCGGCATCCGTCTTCGGCGGCGGAGCGGATGCCGTGGCCGCGCGCTCTTCGGTGAGAGTCATGAGTCTTCCTTGTCTAGGCGTGCGATCGCGGTCCCGGTCGCAGTTCCTGTCGCTCGAAGGGCTTGGCAACGACAGGAACTGCGACCGGAAGAGGAAGACGGCTCAGTCGACCAGGTCCTTGAGCAGTGTCATGGCCTGATCCCAGGCGCCCTGGGTGTCGGTCTCACCGCGGTCGAGGCTGCTGAGCGCCGGTCCGAAGACGTTCTCCTGGATGACCGAGTCGTCGGCGCCCTTGAACTGCGCCACCACGCCCTTGGCACGCTCGGCGAGGATCGCACCGGTGGGAGCGTCGTTGAAGAACGCGTTCGGCGTCGCCTCCGAGGCGAGCGTCTCCTGCGCCTTCACCGTGGAGGGGAAGTTGCCCGCCGCGGCGGACTGCTTCACCTGCTGCTCGGGCTGCGTCAGCCAGTCGGCGAGCTCGGCGGCCGCCTCCTGGTGCTGCGAGCTCTCCGGGATCGACAGGAACGCGCCACCCCAGTTGGCCGCCCCTCCCGGGAACACATCGGCGAAGTCCCAGCCGGTCGCGGCATCGCCGCCGCCGGCCTCGACCTGCCCCTGCACGACACCGAGCATCCAGCCCGGGCAGACGAAGGTCGCGAAGGTGCCGTCGACGAACGACTTGCCGCCGTTCCAGTCCCACGCGGTCTGCGCGGCGGACTGGCCGCCCTCGGTCGCGGCCCCGAGCAGCTCGAAGCGCTCCTTGAGCTCGGCGTTGCCCTCGACGTTCACCTCGCCGTCGGCGGTGTAGTACCCCTCGTCGAGCTGGTTGACCATGGCGTTCCAGACGAAGCCGGAGTGGTCGTACCAGGCCTTGCCGGTCTTCTCGGTGTACTCGGCGCCGACGGCGAAGTAGTTCTCCCAGTCGCCGTCCAGCAGCTCGGCGACGGACTCGCGGTCGCTCGGCAGGCCGGCAGCCTCGAACGCGGCGCCGTTGTAGCAGATGCCGCTGGGACCGATGTCGGTGCCGTAGCCGATGACGCGGCCCTCGGCATCCGTCGCCTGTCCGTACTTCCAGTCGACCCAGTCGTCCTTGCGGTCTTCGATGCCGAAGTCGCGCAGGTCGACGAAGGTGTCGGAGACGTCCATGACAGCGCCGAGCCAGCCCTCCTCGATGGCGACGATGTCGCTGAGGCCGGAGCCGGCGGCGATCTTCGTGAAGGCGTCGGTGCGGGCGTTGCCGCCGGTGTCGATGTTGGTCGCCTCGATCGTGACGTTCGGGTGGGCCTTCTCGTATTCCTTGTAGAGGTCCTCGTAGCCGAAGGTGCCGAAGGTGGTGACGGTCAGCGTGACGTCCTCGTCGCCGCCGCCTTCTGCGGCGCCGGTGCTGCCGGAGCATCCGGCCAGGGCGAGGGCGGAGACGGATGCCACGGCGGCAGTCGCCAGGATCCGGTTGCGGGCACGTGTGTTCACGGTTCACTCCTTTGTGTGCGGGTCGTGCGATGTGGTGCATGTAGTGCGTCGGGAAGCCGTGGGAGCGCTCCCACGAACTGAGACGTCACTCTATGGGAGCGCTCCCACGAATGTCAAGCGCGGCAGAGCGAGTAGCCTTGCCCGGTGCCCGAAGCCCCGCTCTCCCCCGCCCTCGTCCGCGCCGCCTCGCTGATCCGCAGCATCCCGGACTACCCCGAACCCGGCATCGTCTTCCGCGACATCACCCCGCTGCTCGCCGACGCCGAAGCCCTCCGCGTCACGACCGAGGCCATCATCGAGCCCTTCGCCGGGCAGTTCGACGTGGTCGCCGGCATCGAGGCGCGCGGGTTCATCCTGGCCGGAGCAGCCGCCATCGCGGCCGGCGTCGGCCTGATCCCGATCCGCAAGGCCGGCAAGCTACCGCGCCCCGCGGCATCCGTCGACTACGCCCTCGAGTACGGCACCGCGACCATCGAGATGCACGACGATCTGCCCGCCGGCTCCCGCGTGCTGCTCATCGACGACGTCCTCGCCACCGGCGGCACGCTCGCCGCCGGGCGCGAGCTCGTCGAACGCCTCGGCAGCCACGTCGCCGGCATCTCGGTGCTGTTCGAGATCGACGGCCTCGGCGGACGCGCGGCCATCGGCGACCTGCACACCGTCTTCCACGCCTGAGTCGCGCTCCCTCCCCCGCTGCGCGCCGAGACCCCGGGTTAGCGTCGAAACCCCCACCTCGCACCGCCCGTAGGCCGGGGTCTCGACGACAAGCCGGGGTCTCGGCGAAGAGTAGACTGAGGATGCCCGTCCGCCCGCGACTTCCGGAGCCATTCATGCCCACCATCGTCGTCGACGTCATGCCCAAGTCTGAACTGCTCGACCCGCAGGGGAAGGCCGTCTCGGGAGCATTCGCCCGCCTCGGCGTCGAGGGCTTCAGCGATGTCCGCATCGGCAAGCGCTTCGAGCTCACCGTCGAGGGCGAGGTCACCGACGAGCTGCTCGCCGAGGCCAAGCGCGTCGCCGACGAGGTGCTCTCCAACTCCGTGATCGAAGACGTCGTGGGCGTCGAGGTCGTCGAATGACCGTGCGCATCGGCGTCGTCACCTTCCCCGGCTCGCTCGACGACCGCGACGCGCAGCGCGCCGTGCGCATCGCCGGCGCCGAGCCTGTCGCCCTGTGGCACGGCTCGCACGACCTCGAGGGCGTCGACGCCCTCGTGCTCCCCGGCGGCTTCAGCTACGGCGACTACCTGCGCGCGGGAGCCATCGCCGCGCTGTCGCCGATCATGGCGGAGGTGAAGGATGCCGCAGCCAAGGGCATGCCGATCCTCGGCATCTGCAACGGATTCCAGATGCTCGTCGAGGCGCACCTGCTGCCCGGCGGCCTGATCCGCAACGACCACCAGCACTTCGTGCGTCGCGACCAGAAGCTCGTCGTCGAGAACTCCGACACCGCCTGGACGAACGCCTTCCGCACGGGCCAGGAGATCGTCATCCCGCTGAAGAACGGCGACGGCGGCTACATCGCCGACGAGTCGACGCTCGACCGCCTCGAGGGCGAAGGCCTGGTCGCGTTCCGCTACGCCGGGGTGAACCCGAACGGCTCGCTGCGCGACATCGCCGGTCTCACGAACGAGGCAGGCAACGTCGTGGGACTCATGCCGCACCCCGAGCACTCGGTCGAGCCCGGGTTCGGCCCCGACACCGCCGTCGCGATGCGCAGCGGCATCGACGGGCTCTCCTTCTTCACGAGCGCGGTCGCCGCCGTCGCGCGCGTCGCAGCCTGACCCCCGCCCGGTCTACGACTCAGTCGACCGGCAGGCGGAACGGGTTGTCCCCGGCCGCCGCCAGCAGGTACCAGGCGGTCGTGCCCGAGTGCAGACTCGCGTAGTACAGGTCGCCGAACCCGGAGTCCAGGCCGTCGTTCGACGTCGCGACGATGCCCTTGCCGTCGCCGTTCGGGGCGTCGAGCTGTGCCTGCCGGATGCTGCTCAGCAGCTCTTCCGCATGCTCGGCGTCGCCGGGGGCGTCGCGCAGCTCGAGCGCGAGCGCCAGGTGGCCGCCGCCCTCGAACCACGCCTTCGACACGTCGACGTCGCTGATCGACGGCCCCGTGTACGGTCCGTCGGTCGCGATGAGGTGAGCGAGCGTCCAGTCCAGTGCAGCGCCGTAACGGGCGTCACCGGTGGCGAGCGCGCTCCACGTCTGGGCATCCAGCGGGATCGGATGGGTGTTGACCGTCGAGCCGTCGAGGAGGGTGCCGGTGTCGACGTGGCCGTCGGCGCTCTGCATCGCCGCGACGAAGCCCGCGGCGACGGAGGCCCGCTCCGCCCAGACCGGGTCGCCGGTGAGCTCGGCCAGCTGCGTGAAGAACCCGGCCAGATCGCTGTTGTGCTCGGTGGACTTCCACACGAGCGAGGTTCCGTCGTCGGTCTGGCCGCCCGTGTAGCCGAAGGGGGCGCGCGCCATGTCGGCCGTGTTCGCCTGCACCCACTCGCCGATGCGCAGCGCGCCGTCGAGGTACTTCTGCTCACCGGTCGCGTGGAACAGGCGCGTGAGCGCCATCCCCACCCACGCCTGGTTGCCGGTGAAGGTGCCGGGGCCGGTGATCTCCACGCGTCCCTGTCGGATGCCGTGCGGCTCGTACGACGTGCGGACGCGGCCGTCGCCGATCGGGTCCTCGTCCTGCACGAACAGCAGGGTGTCGCCGATCGTCTGCGCGCGGCGGAGGTCGTCCGGCAGCCCGCGGGCGGTGTAGGCGATGACCACCAGCGCGTCGTCGTAGACGAACGAGGGCGTGAAGTCCCAGCTCGGCGTCGTGAAGAATCCGCCCTGATAGCTGCGCGGAAGGCAGCGGTCCGCGTCGTCGCAGAACTCGTCGACGCGGGCATCCAGGAACTCGTACGCCAGCGCGACGGACTGTGCGGCATCGACGGTCTCGGGCACGGGTTCCTCCCCTGGCGAGCCGACATCCGAGGCGGCGGGCGCCGTCCCGGCGAACACGGCCGCGGCGACGAGCGCGGCGATGATCGCCCAAGGCGCCGATCGGCGCGGAGAACCGGTCATGGAAAGCCTTCGATCGGAAGTGTCGAGTCGCGGGGTGACGGCCAGGGGCCGCCCCTGGAGCCTTTCATGCGGGAAAGTCATCGGAGTAGTGGCGAAGGTCTAGGGTTTCCTTCTCCTTCGGGCGTGCGCGTATAACACCGCGAGCGGAACCGTCAAGGCTTTTGCCCGACGGTGACCGCTCGGCGCACGATGAGGGCATGCCCCCCGTTCGCTCCGATCGCCCGCTCGCCTCGTACGCGCCGATCGGCGACGGGCGCACGGTCGCACTGATCGGGCTCGACGGGAGCATCGACTGGCTTCCGCTGCCGGAGCTGACGGATCTGCCCGTCTTCGCGCGGCTGCTCGACGAGGACACCGGCGGATGCCTGGAGCTCCAGCCGACGGCGGAGTTCCAGAGCGAACGCCGATACATCCCGGGCACGAACGTCCTCGAGACGACCTTCCGCACGGATGCCGGAAGCGTGCGCGTCACCGATGCCCTCGTCTCCGGCATCGCCGGTCGGCTGCCGTGGGCAGAGCTCGCCCGGCGGGTCGACGGCATCGACGGCGAGGTGCCGATGCGGTGGCGCGTGCACCCGGGGTCGTCGCTGCAGACCGCTGCGCCGTGGATGGAGAGCACCCCGCACGGCACCGTGATCCGCAGCGGTGCGACGGCGTTCGTCGTGGTCGGCTTCGACCACGGCCCGAAGCGACCTGACCCCGACGGCGCGACCGGGCCGCTGCTCGACGGAGCCTTCACGACCTCTCCGGGCTCCCGGCACCTGCTGGCGCTGGCGTCGACCCATGATGAGCCGCTGCACTTCCCCGATCCCCGCAACGTCGACGACGGCGTCGACCGGACCGTGCAGAACTGGCAGCACTGGTCGTCGGTCTTCTCCTACGAGGGACCGTGGGAGAAGCACGTGCAGCGCAGCGCCCTCGCCCTGAAGCTGCTGATCCACAGCCCGACGGGAGCCATCGCCGCGGCCGCGACCACGTCGCTCCCGGAGCGCGCGGAGGGCGGCAAGAACTGGGACTACCGCCACGCATGGGTGCGCGATCTCGCGTACAGCACGCACGCGCTGGTGCGATTCGGACTGCGCGAGGAGACCCACGCCGCGCTTTCCTGGCTGCTGCGCACGATCCGCGACCAGGGCCCGGAGCTGCACGTCATGTACACGCTCGACGGCGATCTCGTTCCCGAGCCGACGGAGTACGACGTGCCGGGCTGGCGCGGAATCGGACCGGTGGTGACCGGGAATCCCGCCAGCGGCCAGTTGCAGCTGGGAGTGTACGGCGACCTCCTCGCGATCTGCCGCACCTACGTCGACGCGGGCAACATCCTCGACGCAGGCACGGCCCGTCTGCTGGCCGACATGGCGGATCGCACCTGCGATCTGTGGCGCAATCCGGACTCCGGCATGTGGGAGCTCGCCGAGCTGCGCCACTACACGTCCTCGAAGATGGGCTGCTGGAAGGCGCTCGACGACGCGGTCGCACTCGCGGATGCCGGGATCATCCCGGGCAGCGCCGAACGCTGGAGCGCGGAGCGCGACCGCATCCGTCGCTGGATCGACGAGAACTGCTGGTCCGCGGAACGCCGTGCCTACGTGTTCTTCGCCGGCACCGACGAGCTCGACGCCTCGGTGCTCCTGCACGCCCCGAGCGGCTTCGACCGGGGCGAGCGCATGTCGTCGACGATCGACGCCCTCACCGACGACGTCGGCACCGGGTCGCTCATGTACCGGTACACGGGTGCGGGCGCCGAGGAGAAGACCTTCGTCGCCTGCGCGTTCTGGCGGGTGGAGGCTCTGGCGTGCGTGGGCCGGCACGAGGAGGCACTCGCGCTGATGGATGATCTCGTCGGTCTCGCCAACGACGTCGGCATCTACGCCGAGATGATCGACGCCGATGACGGATCCGCCTGGGGCAACACCCCTCAGGCTCTGAGCCATCTCGCCTTCCTGTCCGCCGCGATGACGATCCGCGACATCGTCCCCGAAGACCTGCTCGGCGCGCGATGAGCGCCGCACCGACCCCCCGACCGCCCACAAGGAACCGCCCACAAGGAACAAGGAGAGGACAGCTCATGTCCCGTGACCAGTACACCTTCGTCAACCCCGCCGAGCTCTACTCGGACATCGAGCCCGAGAAGCAGCACATGCCCGAGCCCGGGCTCGACGCCGACCTCGCCCCGAAGGCCGACCTCGGCGAGGAGAGCTACCGCGGCAGCGACCGCCTCAAGGGGCGCAAGGCCCTCATCACCGGCGGCGACTCCGGCATCGGCGCCGCCACGGCGATCGCCTTCGCCCGCGAGGGCGCCGACGTCGCCCTGTCCTACCTGCCGGAAGAGGAGGAGGACGCGGCCCGGATCGCCGGCATCCTCCGCGAGGCCGGAGCGAACGTCGCCACCCTCCCCGGCGACCTCCGCGACCCCGAATACTGCCGGTCCCTCGTCGCGGATGCCGTCGCTGCACTGGGCGGCCTCGACATCCTCGTCAACAACGGCGGCAAGCAGATCTACCAGGAGTCGCTGACCGACATCACCGACGAGCAGTTCGACGACACCTTCAAGACCAACGTCTACGCGATGTTCTGGATCACGAAGGCCGCTCTGCCGCACCTGCCCGCCGGGTCGACGATCATCAACACCACGTCGATCCAGGCATATGCGCCGTCGGGCATACTCGTCGACTACGCCTCCACGAAGGCGACCATCAACGCCTTCACGAAGGGCCTGGCCGACCAGCTCGCCCCGAAGGGCATCCGCGTGAACGCCGTCGCCCCCGGGCCGATCTGGACCCCGCTGCAGCCCAGCGACGGTCAGCCGCAGGAGAAGCTCCCGGAGTTCGGCGAGGACACTCCGCTCGGACGCATGGGACAGCCCGCCGAGCTCGCCCCCGCCTACGTCTTCCTGGCGTCGGCCGAGTCGAGCTACGTCATCGGCGAGACCCTCAACGTGAACGGCGGCATGCCGACTCCCTGATCGGGCCCTCGGTCCGCCCGCGCTCCTAACCGAGCGCGGGCGGCCAGACGCCGATCAGCACGGCCATGACGAGTACGGTCACCAGTTCGTGCGCGATGTTGAGCGTCGTCAGCCTCGTCGAGCGGCCCTCGAAGGCGTCGTGCGTGATGAACCGCGCCGCGGTGAATCCGGCCCACAGCGTCACGCCCGTGACGATCGTGCCCCAGAAGAACGGTCCGCCGTAGAAGTGCCAGGCGATCGACGAGGCCCCCGCGAGCACCCAGGCGGTGATGAAGCTCACGATGACGGTGGTGATGATGGGCCAGGCCGCCGTCGCCGCCGGTCGGTCCATGTCGACGTTCGCGAGCTTCGCCCACCGTGTGCCGAACACCTTCGGGGTGTACCAGATCGCGCCGACGAGCATGCTCGACGCCGTGGCCAGCAGAACCGCCCAGTAGTTGATCTCGGGAACCATCATTGCCTCCTCGAATCGGATGCCGTCAGGCTACTCCCCGCGGTCGCCCGGGCAGGGTCCGTCCGCCGATCGAACCGATTCGATTCCTGCGCTGGCGGGCCTGTAGCCTGGTCCCATGGCACAGCTCGAGCAGATCGCAGCCCCCGGTTCCGAGTGGTGGCGCAGCGCCGTCATCTATCAGATCTACCCCCGTTCCTTCGCCGACGCCTCGGGCGACGGCATCGGCGATCTCCCGGGCATCACCGCGCGGTTGGACTCTCTGAAAGACCTCGGCGTCGACGCGATCTGGCTGAGCCCCTTCATGACCAGCCCTCAGCGCGACGCCGGCTACGACGTTGCCGACTACCGCGACGTCGATCCGCTGTTCGGCACCCTCGCCGACTTCGACGAGATGCTCGCCGAGGCCCATGCCCGCGGCATCCGGGTGGTCGTCGACCTGGTTCCGAACCACTCCTCCGCTCAGCACGCCTGGTTCCAGGCCGCCCTCAAGGCGGCACCGGGCAGCCCCGAGCGCGCGCGGTACATCTTCCGCGACGGCAAGGGGAAGAACGGCGAGCTGCCCCCGAACAACTGGGAGTCCGTGTTCGGCGGCGGCATGTGGGAGCGCATCACCGAAGCCGACGGCACCCCCGGCCAGTGGTACCTGCACATCTTCGACCCCACGCAGCCCGACTTCGACTGGAGCAACGAAGAGGTGCGCGAGGAGTTCCGCTCGATCCTGCGCTTCTGGCTCGACCGTGGCGTCGACGGCTTCCGCGTGGACGTCGCCCACGGCATGATCAAGGCCGACGGACTGCCCGACTACACGCCGCCGGCCGACGCCGACTCGATGGGCGGCGCCGAGGCGAACGTGCCGTACTGGGGGCAGGACGCCGTGCACGACATCTACCGCGACTGGCACGAGGTGCTCGCCGCGTACGACGGCGACCGCGCGCTGTGCGGCGAGGCCTGGCTGCCCACGCTCAAGAAGACCGCGCTGTGGGTGCGTCATGACGAGATGCACCAGACGTTCAACTTCCCGTACCTGCAGACGGCGTGGGACGCGAAGGCGCTCGGCGACGTCATCCGCGAGTCGCTCGACGCCTTCGGCGAGGTCGGCGCCCCCAGCACCTGGGTGCTGTCGAACCACGACGTCGTGCGACACGCGACCCGCCTCGCGCTGACGGCCGACAACCCGCAGGGCGAGGGCATCGGCCCGAACACGCCCGACAAGCCGGATGCCGCGATCGGTCTCGCCCGCGCTCGCGCGGCGACGACGCTGATGCTCGCTCTCCCCGGGTCTTCGTACCTGTATCAGGGCGAGGAGCTCGGCCTTCCCGAGGCGATGGAGATCCCCGACGCGTTCCGCCAGGATCCGACCTGGTTCCGCACGAACGGTGAGCGCTACGGACGGGACGGATGCCGCGTGCCGCTGCCCTGGACCGCCGAGGGCCCGGCTTTCGGGTTCAACGACACGGGTGCCTCGTGGCTGCCCCAGCCCGCGTCGTGGGCGAGCTACGCCCGCGACGTCGAAGAGGCCGACCCCACCTCGACCCTGTCGCTCTACAAGCAGCTGCTGGCCACCCGGTGCGAGCACGGCTTCGGCAGCGGCTCACTCGTCTGGGAAGACGCGGGGGCGGATGCCGTGGCCTTCCGCCGCGGCGACGTGCACGTCATGGCGAACCTCGGCACCGCCCCGCTCAAGCTGCCGGCCGGCGCGCAGGTCGTGCTGTCGAGCCAGCCGCTCGACGGCACGACGCTGCCCGTCGACACGGCCGTCTGGTACACGAAGGGCTGATCGGGCGCCCGAACTTCTGCGGCCGATGGCAACTTCTGCGGCCGATCCGGGCCGTTCAGGCCGCAGAAGTTCGGACTGGCCGCAGAAGTTCGAGCCCGCTCAGGTCACGACGCGACGATGAGCCCCGCCGTCGCGGTGCGTGCCGCAGCCAGACGCGCCTGCACGTCGGGCCAGTTCACGAGGTTCCAGAACGCCTTGACGTAGTCGGCGCGCACGTTGAGGTAGTCGAGGTAGTAGGCGTGCTCCCACACGTCGAGCTGCAGCAGCGGCGTGACGCCGAGCGGGGCGTTGCCCTGCTGGTCGAAGAGCTGGAAGATGACCGGTCGCGCACCGACGCTGTCCCAGGCGAGCACGGCCCAGCCCGACCCCTGCACACCGAGCGCGGTGGCGGTGAAGTGGGCGCGGAACGCGTCGATCGATCCGAAGGCGTCGACGAGCGCGGCCTCGAGCTCGCCCTCCGGAGCGCCGCCGCCCTCGGGCGAGAGGTTCTGCCAGAACACCGAGTGGTTGATGTGGCCGCCGAGGTTGAAGGCGAGGTCCTTCTCGAGCTTGTTCACGTTCGCGAGGTCCCCGGCGCTGCGGGCGGTCGCGAGCTGCTCGAGCGCGGTGTTCGCGCCCGTCACGTAGGCCTGGTGGTGCTTGGAGTGGTGCAGCTCCATGATCTTGCCGGAGATGTGCGGCTCGAGCGCCGCGTAGTCGTAGGGCAGCTCGGGGAGAGTGTAGAGAGCAGACATGGCGTCCTTTCAGAGGGGGTTTCTACGGAAGCGGGTGGAAGCGGCGGTCGAGGTAGACGAGGGGACGACCGGGGGTTCCGGGAAGCACCTCGAGCACCTCGGCGATGACCACGGTCGACGAGCCGACCGGCACGGTCTGGATGGGCCGGCAGCGCAGGGCGACGCGGGCCGCGGCGAGATGCGGCTCACCGGTCGGCAGGGTCCGCCACCCCTGGGCCGGGGTGAAGCGCTCGCTGCCGCTGACGGCGAAGGTCTCCGCGAGGGCGGAGTGATCGTCGTCGATGAGGTGCACGACGAAGGAGTCGGCCGCGAGGATCGCACCCGCGCTGCCGGTGGCCCTCGTCACCGAGAAGGCGATCGCTGCGGGGTCGACCGCGACCGAGGAGACGCTCGAGGCCGTGAGCCCGACCGGGCCGTCGGGTCCGGCCGCCGTGATGATCGCGACGCCCGCGGGGTGTGCGCGGAACGCGGCCTTCAGCCCCTCGCCGACCTCGCTGGGGAGCGGGTTCATGCGTGGGCTCCCTGGGGAGGGAGGGCGGCGATGATCGGGTGGTCGAACGGGTAGACGCCG